>CAYQIM010000065.1:0-153118 GCA_964417555.1 Rickettsiella sp. | reverse complement strand
GCGTGATGCGTTTCCTGCTTCGCCCGTCAACGCACGCCTATCGCGGGCTCCTCAACTTCGCATTGCTTCCGCAATGCTCTCATTGTCTCGTCGTTTGAAAAAAAGGCGGATAATCCAGCGATTGTTTATTTCCTATTTAATGAGCTGCTGCAATCTAATTTACCGTTAATAAATAGGGCGAGGATGCAAGCTGTGGCTAGCTGTTTGCAAATGCTATTAGAAAAAGTAAATACTGAAGTGGTTAATGATATTATTTTGGGCTTTGCAGGAAAGGGGTTTAATGTTATTCAAAAGGTGATGGCTTGTATCGCCCACCATACTTTAGACGAGGAACAAACCAATAACCTGGTCAGTGTAACTAAACTCCTTATTACTAAAGCGGACACAGCAACGATTGATAGGCAGCTTTTTCAGATTCAAAACAATGGTTTTAGTTTCATGTGGTGTAGTTTAACAACGTGGCTAGAGAATGTTAGTAAGCCTTTATCGAATCGGCTTAAAATCGAGGGCTTAGCAACGCTTATTACTGTGTTATTAGAGAAAGCGGATGCATGCAAACTGCCGCTATTGTTAATAGAAAAAGAGGGGGATGGATTAAGGTTAATTTTTTCCTATGTTTTTTTTACCACTTCACCCTTATTCGCGCACGAAAAAAAACAATATTTTAATAAATTTTATTCTCCTTGGTTAGAAAAGTTATTTTTAAGGGTTGATAGAATACAAGGAGAGGTCCTTATAAAAAAGACGTTTGATCTATTAATGAATAATACGCTGTTAAATTTGCAAGAAAAGCAAAGGATGGAAGGACAAATTTTTGCCTATCTCATTGGTTTTGCAGAATTAACCGCTGAAGAGAAAGATCATTTAAGTCGTTTAAGAGAAGAGCGGTTTTCTAAGGTATTTTTTCCTGTTCGCGGCGCTAGCAAAACTTTATGCAGTCCAATACAAAATTATTTTAGTTTGTTTAAACAACGTTTTGCTACCAGAAGTTCTGTATACTCACAACAATTGGGTTTTCGGCAAGGGGGCGCGAAGGTGAGCAACCGCAATGTATGTAGAATACATGAGGATTGTGAATCGAGTGGCAACGCCAAAAATTCAAGTGCTGAGAGTAGAGCACAGTTAGAGCTTAATGAAAGCACCCCATTAATAAGAGGAAATTATGCGTAAACGTTTTATTATCGGCAATTGGAAGATGCACGGTAGCAAGCTTTCGGTGAAGGAATTATTAACTGCACTCAAGGCTTCTGAAAAACAACATCCCGAAGTAAAAATGATTGTTTGTCCGCCGTATATTTTTCTAGAGCAAGCGCAAGTATTATTACAGCAGAGCTGGATTGGGTGGGCGGGGCAGAATATGGCTTCAGAAAAGGAAGGCGCTTTTACCGGCGAGATATCGGCATCTATGCTACTTGAATTTGGTTGTCAATATGTATTGCTAGGCCATTCCGAACGACGTGCATACTATGCAGAAACCAATGAACAGATTGCTAAAAAATTTAAGTTGGCTATAGCATTAGGTATAACCCCTATCCTTTGTATTGGTGAGACCCTTGCACAACGTCAAGCTAAACAAACCCAATCCGTATTGACAGGGCAGCTAAAGGCTATTTTGGATTTAGCTGAGCTATCATCGCGATCATGGATATTAGCTTACGAACCCGTATGGGCCATTGGCACCGGGGTCTCTGCCAGTCCCGATCAAGCACAAGAAGTACACCAGTTTTTACGTCAACAGATAAGTGCTAGCTATCCTGATCTTGCGCAAAAATTACCTATCCTGTATGGTGGCAGCGTTGAACCCGGCAATGCGAAAGCGCTTTTTCAGATGCCTGACATTGACGGAGGATTAATTGGTGGGGCATCGTTGCATGCACCAGAGTTTTTGAACATTTATGAGGACTGTGTTCGATAGCACTGATATGCGTAAAATTTCAAGTGCGGAGTCGTCATCTCTCTGTATAGTAAGTTTATGTTACAGCAATTGTTACTTTTATTTCATGTTTTGATATCGATTGGTCTCGTTACTTTGGTTTTACTACAACAAGGTAAAGGGGCTGAAATGGGGGCAAGCTTTGGCAGTGGTGCTTCACAAACCATATTTGGTAGTCAAGGCTCTGGGTCTTTTTTACTCAAATTGACTGGATTATTTGCATTACTGTTTTTTGCCACCAGTCTTTCTTTAGGCTATTTAGCCGGGCATCGGCTTAAACAAGATCCTATTCAAAAGTTAGACGGATTTGCGCAGCAATTACCCGCACGTGTTAGTAAGACGACTCAATCTTCACAGTTGACCCACAAGCCTACAAAAGGAATCTCAGATTAAGATTTAATGCCGACGTGGTGAAATTGGTAGACACGCCATCTTGAGGGGGTGGTGGCGCAAGCTGTGCCGGTTCGAGTCCGGCCGTCGGCACCAAGCAATATTGTTCGCGAATCTTTAATTTTTCTATCTAAATTAACTTTTTACAAGTTATATTAATCTTTTTTTCTTAGTTTAAAAAGTATTATAGGTAATTTTTTTAGCAGTAAGTTTTCTCACCTTTTATTTTTTTCGCTTACCAAGCACAGCTATTTAATATTTACTTAATAATAGAAAATTACAATTAATTTTTTGTTAAGCTTAAAGGTAAACATAATGCTCAAACATACCATGCAATTTAAAAATAAAAAAAAAGAAGAAGAATTGCAGCAGCTTGAAGGTAAAAAAACAAAAATTTCCGATTGTCTAAAGGATTATGAAAAAAAAATAGCGGAACATGACATTAACGATAGTTTAAAAAATAAAGACTATATTATTTATCAAATTCTTATACCTGCTTTAAAAAAAGAAATAGAAGAACTTGAAAACGAAATAAAAAAAATAAAAGCATCTTTAGTAGCGGATACCAGGAGCGATTCTAAGACTGTGAAAACAGTGGCTGTCAATGGTAATAGTTTAACTAGCGGAACAGCTTTATCAACAGGAGCTAACGGCTATCAAAACAATGGCGCAGAAATAGGTATTGGTTTGAATCAAGAACTGGAGCAGAGATTAAGGGAACGAAGAGCTAAGTTGGAAGAAAATAATGAAAATACGCCCACGTCACCAATAACTTCCATCAGCAACCGTTCTAGCTCAAAGCAAGCTGATCTGCCAAAAATTGTAGCTATAGTTCCCAAGACAACGGTTACTCAAAAATCATCTGAAAAAGAAGGAAACAAACCGATCATTTCACAACAACAGTTATGTGAGCAAATAGCAAAGCTGAAAAGTAGAGATAAATTACAGGAAATTAATGCTAGTCAGCAAGAGCAAGAATTGGATAGTAAGTTATTAGCAGATAGCCAGTTAGATACGACTGAAACTGAAAGTTTATATGATGAGGATGTACGGTTATCTACAATTTTAGAAGAGGATGAAGATATAGTAAGGCGCTTATCAGTCCTAGGACAAGAACAATTTTTAGACCTACGTAAAAGTATCATAAGCATTAAAAGCGAATTTGAGTTGGACGGACTACGCGAATTTGAGCGGCTAGAAGCTATGATCGCACAGATGGAAAAGGAAGCGTCTGATCAAGTAGCCAGGTTATCTGTATCACAACAATTTTTTAAATCTGGAGGAGATAGCCAGGCTAAAACACATTTAAATTATACCTATGGAAGTGTTAAGCCTAGTTGACAAAATTTGATAGTATTTTTTTCTGAGTCTCGCTATCAATTAGCGAGGCGATGATTTTCTGGCATCGCAGAAGAATGATATGATGAAATTAACCATTGTTTACCATTCCAGCGATAGGTAAATGTGTAACGCGCCTGTAGCTTTTTTCCATCCTTTAGCGTGAAGGTGTATAAACCGGTATCAATGGCTTTATTACAGCCAATTTTTATAGTGCGCGAGTCAATTTTTCCAATAGGTTGTTTCGCTAAAAAGTCTTTGAAATATTCAATACGTTCACTACGCGTTAAGCGAGGTTTATTGGCCAAGGTAGCTAATAGTACAGCATGTTCCGTGTAATTTGCGTCAACTTTATGGGCATCACCGCGCTTTAGTGAATTATTCCAACGATCAAAGAGATCGGCAATGGTTTGAGCGTCGACCTTGACGCAACGCTGTATCGAAGTGCTTGCCAAGGCAGAGGTTGCTAATAGAAAACTCAGTAGGAGAATAAACAGAATTTTTTTTATTTTCATGAAAAACCTTATAGAAATAAAAAACAATATACTAGGAGAGTATACGCTATTTTATTTTTATCTACAGTCGCTTTTATTTGGAGGAAGTAGCGCAAAATGTACGATAATAGGTGCTTGTTGTGTATGATTACGATACCAGTTAAATGATTTTGGCGGTAAATAAATTAAGTTTGCAAAGGAGTCGTGTACAAATTTTGGGAAATGTAATCCTTTAAACAAGTGCTGCACGGTATGTCCGCTTTCAATCACAAATAGTGCACCTTTACAACGCAATGCTTTTTTATTAATCCAAGGTGAGGTGTTGTTATTCCATTCCATCCAAACAGCGGGCTTATCAACAGAATAATAGCCAATATAACCGGCGGTATAACGATCGCCGGCAACATAAGATAGTTTTGTTGCATAATGTGACTGCCATAATTGGGTGGCAAATTTTGCTATTTCTGGTCCTGGATAAGTACCGGTATCTTTTTTCTCTGAAACGATAATATAACCCAAGCTAAAACTTAGCATCACGGTGAGGATGAATATAATAAATCGTGTCATCGAACGTTGAGAGATAGCCGGTTGGAAAACAGCTAGAAAAGCAGTGACTAAAAAGCTGATAAAGGTGCTGCCCCATTCTCTGTGTAACGAAAAACCTAAAAAGCTAGCAAGAATAAAAAGTAATCCGATAGGTCCTAATCCCAGCAAACAACTATATAAGCGTGGATTATTATCGGTAGGATTAAATACATTATAGGGTTGCGCTAAATAATGACTAGAATTTTTTTTATATTCAATACCCGTCAATAAAGCAAGTAAAGAGGGGAGTGTTATGACCAAGCAGGTTAATAGAAAATTCAGATTATTATTTAAGTATTGTAAAAAACCTAATTGATGGAGTAATCCTCTGGCAAGAAATGCGTAGCTGATGGCATTGAAATCTTGATGGTAGAGCCAAATGAAATTAGGTAGCAAAATAAAACCATAAAGCAACAAAGCTAAATAAGGTTTTAGCGAAAAATAATGGTTTTTTCGTTGCGGTGAACATAGGAGGTATAAGGCATAGATGGGAAGGAGAATGATAGCGCTGTATTTTGCTAGAGTCGCTAATCCTAAGGCAGCGGCTGAAAAAAACCATTGCTTTAGATCATTATTTTTAACCGCACGATAGAAAAATAAAGCAGAGAGCGGTAAGAGTCCTTGTAAAATATAGTTATCATTATAAATCTGTACATCCAGGTTATAGGAAGTACAAACCAGTAAGGCTATAGCCGCAATAAATGCATAAGCGAAGTTATTACTGAGTTCAAATGTCAATGTTCTGACTGACCATACACCTAAAAGGATAAACAATTGTTGAATAAAATAAATTCCAAAGCCATTGAATCCAACTAAACCACCCAGATGGGCGAGAAAACCAGGTAAAAAAGGATTTTTATCATAGCCCCATTCAAACTGATGACCCCAAGTTAGCGCTTCGATTAAATCATTACCAATAGCGTGTCGAATAAAGACAGGTAAAAAACTCCACAGACAGAGTTGCAGTAGAGCAATTAACCAAAATACTTGGGTAAGTTTTTTGTTGTTGTTATCCATATTTAAAATTTAATCCTTTTCAAGTACAAGGGGTATGTCTCTGAGTAGTTCATTAATCGCTACTTTTTCCCGCGTCTTGCTATCAATTTGTTTGACAATGACCGCGCAATTGAGATGGCAACGCCCTGTTTTAGAAGGTAAGCTGCCAGCGATGATGACAGATCCAGTGGGAACTTTGCCGTAACTTATTTCATCAGTTTTACGATTGTAGATGGGCGTGCTTTGGCCGATGAAAACACCCATTCCTATAACACTGTTTTCTTCGACGATAACACCTTCGACAATTTCTGAGCGCGCACCAATAAAGCAATTATCTTCGATAATGGTAGGATTAGCTTGTAGAGGTTCTAACACGCCGCCAATACCCACACCGCCGGATAGATGGACATTCTTTCCAATCTGAGCGCAAGAACCTACGGTTGCCCAGGTGTCAATCATGCTCCCTTCATCGATATAAGCACCTATGTTGATAAATGAAGGCATAATAACCGTATTTTTAGCAATAAAGGCGCCCTGGCGAATACAACTATTAGGAACTACTCTGACTTGCTGAGTTTGAAATTGTTGTTTATCAAAACTTGCATATTTTAGCGGAATTTTGTCAAAGTAGTTTGTATAACCGGCATCAATTAATTGATTAGCACTTATTCGAAAAGATAATAAGAGTGCTTGTTTTAGCCATTGATGCACTACCCATTGATTATCTTTTTTTTCTGCAATACGAAGTTTTCCCTGATCAAGCTTTTCTATGACTTCTAAAATAACCGTTTTTGTTGGTTTATCTACGGTTTCAGGATTGATTTCATTGATTCTTTTATAAGCCGTTTCAATGAGAGATTGTCGTGTATCCATGTGGGTTAAACCTGAAAAGGTTTATAGTGTCGAAATTATTCAGTTTTATCAAGAACAAGTTCCTTTTTTTCTTCAGTTATAGAATGACCAAGCGGCTGTCTTGTCTATTACTATAAAATAGAGTATAGATGATCGGTAAAATAAATAGGGTAAAAAAAGTACCTACTGCCATACCGCCGAAAATGACCCAACCTAATTGACTGCGTGCTTGGGCGCCTACACCGTGAGCAAAGGCTAATGGAAGAGCAGCTAATAACATAGCGGCTGTGGTCATGAGGATGGGACGTAACCGTAGCGATGCGGCTTCTATAATTATTTCATTGAGTGAAAGTGTTTGTTGCTTTTGTAGTTGATTCGCAAATTCAACAATTAAAATGCCATGTTTGGTGATTAACCCGATTAAGGTGATGAGTCCAATTTGGGTGTAGATATTTAAAGTGCCGCCAGTGAGGTGCAGGGTGAGTAAAGCTCCTGTTAATGAGAGTGGCACAGTCAGTAAAATAATAAACGGCGCACGGAAGCTTTCAAACTGTGCGGCGAGTACTAAAAAGATAAAGATCAATGCAAACAGAAAGGTTTGTTCCATACTATTTCCCGCTTGCATAAATTGGCGTGTTTCACCATCAAAATCAATTTGCACGGTTTTGGGGAGAATTTTTTGACTTAACTTTTCTATATAGTTTACGGCTTCACCCACGGTGTAACCCGGTGCTAAATTCGCACTCAATGTGACGGCGCGAAGTTGTTGGAAATGATTGAGGCTTTGAGCGGAGACGGAGTGGCGCAAACTAATTAAGTTAGCTAAAGGCATGAGTTTTCCACTTTGACTCCGTACATAGAGGTCTTTAAGTTGTTCCGAGGTGCTCATATAGTGGCGATAAAGTTGAGGAATTACCTGGTAACTACGTCCATTCCAATTAAAAACACTGCTTTGCGGTTCGCCAATTAAAGTATTCAAACTATTGGCAATATCACTCATGGAAATACCGGATGCAATGGCTTTATCTTTATCGATATGGATATCCACTTGATTCATATCCATATTTAAATTGGATTGTAATCCCAAAATGCGTGGGTTACCTTGAGCAACGGTGGCTTGTAACGTTTTTGCAAGTTTATTGAGGGTAAGATAACTGTCTGTTGTTTTGAGAACAATGATTAATGGTGCATGTCCCGTTGATCCTGGCAGTGCCGGTGGACTAAAAGGAAAGGCTTGGATGCCGGGAATGCTCCAAAATCGTTTAAATAAAGTTTGGATAATCGTTTTACTGGAGGCCTTACGTTCATTCCAGGGTTTAAGGACTGCAAAAGATAATCCACCATTCAAACTCGGCATTCCTGCTATGGTGATGTAGGTTGCCACCTCGGGTATTGTTTTATAGATAGCTTCTACTTGCGCCATATATTTTTTCATATAGTCTAAATTAGCGGAAGTAGGTCCTGTCGCGGCTGTTATGATAAAACCTTGATCTTCTTGAGGTGCTAATTCAGCCGGTAAGGTTTTAAACAAAGCAAAACAAGCGAGATAGATCACAGCGGCTAAGCTTAATACCCCTTTGCGGTATTTTAGTAGCCACGTTAATGATTTTTTATAAGCATTCACTAGACTGTTTAGGAATGCTTCAATTTTTGACATAAATGCCCAGGGCTTTGTTGAATGTGCTAAGAGTTTGGAGCACATCATCGGCGATAGCGTTAAAGCAACAAAACCCGAGATAATGGCGGCAGCGGCTAAGCTAAAAGCAAACTCACGGAATAATATTCCGGTCATATCATTGATAAAACCAATCGGTGCATAGACGGCAGCTAAGGTCAAGGTCATGGCGACAATAGCAAAGCCGATTTCTTTTGCGCCAGTAAGTGCCGCTTTAAAAGGAGAAAGCCCTTGTTCAATGTGCCGGTGAATATTTTCTAGGACGACAATCGCATCATCAACCACTAAGCCAATCGCTAATACAAAGGCTAGTAAGGTTAATATATTGAGCGAATAGCCTAAGATAAGCATAGCGGCGCATACGCCGAAAAGAGATAATGGAATAGTAATTAAAGGGATTAATGTGGAGCGCAAAGTCCCTAAAAATAAAAAGATGACGATAAATACAAAAAAGCAAGCTTCAAAAAAGGTGCGTTTAACGTCGTGTATGGATTCAGAAATAAATTTTGAAGCATCCCAAACAAGATGGATGTTTATATCGGGTGTATTGTTTTGTAATTGTGGTAATAAAGCCTTGACAGCGTTGGCAACGGTTAATGGATTTGCGGTGGAAAGCGGAACAATACCCATGACAATCACGTTGTGATTGCCTTGTATATCCGCATCCATTTGATCAGAGAGTACGCCCAATACCGCGTGTCCTACATCAGAGAGGTGAACTAAATAATTATTTTCATTTTTAATGACTAAATTATTAAATTGTTGCGCCGTCGTCATATCGGTGTTGGCATCGATATTGATGGTTTCCCAGGGTGTACGTAAGGTACCTGGCGCCGCTTGAATGTTATTTTGCTTTAACGCGTTAATAATATCGCTGGCTGTAATATGATGCGCAGCCATTTTTTGCGGATCTAACCATAAACGCATCGCATAAGTATCGCTGCTAAATATTTGCGCTTGACTGACACCCGGGATGTTTTGGAGCTGTGGCTGAATAACGCGACTGAGATAATCGAAAATAGCAGGGGGAGTTAATGTATTACTGGAAAATGAAATAAAAATGATGGGATCGGCATTGGGATCTTTTGTCTCAATGACCGGATCAAGCACCGCTTGAGGAAGTTGTTTGCGCACTGAAGCCACGGCATTACTGACGTCAGACATGGCTTTGGTAAGATCATAACCTAGCTTAAACTGTAAAGTGATTTCACTGCTTCCTTGTTTACTTTTTGAATGGATGACATCAATGCCTTGAATCCCTCCTAATGCATTTTCTAACGGTGTCGTAACAAATCCTTCCATTAATGCGGAAGGTGCACCCGGATAACTGGTAGCTACCGTAATGACGGATGGAGAGATAGAGGGATATTCACGAATAGGTAGTAGTGAAAAAGATTTAATACCGATTAATAGGATGAGAAAACTTAAAACAAGGCTAAGTACCGGTTTGCGAATAAAAAGTTCAGTGAATTTCATAGCAAAATTACTTCCCAACGATAACGGCGGTGTTATCCATGACTTTAAATCCACCCACACTGATAATCTGTTCCCCTTCTTTCAGACCTGAACTTAAAGCGATTTTTCCGTCTCGCTGGAAAGCCATGGTGACCGGCGTTTTAACCGCTTTATGAGCGATTATTCGGTAGACATAACTGCCGTTTTCATCTTGGTTAACTGCTGTTTCAGGAACAGTGGCTAATAATTGTGGCTGGGCTATTTGTACGGACACGCTGACAAAAGCGCCCGGTAAGAGTTGCTGTTTGGTATTACTCAGGCTTGCGCGTAGTCCTAAGCTTCGTGTATCAGGATCTATTTGCGAATCTGTTGCATAAACAGTGGCTAAAAAACTTTGTTTTGGGTAAGCATTACTCTGAATGATTACCTTCGTGCCTATTGTTATTTTACTGGCATCGGTCCCAGGTATTTTAAAATCAACCCGTAAAGGATCGATGGCATCTAAGTTGGCAATAGGTTTGCTGGGATCTAAATAATCCCCTAAATCGACTAAACGTAGACCTAACCGGCCACTAAAAGGGGCACGGATAAGGGTTTGTTCAAAAGCCGCTTGCGCTTCGGCTTGCTGAGCCTGATTAGCACGATAGTTAGCTAAGGCCTTATCTAAATCGGCTTTAGCAAATACCTTCTGCTTATAGAGGGTTAATGCCCGTTGATAATCCGCTGCACTTAATTGGGTTTGTGCGTTTGCAGCGGCTAACTTTGCTTTGAGGATATCCGGATTGAGTTGTACGAGTGGGTCGCCTGCTTTGACAGTTTGTCCTGAATGGAAATAAATAGCAGTGATGCGGCCGCTTGTTTCAGGCTTAATCACAATACCTTGGCTAGCAGAGAGGCTACCCACGGCTTGAATGGTTTCCTGCCAAGGTTGTAGCGTGACTTGCGTAGCACCTACGACTACAGGAGGTGCTATAGGTTTGCTAGTATGGAGGAGATCGCAGCTGATAAGTGTGAGTACCAATACCCCTAGAAAAAGATAGGTTATTAGGCGCTTTAACATAGTTTACTCTTATTTTTACGCTTTATTTTTCTAAAATTTTTAGCACAAAGCACTATAGAGGTTTATTTTATTGAAATCAACAGACCCTAAGATGAGTTGCTCGTTAAATTTCCGTATCCAATAAATTTGAAATGCTATTCATATAAGTATACACTCTATGCATATTTGCTGATATTCAGAGAAACAGACATGAAACTTGAAGTCACAAAAATAGGTAAACGTGGTGCTGTAATAATACCAATCGAGCTGCGTAAGCAACTTCATCTTCATGAAGGAGACCTTATCATTGCGGAAAGTCATGGTGATGGCATCTTGTTGAAACCAGCAGTGGCATTGCCTATAGAACGGTATAGTGCAGAACGAAAAGCGGAATTTATTTTATCGAATGCCGTTGATCGAGCTGATTATGCAATGGCTAGGAAAGAAGTGAAGGCGTTGGGGCTCGATCCTGATGAGATTCCTCACCATAAGCCCAAGAAATAAAATATGGAACTATTATTTTTGGATGCTAATATTCTGTTTTCAGCGGCCTACAGAGAGAATGCAGGAATTACTAAATTTTGGAAACTTCCTTCTGTTAAGCTTATTACTTCGCAATATGCTGTCGAAGAAGCTAAGCGTAATTTAAACCAGATACAAGTAACTCGATTAACAAGCTTAATGAAGCAAGTTGATGTCTATACAGAATGTGATAATGAGGTGCGTATTCCACGAAATATTATATTAAGGAAAAAAGATCGTCCTATTTTAGCCGCGGCTATTGAGGCAGAAGCTTCTTACTTAATTACAGGTGACTTACGCGATTTTGGCTGTTTATATGGTCACTGTATTTTGGGAGTGACGATTTTAGCGCCGTCTGTCTACCTAAAAAGTTACTATAAAGTACAGGAACTGATCTAAGCGGGTGTGTTACTGGTTCTAACTCGACCGCGAAAAGCTTTCTTTGAGTTTAGCGCTAGTCCAGTCTAAATTGGATCGGGTTCTTCTTTCCGTTTTGTTAATATTTCATAACCGCTATCAGTGACTAGCAAGGTATGTTCCCATTGTGCTGATAGACTGTGATCTTTGGTGACCACGGTCCAACCATCCGGTAATTGCTTAACATAACGTTTTCCGGCATTAATCATCGGTTCAATCGTAAAAGTCATACCCGGAACTAACTGTATACCGGTTCCAGGATGGCCATAATGCAATACCTGCAGCTCTTCATGGAATACTCGCCCAATACCATGGCCGCAATATTCGCGAACTACCGAAAAACCTTGTGCTTCAGCATATTTTTGAATTTCAGCACCAATAGTCCCTAAATAAGTTCCTGGCTTGACGAGTCGAATTCCCAGGTATAGGCATTCTTGCGTGACTCGCGTTAGACGCTGCGCCAAGATAGAAGGGCTACCGACGAAAAACATTTTGCTGGTATCGCCATGATATCCTTCTTTAATGACAGTAACATCGATATTGATTAAATCACCATTTTTTAAAATGCGATCACCAGGAATACCATGACAGACTTGGTGATTAACCGAAGTACAAATGGATTTAGGAAATCCGCGATAATTTAATGGAGCAGGAATAGCGCCTTGTACATTAACAATGTAGTCGTGGCATAGCTTATCTAATTCGTTGGTCGTGATGCCCGGTTTTACATAGGGTTCTATCATCTCCAACACCTCAGCAGCAAGGCGACCCGCCGTACGCATTTTCGCAATTTCTTCTGCGGTTTTAATAATAATTTGTGACATATTAATTTAATTGGCCATGGCAGTGTTTATATTTTTTACCCGATCCGCATGGACAGGGTTCATTTCTGCCGGTTTTAATGTTATTACGTTGCGTAAGTACACTCTGCACGCTTTCTTCATTAACAGAAGTAGGGTCTGTGTTGAGTGAATCGGGATGTTGGAAAGCCAGTGCTTGTGGTATTTGTTGTCGACGTTGTTGTTCTAAACGTTCTGCATCTTCGGGCGCCTGTATTTGTAAACAACTGAGTAGACTAATGACCTGAAATTTTAATTGATCTAACAGTGCAGCAAAGAGCGCAAACGATTCGCGCTTATACTCTTGTTTCGGATTTTTTTGCGCGTAGCCGCGTAAATGAATCCCTTGTCGGAGATGATCCATGGCCGCCAGATGGTCTTTCCATAAAGAGTCTAGTGTTTGTAACATCACTGTTTTTTCGATCTGACGTAAAGTGGCGGAGCCGACGGCGTTTTCTTTTTCTTTATAGGAATTTTCTGCGGCCGTTACTATTTTTTGGCGTAGATCTTCTTCCGTACAGTCTGGATCCTTTAACCAGGTTTGTAAGGGTAAATCGAGATGAAAATCTTGTTTTAGTTGATTTTCTAAGCCAGGGACATCCCATTGCTCTTCTAAAGATTGTGGTGGAATAAAAGGATCAATCGCGGCATTGATGACATCAAACCAACAATTTTTGATGATGGGTGAGATATCTTCGGTGGCGAGTAATTCATTACGTTGCTCATAAATGACTTTACGCTGTTCATTGGCGACATCATCGAATTCTAATAGTTGTTTACGAATATCAAAATTGCGACCTTCAACTTTACGTTGTGCATTTTCGATGGCTTTTGTAATCCAACGATGTTCAATGGCTTCACCAGTTTGCATACCTAATTTTTGCATCAGTAGCGCAACTCGTTCCGAAGCAAAAATACGCATCAGATTGTCTTGTAACGATAAATAAAAACGTGATGAACCAGGGTCACCTTGTCTACCGGAGCGTCCGCGTAACTGGTTATCGATACGTCGCGATTCATGTCGTTCACTACCAATGATATGTAAACCACCAGCAGCAATGACCTTATCGTGACGTTTTTTCCATTCCAGTTTGTACTGTTCGATTTCTTCTGCGGGGGTGGTTTCTGGTAACTTAGCAAGTTCTGCATTGAGATTACCGCCTAAAACAATATCCGTACCACGACCGGCCATATTTGTCGCAATCGTTACCGTTCCAGGACGACCGGCTTCAGCAATAATTTGTGCTTCTTGCTCATGGTACTTTGCATTAAGTACTTGATGTGGAATCTTTTCCTTGTCTAATAAGGCCGAGAGATATTCTGATGTTTCTATGGAAGCGGTACCAACCAGTACGGGCTGCTCGCGTTGGCGACAACTTTTAATGTCATCAATAATCGCCGCGAACTTTTCTTCTTTAGTCAGATAGATTTGATCGGCTAAATCTTGACGAGAAATCGGTAAATGCGTGGGAATCACCACGACTTCTAAACCATAGATTTGTTGAAATTCGTAGGCTTCTGTATCCGCCGTGCCGGTCATGCCGGCTAGCTTATGATAAAGTCGAAAATAATTTTGGAAGGTGATCGAAGCAAGGGTTTGGTTCTCGTTTTGAATATCTACTTTTTCTTTGGTTTCGACGGCTTGGTGTAAACCATCAGACCAACGACGTCCCGCCATTAAACGGCCGGTATGTTCATCGACGATAACCACTTGCTTATTTTGTACGATGTAATCGACATCGCGTTGAAATAGATAATGTGCACGTAATCCCGCATTCACGTGGTGCATTAAGCTAATATTATTGATGTTATAAAGGTTTTCGCCTTCGCTTAATAAGCCTTGTTTCACTAAAAGATTTTCTAAATTTTGATGTCCTTCTTCCGTTAAATAGACTTGTTTGGTTTTTTCATCGAGATAAAAATCCCCAGGCCCTTCTTCTTCTTTTCTTAAGATGAGGGAAGGGATAAGTCGATTGATTTTGATATAAAGTTCAGAGCTTTCGTCACTGCTACCAGAAATAATTAAAGGGGTACGTGCTTCGTCGATGAGAATGGAGTCAACTTCGTCTACAATAGCGAAATTTAATAGGCGTTGTGATTTTTCTGCTAACGAAAAGGCCATGTTATCGCGTAGATAGTCAAAGCCAAATTCATTGTTGGTTCCGTAAGTGATATCCGCTGCATAAGCGGCTTGGCGTTCCGGTAAAGGCAGATCAGAAACGATGACGCCGGTACTTAATCCTAAAAAGTGATAGAGAGGGCCCATCCATTGCGCATCGCGTTTAGCGAGATAATCATTAACGGTAATAATATGAACCCCATGGCCACTTAAGCCATTGAGGTAGACCGGCAGTGTAGCCATTAACGTCTTACCTTCGCCGGTGCGCATTTCAGCAATTTTGCCACTATGCAGCACCATGCCACCGATTAACTGTACATCAAAGTGACGCATGCCTAGAACACGTTGACTGGCTTCCCGTACAACAGCAAAGGCTTCTACCAGTAGCTCATCTAATGAACAACCGTCTTTTAATCGCGATTGAAATTCTGATGTTTTTGCTTGCAGTTCGCTATCTGTCAAAGCCTGCAGTTTAGGCTCCAAGGCATTAATCGCAGCGACTTTTTTTTCAAGTTCTTTGAGAAGACGTTGATTACGACTAGGAATAAGTTTACTTAGCAGTTTGGAAATCATAAATTATAAAATTTTTACCTTAGAAAGTGCCTTCAAATGTGCTAGGACGAGACAAGAAACATTGTTTTTCGAGTATCGCAACGGAGCATACATGAGGTATGTGAGTAGCGAAACACAGAAAAACAATGTTTCTTGGCCGTCATCTGCATTTGAAGACATTTTCTTAATTGACACACACCCATCCGCTCGGGGTCCTGCTGCTTTCGGCATCCAGCACTTATTTTTAATAAACTAAGCGCTGGATTAGCCTGCGCGTCACCCCTTGCGCTTGAGTCTATGCGTCATCTTGGTCTCCATTATACAAAACTGCAGGCGAGATTTGTGTTTATGATTACCCAAAATGTGCCGCGTGTGCGTGGGGGAAGGAGCACTCTACTAAAAAGTAGTCGATTTCGCCAGCCGTTGCTTTATAGAAGCTAGAATTCCTTTAACGTCAAGTCCAACTTGGGATAATAACGCGATAGGGTCACCGTGCTCAACAAATGTGTCTGGTAGCCCTAAGGGTAATAAATCACAAGTCAACCCTTGCTGATGACAATACTCACTGATAGCGCTACCTGCTCCTCCATGGAGTGCATTTTCTTCAAGTGTGACAATTAAACGATGTGTGCTGGCGAGTTGAGTCAGTAAGCTTGTGTCTAAAGGCTTGACGAAACGCATATTGATCACCGTTGCGTCCAGCTTTTCTGCAACGGTGAGTGCTGTTTGTAGAAGCGATCCAAAAGCCAATAAGGCTATCTCTTTGCCTTGGCGTTTAACCTGCGCTTTTCCAATCGGAATAGCCGCATGTGCTTTGTTAATTGCAACGCCAGGACCTTGGCCCCGTGGATAACGAATGGCACATGGACCTGACTGTTGAAAACCGGTACAGAGCATTTGATATAATTCATTTTCATCGCTGGGCGTCATGATAATGAGATTTGGAATGCAACGCAGATACGATAAATCAAAACAACCTTGGTGCGTTGCACCATCACCACCAACGAGACCCGCTCTGTCGATTGCGAAGAGTATAGGAAGATTTTGTAATGCTACATCGTGAATAAGCTGATCATAAGCGCGCTGTAAAAAAGTGGAATAGATGGCGACGATTGGCTTTAGGCCTTTACAAGCGAGCCCTGCTGCAAAGGTAACGGCATGTTGTTCAGCAATACCGACATCATAATATCTATCAGGATAGTGTTTTGAAAACTCAATGAGATCCGAGCCTTCTCGCATCGCTGGGGTAATAGCAACTAGGCGTTCGTCTCGTGCAGCCTGGTCACAAATCCATTGACCAAAAACATTAGAATAGGTAAATGGTTTTATTGGAGAAGAAGACGTTTTTAAGAAACCTGGACTTACCGCATGATAAGCAATGGGATCTATTTCAGCCAATCGAAAGCCTTTCCCTTTTGTGGTAACAACGTGTAACAGTTGCGGGCCGGGTAAGTTACGTAAATTACGTAAAGTGTTGATGAGTAGAGGAAGGTCGTGGCCATCAAGAGGTCCAATATAATTAAAACCTAATTCTTCAAACAAGGTTCCTGGTACTAACATACCCTTTACATGTTCTTCAGTACGTTTAGCCAATTCACGTACCGTGGGGATAGAATCTAAAACCCTTTTGCTGCCTTCTCTGACACTGGTATAAAGTTTACTCGACAGGATGCGGGCAAAATAATTCGATAAGGCACCGACATTGTTTGAGATAGACATATCATTGTCATTTAGCACAACCAATAAATTGGCATGAATATCGCCGGCGTGATTTAAGGCTTCAAAAGCGATGCCCGCTGTCATTGCGCCGTCACCAATGACGGCGATGGCTTTGTGTCCGGTGTGTTGTTGTTTGGCCGCCATACTCATACCTAAGGCTGCACTAATCGATGTGCTTGAATGACCGACACCAAAACTATCAAATAGACTTTCTTGTCGTGAAGGAAAAGGCGCTAAGCCGTTTGTTTTTCGGATGCTATTGAGTTGATCGCGTCTTCCAGTAAGAATTTTATGTGGATAAGCTTGATGACCCACATCCCATATCAGGTCGTCGTCAGGCGTATCAAAGACAGCATGAAGCGCAATCGTTAATTCTACGGTACCTAAATTAGCCGCAAAATGACCGCCGCATTCATTCAGGCTGGTAATCAGAAACTCTCGAAGTTCTGTCGCTAATTGCAGCAGTTGCGAAACATTAAGTGTTCGCAACTGCTCAGGTGTGTTAATACGATCTAATAAAGGATACGATCTTTTTTTAAAGTCCATCTCTTTTTTACAGTACTATCTCGATTGAGGAGGGTTACTAATGTTTTGTATTTGGTTTTGCAATTGTGTACGAATTTGTTGGTTTAACTCTAATACTAGAACCGACATAGTAGCGAGTAAACGTTCAGATGTCATCCGTGTTTGGTGACTTTCAGCCAAAATTTCAGCCAGTAATTCAGCTTGTTCGCGTTGCAAGGTAGCAGGATTATCATTGATTAAACCCTTATACCAGTTTTTATCAATAATACGACGTGTTGTCATGTAGTTTTCGAGTTGAAGTGCGCTGACGGGTCCTTTGATCTGGCTGGATACCGCTTTAAGGGCTGTCTGTAATTCTGGGCTCAGTGTTTTTGGATCAATTGCTTGGCGTTCGGCATAGAGCTGATACAGATTTCCTAGAGCGACAGTTTGGGTAGCGATGTAGCTACGTAGTGCAGCAAGATAATCTTGAATTTGTTTTTCGTTAAGCTTGACTTGTAAATTTTTATTTTTATCGCCACTTAAATTAGCGACCAATTGATTAAAATTAATCGTATTAAGTGGAGCTAATGCACCACCTAACGCATCAATAACATTTTTTGCTTGTGTTTTTTCTACCTCATTATAGGTCATCGGTTGTAGTAAGCTATTGATATCGACCGATTTGAGAGGATCCTTTTCTAATTTTGGATCCGGTTTGGATTTTTGATTATTGGGATTCCAAAGGAAGGAAAGTTTATCGTTATCGTTATCTTTTCCGAAGTTAGCTACTTGGCCCAATAGCTGTTGAGTGAGAGGTCCAACAAAGGGAGAGTTAGGAGATAACAGATAGGTGGCTTGTGCTATATCTGTTGATATGGTGACGTCACTTCCAGTAGGTGCTTGATTCATTAATTTTGCCGCAATCGCTTTTGAGCCAAAACCAGCAACCAGGTTTTCCGTACTATTATCAATGACAACGTTACCATCGGCATAAGATACGGATGTAAAACACACAGCAGTGAGTGTGATACTTAAAAGCGTTTTTTTTATTCTTGATGTGGGCATGAAAAAATCCTCAATAAGGTTTTAATAGGTGATATTTGTAGATTTACTTGTCGGTGTTCTCGGTGTACTAGCGGGCTGAGAAGGTGCAAAGATATTCGGTGGGCTTATGGGGGTAGCAGAGTTAGGCGAAGAAGGGGTTGGTCCAGGAATAGGTGCATTGGCCCAAGGATTGATTTTGGATTGTGCCGCCCAGGGATTGGGTTTTTCCCAAGGATTGGTATTCGCCTGACCTCCCGTCTGAGGCTTCACGTTTTTTTGTGTTTCAGCGCGTGGTGAAAAAGCCCTTTCATTATTTGAAGAGGGGGGAGATGCCGGCGCCGATGTTTGCGAAGGTAGTGTGTTCTGATAGGGGTTAGAATTGTTGCTAGTAGAAGGACCTAGTTGATCAAGAAGGGTTTGCGAAGCATTAGTTTCTGTTTGTTTAATTTCATCGCGATAGATTTGTAAAGGATCCGGTAGTGGATTCGCGTAAATAATAAGTGGATTTATTAAAAGGTAAAGAAACAATGGTATCGCTAGAGTGCTTTTTATCATAATTATTCACCTTCTAAGGCTTTTAAAACCAGATTAAGACGATCACGTGAAAAAACGCGTGCCAGTAACCGTAGGCGTTCAAAGGCAATGTTTCTACGTAGAAATAAACCGGCTTCATCTTCGGGACTACTACTGATTTCTTCGGCATGCATTAATAATTTAGCGGCAGATCCGGGATGGACAGTGTCAAGCGCTTGCAACAAACGCAAGGTGCGCGTCATTCCCAAGTGATTGCCAAGACGAAGAAATAGGGCTTGATGACCTAGTTTATCGAGATCTACTTTATCGATGTCATCGATTTCTTGGCCTAATCGTGTAATGGCTTCTTCCAGAGAAGGGTCTCCGTCTTTTGTCCATTGCTCAACGCTTTCCATAAAGCTGAGCACACGATAGATCATAGGATCTTGATATTGTTTCCAATAGAGATGTGCACCTTTGTGGCTTAAATCAGGCATGGACGTTTTCACTCTGTTGTTTTATTTTTCTAGGGTCATAAAAACTGTCTGAGGATGATAGATTATCCAATGTAATGAATGACAAATCAAACAAAAAGTATTTCAGGGCGCAGTTACTGGGCCTTAGTTGGACCGGCGGCGCGCGCTACAACTATACAGTTTTTCGCGTGAATCTAATAGTTAATCGATTGAGTAAAGTGAATAATTTACAAAAGTATTTGCATGTTATTGTTAAGCAATATACTATTAAACAGATAACATTTCTGCATAGTCTTTGTTTTTTATACTCAACAACAATGGAATTTTTGGCAAAATGCCGGGTAAATGAAGCTATCTTCGTGATATAACACAGGAAGATAGTGAATTGAGCGGTATTGCTGTACAAAATTCAAGTGCGGAGCGTAAACAGACTAATAAACTGCGGAGTAACACGTGAGCTTTTTTGGCCGTATAAAAAAAATAATTAAACCGTTAGTCGATGTTCCCAAGTGGATAGGTTATCGCCAACTTGTTGAAACGAATCGTTCACTCTTTTCTTTTGCTAAAAAATTTTTTATACCTGAGCAAGCGACGACCCAAGAGTCTTTTGATCAGGCTTTAGCCCGTCTCCGTGTAACGGAAGCCGACTTAACACAGCGAATAAAAGAATTTACCCGTTTGCTGTGGATATGGATAGTTCTTCTCATTGTCTGTATTGCTTATAGCCTCCATCTTTTAACGGAACATGCCTTACGCGGCTTTTTTCCTTGTCTAGGACTTAGTTTTGTTATCTTAACCCAAGTTTTCCGTTACCACTTTTGGATTTTTCAAGTTAAACACCGCCGCTTAGGTTGTACTTTTCGTGATTGGTTGTCTCATTTTCTGACTGGAAAGAAAAAATAATGAAAAAAATTTTAATAAGTCTATTCCTTTCTTTATTTCCTAGTTTGTTATTGGCAGATAGCCTAGCGCCGCCAGCAAGCGATTTATCTGTCTCTTATTTAGCCACCATTTTTGGTGTGGTTGATGGCGTACTGCATGGTACCGGAAGTCAAATTTTAGGTACCATGTTGGGTTCTTTTAATGCCGCTGTATTAGTCATGGCGTCGGTGATACTCACTTACGCATTATTTATATCGATATTGAATACCTCCCATCAAGGCGAATTTTTAGGACAAAAGTGGTCGTCTATCTGGGTTCCTTTACGAATGGTTTCCGGTGTCGGCTTATTATTGCCTAAAGCAACAGGCTATTCTTTTATCCAGATTTTGGTGATGTGGGTAGTTGTACAAGGGGTAGGCGCCGCCGACCAAGTTTGGAACGTTGCTTTAAACTATATGGACCGCAATGGAACGGTAGTAGAACCTAGTCAAGGACTGGCACCAGGGAAAGGTTCGGCCGACAATAGCTTTTTGGTATCTAAGGCAGGCAGCATTCTTAAATCAGAAGTGTGTATGTATACACTTTATAATGGTTTAGTTCGTGAATATGCGCCGAAAGGCATTACAGTACCTAATTTTGCTAATTCTTTGGCGGTAACGGGGAAAGGTCCTAATGGCCAAAACACAGGCAAGCTTATTGACTATACCAAGGACAAAGGTGGATTTATTACTTTTCCAGGAAAGCTGGATGGCAGCTTTGCAAAATACGAAGGGGCTTGTGGTTCTGTGGGTTGGGATTTTATTGGCACAGCGGATAACGATAAGGTGGCTAATCCCGCTAATCTAACTGCCAACGATAGCGCTAGTATTGGTGTCAGGCAAATGACCTTGGACCTCAATGCGCTTGCGCAAACTATGGCGGATAAATTAGCGCCGTCGTCTATCAATGATAAAGTTTCGGTTGTTAAGTTTAAAAAAGATGACCCTATTTTTGCTGCCAATGGTTTGGTTTATACCTCAGCGGATTATTTTTCTATTATTAAACCTGCTTTGCGAACATTACAAGGAGATGCTGATTCAAAGCTCAAAGATTTTATTAAAGATGCTAAGGATGTAGGTTGGGTATTGGCAGGAAGTTACTACTATCAGATGGCGAAGCTAAACGAAAGTTTACGTAAAATAACGGATTTATCCGTCATTAAAGATCAAATTACACCGAGCTTTAAGCCTAACTATGACAGTAGTGCTTTTCAGGATATCAATAATCCGACTATTTTGGCTAATTTGAAAAATAATGTACCTGTATCCGAAGGGGTTATTGACGATTATATTCAAACGGAGACCGCTAATGCGGCAGATAAAGGAAGTCATAGCCAATTTTTTCCTGCCACGGGAAATAATAGTAGCGGTGCCAGTGGATTACTCGCTAAATTTTTGGGTAATATTTTTGAAAATGTCGGAGAATTCCAGAAAGAGCTTCAAGCGGGTTTAGATAGTGGAAAAGATCCGATTATGACCTTATCAGGAATTGGTAATAATTTAGTTAATTTAGTTGAAAAGGTATGGCTAGGCTTCTTTACTATTCTGACGGTAATGGTTGCAGCCGGTGGCGTGATCGGAGCAGCAGCTTCCTTTTTTGTACCAGCGGGCGCTATCATCAGTGTTTTGGGAGCTTTATTTGGTTTTATTGGTTTATTTATGCCAATATTTACCTTTTGGCTAATGATCAATTTAAGCTTAGGGGCTACATTAGCTTATTATGTTCCCTTAATTCCTTTTATATTATTTACATTCGGTGTGGTAACGTGGTTTGCAGTAGTTTTAGAAGCCGTTATTGCAGCGCCGCTTGTAGCTTTAGGTATTACCCATCCAGAAGGGCATGATTTCTTAGGTAAAGCTGAACAAGCTGTTATGTTGTTGGCGAGCGTATTCTTACGGCCGATGCTGATGGTTTTTGGTTTTATTTTTGGGATTATCTTATCCTATATCTCTATCTCTTTACTCAATCAAGGGCTAAACGTTGCCTTGCGTTTTATGGGCGATATAAATTATGGCGACATGTTAGTCTTGGTGTCACAAACTACCTTGATGATTATCTATACTGGTTTGATTTTAGCGGTGATTAATCGTAGTTTTAGTATGATCTATGAGGTACCGAATAAAGTGATGCGTTGGATAGGTCATCATGCTGAAAATACGCCCGAAGAAGGTATGTTGCATCAAATTCGCGGTAATGTGGATAGCAGTATGCGTGAATTAGGTAATGCTGGTTCGCAAATGGCTCAATCGGAGTACCAAAGTCAATCACGGAATATGAAAGCAGTTAGCCAACAGCACGGGGCAAATAAGAGTGATCGTGCTAAAGGCACTAAAGTTACTCCAAATACGGATAATACCCCGCCACAATAAAGGGGAAATTTGTAAGAGGTAGGTAATAAGCATGAATGACCTGATTAATTCTGCTGAAGCGAATCAAGAAGTCGCTACTGCGAATGAAAAAAGCGCTTATGATGAATATGTGTTTGAACAGGCGTTACAAGAGCTCGGTGAATTAATTACTCGTATTCCTGTAAAAAACAAGGATGTGAATTACTTACTCAATTATTGGCAGCAGTTTTCTATCTACCAGATAGATCCCGGTACTTTTGAAAAAAATTCAGTTGAGCATAAGGAAAAGGAGGAAAGAGGAGGAAGCGCTGGCGGTAAAAACCTTCCGCGTGTCACCCGTATAAAAGGTGGTTGGAAGGTGTTAGATTATGGGGATGGTTTAATTACCTCAACCGGGGAAAACTATGGTTCTTATAGTACCGGCCCTTTATTAAAGACTGTTAAGTATATGGTTGATTGCCTTGCCAAACGCGGAGCTAAGACGGTTATTTTTTCGGGTGCTTTACCCGCAAGACGTTTGGCTTGGATAGAGTGTATGCGCCATGGAATTAAGAATAAGTTTAGCCCTAATAAGCAAGATGTTAAGTGTCAGGAAAACTTATCAAGAATTTTAGATGGCAAATTCGTATCCTTTAAACTTTAATTAAAGGATACGAAGAAAGCTGCTTTTTAAGCGGCGGGAGCAGGAGCAAGAGCAGTAGACTGTTCTTGTAATGGATTTAGTTCTTCTTTTCTAAGCTTGGCATATTCCTCTGCCCATTTTTCTTGCTGTTCTTTTACTTTAGCTCTAAGTTTAGGGGATAGTAAAGAGTTTCCGTCTAGATCAACGACAGTGACATCATCCATATTGAGTCCATGTTTCTTTCCTGCTTCTACAACATTATTTTCATAACACCATCTTTCTAATCTTTGAAAAAGATAGCTAACGAGTAAGACAAATCCCTGTGTGAGACCCGTATCCATTTGATCTAAATGGTTTGATCTTGAAATAGGTAAAACTATTTTTATAGGTACGTTCTTTCCATGAGAAGCAACCATCGTTGCCCAGGCATCACCCACATCACCTAACAGGGGCTTGCCTGAGATACCAAAAAATATACCCGAAAGCGCATCTACCCTTATTTCAGAGACCTTACCCGTCTTTTTATCATGTTGAATATGTAAAGGCTTACGATTACTGTCTATACGATAAGATAGTTGTTTGTACTCTTTTTTAGTTACTCCGTGCTGAATTGATGCAATGGATTTATCTAAAGTATTTAGCCGATCCAAGTAATCTATCATGGCTTGCGCCAATAAATAGTCTGGATGGGTGTCCTTGGAAAATTGTTGGGCAGGAGCTAAAACTTTATCTGTTAAGTTTTTTTCATGCTTTTTCCATAATGCATCTCTTTCTGCCTGGTCAGGACAAGCTTTTTCATAAGCCCTGTTAAATAATTTTTTTTGTGCGGCTATAAATAATTTAAACTGGTTATGTGCATTTTCGTAAGCGGCTTGGGCTGTATTGATATAAGCGTTTAAACTAGGAAACGCCATGACATCTAAATTTTGCAGGTTTCTATATTCGTTTTCGAACGCTCGGTATTCCTCTGATGCATGAATGTCTTGTGCTAAATAAGCATTGACATCATCATCTTGTATGTCTGGTATACTGGCCGCTGTTTGCTGTTGAGTTTTGTTAAAAGCGTTATTAGATGCGCTATCGGGATCCGTCTGCTTAAATATATCCAAAGCAGCTTCAACTTGATTATAAGCATAGGGTGCTGTAACACGCATAAAATGCTGTGGAAAGTTAGTCATAATGACCTACCTTTGAGATTATTTATTCTATTCTATTAAGGAAATTATACACTAATTTTCAAATTTCCTGTGAATTTTACCACGCTATTTACTAATGGAGTCTCGGGTCTTATGCTGCAGGTGCAATCCTAGCTTCGTGATTAGCTCTAACATTGTTTGCCTCAATCATTTTTCTGTCGCTATTCTCAAATGCTGCCATTTTCGCTTCCACAAGTTTATTTACAGTTTCTTTAAATTTTTTCAGTTTTTTTTCGTCATGTAAATCTTTGAGACCATTTCCTACTAAATGAATGATAGGAAAAGGTTGCTGTGGATAGGCTTTACGTTGAAATAATAATTCGGCATAAATCTTCATCCACGCTTTTTGAGAAGTATTAAGTTCTATCCTTCCTCTACGAGTTTCCTTTGTTATTTCTTGTCGTCGTTTGGCTTGAGCATGTTCAATTATTGTCTGTGTGACATAGCTGACATGTTCAGGATTCTTGGAATGATATTCAATATCACTTTTGACAAGTGATTTGAAAAATCCATGTTTTTGCGTGGTATTACCATCCACAGAATCAAAATAAAATTTATCTGAACTCCCTTCCCGACAGACTTTAAGCGCGAGAATATGATTATTAATATTTTTAGCAACTACTAAGGTTTGGCCATCTTTGAAGTCTACATTTTTATATAATTCATTATGGGAATAGGCAGCTATTTGTTTGTTGTTAGTTCCGGAGTTGGAGAGAGTTGAATTGGCTGCATGACGTGCTGCATCGAGTTCTTGGGAGTTTTTACTGTCAATAACAGTGTGATGACGTAGGATTGAGTCAAGAACTAGTGCTTTGTTTTCTGTTTGTTCATTTTCAGAAATGCTAGTTTCAAGATCAGTTTTAGTTTCCTCTAACGTTTGTAGATGGTCTTTTATTGTGGAGGACTGTGCTTGAATAGCATTAATCTCTTGGATGGCATTTTTATAGCTAGTTTTTTCTTCATGTTTTAAGTTTGTATTGGTGTCGATTTCGTGCTGCCATTTGGCGGCCTCACGATTCAATTTGCCTTCCTCAATATCAGTAGCAATTTGTTTTAACTTTGTTATTTGTTGTGGAATAAAATCCTGAAGTAATCCTCGGCTAGTTAATGTTTCCTTAGCGAGATCAAAATCTAACCAGAAGTGATCAATATAATTACGGGTATCCGTATAAGATTTTTCTAAATCAGCCGGTGTGGCACCCTTATAGTGATACATGAATTGTTTGGATAAATCTTCTACAATCTTATTAGTATGTATTTGTAGACTTTCATCAGGTGAAGATTTAAATACAGTATTTATTAATCTGTTATTTACAGCATTATCTGCATTTAAAGCTACTATTTCCTCAAGTGTTGCGTTTGCTAAATCACTTTGCAATTGAGTCTTGGCAGCATTGAAATGGCGACTCAGCTGCGCAACTTTTTGTTCAAGTTCTTTTAAGAGTGATTCATTGGCTTGATAGCCTTTAGCTTGCAATTGGCCCGTTAAGCTTGTACGTGCGGTATCGGTGAGGATCTGCGTTATTTCTTCTGGGCTAATGGTATTAATAAGTTGATTAATTTTTCCTTCTTTTGTTTGATTAGCTTCCAGTTTATCCAGTGTGTCTTTAATCCTAGGCTCTATTTGAGAAAGCAATGTTTCTGGAATTGCGGCTTTGATAGCAGCTATTTTTTCTACATTAATGGTTTCGCCAGCTGCTATAGCCGTATTGAGTTGAGAAAGAATCTCATTTCTTAGATCGGCTAATAGCGTTCCATTGGCAGGATCAGATTCTATTTCCTTCACTAATGCTTGTGAATCTAAACCTAGGCCACCTAAACGTGATTTAATATTGTCGTTAATTTCTATTTCTGCTTTAAATAGTTCCAAAACAATAGCTTTTACTTTAGAGTCATAATCCTCTACATAATCACTAGCCATTGTTGTTACGCTTTCTCTAAGTGTTCCTTGGTCTTGAACAGGTAAATCAATTAAAGCTTCTATGAGTTCATTCGGCTCTAATGTGTCTAAGGCTGATATTGATTCATTTTCCAGTTTTTCTTTTTGTTGATCTTTAAGTGTCACTAAGTGTGTAGTAATCAATTCATCTATATCTATTTTTAGATCTTCTAAAAGAAGCTTCGTTAGAATAGCCGTGTGAGTGTTTAGAGATCCTGTTTTGAAGGTATCCTGTGCTAGATCAAGTAATTTCTTAGTGATTTCTTTTGAAGTAAGCAGCTCAAGTATTGTTTGAATTTTTTTAGTTTTATTTGCTTTAAGTTGAATGATTTCACTTTCAATAACTGCATCAATGTCCCTGTCGAATTCAGTTACTAAATTAGCTTTGATAGTAGCTTCGTCATTTGCTGAGTTCTGTGTAATAAAATTGTCTAATGTCTTGTCTAAAGCAGCAATGTCACCGGCATTATTTGGCGAAAGAATTCCATCCAAAATAGACTCGTTATTCAAGCTAGATAAATCATCAGCTATTAAAGGCGGATGATCAGTATTATTAATGTCTATAATTCTTTCCGTGACAATCTCGCCAATTAATTGTCTGCACTTTTCTCTGGTAAGGGACATAGGAAAACTCTCTGGATTGTTATTATTAGTTGCTACCCCGGGGCTTCCATTACCATCATCCTCGGATCTTGAGGAGTCTCCATTTTCACTTCCATCCCTGCTTCCGCTAACAAAGCCGGAGGTAGATGTAGAAGGGGAGGGAGGCATTTTTGCGCTATCTTCACTACTTAGGCTTAAAGAACTCGTTGAAGTGTCTAAAGTTTTGGGTTTTGTCATCGGCATTTCTGGTTCTTGTTCTAGCATATGTACTCCTTGTGAATCCTGACTAGATCCCATTGTAGTAGGTGTTATAGGTAGAGCGCCATTAGAACTTGCTGATATATAGCTTTCTTGTTCTCTTAATTGAGTCTGTAAGCGATCAGCACGTTCTGTTGCTTCTTCAGCTTTTCTATCTGCTTCTTCAACTATCCTGTTAGCTTCTTGTACATTTAGCTGAAGTTGTTGAATGGTTTGTTCAGAAACAGTTGCTTGTTCTTGTGCTAGGCGCAATTGTTCTTGCAAAGGTTCTAATTCACGAATTCTCTGTTGAAGTGTTCTGGCATTTTGTTCAGAGGTTTGTGCCTTTTGTTGTGCTTGCTGTAAATCTTCTCGCAGTTGATGAATATTCCCGACTTGTTGTTGTAGCTCTCTGATGGTTTTTTCATTTTGAGTTACTTTTTCTTGTTCTAGACGTAGTTGTTCTTGCAAAGGTTCTAATTCACTAATTCTCTGTTGGAGTTTTCTGGCAGTTGCGTCAGCAGTTTCTTTTTCTCGCTTTACTGCATCGAGTTCTTCTTTGTGCTTAAGGACTAATTGACTTGTTTGTTCATCAAGTGCTTGATGTTGGCGTGTTAATTGCTCTATTCGTTGTTGGTTATTGTCTGATTCTAGTTTATAGGCATCGCGTTCTCTTTCAATTTCTTCCTTGGTACGTTGAAGTTCTGCGACAAGTTTCGTGGTATCGGTAACTTGTTGTTGTAAGTCTCCAAATTGTTCTTGCAGCGCTGGTAATTGCTCGGCTTGTTTTCGTAAGCTTGTAGCTTCTCTAGCCGTTTCCTCTATTCTTGAGTTAAGTGATTCTAGTTCTTGTTGAGTAATCTCTAGCGTTTTTTCTGCTATTTCTTTCTGAAAGGTGATTTCATCTATTTGTTGTTGTAAAACGCGCTCTATTTCGTTTGTTTTTGCTTCATAGGCTTGTTTTAAAGTTTCAATCTCTTCTTCTTTCTTAGCAACTTTTTGCGCTAATATATCGGGAAATTCATTGATTTCTACTTCTAGGCTTTGGATCTTAGAGCGAAGCTGTCCTATTTCAATTTCGTGAGCATGTAACTGCTCTCTAAGTGAATCAAGTTCAGTATTGAGCCGAGCTAATGTCTCAGTTTTTTCTTTAGATTCTGATTCAAGTGCAGCGTAGTTTTCTTGAATTGCACTAAGTGCTGTATCGGATGCTGATTTTTCCTTAGATAAACTATCGAATTTTTTCTTTTCACCCTCCAATTGTGTTCTCAGTCTGTTTAGCTCTTCACTATTTTCTTCGAGGGTTTGAGCGGAGGCAGCGTTTTGAATCGTAAGTTGATCATTAAGTCCATCTAGCTGAGTTATCTTTTCTTTTTGGACACTAAGCTCTTCGGTAAGTTGTTGATTTTTTTCTTGCTCTGTTTGTAATGTAAGTTTCGCGTTGGCAAGTTCATCTGCTTTAAGTCCTAAGTCTTCTTTGGTTTTTTCTGCTAGCTGTTCAGCAGTCGCTATTTTGGACGTTAAGTCATCTTTATCTGCTTGAAGTCTATGTATTGTTTCCTTTTCGGTATCAAGTTGATCCTGTGCATCTGCAAATTTATTCTGAAATGATTTTAATTCTTCTACTTTTGTTTCCGCTTGCTGAAGTTGTGGTTTTAGAACATTAATTTCCTGTTGTAATTTACTGACTTCAGTTTCAGCAGTTTCTTTTCCGCTTATTGCTGTATCGAGTTCTTCATTAGTAGATGCTAGTTGGCGAGCAAGTGTCTCAGTTTCTTCAGTTTTTGCTTGAAGTTCAGATTCAATAGCTTCTTTATCTTTTTTTAATTGTTCTACTGTTGCGTTGAGTTTGTCTGTAGCACGAAGGGCTTGCAGGTAGGCTGATGTCAAATCACCAGTTAGTTCAGAGATTTGCGATGTTGAATCCTCTTCTCCCTGGTTTAGTAGCTCTAAAGAAGGATCATGTAGTGTAGAATAGTCATCATCATATTCAAGATCAGCTGTGGCTTCTTCGGCCTCATTGTCTTCTATAGCTTCTAATAATGAAGTTTCATCCGACTCTTGTTTTTTTGGGGTTTCCGCTACCTTTTTAGAATATGCACTTATTTCTTTTAATAAATTTCTAAGTACGGAAAGCAATTCTTGAGCAGAAGAGTTTTGATCTATTTCAGCTTCTATCTCTTCCGGAGAAGTTAAAAAGGTATGGTTTTTTTGCGGATGATTTTCTTCCGCAGCCCATTTTTTTAGTTGTTTTAAGTCAGATTTTGCTTGTTGAATGACTAAAGGAAGCTGCTCTAAAATTGCAGTAAATTCTTGTTCTAATTCTTTGCTTTTAGCATCTTTTGATCTTAAACTCGAGCTAACTTCAGTTAACTCTTGTTGTTTTTCTTGTAAAAAATTATCTTGTTCAGCTATGGTTCTTTTTAGTTTAAGTAATTCTTGCTGTGTAGAAAGTAAATCAGCTTTTTTTTGCTTAAGATCAACTTCTAATTTTTCAATAGTCTCTGAATCACTGTTGGGCTTGGTTCTTTCTCTTTCTAGCTCAGCTTTTACTAAAGTTACGCTTCTTTCTAGTTGTTCTATTTGTAAAGTTTGCTCTTCTCCTACACGTTTATGATCTAAAAGTGTAACTTTCAGTGCATTTTTTTCACTTTGTAGTTCTTCTAATTTATCCTGAGCTTCCTCTTGAAGGAGGCGGGCTTTCAGTAGTTGTTCCTCTTTTTGATTTATTTGCCTTTTTAAGGAAGAAACTTCTCTTTTAGCATCATCTGCTAAGCTATCTCGTTGGCGATCATGGGCCGCTTTTTGTAAAAGTAACTCTTCTTGTTTCTGACGGAGTTCTTCTCTTAGCGTGTGAATGGTAGCATCATTATTTTTTTCAGCATCTTTAAGTTGTTGTTGGTTTAAATCGGCAACTTTTTTTTCTAATGATCCTACTTCTATGTTATGTTTCGCTAGCTGTATTTCACTTTCTGTTCTTTCTTTGGATTTAGATTCTACTAGTTCGTTTTTAAGTTTTTCATACTCTGATCGTAGCAGAGAAAGCGTTGTTTCAGCATCCGATTTAGCCGTTGTTATGCGCTCTAATTGTTCTTCTAGTTCCCTCGCTCTTTTGTTGGCATCCGTTACACTGCTTAGTGCGCTTATTGTTGTTTTGATTGCTTCTCTTTTTGTTAGTTCTTCGCCTAAATCGGCTATACGTTGGTCTTTGGTTTCAAGCTCAGTGTGAAGCTTAGTAATTTTTGCTTCAAGGGATTGACGAGAACTTTCGGCTTTCGCAACTAAATCTTCTAAGCGCGCTATTTCAGATTCCAATGCGGCGTTGGGCCGGCTAATTCGAGCAAGGGAAGGGAGGGGTGTATAAGTGGTAGTACTGGCTACAGGTTCTATTTTTGTAACTGGAGTTTCAGCTTGACTTGAATTTGGGGTTGAAACTTCAGATATAGGTGCTATCGTTTCGTTGATAGCAGTAGGCGTTGAACCGTTATTATTAGCAATGGTGGTGGCACTGCGTGCTTGCAGGCGAGCTATGGGTAATGCTTTTTTGAGGTTTTTTTCTACTGTTGGCCATTCGGTGTCAAATAATTTTAAAAAGGTAGGCGTTGTGTCTTCATTATGTCCTTCACTCTCGAGTAGTTTTCTTATTTCCGTCGTTACTATTTCGGAGGCTTCTGCGAGTGGCTTCCCAGATTTCTCGATAATATCTTTAATTGTTTTATATCTAAATAGACAAATAAGTTTGTTGCCGTTTATCGCTTTTAATATGCAAAGATTTATATATCTAGCGTAATCTTCATTAGTTGGATTTGTTTTAATAACTTGCTTTAATCTTTCTAGTTCTTTGTTTTGATTAACAGGCGAAGTAGTTTTATCCTTGATTAACTTATTTTTAAACTGTTTACCATTTTTTGAAGAGCCTGAAAATAACGTACTGATCTCCATTTGAATAGAATTGTCCGATTTACTTTCAGGGTTTGACAAGGTTTTTGATACAATGGCTAATAAACGTTCATTTTTTTGTAAACAAGTAGTGACTTCATCTATTTTTTCTTGGCTACAGAGTAAAGTTGATAGAGAGGTGGAGCTGTTTTTTGTGAAAAAATTATTTAATTCATTGAGGCCTTCTATTATTGTTTGATAGGTTTTGTTGGCAGGCATGCTTTGCTCCTTTTTCTATGAACTTTTATTTTTTTCTTATAAGAAATAAATTCCTACTCAATTAAGTTTATGCTTAAAACCTTAAGAAATTCTTAAGGTTTCTCAGATAAGCAAATAATCTATTTTGCTTTCAGTATTTTCCCCGGTGTTGTGATTTGCTGTCCTGCGTGAAAGCGAGAGCGCTGTCCAAAAATGATTGGTTCGGTGATTGTGATTTTTATCGAAACTCCTTATGCTATAACTAGTATGACTAGATATTAATGGTTTTAAATAGGGGTTATCTATGCGTGCTTGGCAATTTCAAGAGGCAAAAACTCAGTTCATCTCAGTGGTTTAAATCTAAGCCCTTCTTTGTCGCGTTTATGAAAGCGTCTCCTTTGATGGAGTAGGGATTAATTTAAAACGGGATTCTTCGTTAACGCGAGAAATGGAGTTATGCGTTAGATAATTTACGCCGGTAAATCATAAAATTGTGCGATGATCTTCCAAGCTTGTTCAGCGGATTCCACATAGTGGAATAGCTTAAGATCGCTAGGGCAGATCATACCTTCATCAACCAGAAGTTTAAAGTTAATCAGCTTAGACCAATATTTTTTTCCGAACAATAGTAATGGGATCGGTTTTATTTTTTTGGTTTGTAGTAGGGTTAATGCTTCGAATAGCTCATCTAGGGTGCCATAACCGCCGGGAAAGCAGACTAAGGCGCGCGCGCGAATTAAGAAATGCATTTTGCGGATAGCAAAATAATGAAATTGAAAGCAGAGTTCTGGTGAGATAAAAGGATTGGGCGATTGCTCGTGGGGTAATACAATATTAAGACCAATGCTTTTGGCTTTGACGTCTTGTGCGCCACGATTAGCGGCTTCCATGATGCCAGGGCCGCCGCCGGTAACAATAACAAAATGTCGCCGTCGATTTTTCTGACAGCGTTCAGAGACAATCTGAGCGAATCGTTGCGCTTCTTGGTAATATTTGGATTTTGCGAGTTGTTTTTTTGCTATTTTGATGGCTCGCTTATAGCTAGCGTTTGTTGGGTTTTTTTTTAATTTTTGTCTGGCTTGTTTGAGCTGTTGTTGAGCCGTTTCGTGATCTGGAACTCTTGCACTACCAAAAACGACAATAGTGGATTCAATTTTGAGTTTCTGTTGCGAAAGCTCTGGTTTTAGCAGTTCGAGTTGTAAGCGTACGGATCGTAACGATTTGTGTAGTAAAAAATCGTGATCCAGAAAGGCAAGTTCAAATGCAGGCCAGGCTACCTTTTTACGTCCGCGTTTTTGGACTTCGGTCTTAGCTGATGAGAAAGGTTTCGGATGGGTAGTAATAGCCATAAAAAATATCAACTTTGGGATAGGTTATGTCAGCAGTATATACTGCTCGTAGTTAAAGATGCGAATCTTTAATCAATAACTCTGTTACGCATCATGAGTCAATAATATTTAGAAGCGAGGAGAAAATGATATATATAAGCGATATCATGCTATTGGCTGAAGTATTTGGTTTATGGGGGAGAAACAAGACAGGCGGGCTTAAATATCAACGAAAAATTCGTTCTGAATGGTAATCAAAAGTACTTTTAAACGAATATACGTTCCTACCTGAAGCTGTGAAACTTAAAACTCCGCGTTTAATTAATGGTTAATCCGGTTATAAAGGTCTATTAAACCCTGCGTAGAGGAGTCAAATTTTTGCTTGATTTCTTTAGCGGTGGATTTATCTAAAGCAGGATAAATCGATTGGCTGAGCTGTTTGCCGTACTCCACGCCCCATTGATCAAAGGGGTTAATCTGCCAAATGACGCTTTGGACAAATACTTTATGTTCATACAATGCAATCAACATCCCCAGGGTAAACGGATTTAAATTATCTAGTGCGAGTGTATTGTTGGCATGATTGCCCGATAGATTTTTATAGGGCGTATCGCTGGTATAGCCTTCCATAAAGGCTTTGCTTTGACTTAAGGCACTGGCAATAATGTGTTGGTGATGGTTTTTACGTTCATGTTGGGCGTCGTTTAAACAAAGAATAAAATCGGCAGAAAATTGGACAGTGCCCTGGTGAAAAAGTTGATAAAAAGCGTGTTGACCATTTAAACCTACTTCACCAAAGATCAGCGGACATGTTGGATAGTTTACTTTTTTGTTATCAATACGAATAGATTTTCCATTGCTTTCCATTTCTAATTGTTGCAGATAAGCCGGGAAGTATTTTAACGCTGCTTCGTAAGGCAAAATGACATGGACTTCTGAGCGAAAAAAATTTCGTTGCCAAATACCTAATAGTCCTAATAAAACAGGCATGTTTTCTTGCCAAGCCGATTTAAGAAAATGCTGATCCATGGCATGGGCGCCACGTAAAAGTTCACGAAAATTTTCCATCCCTATGGCTAATGCCAATGACAAACCGATGCAGGAGCATAATGAAAAACGTCCGCCGACCCAGTCCCATAAAGGAAAAATATTTTTTTGGCTAATGCCAAATTCAATGGCTTTTTCCGGCTTTGCGGTAATGGCGATAAAATGTTGATGAATATTGCTTACATCAGGAATTTTATTTTTCATCCAATTTAAAAGGGTTTTGGCATTGATTAAGGTTTCGAGTGTGGAGAAAGATTTGGAAGCGATAATAAATAATGTGGTTTCAGCATTAAGTTTTTTTAGTAAATGATCGAGTTCATGGTTATTTAGGTTGGAAATAAAATGTAAACGCAGCGGTGTCTGATGGTAGGGTTTTAAACTTTCTGTGGCCATCAAAGGCCCTAAATCGGAGCCACCAATACCGAGATTCACGACATCGGTGATCGGCTTGTGAGTTGCATCACGCCAACGGTTTGTTTGGAGTTGTTGAATAAAGTCTTCCATTTTAGCTTGCGCCGCATGAATTTCTGGCAGGATATCGATTCCATTGACCTTTAATCCAGAAGGTCGTGGATCGCGCAATGCCGTATGTAGCGCAGGGAGCTTTTGTGTCGTATTGACGCATTCTCCGGAGAATAAAGCGTGTATATGTTTTTTTAAATCAAATCTATCTGCCAGCCGAAATAACAAATTAAGCGTTTTTTTTGTGATCGGATTTTTGGAATAATCTAATGTTAAACCGTTTTCATTTAACGAAAAATTTTGAAAACGTTCGGGATCGTTAGAAAATAATTCTGCCAAGGATTTTTTTCTTATTTCAGAAGCATGTTGTTGTAAGGCTTTCCATTCCAATGCTTCTGTCAATTCCGTCATACAAACTTTCCTCGTTTTTTATGGCGCTTTGATGTTTTATGTTGGGACAAAATTTGTTCAATTAATAAGGCTTTTGTCGGCTCATCGGCGGCGATAAATTCAGTCCACCAGTTAACAATATCTGGCGATATTTCTTGTATCTCTGTGCGTAATAATAAAAAATCATAAGCGGCGCGAAAGCGTGGATGTGCCATTAATCGATTAACGATGAAAGGTCGGCGCTGAAGTAGTCGATGTTGTAGGTCCCATATTTCTCGTATGGTTGTGCTATAGCGTCGTGGAATAGTAATTTGTTTTTGTTGCTCCGCTAGGACATAGCTGATAGCCTGCTGATAGGCAACAAATAAGGGTGTTTGTCGCTTAATGAAACGCTGTACTTTTGCTTGGACAGCCGGCCACAGAAAAACAGCAAAGAAAAAAGCAGGGGAAACTGTTTTGTTTTCTCGTACGCGTTGGTCTGTGTTTTTACAGCTAATTTCTAGCAATTTATTTGTGCTTTGTTGATCAAAAGAACTTACAGTCTGTGGAAATAGTTCGTTTAATAATTGATACTGGTGTAAAAGTTGATAACTGGCTAGGGCATGGCCATGATGAAAAAGTTTGAGGACCTCTTCAAATAAACGTGCCGGCGGGACATGACATAATAAAGGTGCTAAAGTGGGGATAGGGTCGGCTGTGGCGGGATCCAGGGTAAATTCTAACTTGGCGGCAAAACGAATAGCACGTAATAAGCGTACCGGATCCTCTTTATAACGCGTTGCAGGATCGCCGATGATACGAACAACTTTATGTTGGATGTCGCTTAAACCACCACAGTAATCGATTAAAGATAAATCAGCAATATTATAATACAAAGCATTCATCGTAAAATCGCGGCGCCATGCATCTTCTTCAATACTGCCATAGATATTGTCGCGTAACAGCATCCCATGAGCAGCTATCGTTCGATGCTTAAACGATTTTTTTTCACCATGCGCGCGAAAAGTAGTGACTTCTATAATTTCTCGTCCAAAGCGAATATGAGCCAGACGGAAACGTCTGCCAATCAATAGACAATTCCGAAAAAGTTTTTTTACCTTTTCGGGGTGTGCATTGGTGGCAATATCGAAGTCTTTTGGTATTTTTTTGAGCAATAGATCGCGTAGACAACCGCCGACCAAATAAGCGCTATAGCCATGTTGGTTAAGCCGATAGAGTACCTTCAGTGCATTAGCAGAGATGTCCTTGCGCGAGATGATATGTTCCGCCCTTGGAATAAGGGTGGCTTGCGGATAAATTTTCTTTTTTGGAAAAAAACGCCGGAAAAACTGTTTAATAATAGTGAATGTCCTCTAAATTAGTACAGGTTTGCATCACGCTGGAGCTTTCTCGCTGTGTTGCCTCTAGTCAAAAACTCTGCGGTGAGTATAAAGGCGCTATGCTAGCATATTGTAATATTTTTAGCCTGTTTTATACTGCTCATACTTGAAAATGCTAACGAGTTAGGGCCCTTTGTTAAGGAGTAAGATAAGTAAATCATCTTTTTCTAAGATAATTTCTTTACTAGGATTAATTACTCGAGTTCCTTTACGCTCTAAGCCCAGTATAAGACCATATAATTGGTTTTTTTGCATCGCTTCTTTAATACTAAGCCCTACGAAAGGGTGTGTTTTGTCGAGTAAGAAAGTCTTTAGTTCAAAATGATGATAAAGCTCGAGTTCTTCTTGATAAATACCGGTTTGTAAGAGCTGGCTGAAGGCGTCGATTTGTTCGTCATTACCTAAAATGAATAATTTATCGTAAAGGCGAATTTTTTCTTGCTGATGTGGGGCAAGGATAATTTTAGAGCCGCGATAAAGGGCAATGATATGAATACCAAATTGGTGATGTAGATCCAATTCTGCCAAGGTTTTATTAATAAAATAGTAGTTGCTGCTGATGTCAGTACCTTTGAGATTCATGCCCCAAGCATTGAGTTCATCTTTTGAGGTTTCTTGTAAGCTGGGGGTTTTGATGTTGGCTAGAAATCTTTTTTCTAGCCAAGGGTAAAATTTTTGTAATGGCCTATGTAGAAGACTAAACAGAACAAAGGCAATGAGTGCTAAGAGCAAGGTGATCGACCAGGTATGGAAATAGGTGACAGCCAGTGTTGTAATGACGGTAAAAGTAAATATCCATCCTATGGCGATAATTGGTTTTATCGCGGCATGGGATCGATAAGGAAAAATTTTATAAGCAAATATCATGCCCCAAATAAAAGGAGAAGCTAATAACAAAGCAATAAGACAGCTTAGTGTGTTCACCCAATAGGTTTCGGTTATCCATTCACTAAGACGTGGGAAAATCCATTTTTCACTGAGAGTGAAAATGATGGCAACCATCACCGCATTGATCAGTAGTCTAGTGATATATTGGCCATAAATAGCACGCCTTTTTTTTAGCATCAGATAACGATGAATTAACACAGCGTAATGACTTAATAGGCTTTTTAATGAAGGAGGCAATTTTTTTTCGAGTTGTTGACTAATCATTGCCGAAACTTGAATAAGATACGGTGTGGTAAACGTTGTGGCAGCCGATATGGCAATAATAATAGGGAATAAGTTAGGACTAGTGACTTCTAATAAGAGGCCTAAACCAGCAATAATAAAAGAAAATTCACCAATTTGTGCCATGCTAAATCCGGCGCGTAGGGATGTTGTTAAGCTTTGACCAGTAGTCAATGCGCCTGTTGTTGTCGTTAGAATTTTAGCGATAATCGTAACGGCTGAGATAAGTAGTACAGCGGGTAACTGTTGAATAATAACCTCGGGATCGATGAGCATGCCGACGGAAATAAAAAAAACGGCAGCAAAGATATCGCGTATAGGCCGCATATATTGTTCGATGAATTGAATTAAATCGGTTTCAGCTAAGATAGATCCCATAATAAAGGCCCCTAATGCGCTAGAATAGCCAAAGTAGGCGGCAATACAGACAAGCAATAAACAAAGCGCAACTGATACGATCGTGAGTGTTTCTTGATTAGCGACATCAACTAATTTTCGAATTAAAGAAGGGATTAAAAAGTAGCCAACTAAAAACCAACTGCCGACAACGATGAAGAGTTTAATCGCTGAGTCGACGAGGGTTGCAGAAAGCATAGCATGGGTGCCGACAACAATAGAAAGGCCAGCTAATAATAAAATGGCGAGTAAATCTTCTACAATGAGCACACCAAAAACAAGTTCAGCAAAGTGTTTGCTTTTTAAGCCTAGTTCCTCCATGGCTTTGATAATGATAGTAGTGGATGAGATAGAAAGTGCGGCACCTAAAAAAATGCAATCGTAAGTAGACCAACGCAAAATTTTTCCTAAGCTAACACCTATCACTAATACGAGAATAACTTCCACTAGACCCGTTATGATCGCTGGCGTTCCAACGCGTTTGAGTTTATGAAAACTAAAGTCCAAGCCGAGTGAGAACATCAAAAAAATGACACCGAGTTCAGATAAGGTATGAAGGCTGGGAACGTCGGTAACTAAGTCATAAGGGGGCACATGAGGGCCAACAATAATTCCAGATAGAAGATAGCCTAGTACAACTGGCTGTCTTATCTTTTGAAATAAAAGTGTAACCAGACTGGCTACGCCTAATATGACAGCAAGATCCTTGATGAGTGGCGCAAGTGGTTGCATAATTTCCGTGTTGTTTCGTCCAAACTTGTATAGTCGCTTATCGTTGTATTGCAAAAAGCTAGGAGTTTCGCTAATAGATAAATCTCAAGCATGGCCGGGTCCTGCCGCTGTCGGCATCCTGCACTTAATTTTTTCAAATTAAGTGCAGGATTAGCCTACGCGTCACCCGACGAATAATACCAGTGAATTTTTTGTTTGCGAAACTCCTGAAAGCATTTTGTTTTTTTGAAATGCAATGAACTATCAGTTCAGTATAGTCAGCTGTTTTCTTTTTTGCTTGATTTAGAATTAAACTGTCTACATCTTTTATAAGAAACTGGAGTTAATCATTGTTATGTCGAAGTCAGTTGTTTTAATAGGTTATGCGTCAGGATTAGCGGGTAATAATCCAGGTTCAGCAGCAGGACCGTTACAATTTAAAAGGCAAGTCAATGAAGATCAATTATTGAGTAAAAGATTTCATTGGCAAACGATATTAGCAGTGGAGCCTGAATCAAAAAAAGAAGTTTTAGCCCAAGTCGTTGAGCTTAATACGCGATTAGCAAGCATTACACGGGATCTAACGCAACGTGAGCAACTTTTTTTGCTGGTTGGTGGTGATCATTCGAGTGCGATAGGGACATGGAGCGGTGTAGCGGCGGCTAAATTGAACGATGCCATTGGATTAATCTGGATAGATGCGCACATGGATAGCCATACGTTTGCTACAACCCCGAGCGGTAATATTCACGGTATGCCCCTTGCCGCATTATTGGGTTATGGCGATACAAAATTGACTAATATTTTAACACTTAAGCCAAAACTAAGCGCTGAACATGTAAGCTTGATCGGTATTCGCAGTTTTGAAAGTGAAGAGGCAGCATTGTTACGCCGTTTAGGGGTACGAATTTATGAAATGCCGGAGATTAAAGAGCGTGGTATAGCATGTGTATTGCAGGAGGCGTTGGCACGCGCCAAGAAAGGGACAGTAGGCTTTGGGGTAAGTTTAGATCTGGATGCTATTGATCCCCATGATGCCCCGGCTGTCGGCGTGCCTGAACCAGATGGGATGGGCGGAGAGGATTTATGTCAAGCCTTAACGTTATTGCAACAAGAAAAACAACTACTCGGCGTAGAAATTGTTGAATATAATCCTGATCTTGATGAAGATCATAAGACTGAACAACTCATTCATAAAATAGTGTTACGTATTTTTGGAGATTAAGCCCCTATGTTAAACCATGACGCAATGACTGATCCCGTTAAACTCAGCTCGACAGCAGCGCCATTCAATAATGTAATAGCACTGGAAAAAAAATATGGTGCAAACAATTATGATCCATTGCCGGTTGTCTTAAGTCATGGTTTGGGTGCCTATCTTTGGGATACAGAGGGTAAGCGTTATATCGATATGATGAGTGCTTATTCCGCTGTAAGTCATGGTCATTGCCATCCGCGCTTAGTGAGTGTTTTGGCAGAGCAGACACAACGTTTAGCGATTTGTTCCCGTGCTTTTTACAGTGATAGATTGGGAGTATTTTTACAGCGTGTTTGTGAATTGGCGAGAATGGATTGTGCTTTACCGATGAATACCGGTGTTGAAGCGGTAGAAACAGCCATAAAAGCCGCTAGAAAATGGGCATATACGGTTAAAGGGGTTCCTAAGGATCAGGCAGAAATTATTGTTTGTAAAGGAAATTTCCACGGTCGTACAACAACCGTGGTGGGGATGTCTTCCAAAGACCAATATAAACAAGGTTTTGGTCCTTTCGCGTCGGGATTTAAGATTATACCTTATGGCGATAGCGATGCTTTAGCAGCGGCTATCACGCCGCAAACTGCCGCTTTTCTTGTTGAGCCAATACAGGGTGAAAGAGGTATTATTGTACCGCCTGCGGGATATCTAAAAAAAGTGGCTGAACTTTGTCAAGAAAATAATGTGTTGTTGGTTCTCGATGAAATTCAAACGGGTTTAGGTAGAACAGGTCGATTTCTCGCGTGTGAACACGAGCAGGTGAAACCTGATGCTTTAATATTGGGTAAGGCTTTAGGGGGTGGATTACTTCCTGTTTCTTTATTTTTGAGCAAACGCGAAGTGATGGATGTTTTTACACCCGGCGATCACGGCAGTACGTTTGGAGGTAATCCCTTAGCCGCTACGGTGGCGTTAGAAGCCTTGGAGGTACTATTTGATGAAAAGCTGATTCAGCGTTCTCAAGAGTTGGGTGATTATTTGCACCAAGCGTTATTGAAAATAAAAACGCCGTTAATTAAAGAAATTCGTGGTAAAGGTTTATTTATCGGTTTAGAACTTGATCCTTCTGTCAATGGACGAGAGGTTTGTTTAAAGTTACTTGCCGAGGGTTTATTGAGCTATGAGACCCATCAAACCGTTATTCGTTTGGCGCCGCCTTTGGTTATCACAAAAGAGCAATTAGACGAAGCGATAGCCATATTAAAAAAGGTATTGATGCAAGGATGATGGGATTTAAGAACGTGTCTTCTGTGCTAGGACGAGACAAAAAACGTTGTTTTTTGAGTATTGCAACGGAGCATACATACAAGTATGTGAGTAACGAAACACAGAAAAACAATGTTTTTTGAACGTCATCGTGCATTTGAAGGCACGTTCTAGGCGCCAACGCCTTTAAAGTACATGGCTGCGCCGGTTAAAAACATTTGTACAGCAATAGTTGTTAATATCATTCCCATTAAGCGTTCTAACGCAGGAATGACTTTAGGGCCTAATAGTTTTTGTAAAGGCGTGGCGCATAATAAGGTAAAAGTGGATGCCAATGATGCTAATGCTAAGGCCAAAAACCAGTGCCCCATTTGTGTGGGAACCTGACTGGCAAATAAAATGACGGTGGTCATCGCAGAAGGACCTGCTATTAATGGGATTGCCATCGGAACGATAAAGGGTTCTCCTAGGTTATCGTCCGCGGTGTACCGGTTGGGACTTGGGAATAACATTTTAATGGCAATTAAAAATAGAATAATCCCGCCTGAGATACCCAAAGCTTCTTCGCTAATGTTTAAACTATGCAGAATTGTTTTACCGCAAAATAAAAAAAGAGTCAGGATACTAAAAGCAATGAGACTTTCACGCAAAATAATTCGTGTGCGCCGTTTTGCGTCAACCTGTTTAAGTAATGAGAGAAAGACAGGAATGTTCCCTAAGGGATCCATCACTAAAAAAAGGGTAACTGCCGCAGAATAAATATTCATGAAATAACTTGTGGTAGAAAATAGTAATCCCAGCGATTGAAATTACAAAAACATTACCAAAAATTCAAGTGCGGAGAGTATAGGGTGTGTCGTCATTTACGGGAGGATAAGGCAGAAAGCGTGTGTTTTCAAGTATCGTAACGGAGCATACATGAAGTATGTGAGTAACGAAACACAGAAAACACACGCTTTGTGACCATCATCGTGCTAAATGACGACACGCCCTAGTTTAATGATAATAGTGGTTGACATCCCGTCACGACTTTCGCAAAATAGCCACCTCAATTTTGTGGAGGGGTTCCCGAGCGGCCAAAGGGAGCAGACTGTAAATCTGCCGGCTCAGCCTTCGAAGGTTCGAATCCTTCCCCCTCCACCATAAATTTATTGAAGCAATTTTTTAGTGGGTTTGGGCTGGCGCCAAAAGATATTTTTTGCGTAGCTTAGTACTATGCGGGTGTAGTTCAATGGTAGAACTTCAGCCTTCCAAGCTGATAGCGTGGGTTCGATTCCCATCACCCGCTCCATACAGATGTAAAGATAAGATAAACCGGGTTTGGATCGAGAGTAGTATGAAGGCCCACATGGCTCAGTGGTAGAGCACTTCCTTGGTAAGGAAGAGGTCACCGGTTCGATCCCGGTTGTGGGCTCCATTTGAATAAAAAATGTAAGTGGTAGAATCGAGTATTTTGATTGATTCTAGTGATTCCAGGCGGATTGGTTTTGAAAAGCGCAGTGTGCACGCGAGTACATGAGAGCATCAGAAAGACAATCCAACAACGAAATCAATCAAAAGACGACGATTATGCGAGTAAGAAAGTGTCTTGATGTGCTAGGAGACACTTTCTAAGATTTAGGCCAGTAGCTCAATCGGCAGAGCGGCGGTCTCCAAAACCGCAGGTTGGGGGTTCGATTCCCTCCTGGCCTGCCAGATAGAAAAGGTGAAATGAAGAACACAAAGCTTGAGAGCAGCACGTCGAAAAAAAATATTTTTCTGTGGTTGGTTATAGGCGTTGGCCTTGTGCTGGCTATTACAGCTAATTATTATTTCGTGCGCGAGCCTATTGCTATTCGTTTAATTGCTTGGATAATAGGGGCGCTTATTCTTGCCTTCTTATTTTTTCGCACAACGCAAGGGCAGCGTCTTTGGTCATTTTCACAGGCAGCGCGTTCTGAATTGCGAAAAGTTGTTTGGCCAACTCGCCAAGAGACGGTACGTACAACGCTGCTTGTTATGGCGATGGTGGTGTTAGCAGGCTTGTTTTTATGGGCGGTAGATAGTTTTTTATTGTGGCTGGTCACATTTTTAACAGGGTAGAAAGGGTAGTTTGTTATGGTTGAAAAAAAAACAGTACTCCATCCCTCCTCCGAAGGTGAAATCGAACAAAATTCTTCTAGCACGCAGAAGTCATCGGAAGTAATAGAAAAAAAAATGGTACCGAATAAAATAATGCATTGGTTTGTTGTCCAAGTTCGTTCAGGTTACGAACGTAAAGTATTAGATACTTTAAACGATCGTATTCAACAACAAGGCTTGACTGAAAAGTTTGGTCAGATCATCGTTCCCACGGAAGAAGTGGTGGAGATACGACAAGGCCATAAGCGTAAATCAGCACGTAAGTTTTATCCAGGTTATGTGTTACTTGAAATGCAAATGGATGAAGATAGTTGGTATCTCGTGCAAAAGACCCCGGGTGTTATTAAGTTTATTGGTGGTACCAGCGATAAACCTGTCCCACTGAGTGAGAAAGAAGTGGATAAAATTCTCCAACGTATGCAAGAGGGGGCAGACAAACCAAGACCTAAAGTCTTATTTGAGATAGGGGAAGTTGTTCGAGTGGTGGATGGGCCTTTTGCTGACTTTAGTGGCGAAGTGGAAGAAGTTAATTATGAAAAGAACCGTTTAAGAGTCGCGGTTATTATTTTTGGCCGTTCTACGCCGGTTGAATTAGAATTTGGTCAAGTTAATAAAAAGACTTGATTCAAGTAGAGGACCCTTTGAGGGGAAATAAACTGTCCGGGCTCACTAAAGGACGTTGTAAGTTCTAAAAAGTGGGTATTCGGCATTGATGGGGAGCTTATTTTAGATAAGCGTTATACCCGGAGATAAAAAAATGGCAAAGAAAATACAAGCCTATGTAAAACTGCAGGTTAAGGCCGGTGAAGCCAATCCTGCGCCGCCTATTGGTCCAGCATTGGGTCAGCAAGGGGTCAATATAATGGAGTTTTGCAAAGCCTTTAATGCGCGCACGCAAGATAAAGAAAAAGGCATGCCTATGCCTGTTGTTATTACGGTCTACAGTGATCGTAGTTTTACATTCACTATCAAAACCCCTCCAGCTTCTTACCTCGTGATGAAAGCCGTAGGAATTACCAAAGGTAGCAGTGCATCCAATAAAGACAAAGTGGGTAAAATTACTCGTAAACAATTAGCAGAAATTGCAACGATTAAAATGCCTGATTTGACAGCTAACGATTTGGATGCGGCGATTCGTACTATCGCAGGCACAGCACGTAACATGGGTATCGAAGTGGAAGAGGGGGTATTATAAGATGGCTAAACTGAGTAAGCGTTTAAAACTTATCAAAGAAAAACTTCCTCTCAATAAGACCTATACCGTTTTAGAAGCGATTGCTTTGCTTAAGGAAATCTCTACGGTTAAATTCAATGAAAGCGTTGATGTCAGTATTAATCTAGGTATTGATCCGCGTAAATCCGATCAGGCCGTCCGTGGTGCTGTCGTGTTACCGAACGGAACAGGCCGAACGACTCGTGCAGCAGTTTTTGCCCAAGGATCAAATGCCGAAATAGCAAAAGCAACGGGTGCGGATATTGTTGGTTTTGAGGATCTTGCTGATAGCATTAAAGCGGGTAATTTAGATTTCGATGTATTGATTGCTACACCCGATGCGATGCGCTTCGTAGGTCAATTAGGTCAGATATTGGGCCCTAGAGGTTTAATGCCAAATCCTAAAACAGGTACAGTTACCACGGATGTAAAAACCGCAGTCAGTAATGCGAAGTCCGGACAAGTTCAATACCGAGCCGATAAAGGGGGTATTGTGCATTGTACGATTGGTAAACTTAATTTTGAAGCACAACACCTGCAGCAAAATTTAGATACTTTAATATCGGCTATCAAAAAAGCAAAACCGAGTACGGCAAAAGGTGCATACTTAAAGAAGCTACATTTATCGACTACGATGGGACCTGGCCTGTTGGTTAGTCTGGGTTCGATTGCAGAAACGGCGTAGATTTAGCACGCTTAGCTTTTTTTTATTGACTATTGCCAGTATTTACGATAGAAGGACTACCCCCCTATTATAAGTTAGTAGGGTATAAGAACATATTGACCTTTTACTAAGCCTCACCAAGACCATGGTGGTTACTTTGTAGTGGGTCAAACAAAATTCGCAGAAGGTAGGATTTTTTCCTACTAACTGTCGAAGACCGTAGGTGTGTTGATAGAAATAACTGGATTGCTGTGCGCTTCGCGTTCGCAATGGCAGGCTATTTTTATGATGCTTAATATTAGAAAGTGTCTTCAAATGCACGATGACGGTCAAGAAACGCTGTTTTTCTGTGTTTCGCTACTCACATACTTTATATGTATGCTTCGTTGCGATACTCGAAAAACAACGTTTCTTGTCTCGTCCTAGCACATTTGAAGACACTTTCTTACCTACGCAGACGGTGAACCGTAAATGGCTACCACCTATCCATTGCTGGACTTTGCTAGATCAGATTTTACTTGGCGCGCGCGCTGTACTAAGACCTGATAATGAGCTGAGTTCAGCTAAAAGTGAATGAGGAGAACGAGAACGTGACATTAAGACTTGCAGATAAACAGGCCATTGTCGCGGAAGTCGGAGAAGTTGCAAAAAATGCGCTATCAGCAGTGACTGCTGAATATCGTGGTTTGAGTGTGGGAGAAATGAGTCAATTGCGGGTACAAGCGCGTAACAGCGGTGTTTATTTGCGTGTTGTGCGCAATACATTGGCACGACGCGCTTTAGAAGGAACCGGTTTTGCGTGTCTTCAAGACACCTTAGTGGGTCCTTTGCTGTTGGCATTTTCGCAACAAGAACCTGGTGCAGCAGCCCGCCTTATTAGGACATTTACCAAGCAATACGAGAAGTTAGTGGTTAAGGCCTTAGCGCTAGATGGCCAATTACTTCCGGTGAATGCACTTGATAAGGTAGCTAATCTACCGACACGTGATGAAGCCATTGCCATGTTAATGGCAGTTATGAAAGCACCTGTTACCAAACTGGTTCGTACCATGGCTGAACCTACGGCCAAATTAGTACGTACTGTTGCAGCTATACGTGATCAACGTCAAGTAGCAGGTAATTAAAGGTTAAAGGTTAAATGAAAAATTATTTTTTGGAGTGAATCTTATATGAGTACGGCTGTTAATTCTAAAGAAGATGTGTTAAATGCAATTTCCGCAATGTCGACGATGGACATTTGTGAACTTATTTCCATGATGGAAGAAAAATTTGGTGTTTCTGCTGCGGCAGCCACCGTTGCTGCAGCGCCTGCTGCGGGTGGAGCAGCGGCTGTTGCTGAAGAAAAGACTGAATTTGACGTGCATTTGACAGAAGTTGGCGCTAACAAAATTAATGTGATTAAGGTTGTGCGTGAAGCAACAGGTTTAGGTTTGAAAGAAGCGAAGGACCTTGTTGAAGCCGCACCTAAAGTGGTGAAGGAAGGGCTTGCTAAAGCTGGTGCAGAAGCGCTAAAGAAAAAACTTGAAGAAGCGGGCGCTAAAGTTGACGTTAAATAAGGTTAACGACTTAACATCTAGACGATAAGAGTGTGCCCAAGTTTCGCTTGGGCATTCTTCATTATTGATATTTTTACGCTAAACGCTTATTTGGCGTAGGTTTTTTATTAAGTGTAGCAATTTTCTTTTATTTATTCTGTTCTCTAGTAGGTGAACTTTGATGGTAATTCGGACATCCCAAGTAACTGAGTCAGCGGCTAAGCCTTGTTCTTTCACAGAAAAAAAACGTATTCGAAAAAATTTTGGTAAACAAGCTGCGATAATGGAGGCGCCTTATCTGTTGGCGACTCAGATCGAGTCTTACCATCGGTTTTTACAACCGGATATGCCAGCCGATGCTTTAGAAAAATTTGGATTAAATGCAGCTTTTAAATCGGTGTTTCCTATTTCTTCTTACTCGGGTGGCGAAGCGACGTTAGAATACATTTCCTATCGCATAGGGCAACCGTCTTTTGACGTTAAAGAATGTCAAGTGCGTGGTTTAACCTATGGCGCCCCTTTGCGTGTTAAGATGCGTCTTATTATTTATGATAAAGAAGCAGCACCCGGTACGACTCGAATTAAAAATATTAAAGAACAAGAAGTCTATATGGGTGAAATCCCCTTGATGACAGATACGGGTAGTTTTGTCATTAATGGTACTGATCGGGTAGTGGTTTCACAATTACACCGATCGCCTGGTGTATTCTTTGAGCATGATAAGGGTAAAACACACTCATCCGGTAAATTGCTCTATGCCGCACGAATTATTCCTTATCGAGGTTCTTGGCTAGATTTCGAATTTGATCCCAAAGATAATCTTTTTGTCCGTATCGATAGACGACGTAAATTAGCAGCGACCATCCTGTTACGCGCTTTAGGTTTTACTACAGAAGAAATTCTCGAGTTATTTTTTACTAATAATGTTTTCCATTTTAAAGGCGATTCTGTTGTTTTAGATTTAGTTCCAGAACGCCTACGTGGTGAAATAGCTAGCTTTGATATCAAAGATGCCGAAGGTAATATTGTTGTAGAGCAAGGTCGTCGTATTGCGGCACGGCAAATTCGACAACTCGAAAAAGCAAACGCTAAACAGTTGACCTTGCCGTTAGAGTATTTATTAGGGAAAACCTTAGCAAAACCTATCGTAGATCCAGAAACAGGTGAGGTTCTCTTTGAAGCCAATACCGAGTTGACAGCTGATATTATTAAGAAAATCGCTGAATCGAGTATAAAAACGATTGAAACCCTTTATACAAATGATTTAGATTCAGGTTCTTATATTTCTACAACGCTACGCATTGATCCTAGTCATAATCAGCAGGAAGCGCTGGTGGAAATCTATCGCATGATGCGTCCGGGTGAACCACCTACTAAGGAAGCGGCAGAAGCGTTGTTTAAAAATTTATTCTTTGTTTCCGAGCGCTATGATTTGTCAGCGGTAGGGCGAATGAAATTTAATCGCCGTTTAGGGCGCGAAGATATTTTAGGGCCAGGAACTTTAACCAAAGAGGACATCGTCGAGGTCTTAAAGGCATTGATTGATATTCGTAATGGTAAAGGGGATGTGGATGATATTGATCATTTAGGTAATCGACGTGTGCGAAGTGTCGGTGAAATGGCTGAAAATCAGTTTCGTGTCGGTTTGGTTCGTGTTGAGCGTGCCGTCAGGGATCGCCTGAGTGTAGCGGAATCTGAAAACTTAATGCCGCAAGATTTAATCAATGCTAAGCCTATTTCGGCGGCAATCAAAGAATTTTTTGGTTCTAGCCAGTTATCACAGTTCATGGACCAAGTGAACCCATTGTCTGAAATTACCCATAAACGGCGAGTTTCTGCACTAGGGCCGGGTGGCTTGACGCGTGAACGTGCGGGTTTTGAGGTTCGAGACGTGCATCCTACGCATTATGGTCGTGTGTGTCCAATTGAAACACCAGAAGGACCTAACATTGGCTTAATTAACTCCTTAGCCGTTTATGCAAGAACAAACCATTACGGGTTCCTTGAGACACCTTATCGCAAGGTTGAAAACGGCAAAGTAACGCAAGAAATCCAATATTTGTCGGCGATTGAAGAAGGTAAATATGTCATTGCGCAAGCTAATACACGATTAGATAGTCATAGTCATGGAAAATTAATTGATGATTTAATTCCATCACGTCACCGTAATGAATCGATGCTGACAACGGCGGATAAAGTCGATTATATGGATATTTCACCGGCGCAAGTAGTTTCGGTGGCGGCTTCTCTAATTCCTTTCTTAGAACACGACGATGCTAACCGTGCCTTAATGGGATCTAACATGCAACGTCAAGCTGTTCCTACCTTGCGTACTGAAAAACCCTTAGTGGGAACGGGGATGGAACGTAAAGTAGCGGTGGATTCTGGCGTGGTTGTGGTTGCTAAGCGGGGTGGTTTTATCGATTCCGTGGATGCAGGCCGAATTGTGGTACGTGTGGATGATGAAGAAACGACTGCGGGCACAGCCGGGGTTGATATTTATAATTTGACTAAATATACCCGTTCTAATCAGAATACCTGCATTAACCAACGTCCTTTAGTCAATAAAGGGGATATCGTCAAAAAAGGTGATGTGTTAGCCGACGGTCCTTCTACCGATCTCGGCGAACTTGCATTGGGTCGTAATTTATTAGTCGCGTTTATGCCATGGAATGGTTATAACTTTGAGGATTCTATTTTAATCTCCGAGCGTGTTGTTTCTGAAGATCGCTTTACGACCATTCATATTGAAGAACTCACTTGTATTGGGCGTGATACTAAACTAGGGGCTGAAGAAATTACCGCTGATATTCCAAATGTTGGTGAAGGCGCGCTGTCCAAACTGGATGAATCTGGCATTGTGCACTTAGGTGCTTGGGTTGAGGCGGGTGATATTCTGGTTGGAAAAGTAACTCCAAAAGGTGAAACTCAACTAACGCCTGAAGAAAAGTTGTTGCGTGCAATTTTTGGTGAAAAAGCATCGGATGTAAAAGATAGCTCTTTGCGCGTACCTTCTGGCATGCGCGGAACTGTTATTGATGTTCAAGTATTTACCCGCGATGGATTAGAAAAAGATGAGCGTGCTTTAAGTATCGAAGCCATGGCGCTGGAAAAAATTAAGAAGGATCTCTACGACGAGTTTAGAATTTTAGAGAATGATGCTTACCAACGTTTAGAAACCTTGTTAGTGGGTGCTGTTGCTAGCAGTGGGCCAAATAAACTCAAATCAGGTAGTAAAGTGACGTTGGAGTATTTGAGTACTTTGTCTAAAGACCAATGGTTTTCTGTCAGCTTACGTGATGAAGCCGCTAATCAGCAATTAGAAGCGGTGGCTAAGCAGCTTGAAACGGCACGTATCGCCTTAGACGAAAAATTTGAAAATAAACGTAAAAAATTGATCCAAGGGGGTGATTTGGCGCCGGGAATTCTCAAAATCGTTAAGGTTTACTTAGCTATCAAACGCTGTATCCAGCCGGGCGATAAAATGGCAGGTCGTCACGGTAACAAAGGGGTTATTTCAACAATTATTCCGGTTGAAGATATGCCTTATATGGAAGATGGGACGCCGGTTGATATTGTATTAAATCCCTTAGGTGTTCCTTCACGTATGAACGTCGGACAGGTATTAGAAACGCATTTAGGTTGGGCGGCAAAAGGCTTAGGTCTCAAGATTGGCACCATGTTGGACGAGAAAAAAAATATCAAGGAAATAAAGACCTTTTTAGGATCTATTTATAACGATAATAAGCAAGTGGCACAAAAGGTTAATCTGGATAAATTAGCGGATGAGGAAGTGATTGAATTAGCACATAATCTGCGGCAGGGTGTGCCGATGGCGACGCCTGTCTTTGATGGTGTAACGGAAACGGAGATCAAACGTATGTTGCACTTGGCTGATTTGCCAGAGTCCGGTCAGACTACGCTTTACGACGGTCGGACAGGACAGCGTTTTGAGCGCCCGGTGACTGTCGGTTATATGTATATGCTTAAACTAAACCATTTAGTTGACGATAAAATGCATGCGCGATCGACCGGCTCATATAGTTTAGTAACACAACAGCCTTTAGGCGGTAAAGCTCAATTTGGTGGTCAGCGCTTTGGTGAAATGGAGGTTTGGGCATTAGAGGCCTATGGTGCTGCTTATACCTTACAAGAAATGCTAACGGTGAAATCGGATGATGTCGCCGGTAGAACGAAAATGTATAAAAATATTGTTGATGGCGATCATCATATGGAAGCGGGGATGCCAGAATCGTTTAATGTACTAGTCAAGGAAATACGTTCCTTGGCCATCAATGCGGAACTAGAAACCAAAGATTAATCGAAGTGGAGTATAACCTTGGCAACGAGTAAACCAAAAGCAGCGCCTATATCTGTCGATGTTGAAAGTACAGCGTCAGCATCGGAAGCAGGGGCTAAAGAGATGTCTATGTCAGATGCACAGAGTACAGAAAGTTTGGCGAGTATGGCAGAAGCTGTGCAGGCTGTATCGAGTGGCACACCTAAGCCTTTAATGTCAGACTTATTGGGCATTTTGAAGCAAGAAGATTATTTGGATGAATTTGATAATATTCGTATTTCATTAGCTTCTCCAGATATGATCCGTACTTGGTCTTATGGCGAGGTAAAAAAACCAGAGACTATTAATTATCGTACCTTTAAACCTGAAAGAGATGGTTTATTTTGTGCCAAGATTTTTGGACCTATTAAAGATTACGAATGTTTATGTGGTAAATATAAGCGGCTTAAACATCGTGGCGTGATTTGTGAAAAGTGTGGTGTGGAAGTTGCGCTAACTAAAGTTCGTCGTGAACGTATGGGCCATGTTGAGTTAGCCAGTCCGGTTGCGCACATTTGGTTTTTAAAATCTTTACCTTCGCGTATTGGTCTTTTACTTGACATGACCTTACGTGATATTGAACGTGTGCTCTATTTTGAAGCATTTGTTGTGGTTGATCCTGGAATGACGACGTTACAGCGAGGTCAACTTTTAACAGATGAACAGTATCTAGAAGCCATCGAAGAGCATGGTGATGAATTTGATGCGCGTATGGGTGCTGAAGCGATTCAGCAATTATTGGTTACCTTAGAGATAGATGAGGAAATTAATCGCTTACGCGAAGAGATTCCCAATACCAATTCAGAAACCAAACTCAAGAAGTATGCAAAGCGACTAAAACTTTTAGAAGCCTTTGAGCAGTCCGGCAATAAGCCTGAATGGATGGTATTGACTGTATTGCCGGTGTTACCACCAGACTTACGTCCTTTAGTACCTCTAGATGGTGGACGTTTTGCAACCTCTGATCTCAATGATCTGTATCGACGTGTTATCAATCGTAATAACCGGTTAAAACGTTTACTCGATCTCAATGCGCCCGATATTATTGTGCGTAATGAAAAACGTATGTTGCAGGAATCGGTTGATGCCTTGCTTGATAATGGCCGTCGCGGACGCGCTATTACTGGCAGTAATAAACGGCCTTTAAAATCATTAGCCGATATGATTAAAGGGAAACAAGGTCGCTTTAGACAGAATTTATTAGGTAAACGTGTTGATTACTCGGGTCGTTCGGTTATCGTAGTAGGACCTACACTTAAATTACATCAATGCGGCTTACCGAAAAAAATGGCCTTAGAATTATTTAAGCCATTTATTTTAAGTAAACTGCAACTTCGTGATTTAGCTTCTACCATTAAAGCGGCTAAAAAAATGGTGGAGAACGAAGCGCCTGAAGTTTGGGATATTTTAGAAGAAGTGATTCGTGAGCATCCGGTTTTATTAAATCGTGCACCGACACTGCATCGACTCGGTATTCAAGCCTTCGAACCTATTTTAATTGAAGGTAAAGCTATTCAGTTGCATCCTTTAGTTTGTACGGCTTATAACGCCGACTTTGACGGCGATCAAATGGCAGTACACGTGCCATTAACCATAGAAGCACAGTTAGAAGCGCGTGCGTTAATGATGTCTACTAATAATATTTTATCACCAGCCAACGGTGAACCTATTATTGTTCCTACTCAGGACGTTGTTCTAGGTCTCTATTACTTAACACGCGATAGAATCAACGCCAAAGGTGAAGGCTTAGTCTGTGCAGACGTTAATGATGTGCGCCAGCTTTACGATACCGGCTTTGCTGATCTACATGCCAAAATCAAAGTTCGTATTAAAGAGGTTGTGTTTGATGCTGACGGAAAACGGCAAGAATCAACTAGACTTGTTGAGACCACGGTAGGTAGAGCGTTATTACGTGAAATTTTACCAGACGGGCTGCCATTTTCTTTAATCAATAAGGCACTAAACAAAAGGGCCATCCTTAGCCTTATTAATGAATGTTATCGTCGTTTAGGGCTGAAAGCGACTGCTATATTTGCTGATAAGTTGATGTATACCGGCTTTAGTTATGCAACGCGTGCCGGTATTTCTATCGGTATTGAGGATTTGATTATTCCTGAAGGTAAGGCTGCGATTATTACTGACGCCGAGGCTGAGGTTAAAGAGATTGAATCACAATATAGTTCAGGCTTAGTGACACAAGGGGAACGATATAACAAAGTGATTGATATTTGGTCTTGTACCAATGATCAAGTCGCTAAGGCGATGATGGAAAAACTTGCGACGGAAGATGTGCTGAATGCCGATGGAAAATTAGTCGCGCAAGAATCATTTAATCCGGTTTATATGATGGCAGACTCTGGCGCGCGGGGTTCGCCTGCGCAGATGCGTCAGTTAGCGGGTATGCGGGGTTTAATGACCAAGCCAGACGGTAGCATTATTGAAACACCGATTACGGCCAATTTCCGTGAAGGTCTAGACGTTTTACAGTACTTTATTTCTACCCACGGTGCGCGAAAAGGTCTTGCCGATACGGCATTAAAGACCGCTAACTCAGGATATCTGACGCGTCGTCTAGTCGACGTTGCTCAAGATATGGTTGTCACTGAACTTGATTGCGGGGTCGAACAAGGAATCCTTATTACTCCTCACGTGGAAGGTGGTGAAATCATGGTTCCTTTACGTGAACGCGTATTAGGCCGTGTATTGGCTGAGGATGTAAGTTTACCGGGTAGTGATGATGTCGTCGTCAACAAAGGTACTTTGTTAGATGAGGCTTGGGTTAACACCTTAGAAGAACGGGCGGTGGATCAGGTCAAGGTACGTTCACCTATTACCTGTGAAGCGCGTTATGGTATTTGCGCCGCCTGTTACGGTCGAGATTTAGCGCGAGGTCATTTGGTTGTTATTGGGGAGTCTGTCGGTGTTATCGCTGCGCAATCCATTGGTGAACCAGGGACCCAGCTGACCATGCGTACCTTCCATATCGGAGGAGCTGCTTCACAGGTGGCTTTAGCTAATCATATTCAGGTGAAATCGAAAGGACGCATTAAGCTGCATAACATTAAGCTGGTTAAGCACGCAGAGGGTCATTTTGTGACCGTCTCGCGTTCCGGTGAGCTAACCTTGCTGGATGCCCAAGGCCGTGAGCGTGAGCGCTATAAACTACCCTATGGTGCGAGTATTAAGGTTTCTGATGGGGCTGAAGTGGTTCCAGGTCAAGTCATTGCTCAATGGGATCCGCATACCCACCCCGTGGTGACGGAAGTGGCAGGTTACATTAAGTTTATTGATTTGGTTGATGGCATTACCATGAATCGGCAAACGGATGATGTCACTGGATTAACCAGTATCGTGGTGACGGATTCTAAACAACGGGGCTCTGGCGGTAAAGAATTAAGACCGATGGTTAGGTTAACTAATAAAGAAGGTAATGATCTTTTCTTACCCGGCACACGTTTACCTGCGCATTACTTCTTACCGGTTAACGCTATTTTGAGCTTAGAAGATGGTGCGGCGGTTGGTGTCGGTGATATCGTCGCTCGTATCCCGCAAGAAACTTCTAAGACCCGCGATATTACCGGAGGCTTGCCTAGGGTAGCCGATTTGTTTGAGGCACGAAAGCCAAAAGAGCCGGCTATTTTAGCTGAGATTTCCGGGATCATTAGCTTTGGTAAAGAAACTAAAGGTAAGCGCCGTTTAGTGATTACGGGTAATGATGGGGAAGTCTTTGAAGCATTAATTCCAAAATGGCGTCATGTCACTGTTTTTGAGGGTGAACATGTTGAACGGGGTGAAGTGGTCGCGGATGGTCCATTAAACCCGCATGATATCTTACGTTTATTAGGGATTAATAAGCTGTCTAACTATATTGTAAGCGAAGTCCAAGAGGTTTACCGTCTACAAGGTGTGAAGATTAATGATAAGCACATTGAGGTAATTGTTCGCCAGATGTTGCGTAAGGTTAATATCTTAGATTCAGGCGAAAGTCGTTTCTTAAAAGGTGAACAGCTTGAAGAAGCTCGCGTCAAAGAAGAAAATCGTAAACTGGTGGAAAGTAACAAACTACCAGCACGTTTCGAATCGGTATTACTGGGGATTACTAAAGCATCCTTAGCGACAGATTCCTTTATCTCAGCGGCGTCGTTCCAGGAAACCACGCGCGTGTTAACAGAAGCGGCAGTGACTGGAAAACGTGATGATCTTAAGGGATTAAAAGAAAACGTGATTGTAGGACGTTTAATTCCTGCTGGGACTGGGTTTGCGTATCATTCCGAAGTACGGCGTCAGCGGGCGGCTAATGTATTAGCGAGAAAGCAAAAATTAGCTTCGACAACGCCACAGATGACCGCGAGTGATGTAGAACAGGCCTTGAGCCAAGCTTTATCGGAAGGACCGAACAAAGATGGAAGCTAATAAAAGTAATTGTCACTTTGTGTGAATTATAAGCTGAGTTGGAAAAAATGCACCTTTATGGTGCATTTTTTTTGTTTGAATTTTTCTTATTATATTTTAAGCAAAATAGGTAGCTTTCAATTTGACGCCCTTTAGGCAAAGTGCTCAAGTGCTACCTATATTTAATTTTTTTTTAAGAATTGTCTGATGTAATGTAATTAATGCAATTAGAAAAAAGAAGGTTTGAAACAAAAAGCGGAGGGCTGCTTTATGACGAAAACAACTGATACAGAAAAAATGGCCTTAGACAAAAACTTTAGTCTTCGCGGCGAATCTTATAAAGAAGGGATGTTGTTGCTGATAAAGTACTTGCCTGAACAAGATTGGAGAAGGGGACGTAATTCGTTTGATACATCTCAGTTAAATAAAAGAATAGAAGCACTTTATTTTAACTATCTTAATGCACTTGATGAATCGTTAACTTTTAAGAAAAAAAAACAACTCTTTGACGGATTACTTAGCAAATACGAAGCACTATTAGTCGAATATACGACGCTAACAGATCCTTTTGGTTCACTACGAACAGCCGAATGCTATTCAGCATGGCTTAAGGGACGCGAAACGCTTGAAACGGTTGGCGATGATATTATTCTAAGCGAAACACCTCATACTGGCGATGAGCTTTTGCGCCAAGAATATGAAAAGGTTGTTAGCGAAACGCCGCCGCTTTGGTTTCAATGGTTGCCTGTTTGGCTACAAAACCTTATCAAAGATAAAAAACGGGAGTTAGCTGATAAACCCATACCTTCTTCTTTGCGTCATGTGCTTGGACTGGCTAATTTTTCGCAGCATTCTTTAGTTATTAACGGGGTGGAGTCCTTATCTTACAATCGTCATGCGACACCGGTGCCGGTTGATTTACTGAAACACGTTGATTTGCAGAAGTGGGGTGCGGATGCTCAAGAGGTATTTCGCATAACCGTTTTAAATACAGGTGTTCTGCTCATATCAAGCTTAGATGAGCTATTGGCTGAAAAAAAGATTGGTGCTGAAGAAGAAATAAAAGCGGTTGTTTTAATGCAATCACTTTTGTCACCTGGAAAGCCGGCTGATTTCAAGAGCCAATATATTTTAGATGCTAGCGATAATGATACACAGATCTACGAGAGGAAAGAGGAAGCGGTTGCGCGTTTTCAGCTGGCGTTAGCGAATCCTAAGGCTGAGGAACACAAAGCGTTTTTAGAAACACATGGTTTGAAAGTTACTGACGCTGGAAGTTTGCAATATAAAGGGCACACATTTAAAAAGATCACCTTACTGTCAACGAATCGTCCGTACAATATATTACGTCGTCTTGGTAGTTATCCGGAGCAAACAGAACGTAATGATTTGAATATGGCGAAAATGTTGGGTGCTGTTTCTCGTTACTTGCGCCCCCTAGCGGAATTCGAAGAAAGCTTAATAGCTAAGCCAGGCGATGGATTTGGCCTATTCATAGCAAGGTCTTTAGCACCTCAAAACGCAGAATTTTTAAATTCATTGATAGCTAAGTTTGAACATTGCGAGTCAAAAGGCAGCGTGTCTGAAGGGGATAAAAAGGACTTAATAAAACTGTTCGAAAAGTTTGGTGATGACCGAACGATAAAAGCGGTATTCAATAATAAAGAAACGGCAAGATTGTTAAGTGCCTTAAAAAGCTTGTTGTCGATTCCGGCCGGGCAAGGTTCATTTGAGTTAGGTGATGAGCGCCATCGCCAATCGTTAACCAGTGCCCTTGAAGTTATTATTGTCGATTGTATTGGTGGTTGGTCTTGTGTAGCGTGTAAAAGTGGTAAGGACCGTACGGGTGGTGCATCGGCGGCTATTGATGCGGCAGAAGTATTCTATGAACGGTATGGAAGATTTCCTCGCTTTGATGACACGCCAGAAGATAGAGCACTTTATTTACAAATTATTAAGACTTTGTTTGAGTCAGGCCATCACCAATCCGTGGCTTCGCAAAATGCGCCTGGTGCTGAAGGTTTAGTTAATCCATCTACCTTTTTACCAGGTGATATCGAGTTAGATGCGGATGCTATGCGCACACAAACTCAATTCGCACGCTTAAATAAGCCTAAAAAAAGTAAATTACCTGAGGAAGTCTTTAACTATCCTATTTTGCAACAAGAGTTGGAGGAGATAAAAGAAAAAGTACTGGCAAAAAGTAAGGGTAATTTTCTGGAAGACTGGAGGCGAAATTGGGAAGTCTATTTTATCAGTGGTATCAGCGTTAAAGAATGGCGCGGGGGTAAAGAGTTTGAAAATGAAGAGGATGTAATAAAATTTATTGAAGAGAAGTTGCTTTATAAGGTAGAAGATAAGGACTTGAAAAAAGCCTACTTAGAACGCATTCGCTATGCTTTTCACCAAGGTGGTTTTCAGCATGTATTTGGCCACTTGTTTTCTAAATTACAAACTCAACAAAATGATGCCGATAGTCACGTCGAAGTCATCTACGTGGAATCCAAAGAGGGTTATCAAATAAACTTTTCTCCGTTGGCGAATGGTATTCAAGTGCAAGAGATAAATACTTACGATACAAAAAAGACGCTACAAAAAGACGGAGATGGCGATGATAAAGGAATTCCACCTAAGCATGGAGGATACTATTACCGAACCGACTCCTCTATTTCAGTGATAGCTAGCAAGGATAAAAGCGGTTATAAGCTTGATGCCATGGTTAATAAAGTCGACATAGATTGCGCTGATGAACGACTAAAGCCACTTTTCTTTAGAGAACGAAACTGGCTTGAAATCATAATAGACTTTTTTATATCATTATTGTTAAAGGCGCTACAATACAAGCCGCCTGCTAAAGGCAAAGCGCAGCATGAAACTAGCTTATCGGCTAAAATGGGTGGTCTTAGGGTCGAGGAAAGCCCTCAGAAAGGTAGCTACAATACTCAGCTTATTGTACTGCCAACAGCGCTTAAGATACCAGTGGCTATTACTCTTGGGATGGCGATGATTGAGCAATTTTTGGCAAAAGTAATAGCTTATTGTACGTCTAATCTAAGGATTGATTTTCCCTTAACGATGAAAGCGATGACAGGTAGAGGTGCGTTTTTTCAACTGCCAACTGTCACGGATGAACAGTTTCACGAAACCGACGCAGTTATCATACCGACGGTAACAGTAGGGGCTTAGTTTCTATGTCGCCCCGGCGAGAGCCGGGGTTCAATGATTGAGTGTTGTTCTGCTGTGTTTGCAGTCTAGAGGGTTACTAGAGGGCTAAAAAAACACGGATTTTTAGTGAAAAATAACAAGAGAAAACGACGCCGATACTTGACATCTCAGAGCGGTCTCTTTACAATCCCGCCCCTCTTCGTTTGATGAAGAAAGATTTTGTCGGGTCAAAAGTTAACAGTTAAAAAGTGTTAGCGGGACCCGTATTTTTATATTAAAAGCCACATTTTTGAGTAGATTTTGAATGGCCACAATTAACCAGTTAGTCCGAAAGCCACGAATACAAAGACGTGCTAAGTCAATGGTGCCTGCCTTGGCAGAATGCCCTCAAAAAAGAGGGGTTTGTACACGTGTTTATATCGTGACGCCTAAGAAACCAAACTCCGCTTTACGTAAAGTAGCGCGAGTACGTTTGACAAATGGCATGGAAGTTACCACGTATATCGGTGGTGAAGGCCATAATCTGCAGGAGCACTCTGTGATACTTATCCGAGGCGGTCGTGTAAAAGACTTGCCAGGTGTCCGTTATCATATTGTACGGGGTGCGTTAGATACTTCTGGTGTTGCCAATCGTAAGCAAGGACGTAGTAAATATGGTGCCAAACGGCCCAAAGATAAATAAATGTAAATTAGCTAGGAATTGAATTATGCCAAGAAGACGCGTCGCCGCCAAAAGAGTGATACTTCCTGACCCCAAATTCAAGAATGAATTGCTCAGTAAGTTTATAAATTCCATTATGAAAAATGGTAAAAAGGCTGTTGCTGAAAAGATTGTCTATGGAGCATTAGAAAGATTAGATGTGCGTCTAAAAGATAAGTCTAAAAAAGTTGACGAAGAAGGCGGTATTGAGGGTGATACTAAGCAAGGCTTAGATTCTGATGCGTTGCTCGCTATATTTGATCAAGCTTTAGATAATATTCGTCCTAACGTTGAAGTAAGGGCAAGACGTGTAGGGGGATCGACTTACCAGATTCCTGTCGAAGTACGTCCTTCACGTCGTACCGCATTAGCCATGCGCTGGCTTAAGGTGGCGGCTGCAGGGCGCAGTGAAAAAACCATGGCGCAACGCCTTGCCGCTGAGATTTTGGATGCTTACGACAATAAAGGCATCGCTGTTAAAAAACGTGAAGATACTCATCGTATGGCAAAAGCAAATCAAGCTTTTGCACATTTCCGTTGGAGCTAATTTAAAAAACATTTAGAAGGTAATTGAGAGTGGACCGACAGACGCCTATAGACCGCTACCGAAATATTGGAATTATCGCCCATATTGATGCGGGAAAAACAACAACAACTGAGCGGATTTTGTTTTATACCGGTGTATCGCATAAGTTAGGCGAAGTACACGAAGGTACGGCTACCATGGATTGGATGGAGCAAGAACAGGAACGCGGTATAACCATTACTTCGGCAGCAACGACTTGTTTTTGGAGTGGGATGGCGGGCCAGTTTCCAAAGTATCGAATTAATATTATTGACACTCCCGGTCACGTTGATTTTACGATTGAAGTCGAACGTTCGTTGCGAGTTCTCGATGGTGCATGTGTTGTTTTCTGTGCTGTCAGCGGCGTTGAGCCTCAATCGGAAACAGTATGGCGTCAAGCCAATAAATATCAGGTGCCCCGCCTAGCCTTTGTCAATAAAATGGATAGAGCAGGTGCTAATTTCTTGCGTGTAGTTGATCAAATTGAAAAACGTTTGGGTGGGCGTCCTGTTCCTATCCATTTGCCGATTGGTGCAGAAGAAAACTTTGAAGGCGTTATCGACTTGATTCAAATGAAGGCCATTTATTGGGAGGAAGAATCGCAGGGAACGAAGTTTGAATACCGTGATATTCCATCGGCTCTGCAAGCGGAATCTGAGAATTGGCACAATAAATTGATGGAAGTTATTGCCGAGGCTTCCGATGAGATGACCGAACGTTATTTGGAAGGTGAAGCGTTTAGTGTTGAGGAAATTAAAAAGGCGCTGCGTAGTTTAACGTTAACTAACAAAATTGTTCCGGTATTGTGCGGCTCAGCCTTTAAAAATAAAGGTGTGCAGGCAATGCTAGATGGTGTCATTGAATATTTACCGGCGCCTAACGATGTGCCGCCGATTAAGGGCGTGTTGGATGACGCCGCTCAGACAGTTGCCGACAGACCTTCAAGCGATGAGGCTCCTTTTGCTGCGCTTGCTTTTAAAATTGCGACTGATCCTTTTGTGGGTTCTTTAGCCTACTTTAGGGTTTATTCAGGTGTTGTTAAGAGTGGGGATAGTGTTTATAACCCCGTTAAAAGTAAAAAAGAACGTATTGGTCGAATTGTACAAATGCATGCGAATTCTCGCGAAGAAATTAAAGAAGTTAGGGCGGGTGATATTGCTGCAGCAGTAGGTCTTAAGAATACGACTACTGGGGATACACTTTGTGATTCGGATAATGTTATCACCTTAGAGCGTATGGAGTTTCCTGAGCCGGTTATTTCGGTTGCGGTAGAGCCTAAAACTAAGGCGGATCAAGAGAAAATGGGTATTGCGCTTAGTAAGTTAGCACAAGAAGACCCTTCTTTTCGTGTGCGTGTTGATGAAGAATCCGGTCAAACTATTATTTCAGGTATGGGCGAGCTTCATCTGGAGATCATTGTTGATCGTATGAAGCGCGAATTTAGTGTAGAAGCTAACGTCGGTAAGCCACAAGTGGCTTATCGAGAAACGATCCGTAAATCGGTAGAACAAGAAGGCAAATTTATCCGTCAAAGTGGTGGCCGTGGTCAATTCGGTCACGTTTGGGTAAAACTTGACCCATTAGAGGCCGGTAAAGGTTATGAGTTTGTTAATGCTATCGTTGGTGGAGTTATTCCTAAAGAGTATATTCCTGCCGTTGATAAAGGTATTAAAGAACAGTTAGAAAATGGTGTAATAGCAGGTTATCCTGTTGTCGATGTCAAGGTAACACTTTTTGATGGTTCTTATCACGATGTCGACTCTAGCGAAATGGCCTTTAAAATTGCCGGTTCGATGGCATTTAAAGAAGGTGCGCGTAAAGCAAACCCTGTGTTATTAGAGCCTATTATGCGAGTTGAGGTGGTTACGCCCGAAGAGTATATGGGTGATGTGATGGGTGATCTCAATCGACGTCGCGGAATTTTGCAAGGTATGGAAGACTTGCCGGCTGGTGGTGGTAAAATGGTACGCGCTGAGGTACCCCTTTCAGAGATGTTTGGTTATGCCACTGATTTGCGCTCAGCGACACAAGGACGCGCAACTTATACGATGGAGTTTGCTAAATATAATGAGGCTCCAAAGAATGTAGCAGACGGTGTTATTTCTAAAAAAGGTAGTGATTAAAAGCTAGTTATTCATTGTTATTGAGGTAAATATTATGGCCGCTCCTGGTGGTAAATCAAAGTTTGAAAGAAATAAACCCCACTTAAATGTTGGTACCATCGGTCACGTCGATCATGGTAAAACGACGTTAACTGCCGCTATTACCAAATGTATGGCAGAGAAATTTGGTGGGGAAGTGAAAGCGTTTGACGAAATTGACAAAGCGCCTGAAGAAAAGGCCCGCGGTATTACGATTGCTACTTCGCACGTCGAATATGAAACGGAAAGTCGCCATTATGCACACGTGGACTGTCCAGGTCACGCTGACTATGTAAAAAACATGATAACCGGTGCGGCGCAAATGGATGGAGCTATCCTCGTCGTAAGTGCGGCAGATGGTCCTATGCCCCAAACACGTGAACATATTCTGTTAGCTAAACAGGTTGGTGTACCTTCTATGGTCGTATTTATGAATAAATGCGATATGGTAGATGATCCTGAATTATTAGATTTAGTAGAAATGGAAGTTAGAGAACTTTTGAGCAAATATGATTTTCCTGGCGATGATATCCCTGTTATTAAAGGATCGGCTAAAAAGGCCTTAGAGGGTGATTGTGAAGGCGGCGGTGTCTATGCGCTAGCTAAAGCAATGGATGAATATTTTAAAGAGCCAACTCGAGAAACTGATAAGCCCTTTTTGATGCCGGTAGAAGACGTATTTTCTATTTCCGGTCGCGGAACTGTAGTAACGGGCCGTGTAGAGCGTGGTGTTATTAAGGTTGGAGAAGAAGTTGAAGCGGTTGGTCTAAGACCTGTACAAAAAACGGCGGTTACCGGTGTGGAAATGTTTCGTAAACTGCTTGATCAAGGCGAAGCCGGCGACAACATCGGTGCTTTACTTCGTGGCTTGAAGCGTGAAGATGTTGAACGTGGTCAAGTATTAGCAAAACCAGGCAGTGTGGAAGCTTATGTAGAGTTTGAAGCTGAAATTTATGTGTTAAGTAAAGAAGAAGGGGGGCGTCATACACCTTTCATGAATAACTATAAACCTCAGTTTTACTTTAGAACCACTGACGTTACAGGTACCATCCAACTACCTGAAGGTACTGAAATGGCGATGCCGGGCGATAACGTGAAGATTATCGTAACGTTGATGAATGATTTTGGTGTTGCCATGGAAGAGCAATCTCGCTTTGCTATACGTGAAGGTGGGAGAACAGTAGGTTCTGGAATTGTCACAAAGCTTTTGAAGAAAGGTAAAAAGGCGTAGTTGCTCGGTAGGAAATATATATGTCTCTAAATAATCAAAACTTTCGTATTCTGTTGAGTGCGTTTGATCACCGTTTAATTGATAAGGCTACAGAAAAAATTGTAGCCTCTTTAAAGCGAACGGGTGCCATACTTCGTGGTCCAATTCCATTGCCTACGCAGATAAGAAAGCTGACTTTGCTTACATCACCGCATGTTGATAAAGATGCCCGCGATCAGTATGAAATACGTACACATAAGCGATTGATTGATGTCTACGCTTCAACCGATAAAACGGCGGATGCACTAAAGCGTCTTGATGATTTGCCTTCCGAAGTAAGTATCGAAGTCAAGACAAGAACCGATGATGTAAAATAGAAAAAATTGCAGTGAATAATTAAGGTAATCATCATGACAATGGGTTTAATAGGTCGAAAATGTGGTATGACGCAGGTCTATACTGAAAATGGTGTAGCCATCCCTGTTACACTTATTGAAGTGTTGCCAAATCGTGTAGTTCAGATAAAGACTAAAGAACGAGATGGTTATGAATCTGTACAAGTGACAACAGAAAAACAATCTCATTCGCGTTTATCGAAAGGAGAGGCGGGTCATTTTGCTAAAGTGAATGTCGAGGCAGGTAAAGGATTAGTTGAATTTCGTCTTGACGATGAAGATTCAGAATTGATGAAAGATTTGACGCTTGGAAAAGAGTTTACTGTTGATGGCTTATTTACATTAGGTCAACTGGTTGATGTGACAGGGATTAACAAAGGAAAGGGTTTTGCTGGGGTTATTAAGCGCCATCATTTTAGAATGCAAGACGCGACACACGGAAATTCATTGTCTCACCGTGCGCCAGGTTCGATAGGTCAGCGTCAATCACCTGGTCGTGTTTTTAAGGGCAAAAAGATGGCGGGACAATTAGGTAATAAACGTTGCACTATTCAGTCCTTAGAGGTGGTGAAAGTAGAATCAGAACGGAATTTAATCCTTATTAAGGGTGCTGTTCCGGGAGCGCAGGGTGCTCGTGTTGTCATAAAACCTGCAGTTAGAATGAAGAATAAAAGAAAAAAAGCATAGATTAGCAAAATTAACCTATTTGGAATGGCAGTATGCAAGTGGCATTAGTAACAAGCAGTGGCTCAAAACAAGAACTTCAGTTATCTGATACTGTTTTTGATTGTCGTTTTAATGAGCCTTTAGTTCACCAAGTGGTTACCGCGTATTTGGCTGGCGGTAGACAAGGAACGCGTGCGCAAAAAAATCGCTCGGATGTAAGTGGTGGTGGAAAAAAACCATGGAAGCAAAAAGGTATGGGGCGTGCTCGTGCTGGAACGATTCGTAGCCCTCTTTGGCGTAGTGGTGGTGTAACTTTTGCTGCTAGCCCACAAGATTATACGCAGAAGGTCAATAAAAAAATGTATCGTGCAGCGATGCGTTCTATTCTTTCAGAGCTTTTACGTCAAGGCCGTTTTCAGATTACGGATTCTTTTTTGTTAGAACAAGCTAAAACACGACAATTAGTGACAAAGCTGAAAGAGTTCAATATTGAGCAAAAAGTTTTAATTATTCTTGACGAAGTCGATCAAGCCCTTTATCTAGCAGCACGTAATCTACATGCCGTTGATGTTGCGGATGTAGAAGCTATTAATCCGGTGGATTTAATTAACCATGAAAAGATATTAATAACCGTGCCTGCGCTCAAACAAATCGAGGAGCTTTTAGCATGACTTTTGCAGTAACAACTTATCAAAAACAACGACGTTTCAAACTGATAAAAAGACCTCATGTCTCTGAAAAAGCAACTCTTATAGCGGATAAGCTTAAGCAATTTGTTTTTGAAGTGCAGAAAGATGCGAACAAATTTGAGGTAAAACAGGCGGTGGAATCTTTATTCAACGTAAAAGTTTGTTCTGTACAGCTTTTAAATGTTAAGCCAAAAACGCGTCGTTTTAAACAGGTTGAGGGGCATATTAAAGCCTGGAAAAAGGCTTATGTCCGTTTGGAAGCGGGTCATGACATTGATTTTATTGGATCAAAATAGATAAAGGTAATTGGTTATATGCCTACACAAAAATTAAAACCTACTTCGCCAGGCCGTCGATTTACGATCAAGGTATCTAAGGTAGGACTACATAAAGGTAAGCCTTATAGTAATTTATTGGCACCAAAGCCAAAAAAAGGCGGGCGAAATAATGACGGTAGAATTACCATGCGCCACCAGGGTGGTGGGCATAAGCAGCGCTATCGCTTGATTGATTTTAAGCGAAATAAAGAAGGTATTCCAGGTTATGTTGAGCGTATTGAGTATGACCCCAATCGCACGGCTCATATTGCTTTAATACTTTATGCTGATGGTGAACGTCGTTATATTTTAGCGCCGAATGATTTTAAAGTGGGGATGGAGGTTTCATCTGGTGCGACGTCCTTAATTAAACCCGGTAATGCCCTCCCTTTACAAAATATTCCCGTGGGGACAGTGCTTCATGCGATTGAATTGAAGCCGGGTAAAGGTGCACAGTTAGCAAGAAGTGCAGGTGCTTTCGTTCAGCTCATTGCAAGAGAAGGTGATTATGCTACTATACGCCTCCGCTCTGGCGAACTCAGAAAAGTGTCTGTAGCCTGTAAAGCAACTATCGGCGTTGTCAGTAATAATGATCATAATCTTCGTTGCTTAGGAAAAGCCGGTGCTTCCCGTTGGCGCGGTATACGACCTACGGTGCGGGGTGTGGCAATGAATCCAGTCGACCATCCTCATGGTGGTGGTGAAGGTAAAACTTCTGGTGGACGCCATCCTGTCAGCCCGTGGGGTGTGTCGACTAAAGGTTACAAGACGCGTCGTAATAAACGCAATGCAAAGATGATTATAAAACGACGTACAAAGTAGTAATTTAATTCATGAGGTGTTAAGTGCCACGTTCAGTAAAAAAGGGTCCATTTGTCGATACTCACTTGATGAAAAAAGTTCAGGCGACACAGAATGCTACGGTTAAAAAACCTATTAAAACTTGGTCGCGACGTTCTATGGTCCTGCCAGAAATGATTGGTTTAACCATAGCGGTCCATAACGGTAAAGTTCATGTTCCTGTTTATATGACAGAAAACATGGTCGGTCATAAATTAGGTGAATTTTCTCCGACACGTACGTTTCGTAGTCATAGGGCAGCTGATAAAAAAGCCAAAGGCGCCGACGATAAAAAATAGTTAATGAGGTATAAAAAAGTGGAAGTTGCTGCACATTTAAAATATGCGAGAATATCACCGCAAAAATGCCGTTTAGTCGCTGATCAAATACGCGGTTTGAAGGTAGAAAAGGCACTTCAGTTGTTGACATTTAGCATTAAAAAAAATGCAAAAGTGCTAAAAAAAGTTTTAGAGTCAGCCATTGCTAATGCAGAGCATAATCGGGGTGCTGATGTAGACTTATTAAAAGTGAGTACGGTTTTTGTCGATCAAGGACCTACGTTGAAAAGAATGCATGCACGAGCTAAAGGTCGTAGTAACCGTATATTGAAGCCGACTTGCCATATAACGGTTAAAGTATCTGACAATGGGGAGAAAAAGTAGTTATGGGTCATAAAGTAAGCCCTGTTGGAATCCGTTTAGGTATTACCCGTACATCAACGGCAAAGTGGTATGCAAAGCCTAGAGAGTACGCTGAATTACTACTGGCAGATTTAAGAGCGCGTGCATTGATTGAAAAAACTTTGCTTCAAGCTGGCGTTTCTTCTATTCAGATAGAAAGACCGACTAGGAATGCTAAGATTACTATCTACGTCGCTAGACCAGGTGTCGTTATTGGTAAAAAAGGCGAATATATCGAAACGCTGAGAAAGAAAGTTGAAAAAGTTATGTCAACTTCTGTTTCTCTGAATGTAGTCGAAGTAAAAAAACCAGAATTGGATGCAAAGCTTGTGGCGGAAAATATTGCTCAGCAACTTGAGCGTCGTGTCATGTTTCGTCGTGCTATGAAGCGAGCGGTGCAAACTGCTCTGCGTTTGGGTGCTAAAGGGATTAAAATTGAGGTTTCTGGACGTTTAGGCGGCGCTGAAATAGCACGTAGTGAACGATATAACGAAGGTAGTGTACCTTTGCATACTTTCCGTGCCAATATTGATTATGCATTAGCTGAAGCCCAGACGACTTATGGCAAGTTGGGCGTTAAAGTGTGGATATATAAAGGTGAGATTTTTGATCGTTCGCAGATTAGTTTTTCAGAAGCTGAGGCTAAATCACAGTATTCTGAAGACAACGATCAACGGCATTATAATCGGCGTCGACCACCTCGTAGTAAACCTGCTAGTAAACCCGCTCCTAAAGAAGCGGTTGAAACGGTACATTAATTAAGAATTTGGGACTGAGAATAGATTATGTTACAACCTAAGCGAACAAAATATCGCAAACAATTTAAGGGCCGTAATCGCGGTGTAGCTTCCCGGGGTGCAGAAGTTAGTTTTGGCCAATATGGTTTAAAAGCCACTTCAGCGGGTTTTATTACATCACGACAAATAGAAGCGGCGCGACGCGCTTTAACGCGGCATATTAAACGTGGTGGTAAGGTTTGGATCAGATTATTTCCCGATAAGCCGATTACTAAAAAGCCTTTAGAAGTTCGTCAAGGAAAGGGTAAGGGTAGTGTAGAATACTGGGTTGCTGTAGTTCAACCGGGTCGTGTTTTATTTGAGATGGAAGGAATTACATCTGATGTGGCAAAAATTGCCCTAAAACTTGCGGCGGCAAAATTACCTGTAACGACTAACTTTGTAACGCGGACGGTGTTGTAATCATGAAGACAAAAGAAATAAATGCGATGAGTATCGATGCTTTAAACGAAGAAATAATTCAGACCGGGCGTGAACAATTTAACTTAAAATTGCAGCATGCGACCCGCCAATTAGCAGCGACACACAGACTTAAAGCGGTTCGACGAAAGTTAGCGAGATTATTAACCATTTTACATGAAAAAATAGGTCAGAAAGCATGAGTCAGACTAACACCAGTAAAGTGACTCGCACCCTTACCGGGCGTGTTATTAGTAACAAAATGGATAAAACCATTAATGTATGTATTGAACGTAAAATCAAACATCCTAAATATGGTAAATATCTAAAGCGTAGTACCCACTTGTTAGCGCATGATCCAGAAAATAAATGCGTTATAGGAGATATCGTCCTCATTAAAGAAGGACGTCCTATTTCTAAGCATAAAGCATGGTCATTATTGAAAGTATTGGAAAAATCAAGTACCCAAGCGACGTTGATTGAAATGCCTGAAGGAGACGTATCATGATACAGATGCAAACAGAGCTTGAGGTGGCTGACAACAGCGGTGCGCGTCGTGTTATGTGTATCAAAGTATTAGGCGGGTCAAAGCGTCGCTATGCCGGTGTCGGTGATGTGATTAAAGTGAGTGTTAAAGAGGCTGTGCCCCGTGGTAAAGTAAAAAAAGGGGAAGTTTGTCTTGCGGTAGTTGTACGGACTAAAAAAGGAGTTCGTAGACAGGACGGAAGCGTATTGCGTTTTGATAGTAATGCCGTTGTTTTGTTAAATGCCCAGTCGCAGTCACTCGGTACGCGTGTTTTTGGACCAGTTCCTAGAGAATTACGTACTGAAAAGTTTATGAAAATTATTTCATTAGCCCCTGAAGTACTCTAAGTGGAAATTACGTATGTATAAAATTAAAAAAGGCGATACAGTGATTGCTTTAAGTGGCAAGGATAAGGGTAAACAAGGTAAAGTGTTACGTCTTTTACCAGCTAAAAATCGTGCTTTAGTTGAAGGGATTAATTGTGTAAAAAAACACGTAAAACCTAACCCTCAAAAAAATGTAACGGGTGGTATCGTATCGATCGAGGCTAGTATTGATTTAACCAACTTGGCGCTTTATAACCCGATGACTAAAAAGGCAGATAAAGTACGGATTAAAATCTTGGAAGATGGCAGGCGGGTTCGAGTTTTTAAGTCCAATGATGAGTTGGTTGATATTTAATTTAGGTGAGCTAATGGCCCGATTAAAAAAATATTATAGAGATAAAATAGTTCCTCAATTAATCCAGGATTTCTCTTACAAAAGTGAGATGGAAGTTCCTAGAATAATGAAAGTTACGCTTAATATGGGCGTAGGTGAGGCAGTTGCTAATAAAAAAGTGATTGATTCGGCTGTAGCTGATATGGCTTTTATTGCTGGGCAAAAGCCAGTCATAACCTTGGCTAAAAAGTCTCACGCCGGGTTTAAGATTCGTGAAGGTTGGCCTATAGGATGTAAGGTGACTTTGCGTAAGGAACGTATGTACGAGTTTCTAGATCGGTTGATCCAAGTCGCGATTCCTAGAATTCGAGATTTTCGTGGTTTTACCCCTCGATCATTTGATGGTCGTGGAAATTATAGCTTGGGCATTCGTGAACAGATTGTATTTCCTGAAATTAAATACGATACAATCGATGCGTTACGAGGAATGGATATTACCATTACTACCTCGGCTAAAACTGATAAGGAAGGACGGGCTTTATTAGCGGCATTCGATTTCCCTTTTAAAGAGAACTAAAAGATATGGCAAAAAAGAGTGTAATTGCACGCCAAAAAAGACGTGAATTATTTGTAGAAAAGTATACAAAAAAGCGAACTGAGCTGAAGAAAATTATTTATAATGTTCATGCGAGTGATGAAGAACGATGGGCGGCACAGCAGAAGTTACAGTCGTTACCTCGCGATTCATCCCCGGTCCGTTTGAGAAATCGTTGTCGTTTGACAGGTCGACCACGAGGTGTTTATCGACAATTTGGATTATCGCGTAGTATGTTACGTCTGTATGCGATGAAAGGTTATTTTCCAGGGCTATCTAAATCGAGCTGGTAAGAGTTAAAGATTATGAGTATGCAAGATCCTATAGCGGATATGTTTATCCGTATTAAAAATGCACAAGCGGTAAGAAAGCCTTTTGTTGCTATGCCGTCATCAAAAATAAAGCTAGCCATTGCTACTTTGTTGAAAGAAGAAGGTTATATTTCTGATTTTCAATGTGAAACACAGAATGAAAAGTCTTCGTTGACTGTATTCTTAAAGTACTATTTAGGTAAGCCGGTTATCGCTTCGTTAAAGCGAGTGAGCCGTCCAGGACTACGTATTTATCGTCCTGCCGATGAATTACCTAAGGTTGTCGATGGTTTAGGGGTTGCTATTATATCGACTTCGAAAGGGTTAATGACGGATAAAGCGGCACGTGCTTTAGGTCAAGGCGGCGAAGTAATCGCTACTGTTGAATAAGGTTAAAAAATAGTATGTCAAGAGTTGCAAAAAATCCAATAAATATCGGCGACGCCAGCGTAACGTTGGATGGCCATGTTCTGGTTATTAAAGGTAAACAGGGCGCATTAAATTATCAATGTAATAAACTGGTAAAATTAAGTTTGCAGGATAAAGTCATACAAATATCGCCTGCAGATGATAGTACAGAAGCCGATGCGTTGGCTGGTACTACACGTGCTAATGTTGCTAATGCTTTGCAAGGTGTTTTGGAAGGTTTCAAGAAGGTTTTACAATTAGTTGGTGTAGGTTACCGAGCTAATGTGCAAGGTAAAAAAATTCATCTAACTTTAGGGTTTTCTCACCCTGTGATTTATGACATTCCTGAGGGTATTACTGTTACGACCCCTACGCCGACAGAAGTAGTTATTCAAGGTTTTGATAAGCAAGTTGTTGGGCAAGTTGCTGCAGAAATACGTCGCTATCGACCACCAGAATCGTATAAAGGTAAAGGTGTTCGCTATGCTAATGAACGCATTAAATTAAAAGAAACTAAGAAAAAATAAGGGTTGAGGATTTACGCGCATGTTACACAAGAAGTTAAAACGAAAACGTAGAGCAACAAAGACCCGGGCCAAGATAAAACAGCTCGGAGTACCTCGCCTTTGTGTGGGGAGGTCAGCTAAACATCTTTATGCACAGATAATTGTTTCTGTAGAAAAAGGCGATAAAGTTTTAGCAAGTGCTTCGACCTTGGATAAAGAGGTCAAAACCAATGGTGCGAACGCTAACAATATTAAGTCGGCAACGATTATAGGTAAAGTCATAGCTGAGCGTGCCATTGCAGCAGGTATAAAGAAAGTTGCCTTCGATCGTTCTGGTTTTAAGTATCATGGACGTATTAAAGCCTTGGCAGAAGCAGCACGAGCAGCCGAGTTGCTCTTTTAATTAAATAAAGGTTATCTAATAATGAGTTTTGATCAATCAACGAAAAGTGATGGTTTGCAAGAAAAGCTTATTGCTGTCAATCGTCATGCTAAGGTCGTCAAAGGTGGGCGGATATTTAGCTTTGCTGCTGGTGTAGTTGTCGGCGACGGTAAAGGACGAGTTGGCTTCAGTAAACGTCCTGCTCGTGAGGTTTCGGTTGCTATGCAGAAAGCTTTAGAGAAGGCCAGACGCAACATGCTGAGTATAGAGCTAAACAACGGTACTTTATATCATAAAGTTGAAGCATCACACGGTGCTACTAAGGTTAGATTATTGCCTGCTGTTAAAGGGACCGGGATTATTGCTGGTGGACCTATGCGTGCTATTTGTGAAGTTGTAGGAATTACTGACGTTATTGCTAAGATCATTGGTTCTTCTAATCGTACGAATGTTGTTAGAGCTACTTTAAAAGCATTATCGAGTATGACAACCCCTGAGATGATTGCCGATAAACGGGGTAAATCAGTTAAAGATATTATCGAATAAATAAGAGTATATTGTTATGTCTGATAAAAAATTACAATTGACTTTACAACGTAGTATTTCGGGTCGCCTTCCTAATCATACGGCTACAATAGCTTCATTAGGCTTAAAGCGTTTAAATCAAACGGTTGTTGTAAAAGATAATCCTCCTATGCGTGGAATGGTTAAAAAAGTTGCCTACTTATTAAAAGTAGAGGAGGTTTAGTAACGTGGAATCTTATAAATTGCATCTCAATACTTTAAAGCCAGCAGCGGGTTCTAAACCCAGTCCTAAGCGTCTTGGTAGAGGCATCGGCTCTGGTTTAGGTAAAACCAGTGGGCGAGGCCATAAAGGGCAACATGCGCGCGCGGGTGGTTTCCATAAACTAGGCTTTGAAGGTGGTCAAACTCCATTGCAACGTCGTTTACCCAAGTTTGGGTTTACGCCTCTTCAGTCTAGCGTGACCAAAGTGCTACGTTTGGATGCTTTGAATAAACTGACGGCTGAAATTATCGATATCGCCGCATTAAAAGCAGCTCGTTTAATCAATGCTTCTTGTAAAGAAGTCAAATTAATTGCTACTGGTGAGCTTAAAAAGGCGGTTCGGGTAAAAGGTTTAAAGTTAACTGCAGGTGCTCGTAAATTAATTGAAGCTGCAGGCGGCAGCGTTGAAGGTTAAATGAATAAATTAAGCCGCTTAGCTTCATCTGAAAAAGGAAGTTTAAAAAGTAACAGCGGCTTTGCTGAACTCAAGCGTCGCCTATTATTTGTATTGCTGGCAATTCTGGTTTACCGTATCGGCGCTCATATTCCAGTTCCAGGTCTAGACCCTCAGCGCCTTGCTGAATTATTTAATCATCAAAATAATAGCATTTTAGGGTTGTTTAATATGTTTTCCGGTGGGGCACTGTCACGCTTTACCGTTTTTGCCTTGGGCCTTTTACCTTATATCTCTGTTTCTATTATTGTCCAACTGTTGACTGCCGTTACCCCAAGCTTAGAACAACTTAAAAAAGAAGGTGAATCAGGTCGACGTAAGATCAATCAATATACACGTTATGGAACCGCTTTTTTAGCTTTTTTTCAAGCAATTGGTATGGCAAAGTGGTTGGTTAGTCATCAGGTAGTATTAAATCCAGGCTTATTTTTTTATTTTGTAGCCACCGTGACTTTGGTAACGGGGACAATGTTTTTAATGTGGCTAGGTGAGCAGATTACAGAACATGGGATCGGTAATGGTATATCGTTGATCATATTTTCAGGTATTGTTTCTGGTTTGCCAGTGGCTATTGTCAAGTCTTTAGAGCAACTTAGACAAGGCCAAATTCAATTTTTAACTTTGCTTTGTATTTTGGCTGTTATTATTTTGGTGACGGCCTTTGTCGTCTTTATGGAGCGAGGACAGCGCCGGATAACTGTGAACTATCCACAGAGGCAACAGGGTCGAAAAGTATTTAGTGCTCAAACAAGCCATCTGCCTTTGAAGATTAATATGGCAGGTGTGATACCCCCTATTTTTGCCTCTAGTATCATGATGTTACCAGGGACCTTTGCGCAATGGTTTTCTAATGTAAAAGGAATAAATTGGCTCTCCAATGTCGGTTTTTGGCTGGCACCAGGACAACCGCTTTACATCTTGCTATTTACAGCCGCTATAGTATTCTTCTCTTTCTTCTATACGGCATTGGTTTTTAACCCTCGTGAAACCGCCGATAATTTGAAAAAATCGGGTGCTTTTATTCCGGGTATTAGACCTGGCGAGCAAAGTGCTCGTTATATTGATGCGACAATGACAAGGCTTACTTTGATTGGTTGTATTTATCTGGCATTGGTTGCATTATTGCCAGAGTTTATGATATTTGCTTGGCATGTTCCTTTTTACTTTGGGGGTACTTCCCTTTTAATTATCGTCGTGGTCATTATGGATTTTATGGTTCAGGTTCAGTCCTTGTTGATGTCTCAGCAATATGAATCATTATTGAAAAAGGCGAACTTGAAAGGCTTATCGGGCCCTAGTGGACTTTATTAGGGTGTTTCGTCATTTAGCACGATGATGGTTACAAAGCATGTGTTTTCTGCCTCATCCTTCCGTAAATGACGGCACACCCTAACAGAAGTCTGAAGAGGCGTACGAACTAGATTTACACGAAAAACTGTATGAGGTTATTATGAAAGTGAGAGCATCTATTAAAAAAATTTGTCGGAACTGTAAGGTCATTAAGCGTAAAGGCGTATTGAAAGTAATCTGCTCAGCAGAAGCAAAACACAAACAACGTCAGGGCTAATTTTTACTTATAGCCATTGGGTTTCGGCCAGTCCGTGCGAGGGTAAGTAACTACAGTGTATGTAGAATACATCAGGGTTGCGAGCCGGATAGCAACGCCGCCGGAAATTTAAGTGCGAAGAGTAGGCTTTGTTTCGTGGTTGGACAGCTTACTTCGGTCCTCATTTACCTTATGTAAACTACGGTTCGTGACAGGCTGTCCGTTTAGAACTAAGGCAAATTAATAGCAACTATAGCAGTGTTTTTGTTGATTTTTAGGCGTAAGTGAGATACCCTACTGCGCCTTTTAAAGTATCTTAAATATGGGTTTGGAGTTTAAAAATGGCTCGAATAGCCGGTGTAAATATACCAATAAATAAGCATGTCGTTATCGGTTTAACAGCAATCTATGGGGTAGGGCGATCGCGCGCCAAAAAAATATGCGTAGATTTGGATATCCCTCCTCAAACGAAAGTCAAGGATCTGGTAGATGGTCAATTAGATGCTATTCGTCAAGAACTACTTAAATTTAAAGTAGAAGGTGATCTACGACGAGAAGTTCAACTGAGTATCAAGCGTTTGATGGATTTAGGGTGTTATAGGGGAATAAGGCATCGTCGTGGTTTGCCCGTACGTGGTCAGCGTACCCGTACTAACTCACGAACCCGTAAAGGTCCTCGTAAAATGATTCGTAATTAATTTATGATAGCGTCCAATAACATAATAGGGTGGTTATTCAAGTAATATGGCAGAATATAATATACATGCCGCGCAGCCTACGATGGCAGAAAAAGCAGCGGGAGTTATCCGGAAGCGTAAAGAAATTATTCCAGATGCTGTTGTGCAACTGACGACTTCTTTCAATAACACCATTATTTGTATTAGAAAAAATGGAGATACGTTAGGAATTTCTTCTGCGGGTGCTTGTGATTTTAAAGGAACTAAAAAAGGTACAGCATTTGCTGCACGAGTGGCTTTTGAAAAAGCGATTGAAAAAGCATGCGATAGGTATAGGGCTAAATATAAGCATAACTTAGCTAGAATCGAAGTGAGAATAAAAGGGCCTGGCCAAGGATCGGAACAAGCTATCATGGCTATAAAAAGCAAAGATATTGAGGTCACACAAATTATTAATATTACCGGTGTTCCGCATAATGGGTGTCGTCCACCTAAGCGTCGTCGGGTTTAAAGTTACTTAACGGGAGTAGACAGATAAATGGCAAGATACCGAGGTCCTACTTGTAAAATAGCACGCCGATTAGGAAGTGATTTACAATTAAAAAGTGGCATTCGTGCGCTAGATAGTAAATGTAAATTGGCTACGCCTCCGGGTATGCATGGTACCAAGCGCGGAAGATTATCTGATTATGGTGTTATGTTACGCCAAAAACAATTGATTCGGCGAACATATGGTGTTTTGGAAAAGCAATTTCGGCTTTATTATGCTAAGGCGGCTAAAGGGAAAGGGATTACTGGAGAAAACTTATTAAAGTTACTTGAATGTCGTTTAGATAATGTCGTTTTTCGTATGGGTTTTTCAGCAACGCGTGCTGAAGCAAGGCAGTTGGTTTCGCATCGGTCAGTAATGGTTAATGGTAAAATCGTTAACATACCTTCTTATCAGGTTAAAGCAGGCGATGTTATTGAAATAAAAGAAAAAAGTAAGTCACAATCGCGTATTCAAGCGGCGTTAGAGCTAGCCAAACAAAAGCCCCAAGCGAGTTGGATAGATATCGATTCTAATAAGTTACAAGGTATTGTTAAATTAATTCCTGAGCGTAGTGAATTACCTTTAGAATTTAATGAGAATTTAGTTGTAGAGTATTACTCCAAGTAAGCAGGTATCCTATGTCGATGAATGTTAAGAAGTTTTTGACGCCACAGACTATTGAAGTTCAGACGCTCAGTCAAAATAGAGCGTTGGTTAGCCTGCAGCCGTTTGAGGCAGGTTTTGGTCATACCTTGGGAAATGCTTTACGTCGTATTTTGTTATCCTCGATGCCAGGATGTGCAGTTACCGAAGTAAAAATTGACGGTGTACTTCATGAGTATAGTAGTTTAGATGGTGTCCAAGAAGATATTATTGATATCTTATTAAATTTAAAAGGCATTGCATTTCTTTTGCACGATAAAGAAGAAGTTACCTTAGAGCTGGTAAAAAATACCGTTGGGCCTGTATGCGCAGGGGATATTACGCTACCACATGATGTTGAAATTAAAAATCCAGATTATGTGATTGCTCATTTAACAAAGCCCAAAGAGTTTAAAATGACTTTAAAAGTCGCTAGAGGGCGAGGTTATCAACCGGCTTCTTTACGTAAGACTGAAGACTATGTTAGCGAAGTAGGTGCTTTACAATTAGATGCACGTTTTAATCCTATTTTACGTGCGACATATGCTGTTGAAAATGCGCGTGTAGAACAGCGTACAGATTTAGACAAATTAGTTATTGATTTAGAAACAAACGGTACGATTGAGCCGGAAGAAGCGATACGCCGTGCAGCAACAATTATTCAAGAGCAATTACATACCTTTGTTGAGCTACGTCATGAGACGGAAGACGAGACACCGGAACAGACTGCAGACATTAATCCTATATTATTACTTCCTGTAGATGAGCTTGAGCTAACAGTGAGAGCCGCTAATTGCTTAAAAGCAGAACATATTTATCGTATTTCTGATTTGGTTCAAAAGACAGAACAAGAGCTTTTATCGACACCTAATTTAGGTAAAGTCTCTTTATGGGAGATTAAAACGGCATTATCAAAGCGTAATTTATCGCTAGGAATGGATGTTCCAACGCAGCAGCTTACTTCCTTAAAGAAATCGATGGAAGGTGTTGAGGAATTAGAAAACAACGAAAATAGTAATAAAGATTAAAAGGGCAAAGCGCTATGCGTCATCTTAATTCAGGTCGAAGATTAGGTCGTACATCGAGTCATCGAAAGGCGATGTTTCGTAATATGACATCTTCTTTATTAAAGCACGAAATTATTTCTACGACTTTAGCTAAAGCTAAAGAGCTTCGTCGAGTGGCAGAGCCTTTGATTACCTTGGCAAAGAGTGATGGCGTGGCTCATCGTCGCTTAGCCTTTGATCGTCTACGCGATAAAGAAGCGGTATCTATTTTATTTAATACAATTGCTCCGCGCTATAAGCAAAGACCTGGTGGTTATTTGCGTATTTTAAAATGTGGGTTTCGTGTTGGTGATAATGCACCTATGGCGATAGTTGAATTAGTTGATCGCTCTGAATAGTTATTTTTTTATTAAAAAGAAGCGTGATTAGCTTAAAAGTTTATCCGCTTCTTTTATTGCATTATTTACTTCTTTATTGAAACAATCTAGGTCTTTTTTATCATAGTGTTCTTTGTTGATTGATTTTTTCATATCGATAAGACTTTCTTTTAAACGATCGAGTCCGCAATAAACGCAAGAGCCATTAAGTTTATGGAGTAGATCATTCAGTTTTTGTGTTTGTTTTGAATTAAATGCCCTGTTAATTTCTTGCTGTAGCGCGGGCGTTTCTCTTATAAAGATTTCTAGTAATTCACGCAAAAGTTTATTTGAATCTTCGCTAAATTTTTTACCAAGATTTAGTTTAATAATAGGTAAATTTTCTCGATCTTTTTTCGTATCGGGGCCATTTTGTCGATGATAGCTCGAGAACTACAATAGCAGATATTAAACAAAATTTGGATTGCCCCGCGCAATGACAGTTATTACTTATAATTGTTTCTGTAAAGGCGCTATGCTTAAATACAAATCCTTGTTTTTTTTAATCTGATAAAGACCGTGGATAAACGTTTTTTTTCTCCATTTGAAGACATGCCATTCGATGTTATCGCTGAGCTTCGTACTCTGCGAGATATGCTGCGCTGGGGTTTTACCCAGTTTCAGAGTAATGAGCTGTTTTATGGGCATGGAACGGATAATGCTTGGGATGAAATCATCTATTTAGTATTAGCGACTTTAAAGTTGGGACCGTTTTTAAATCCAGAATGGTTAGATGCCTGTTTAACTCAGGAAGAACGTGCACAGGTATTAGAAAAAATTAAACAACGTATTCACCAACGCCTACCCACCGCCTACCTAGTGAATGAAGCTTGGTTTGCTGGTCATTCTTTTTACGTCGATCCTCGTGTATTAATACCACGTTCGCCGATAGCTGAATTGATCGAACTTATGTGGACCGCGAGGATTTCGCACAGTTACCTCCCGAGTATCGGCATGAGCCGGCCATTGCATTAGCGTCTGGAACGGACGGGTTAGATTTTGTCGTGCAACTTTTAGAGCAGGCTGACCAACACTTGCGAAAGGGGGGAGTGTTAATTGTTGAAGTAGGTAATAGCAAGCATGCTTTAATCCAGCGTTTTCCTCATTATCCTTTTGTTTGGTTAGAATTTGAGCATGGCGATGCCGAAGTTTTTTTATTAACGCAAGAGCAATTTGGCCCATGGCAAAAAAATTTAAACTAGCCATCATCGGCGCTACTGGTTTAGTCGGTAGGGCGATGATAAGCATTTTAAAACAACGTCAGTTTCCGATTGACCAATTGTATCTTCTTGCTAGCCAGCGTTCTGTCGGTGAAACACTAACCTTTAATCAACAGACGTTATTTGTTGAAGATGTGGCAGAGTTTGATTTTACAAAGGTAGATATTGCTTTATTTACCGCCGGCGCTGCGGTATCAGCACAGTATGCGCCCGTCGCAACGAAACAGGGTTGTATTGTTATTGATAATACTTCGCAATTTCGTTATGACGACGATGTGCCGTTAGTGATTCCCGAGGTTAATTTGTCGGTATTAAAGCAATTTGAAAAACGGCATATTATTGCCAATCCGAATTGTTCGACAATTCAAATGTTAGTGGCTTTAAAGCCTATTTATGATGTTGCGGGCATTAGTCGGATCAATGTTGTGACCTATCAATCGGTTTCTGGCGCTGGAAGAAATGCATTAAAGGAACTGAGCGATCAAGCGGGTCGCTTACTGAATGGTTGGACCATCAAAAAACCTAAAGCATTTGCTAGTCAAATTGCATTTAATGTGATTCCGCAGATCGATGAGTTTCAAGAAAATGGTTATACGCGTGAAGAGATGAAACTAGTGTGGGAGACGCAAAAGATATTTGCTGACAAAACAATCCAGGTTAATCCTACCGCAGTACGTGTTCCAGTATTTTTTAGTCATTCTGAATCTGTAAGCATCGAAACTAAGAAAAAAATAAGTGTTAGCCAAGTAAGAAAATTATTAGAGCAAGCGGCTGGTGTTGTTGTTATTGACAGACGTGTTAAGAATGGTTACCCCATGCCGGTAATGAAGACTTCTGAGAAATATAGAGATGCGGTGATGGTTGGCCGTCTACGCGAAGATCTTTCGAATCCTTTAGGGTTAAATCTTTGGATCGTATCGGATAATATCCACAAAGGTGCGGCGTTAAATGCGGTACAGATTGCAGAATATTTAATTAGAGATTATCTAGACTAGGCATCATCATTTATCACAATAATGGTCATAAAGCGTGTAAGGTCAGTATCCGATTAAAATAACGCGTTAGTCTAGCTATTTATTTTAGTATAAAATAGATCCAACGCAATTTTACTTGAAAAACGCATGCCTGACATTGCTAAGCTTAATCCTTTTTTAGATAATGAAGAACAGCAAGCGTTTAATCCTTTAGATTTCGATTTCCTAGCGGGTAAGAAAAAAAGAAGCGAAGCGGAAGACGAAGATGAGGGAGAACGTGGTTCAGGTCGTATTACTTTAAGCGTCGAACAGCTTAATGCCTATTTAATGGCCTGTTTTACTAAGGAGCGCCGTCAAGGACAGAAAAGGTTTGGTTCTGTTCCTTTGACAGAAGATCCCAATCGTTTATTAGGAAAAAAAATTAGACAACGGGGTTCTGTTTGTGGCGCGTTACCGCATGCACATCCTTTATTAGCACAAAGTCAGCAGTTTAGTGGTGATGATCCGAAATTAACAGCCATTCCATTAGACAATCCTAAAGCGAGAGAGCGCTATCCTGAATTGCGTTTGGAAAATCAGTTACGCAAAAATCCAGGTTTGCGCAGACACAAAAGCGTCACCCTTTCTCGATAATACTTTTCACCTATGCACTCCTTTGCACATGAGATTTTATTTGGCACTTTGGCAGGTGTGGAAGGCTTTATCCAAGCAGGTGCCAATATAGAGGAAACCGATGAGTATGGTTTTTCACCATTAATCGAAGCGGCGATTGCCAATAAGCCCGATTTGGCTGCCTTATTATTGGAATATGGCGCTGATATTAATAAGTCAGATACAACCGGTCGTACTGCTTTGCATTGGGCGGCTGATAATTATAACCTGGATCTATGTCAGTTATTACTAGCGAATAAAGCCGATGCGAATGCCTATACAACGGCAGGACAACCGATTTTAGTTTATCCTTTGCTCAGGCAGCAATTTGGTTTAAAAAAATTGCTTTATCAATATGGCGCTAAACTCCATTTTGCACAGGATTTTATTCAGGCGAAATTATTAGGCCATCGTTATGAGTTAAGCGGGCATATTGATATTATTAATGCAGAAGGTCGTTTCATTGAAGTCGATTATGAAGGATTTTTTTTGGAGTTCACATTAGATGTGATGGCCCATTCCTTGCGACGCTACCGAAATAATTTTTCTGCACGTCATTTACGCCCCTATTTTGATGATCTACAGCGAGTGATTGAGGCATTTTCTACCGCTCAAGCTTTATTAAAATATCAACGTTATACCATTGATATTAAACAGTACAGCAATAGCATTGAGGCTTTGCTTGATCAAGAATTGTTATTATTGCCGATTGCTTATGAGGGGCATGCTATTGCATTTATCAAATACGATAATTGGTTGATCCGTTGTGATCGGGGTGAAACGGGCCGTCGTGAAGGCTGCATCGTTGTTTATCAAATCCAGCAACCCCATGCTTGGAATGAGGATTTCTGTAAACAGTTAATTTATTTTCGGCAAACGCGTGAATTTTTGACCCAAAGGATTCATCAAATATTAGGTTTAATGCCCATTGCAACATTGCCTATAACAGCCCAGTTGATAGGCAATTGTTCATGGGCGAATATCGAAGCCAGTATCCCGGCTATGTTATTTGTGCTGCAACTAAAGCACAAGAAAAAATCCGACACAATACAAATGCTGCAAGCTCCTGCCTTAGCATTTTATCATGCGTGGCGTAACTGGGATAAAGACCGTGCATTAGAGGAATGTATTAAAGGATTTTATTATGCTAGTCAGGCACGACAGGCTTCAACAGTAACGCTTTTAGGGGCTATTTTTTTTCAAACATGTACACAACGATTCGACGATCTCAAGGATGCAGAGCTTATTTTAAAAATTCTTACCCTGCCAGACTATCGCTATCTATTAAAAAGCTATTTGAAAATATATTGGCAGTTAAATAAAACAGCACAAGGAAAAGCCCTCGTCAACCTTCTAGACGCTTGTGGTGTTAAGATATGACACCACCATTGTTTTAACCTACCTTATACGGTATACTCTTGCGCACTATCGCGGGGTGGAGCAGTCTGGTAGCTCGTCGGGCTCATAACCCGAAGGCCGTAGGTTCAAATCCTACCCCCGCTACCAATTTTTAGTGTGTTAAAGGGCCCCATTTTGGGGCTTTTTGTTTAGCGTTATAGGATAATTTGAAAAAGGGTCATCATATAACTGTATAGACTGTATAGGATATATGAAAAATGAGGAATAGTTCGGCAATAAAAGCCATCATTCAACCGACGGTTGAGGGCCTAGGTTATGAATTATGGGGTTGTGTTCATCTGGCACAAGGGCACCGTAGCACGCTGCGAATTTATATTGATAGCAAGCAGGGTATCACGGTGGAAGATTGTGCGCGGGTAAGTCGGCAGATCAGGGCGGTACTTGACGTAGAAAATCCCTCATTAGCGCAGTATAACTTAGAGGTTTCTTCCCCGGGCTTGAATCGGCCTTTATTTACCGCGGTCAATATCAGCGTTTTATTGGCTACAGTATCAGTATTCAGACCGCCACAGCGATAGATAATCAACGGCGATTTAAGGGGCTATTAAAGTCTACCAGTGAAGACGGCGTCGTATTGGGCAGTGAAAACGGAGCCGAGTTAGTGTTAACGTGGGACAATATCATGCGTGCAAATGTGTTGCCTGAGATAACTAAATAAGCGGAGGCAGGCTATGGGAAAAAATATCTTATTAGTAGCAGAGACAGTATCAAACGAGAAAGACGTCAATAAAGAGCTTATTTTTAAAGCGATAGAAGCCGCTTTAGCGATGGCTACTAAGAAAAAAGCGGGCAAAGATATTGATGTTCGGGTAGCTATCGATCATCGTACGGGTGACTACAAGACGTTCCGCTGTTGGACTGTGGTTGCTGATGAATTGACCGCGTCAGATAACACAAACCCTGAGATGGCTTTTGATCCACTAAAGCATATCCCTTTAAGCGTAGCGAAGCAGCGCAAGGCGGACAGTAAAGTAGGCGACGTTATCGAAGAACCTATGCCTTCGGTAGAGTTTGGCAGAATTGCTGCCCAAACAGCGAAGCAAGTGATCATCCAGAAAGTCCGTGAGGCTGAACGTGCTAAAATAGCAGACGCGTATACAGCACGTATCGGTGAATTGTTGTCAGGGATTGTCAAACGTATTACGCGAGAAGGCTTAATTGTGGATTTAGGCAGTGGTGTGGAAGCATTTGTTCCTCGCGATGAAATGATTCCACGTGAAGAAGTACGTTCTGAAGATCGGTTACGCGGCTATTTATACATGGTTAATCCACAAATTCGTGGTCCACAATTACTCATGAGTCGTGCACGTCCTGAGATGCTGATTGAATTATTTAAAATAGAAGTTCCCGAGATTGGTGAAGAACTCATTGAAATCAAAAGCGCTGCCCGTGATCCAGGTTCACGCGCTAAGATTGCAGTTAAAACCAATGATGGGCGTATTGATCCCATTGGTGCTTGCGTAGGAATGCGTGGTGCACGTGTACAGGCTGTTTCAAGTGAATTAGCCGGTGAGCGTATCGACATCATGTTATGGGATGATAACCCTGTTCAATTAGTGATTAATGTGATGGCTCCTGCTGAAGTGGCTTCTATTGTTGTTGATGAAGATACGCATGTCATGGATGTGGCCGTACAAGAGGATCAATTATCGCAAGCCATTGGTAGAAATGGGCAAAATGTGCGCTTGGCCAGCGAATTAACCGGTTGGACAATTAACGTTATTACGGTAGAGGACGCAGCTAAAAAAGTTGTTAAAGAATCTGAAAGTTTACAAAGTCTTTTTATGGAGCAATTAGGGATTGATGAAGAACTTGCGCAGGTGCTAGCTCGTGAAGGTTTTACCAGTTTAGAAGAAATTGCTTATGTCTCCGAAAATGAGTTACTCGATATTGAAGAATTTGATGAGGAGCTTGTAGAGGCGCTGCAAACACGTGCGAAGGAAGTTCTGGCGACGCGTGTTTCAAGTACTGATAAAAATGAGAAGAAAAATCCGTTAGAAGTTAGTCAAGATCTATTGGCTGTTGAGGGAATGACGGCAGAAATTGCAGCTATTTTGGCGAAGGAAGGTGTTTCGTCACGAGAAGCATTAGCGGAACTTTCTGTTGATGATCTGCTAGAGATCATCGATTTAGAGCGAGAAAAGGCCGGGAAGCTTATTATGGCAGCGCGTGCGCATTGGTTTGAAGAAGAAGAGAAAAGAGCGGGATAGAGGTTAGAGGGTAAGCCGTTATAGGTTTTAATTTTGAATTCGAATTAGACTGGACTATGTTAGGGCGTGTCATCATCGTGCTAAATGACGTCACGCGCTTAGGTTTTAGCTAAGCTGTCACACTATTGGCAGGAGAGGCATCGCATGACAGAAAGTATCAAAGATAAAGTGACAAACAACGTTTCTTCTCATGAGAATGAAAAGAAAACCGCTACGGATAATAATCCTAAAAAGCTTATTACGTTAACGAGGACTCGTAAAAGCAATACTATACTTAAAGTCAAAGCGGCTTCGGGTAAAGCGACGACTGTCAAGGTACAAGTTCGTAAAAAAAGGACCTACGTCAAGAGTAACGAAGGTTTAATTGATGAAGAAACGAATCGTGCTAAAGAAGCCGAAGCAAAAGAAAAAGAATTAGCGGCCGTACAAGAGAAACTCGAACGTGAAAAAGCGGCACGGGAAAATGTCTTGTCGCCCACGTCATCGAAATCAAGCGCAGCATCTGCGAGTTCACCCTCAACACAAACCGATAATGTTTCGATCGCAGATGAAGAATCGAAAAGCGATCAGCGAGAAACACCTCAAACAGAACAGATTTCGGCATCTGCAGAAACTGAAAAAAAATTAAAACCGCTTGAAAAAACAACAGCTGTGTTGGCAACAAATAAAGATAAAGCTGAGCGCGATAAAAAACATAAAGCACGCAGCTTAAAAGAAAAGGACATGACGAAGTATCGACATAAGAGTATCTATCAATGGGCTGATGAAACGGATGATCCCTATCGGCATCGAAGAAAGAGTGGTGGTAAACATAAAAGAGCCGATCAATTCCTGCAACAGCAATTTGAAAGACCCACAGAAGCGGTAAAACACGAAGTAGGTATTCCTGAAACGATTACTGTGAGTGAGTTGGCAGGAAAGATGTCAGTCAAAGCAGCGGAAGTAATTAAATCGTTAATGAAGCTAGGTGTTATTGCTACGATTAATCAGCCTATTGAACAAGACACCGCCATTATTGTTGTTGAAGAAATGGGACACATGGCTAAGCCCATCAGCTCGAATGCCTTAGAAGAAGGCTTAGTGCATATCACCCAACAACAAATGGGTGAATTACTCTCTCGTCCTCCCGTAGTGACTATTATGGGGCACGTGGATCATGGGAAAACTTCGCTTTTAGATTATATTCGGCGCACTAAAGTCACACAGGGAGAAGCCGGTGGCATCACCCAGCACATTGGTGCGTACCATGTGAAAACACCTAAGGGAGTTGTTACTTTTTTAGATACGCCGGGTCACTCGGCTTTTACTGCCATGCGAGCGCGGGGTACGCGAGTAACTGATATTGTTGTATTAGTCGTTGCCGCCGATGATGGTGTGATGCCTCAGACTATCGAAGCGATTCAACATGCGAAAGCGGCTAATGTTCCCATTGTTGTTGCGGTAAATAAAATTGATAAGCCGGAAGCCAATTTCGATAGAATTAAAAATGAGCTATTAAAATACGAACTTATTTCTGAAGATTTGGGTGGTGATACCATGCTAGTTCCTGTTTCGGCAAAAACCGGAGCTGGAATTGATAACTTACTGGAAGCGTTATTATTGCAGGCGGAAGTGTTAGAGCTCAAAGCGCCACAAGAAGGGCCAGGACAAGGAATCGTTATTGAATCACGCTTAGATAAGGGAAGGGGACCTGTTGTGACGGTGCTTGTTCAGCGTGGAAAAATAGCTAAAGGTGATATTTTATTAGCGGGCGTGGCTCATGGTCGCGTACGTGCTTTATTGGATGAGCGGGGCCAAATTGTTGAATCCGCAGGCCCTTCTATGCCGGTTGAGGTATTAGGTTTATCGACGGCACCTGTAGCTGGTGATGAAGCGGTTGTTGTTGCCGATGAACGCAAAGCGCGTGAAATTGCTTTATTTCGCGAAAGTAAATTACGTGAAACTAAATTGGCTCAACAGCGTGCGCTTAAAGCAGAAGATATTTTTGGCCATCTCGACGAAGGTCAAGCTAAGGTCCTAAATATTATTTTAAAAACGGATGTACAAGGTTCTGCTGAGGCAATACAAGAAACCTTAAATAAATTGTCGACTCCTGAAGTTAAAGTAAAAATCGTTTACGCGGGCGTCGGTGCAATTACGGAATCTGATGCCAATCTGGCTTTGGCTTCTAAAGCCTTGGTGCTAGGTTTTAATGTCAGAGCTGATGTCACCGCAAAACGCATCGTTGAGCGAGAAGGCCTAATAATGCATTATTACAGTATTATTTATGAGCTGATTGACCAAGTTAAAAATGTTATGAATGGTCTATTATCACCTGAAATAAAAGAAACTATTTTGGGAATGGCTGAGATCAGAGAAGTTTTTCGTTCTGCCAAACTCGGTGTTATCGCCGGTTGTATGGTGACACAAGGAGTGGTACGACGGAATGCACCTATTCGAATACTACGCGATAATGTTGTTATGCATGAGGGCGAAATACACTCATTACGTCGCTTTAAGGAAGATGCAACTGAAGTACGGAATGGAATGGAATGTGGTATTGGTATCAAAAACTATACCAATATCCGTGTTGGGGATCTTATCGAAGTCTATGAACGTACTTCGGTAGCAAGAAGTATCTGATATGCCTAAAGAATATAGCCGAACTGAACGTATTGCAGATTGTGTTCATAAGGAATTAACCGCTATTTTGCAGAAAGAAATAGCAGATCCCAGGTTGCGCTTTATTACGATTACTGGAGTTAAGGTTACCAAGGATTTAGGTTATGCCGATATATTATTTACTCAACTTGATCTTGAATCTGGGCAAGATAAGGAAGTGAAAGCAGTAACGGTTAAACTGCTTAAAAAAGCAGCCTCGCGTTTACGTTATGCGTTAGCCCAACGACTGAAGCTACGCGTTATGCCGAGATTACGTTTTTTTTATGATGATTTAGATGAAAAGAATCAACATTTATATGATTTAATCGACGAAGCTATTACTAAGGATCAAACAAAACGTTCTGAATAATTACAATACGCTTCGCACTTGAGTTTTTGGCAGTAAAACCGTTTGATTCGTAATCCTCTTCACGACACTTGCCAAAAATCTCATTGCTATGCGTATAGAACACTTTTACAATAATAATTTTTATGCGTGCTCTTCAATTAAAATCATCCAAGCGCTTAGTCAGCGGTATTTTGTTGCTTGATAAATCTAAAGGAATGACTTCTAATCAAGCGCTGCAAGCCGTTAAACGATTATTCTCAGCAAAAAAAGCAGGTCATACGGGGAGCTTAGATCCCTTAGCGACTGGGTTATTACCACTTTGTTTTGGTGAAGCCACCAAATTTTCCCAATTTTTATTAGAAGCTGATAAATCCTATTGGGTCAGTGCGCGTCTAGGAATGAAAACAAAAACGGGGGATGCAGAAGGTGAAGTTATAGAAACGCGAGCTATATTGCCTTCTTGTTTTGAACAATTAGAGGCCATACTGTCCACTTTTCGCGGTGTTATTTCACAGATTCCACCTATGTTTTCTGCATTAAAGTTTAAAGGTCAGCCGCTATACGAACTTGCGCGTCAAGGTATTACCATTGGACGCACCGCCCGTGAAGTGACGGTGCATTCATTAAACTTGTTAGAAATGACCGAAAATAGTATTAATTTGGAAATTACTTGTACTAAAGGAACTTATATTCGTACATTGATAGAGGATATAGGAGAGGCTTTAGGGTGCGGTGCTTATGTGCAAGGGTTACGCCGACTCAGTGTAGGTAGTTATAATGAACAAGGAATGATATCTCTAGAGAAACTCGAAGGGTTGACACAAGAAGAACGCGATCATTGCTTATTACCTTTGGAAACTTTATTATACACATGGCCAGTAATAAAAATATCGCAAGCTGCGGCGTATTATCTTTATCGTGGTCAAGCGGTATTACTTCCCAATTTACCTAAAACGGGGTGGGTACGTTTGATTCATACGGTCAACGATCAATTTATCGGTGTAGGCGAAATTCTTGAGGATGGTCGGGTAGCTCCGCGTCGTCTCGTCGAACGGCATTAAAAGTCAGCTTTTGGCGTAGAGCTTTGTTGCCGACTTTATCTGCGGTACTCATTTACACGCAAGTAAACTCCGTTCCTCGAAAAGTCGGCGCCGCGCTCTCCATCCAAAATCTTCCTTTAACAAAAAGAATGATGGCTTTTCACGGATAGCGGCGTTAGTGGCTTTTCTGCGGATGCTCATTTACTATTTAAACTCTGCTTCCTCGAAAAGCCACTGCCTTGCTCTCCATTTAAAATCTGCTGTTTAATGTGGCTTTAACTTTGGTTCGGGCACGTGCGAGGGACGACAAATACGACGTGTAAAAAAGTGGGTGGTCGAAAGACCACCCACACTTTTCCGCTCCTGCCCTAAAAGCTAATCGCTAACGTTAGCGATTTGTTTGCCAAATATATGATCTATTAGCGTTTGTCCTTTTGTCCTGGCCATTGTGGTTTGCTAGCACCGCCACCTTGGTGTTGAAATGGATGTTTTTTATCATGTTTGTTCATAGATAAGCTCCCGTTAAAGCATAAAAAATACTTCTCCTTTTAAGCCTAGCAAAGACCGTGATAATTACCATAAAATGATGCTGAATTGGTCAAAATTTTACCAATCTGAATAGGGACTGGATTTTTAAGAACATATCTTTAAATAGGCTAGGACGAGACATGAAACACTATTTTTCGAGTAGTGAAACACAAAAAAACAATGTTTCTTGACCGTCATCATGCGCTTGAAGACGTTCTAAGGTGCTTTTACACGAGCTAGGTAAGCGCCCGTGCGCGTATCGACTTTTATCAATTCACCAATTTGGATAAACAACGGAACTCGTACCACAGCGCCTGTCTCTAAGGTGGCGGGTTTACCACCTCCGCCCGAAGTATCTCCACGCACGCCGGGATCTGTGTCAACGATTTTTAAGACCACGAAATTAGGAGGCGCGACAGTCAAAGGCGAACCATTGAAGAGTGTTAATACACAGGTATCCTGCTCCTTCAACCAGGGTTTGGCTTGGGCAACAGCGGCGGCGTCAGCGACATATTGTTCAAAGGTATCCGCGGCCATAAAGTGCCAGACCTGCCCATCGTTATAAAGGTATTGGGCTTCAATATCAAATACATCAGCGGCAAGTACACTGTCACCTGATTTTAAGGTACGGTCGATAACTCGATTGTTTTTGAGATTACGTATTTTAATCCGGTTAAATGCTTGGCCTTTGCCTGGTTTTACATATTCATTTTCTAAAATCGTATAGGGTTCATTGTCTAGCATGATTCTCATGCCGTTTCTTAATTCATTAGTACTGTAATAAGCCATACAGGGCCTCTTTTAAGATTGGTTATTTAAATTGGGCTTAAAAAGATGCTCGCGATAATACCGTAGTTCGGCGATAGAGTCTTTAACGTCTTCTAATGCTAAATGTTTTGATTTTTTCTTTAAACCGTCCGTAATACTCGGGTTCCAACGGTAAGCCAGTTCTTTGAGTGTGCTGACGTCGAGATTTCGGTAATGGAAATACTTTTCTAATGTGGGCATACAGCGGGCTAAGAAGCGGCGATCTTGACAGATACTATTACCACACATAGGGGATTTATTGGGAGTGACATGGGTCATGACAAACTCAAGTGTTTGTTTTTCTGCTTCTTCTTCTGAAATTTTACTTGCCCTAACACGATCGAGTAATCCTGAGCCTTTGTGCTGACGTTTGTTCCAATCATCCATATTGGCTAGGATATTTTCGGGTTGAAAGATAGCAAAAACAGGGCCTTCATCTATAATTTCCAACTGCGAATTTGTAACAATAGTTGCAATTTCGATGATTTTGTCTTGTGTGGTATCGAGTCCCGTCATTTCGAGATCGATCCAAATTAAATTATCGGCTTTAGGCGTCATGTAATGCTCTATAATGTATGCTTTGTAATTTAGGCTTTAATAGCATTATATACCCATTGCATGTGAAGTTGCGAATTGGAAAAGAGTATGTACTTACCATTAATTTTTTGTTTACTAGCTTATCTTATGGGCTCTTTGTCGAGTGCCGTTATTGTTTGCCAATGTGCAGGCCTACCGGATCCGCGTTCGCAAGGTTCTGGCAATCCGGGTGCCAGTAACGTATTAAGAGTGGGAGGAAAAGGTCTAGCAAGCATTGTTTTATTGGCTGATATGGCTAAAGGGTGGCTTCCTGTTGTAGTGGCTAAATATCTAGGAATGCCATTGTTTATTTTGGCATGGATCGCTTTTTTTGCGTTCTTAGGTCATCTATTTCCTGTTTTTTTTAATTTTCGCGGGGGAAAAGGAGTAGCTACCGCGTTAGGTGGACTATTGGCTTTGGCCTGGCCTATTGGCCTTTTTGCTTTATTAGCTTGGTTGGTTGTACTGCTCTTATTGCGTTATATTTCATTAGCGTCTATTGCATCAGCGCTATTAGCATTTTTGTATGCATTTTATTTACTACCGATACCTGTATATTTTCCTATTTTGCTGATGTGCATTTTACTTATTGTTCGACATCATGCCAATATTCGGCGCTTACTTTCGGGTGAAGAGCCTAAGTTAAGTAAATCAAGTTTGTTAGCAAAAAATAAAAAATAATAACTTATTAATTATTTTTTATTGACTAATAAGAAAATAAATTTAAATCTTTGTCTGTGTTAATTTTTATGTTAGTTTTATAAATATTATCGAGGCTTATAAAAAAAGCTATCAGCAAGGAAGCAATCATGATTAAACAAAAAAAAGATTTATCCCAAGCCAATAATACTTGTATTGATTACCTTAAATCAATCTCTGTACTAAGCGATCAGCCTAATCTATTGTATGCTAGAAAAAGGCTTGATGCGGCCATCAAAGCGAGTCAGGCTATTAAAGAGAATAGTCCTGTTGAAGAGGAAAAAAAACAAACGGGCGAGACTTTAGCTCCTTCCTTGGAAAAAGAATTAGCTGACTCTCAAACTTCTACCCCAAACTCTACAGATTCTAAAGCTAGTTTTAGTGAAAAGGAGAAGTTGAAACTATTTTTAGATGAAATGGCAGCTAACAGAAATACCAATGAACTAATTTATGGGTATAAAAAAGGTGACGATAGCCAAGGAAATAATAAACGATGGGGTATAGAAGCTTCCAAAATTCCAGGTTTTTATAAAAAAAATTTCGATTCTACGATTACACGAGGAAAAAAAGGATGGGCTGAATTTGGTATTACTTATGATAATAAGTTTTTTTTAAGTCCTTCTTCTCTTGATGAACAGAGATACTATTTTGATTTTAATCATCAGACCATGGGCTGCGGAACTTTTTTGAAGGCAGCAGGAAGGCTAAAAGTAGAAAATGGTAAGCTCATTATTTCGCCTTATAGCCAATACTTGGTGCTAGGACCTGATTATTTACCTATTATACTTTTTGTGCTTCAGAAAAAAGGATGTCCTATTTCGCCTGAAAATACGGTTATTACAGATGAAAAAGGAGCTTTCATGCCTCTTATCAATGTGAATAATCCTGAAAATTACTCAGTAGATCCAGTTAACTATTATCTGAATGAAGCACTTTTTCCCTCTGCTAAAGCCATGGCTGAAAATGAAGCGTTTTCAATTAAAGCGCGTTTATCTGATCTTTTTTTGAGTATTGACGATGAAATTTTAGCGGTGAAAAACCCACAGCTTATCGAAACACTCAATGTCACCAGGGCTGCATTGAAAGTCGACCTGATTGGTTTTTTATTGTTGTTAGCAGAAGCTAAATGTGATGTAGAGAAAGTATTGCAAAAAAAAGATCAAGATATAAAAAAAATTAATTTGGAAGATGGGAGGGAAGGGTCTTCTATACAAAAACAAGACGTAGCGGAGGATAAGGTAGCTGACATTACTCAACAAACACTCTTTCAACGCTATGAAAAAATTATGGATCATATTAAAGCTTTTCAAGCAGAAAAAATTGATATGAGTTTTGTGACAGCTGAACTTGTTACTTGGTTTTATTATTTGTCAGCACTTAGTTTTAAAGCCACGGGCAATAAAATGGAGATGATGCCATATGAAGAGCGAGATAATGCAGCATTAGTATTATTACAAGAAATAGAAACTAGCTTAAAGGAAATTAAAGCAAGTCCTACGCTTTTTCCACAACGATACTTAGATGAATTTGATAGAGCAGAGCGCGTTTTTCTTAAGTTTTATACTGAAAATCCGCTTAAAACCTGTGTTGCATTACTCTATGATTATACGAAAGGTGGTTTTTGTGGGCGGTTTTTTAGCGGAGCTTGGAGGCGTCATCATGTTGATGCGGTTGAAGAATTTTTAAAAAAATATGAATCTCAGCAATTTGCAGACGATTTGTCTATACAGACTATTTACCACGAATTATTTAAGATACAAGGCTCTTTAGTGGAATACTTCGGTAAAAGAGGTACTCTTTTCATGCGTCTGTTGTTTTGTGCAAAACTAGCTAATGAGATATCAGGCGAAAGTGTTTGCCAAACAGTAGCTACTATTTCCTCTAAAACGAATGAAGAACTTGAAGTAAATGGAAGGAGCCAACAAATGGTTACGTCCGAGTTATTGCCAATAACAATACCGATTGATCTGGTATGTGAGGCTTCTAGCGCACCAACGAGTGCAGAGATTGGGACTCCTCCTGTAAGTTTAGCAGAGAAGAGCGGTTGTTCCTTTTGAAGGCTGAGCATAAATACTTTGCTTGAGCCACCTGCGTTCGGAATACCGTTCGCCATAAATTTAATAAATTCGCATCTTTAAATATGCTAATCCAGTTTATTGAGTGCGCAGCGTGTGATCGTTTTTATGGTAAGGTCATCACGTTGGCCTAAATTTAAGCGTCGATAGCCTAAATAAGCAATCATAGCACCATTATCGGTGCAAAAATTAGGGCGTGGATAGTAAAGTAACACATCATTTTTAGTTGCCATAGCGTTTAATTGTTCTCGTAACGATTTATTAGCGGCAACGCCTCCGGCAATAACGAGTCGTTTTAGTCCGGTTTGGGCCAATGCACGTTGTGCTTTTTTTACTAAAGTATCGACCACAGCGGCTTGAAATTCATAGGCGATATCGGCTTTCGTCTGTTCATCCCTATTGGTTCTTTTAAATGTGGTGTTGACGAAGGTTTTTAAACCGCTAAAGCTGAAATCAAGGCCAGGCCTGTCTAGCATCGGGCGCGGGAAACGAAAACGTTGCGGTTTGCCTTTTTCGGCTAATTTGGCAATAGCAGGGCCTCCTGGGTAGCTGAGGCCTAATAATTTGGCTGTTTTATCAAAAGCTTCACCTGCGGCATCATCTACACTTTCACCTAGAATTTCATATTGTCCCAGGCCTTCGATACGAGCAAGGAGGGTATGGCCGCCAGATACCAGTAATGCAATAAAGGGAAATTCAGGAGGATTTTCTTCAAGCATAGGGGCTAGCAGATGGGCTTCCATGTGGTGTACGCCTAGGGTTGGAACGTTGAGTGCCCAACCTAGGCTACGTCCTAAGGTTGCCCCTACCAGCAAGGCGCCAGCTAAGCCAGGTCCTGCACAATAAGCGACCCCATCAATGGCCGAGAGGTTAAGATTTGCCTTTTTTAAGGTTTCCTGCAGTAAAGGTAATATTTTCAGGATATGATCACGTGAAGCTAGCTCAGGGACAACACCACCATATTGATTATGGAGTTCAATTTGACTGTAAAGGGAGTCAGCTAGAAGCCCTTTTTGACCCGAATAGATGGCAATTCCGGTTTCATCGCAGGAAGTTTCGATCCCCAGCACACAGCGTATCGAAGGGGTTAAATCTCGTTGTTTTGAATAGAAACTTTGCATTTTTACCGATTGATGGTTAGAATTGCCCTCTATTTTAACTTTAATTGAGGAAGTGCACTACATGCCTGGTGTAATACTAAAACCTGGTGAAGCGCTAGAGTCGGCTATACGTCGTTATAAGCGTACCTGCGAAAAGTCGCGTATTTTTGCTGAAGTACGTCGTCGCGAATATTATGAGAAGCCAACAGAAGCACGCAAGCGTTGTTTTGCAGCCGCTGTTAAGCGTTCTCGTAAACGGTTGATGCGTGATAATCCTGGCTTTTTAGCTAAAGTGAAGCGTAAACATTAATCTGGATTGATTATGGATTCTCCTCTCAAACAACGTCTCCAGGAGGATATGAAAGCGACGCTTCGTGCGCATGATAAGCCACGTTTGGACGTTATTCGAATGATGTTAGCCGCAATTAAGCAGATTGAAGTGGATGAACGCATTGAATTAGATGATATGCGTGTTTGCCAAGTCCTGAACAAGATGCTTAAACAAAGGCGGGATGCTCTGGCACAATATAGTAAAGCTAAGCGTGATGATTTGGCGGAACAAGAGCGTTTTGAAGAAGCTATTATCCAAACTTATTTACCTGAATCATTATCAAAAGAAGAAGTGGATCGCTTAATTTCTCAAGCGATAGAAAAGGTGGGCGCTACTTCGGTTAAGGATATGGGCAAAGTGATGGCGGAGGTAAAGCTACAATCTCAAGGGCGCGTTGACATTGGGGTAATTAGCGCCCCATGGTTAAAGAGCGGTTATCTACGTCCTAAAGTGTATTTTACCGCTCAGTGTGGTTGCCGCAAAAAAACAACGTTTTTTTGTTTCGTCCTAGTACATTTGAAGACGCTTTTCTTACCTAACAGCTTGCATTCAATAGGGTTAAATGTATGTCATCAACCCCCATTCCACAAGATTTTATTAATGATCTTTTAGCGCGCTGTGATATTGTTCAGCTCATCGATACACGAGTTCCTTTACGGAAAAAAGGAAAAAATTACATGGCGTGCTGTCCTTTTCATACTGAAAAAACACCTTCCTTTACTGTAACACCAGAAAAACAATTTTATTATTGCTTTGGCTGCTCAGCGGGCGGTAATGCACTTAGCTTTCTCATGGAATATGAACGTTTAACTTTTCCAGAAGCCGTAGAATGTTTAGCAGAACAAGTCGGTTTAAGTATTCCACATTCTAATCCGCATCAAGTGAGTCATAGGCATTCTGGAATGCAATTGTATCCGTTACTTGAAAAAGTGGCTGAATTTTATAAAAAACAATTACGCGAGACGCCCGCTGCCATTGAATACTTGAAACAGCGAGGGATATCGGGACAACTCGCTAAAAAATTTGGTTTAGGTTATGCGCCAGCAGCCTGGGATCAATTACTTAAAACGTTTAAAGATTCGGAAGCATTGGTGGCAGCGGGTTTGCTAATCAAAAAATCGGAGGGAAAAGGATTTTACGATCGTTTCCGTGACAGAATTATTTTTCCTATCCGTGATAAAAGAGGGCGAGTGATAGGATTTGGTGGGCGAGTCCTTAGCCAAAGTGAGCCTAAATATTTGAATTCTCCAGAAACAACGCTTTTCCATAAGGGTAAAGAACTTTATGGACTCTACGAGGTTTGTTTTGAAAACCGTCAGCCCAAGTCTATCGTTGTTGTTGAAGGCTATATGGATGTATTAGCTTTATTTCAGTTGGGACTTCCGCTTGCGGTTGCTACGTTAGGAACGGCGACCAGCAGTGATCAACTCTTACGTTTATTCAGTATTTCACAAGAAATCATTTTTTGTTTTGATGGCGACGAAGCGGGTAAGAAAGCTGCATGGCGAGTTTTGGAAATTAGTTTAGGTTTATTACAAGATGGCGCTACCTTACGCTTTCTTTTATTACCGGAGGGTGAAGATCCGGATTCCTTCATTCGGAAAAAAGGGCGTCAAGCGTTTATCACGGCTTTAAAGCAGGCGCATTATTTAGGTGATTTTTTATTTGATAGTTTATTAACACAAGTCGATATTAGCCAATTAGAAGGAAAAGCGCGGGTTGTTAAATTAGCGATGCCCCTGCTTGAAAAGATTCCCGTAGGCGTTATGCAGCATAAATTATTCGAACAATTAGCTGCATTAGTTAATATGGACGTAACGACTTTAAAGCAAGTTACGCACAGTTCGCCCATTCAAGTACTGAAAAAAAATCGACAACAAGCAGACCATTCAATTCGTTATTCACCGATGCGTTTAGCCATTGCACTTTTAATACAGTATCCACAACTTGCTAAAACGCTTTCTGAACAGCAGTTTACTCACCTAAAAACCTTAGATTTGCCCGGTAGTTCATTACTGATTAAGTTGTTTATCCTGCTCAAAGAATCGCCTGAGTTAACGAGTGCTATGTTATTAGAATATTGGCGTGAAGATGAACACAGTTATAAAATTTTGAAACAATTAATTCATTATCCTCATGCTATTCCATCTACCGGCATACAAGCTGAGTTTCATGATTTATTGCGTCATTTAAAAAAATTGGCAATGCAAGCAAGTATCGATAAACTACTGCAACGAGCAAAACGAGCTATTTTAACGGAAGAAGAAAAAAAAGATTTATATCAGTTGATTTTGGATACTCGGAGCGAATAGTTATATACCCATTGCACATAAAGTTGCGAGTTCGCAACTTTATGTGCTTTCTTTTTGCTGAAAACCCAATTGCTATGAGTATAGTGTGAGCGTGTATGCAATTGTGTGATGATAACAACTAATGTTGGAGTAATATTATGAAAATAGGTATCCCTAAGGAAATTAAAAACAATGAGTATAGGGTCGCAATTGTGCCGGCTACGGTTCGTGAATTGGTAAAATTTGGTCACCAGGTATTCGTTGAAACAAAAGCAGGGAGTGGGATAGATATTACTGATAACGATTATAGAGAAGCGGGTGCTGAAATTGTTAATACCGCTAAGGAAGTTTTTGATAAAGCTGAATTAATTCTTAAAGTAAAAGAACCACAACCACAGGAATATGCTTACTTTCAAGAAAAGCATACCTTATTTACTTATTTACATTTAGCGGCTGATCAAAAACAAACAGAAGCTTTATTGAAATCAGGTTGTACCGCTATTGCCTATGAAACTGTTACCGATACACGAGGAGGATTACCTTTATTGGCTCCGATGAGTGAGGTGGCAGGGCGTATCGCAATTCAGGCGGGAGCACATTGTTTGGAAAAAGCCCAAGGGGGCCGAGGTATTTTATTATCCGGTGTTCCGGGTGTTGCATCAGCCAGTGTCGTTGTTTTAGGTGGCGGTGTAGTCGGTAGTAATGCAATCCGTATGGCATTGGGTGCGCAAGCACAAGTGACGGTATTAGATAAATCAGTGACGCGTCTAAAGGAATTAGATCGGGAGTTTGGTGGTCAACTGAACACTATTTTTTCAACACAAGATGCGATTGAAAAATATACGGCATTGGCGGATCTTTTAATTGGCGCGGTTCTTGTGCCAGGTGCAGAAGCACCTAAAATAGTGTCAAAAAAGTTGATAGAAGCTATGCGCCCAGGAACGGTTGTTGTTGATGTCGCTATTGATCAGGGAGGTTGTTTTGAAACAAGCCAAGCGACTACACATACGCATCCAACCTATCTTGTCGGCGAAGTGGTCCATTACTGCGTTGGCAATATGCCAGCGGCCGTTCCACGCACTTCTACTTTCACCCTAACCCATGCCACTTTCCCCTATATACTGGCATTAGCGAATAAGGGAATACAAGAAGCGCTGGCAGCAGATAGTCATTTACGTCATGGTCTCAATATTTGTCGTGGCCGTATAACCTGTCAAGCGGTTGCTAGCGCATTTAGCATTCCCTACATTCCTGCACAGGAGGCATTAAGTGCTTAATTGTTTCACTACGCAATCGAAGCAATCGATCCCAATTATTCCCATCACGCTTGCACGGTGGGATTTGTGGTTAGAGAAACAAACATCGACTAATAAACAATGGCTTCATACAGTTAATTTTGTCCCCAAACCCGGAAGTATTGCTTTACTTCCGGGTAGTGAAGGGCAATTAAAACAAGTCTTAATCATTCTGAATAATGAGAGTGATTTTTGGTCATTCGATTGTCTGCCCTGTGTTTTACCCAAAGGACAGTATCATTACACAGAGGTAACGGATAAGGCACTCTTGTGTCGCGCTAGCATGGCCTGGGGCTTAGGTGCGTATGAATTTACATGCTATAAAACATCGACCAGAGCATTAGTCCAACTCGTTCTTCCTGTGGCGATAGATGCTGATTTACTGAAAGCGAAAGTTGAAGCGATTTATCGTGTGCGAGACTTAATTAATACACCAACAGAAGATTTGGGGCCGGCTGAATTAGCGGAAAGTGTCGTTCAGTTGAGTAAAAAATTTCATGCTTCGGTGACACAAATTATTGGTGACAAGCTTTTAACGGAGAATTATCCGGCGATTCATGCTGTGGGTAGAGCCAGTTCGCGTGAGCCGCGCTTAATTGATCTGAGGTGGGGTGATCCGAAAAATCCTAAGGTAACTTTAGTGGGTAAAGGCGTGTGTTTTGATTCAGGGGGCTTAAATCTAAAGCCTGGCTCCAGCATGTCATTCATGAAAAAAGATATGGGCGGTGCTGCCAAATTAAAATGCGCCATGGTTTAAGCGTAGAAATTAGTAATACTGATGCCGAAGGGCGCCTTATTTTAGCGGATGCTTTGAGCGAGGCCGACAGCGAAAATCCGGAACTATTAATTGATCTGGCTACCTTGACAGGCGCAGCACGATCCGCCGTAGGAACGGAAATGAGTGCCTTTTTTACCGAACAAGCATCATTGGCAAACGATTTGTTGAAAATGAGTGAGGAAGAACAAGACCCGATGTGGCGTTTACCCCTGTATAAACCCTATCAAAAATTATTGGAGAGTAAATTTGCTGATATCAGTAATTCCGGAACCTCTTCTTATGCCGGTGCTATTACCGCCGCTTTATTTCTACGCGCTTTCGTCAAAGAAGAAACAAACTGGCTACACGTTGATTTTAATGCGTATAACGTAACTTCTAGACCAGGAAGACCAGAAGGAGGAGAAGCCATGGCGATCCTGACCTTATTGAATTATTTAGTAAAAAAATATCCACGTAAAAGGTGAACTGGCTAAGCATAGGAAGGTCGATGTATAGCAGCAAACAAGGTGTTTTCTAATAACATCGCTACGGTCATAGGGCCGACGCCACCGGGCACAGGCGTAATATAACTTGCTATTTCTTTTGCTGTGTCAAAGTCAATATCGCCGTGCAGTTTTCCACTGGCTGAGCGCGTAATGCCAACATCAATAACAATCGCATTTTTTTGGATCCAATCGCTTTTGATGATACCTGCCTTTCCTATCGCGCTGATCAATACATCGGCTTGTTTAATATGCTTTTCTAAATCTCGTGTAGCACTATGACAAAGCGTTACTGTGCATCCTGCTTTAAGCAGCTCTAATGCCATCGGTTTACCGACGATATTTGAGGTGCCGACGACGACGGCATCTAATCCGCGCAAAGGAATTTTTTCATATTCGAATAAACGCATAACGCCATAAGGTGTACAAGGGCGCAAATAAGGTCTACCTTGGGCGAGCAAGCCTAAATTGACAGGATGGAAACCATCGACATCTTTTTTAGGGTTGATATTATCTAAAATAAGTGCTGCGTTAATGTGTTTAGGAAGCGGAAGTTGAACCAAAATCCCATGAATCATTGGATCCTGATTGAGTTGGTTGATGAGTAACAATAGATCTTTTTCAGTGATATGGCTGGATAAATCGTAGGCTATTGATTTCATACCGCAGTTTTGACAAGCTTCTCTTTTATTTCGTACATAGATCTGAGAGGCTGGGTCATCGCCTACCAACACAACAGCTAAGCCAGGTGCAGAATGTCCCCCATGAAGCCGATGTTGAATCTCGTCTTTTAGCTTCGTGCGGACTTTTTGAGCGATTGCTTTGCCATCAATGATTTTTGCCGTCATAATTACTTGCTAACTTACCGTTTAAAAGAACACAGGCCATAGTATATGTTAGATCCCAAGTATTTACGTAACCAACTCGAAGAAATTGCCGAACGCCTCAAACCACGGGGTTATCAATTGGATGTTGAACAAATCAAGCAATTAGAAGAACAACGTAAAGGCTTGCAAATCGAAACGCAAGCATTGCAAAACCAGAGTAATCAAAATGCTAAGGCCATCGGGTTTGCTAAACGAAAGGGCGAGGATATATCGGCTTTATCGGAACAGGCTAAAAATATCAAAAGTCAACGCGAAAGCTGTGAGAACAGACTTAAAGAAATACAGCAACAACTGGACGCTATTTATTTTACAATACCTAATCTTCCTGATAGTAGTGTGCCGCTAGGAAAAGATGAAACGGCTAATGCGCTTATACGCGAATGGGGAACTATTCCTAAATTTAATTTTACACCGAAAGACCACGTCGACTTAGGCAATCAAAATGGACTGATGGATTTTGAGGCAGCAAGTAAAATTTCAGGTTCACGATTTGTGGTGTTGTATGGAAAGTTAGCTCGATTGCAGCGTGCTCTGGTCCAGTTTATGTTAGAGGTACATACCAAAGAACATGGCTATGAAGAACTTTATGTACCTTATATTGTTAACAGCACGAGTTTACTTGGAACAGGACAACTGCCTAAATTTGCTGATGAACAGTTTGCGTTAAAAGGTGAACAAAATTTTTATTTAATTCCGACTGCGGAGGTCCCTGTGACCAACTTGGCACGCGATGTAATTTTTTCAGCGGATAGTTTACCCAAAAAATATGTCACGCATACCCCTTGTTTTAGAAGTGAAGCGGGTTCTTATGGTAAAGATACCCGTGGCATGATTCGTCAACACCAATTTGAAAAGGTTGAGCTGATTCGTTTTGTAAAACCTGAACAAAGTTATCAAGCCTTAGAAGAACTGACTAACGAAGCAGAATCTATTCTACAGAAATTGAAATTACCCTATCGTGTTGTCTCCTTATGTACGGGTGATTTAGGTTTTAGTGCGGCTAAAACCTATGATTTAGAGGTTTGGTTACCTAGCCAAAATACCTACCGGGAAATTTCATCCTGTAGCAATTTCGAATCCTTTCAAGCCCGCCGCTTAAAAGCCCGTTGGCGTAGCCCAAAAGAAAAAGATCCGGCATTAATCCATACCTTAAATGGTTCGGGTTTAGCCGTAGGGCGTACGTTGCTAGCGATTATGGAAAATTATCAGACTTCAGAAGGGAAAATACGTATTCCAGACGTATTAACAACGTACATGGGTAGTAATGATGAGTTTATTTAAACACATCTTTAAAATGGCAAATTTATGCAAAAGCTTGAAAATCAAAAGGGTGCTATCTCTTTAAGGGTTATTTTACTATCTGTTTTTTTGGCGATTCTTCTCGCCGCATCGAGTACTTATTTAGCGTTAAAAATTGGAATTTTGCCTTCGGCCTCTATTCCAGCCGCCATATTGGCGATGGCAATATTGCGTTTTTTTAAAAATAACAGTATTTATGAAACTAATCTGATTCAAACCGCGGCTTCAGCCGGTGAAGCGGTGGCCGGTGGGATCGTGTATACGATACCCGCCTTGGTGATTATTCACTATTGGCATCATTTTCCTTATTTCGAAAATGTGGCTATTGCGTTATTAGGTGGCTTATTAGGGATCTTATTTTCTATTTTCTTACGTAAGGTATTAATTAATGCACCGCAGTTGTATTTTCCCGAAGCAAAGGCTATTGCTGAAGTATTACAGCTCGCCAAAAAAAGTGCTTTTCGCACACGTGAAATAGTCTTAGGTGCCTGTTTGGGAGGGTTATTAGAATTAGCACAAACCGGTTTTAAAGTGATTGCGAGTGCAGCTGAAAAATGGAGCGTGCTAGGGCAGTCGACCATCGTTGGCTTTGGCATCGGTTTTTCTCCGGCATTAATGGGTGTGGGTTATTTAATTGGATTTGATGTAGGGCTGAGTCTTGTTTTAGGTGCGTTGATAGCCTGGGGGTTGGTTTTACCACTTTTAAGTCTATTTGCGGCCCTACACCCCTTTCATCTAACAACCAGTTTAGACGTGTATAGAAACGACATCCATTATATCGGTCTAGGTGCGATGTTAATGGCAGGGCTTTGGACCTTGATCAATCTATTAAAGCCTTTTTATGAAAGTGTGCAGCTTTCAATGCAAGGATTGCGTAAAAGCTTACCAAACAAATTGCAACTTTCAACGGAGCAGGACGTGCCAAACGTTTATTTGTTTTCTGCATTGCCTGTACTGGCTGTTTGCATTTACTTTTTGTTTAGCTATTTATTTCCCTCTCACATTTTTACGCCAAGCGTTTCTTATTTTATTAGCTTAGGTGCCGTTATTTATGTGGTAGGCATGGGTTTTATTTTTGCTGCTATTTGTGGATATTTTTCTGGTTTAGTTGGGGTCACTGCCAGTCCTGGTTCGGCTATTCTGATAGGCGGACTTTTGTTGGTTGCTATCGTTTTACGCACTTTATTTATTTTTCAAACGCATTTTGTTGTATCTGGACATATGCTTAATGTGGCCGCGATGGCCATTATCATTAGTGCTGTTGTTGCAGGTACAGCGGCTATTGCCAATGACACCACGCAAGATCTGAAAGTAGGCCATCTTATTGGCGCCATACCTTGGCAACAACAGTTTATGCTTGTAATAGGCATCATCGTATCGGCTTTCGTTATTCCCTATGTGATGGAACTATTATTTAATGTCTATGGTTTGGCAACGATCCTGCCGCACGCGGGTATGGATCCAACACAAACGTTAGCGGCGCCTCCGGCGGCGATGATGGCAGGGTTAACGCAAGGGGTATTTGATCACAATTTGCCTTGGTCAATGATAGGTCTTGGTACATTAATCATAGTTGTTTTTATTCTATTTGATCGGCTAGGTTTTAAAAAACTTTCCTTATTGGGTATAGCAATGGGTATTTATTTACCCTTAAGTTCCTCCATTCCTTTATTCTTAGGCAGCTTATTTGCATTTTTTATCAAGCGAAACTTTCAGCGCCAATTACAAGAAGCCAGTGCGGATGCGGAGGAAAAGGGACGAATAAATCGGCGTCAACATTATGCGGTATTGTTGGCTTGTGGACTGGTAGCAGGTTCAGCTTTAATGGATGTGTTACTTGCTATTCCAATGTCAATAACAGCTAATCCGAATGTATTGGCTATCATGCCTGCTAGCTGGAATAACGTTGCCAACAGTTTAGGGTTTCTCAGTGTATTAGCTTTGGGATTTATATTCTATTGGATAAGTTTCAATAAGGAAAATTAGTATAAAAAAATAAGTCCGGCATGATGTCATCGGGATCACAATTTTTGGGGCGGCATTATGTAGCGGAGCTAGTTGATTAAAAAAAGAGATGAGTATGCATTTTGTTTTATTTGGGATTTTATTAGGTTTGGGCGCTGCGATACCTATCGGGCCGGTAAACTTAGAAATCGCCCGTCGAAATTTACAGTTAGGATTTTGGTATGGTATTTTTACAGGTTTAGGCGCAATAATGGCCGACTTATTGTACCTTTGTATTCTATCTGCCGGGGCGCTGCAATTATTGCAACATAAGAGTGTTTTATTTTGGATTAATTTAATAGGTTCGGCTGTTTTAGCTTGGTTTGGCATTCAAGCACTGCGTGCTTCAACACTTCCTCATTTGTCGGCAAAACTCCAACGTAAACCGCTCAAATATTATTTGATCGCAGGTTTTGGGATGACATTATTTAACCCTTATACGATTTTATTTTGGGCGTCAGTCAGTTCGCAAACGGTTGTAATAACCCAACAACATGGCAATGTGGCTCTACTAGCAGGTATTGGCGTAATCCTAGGTACGTTGAGTTGGATAGTATTTCTAAACACCGTTATTCATTGCTCGCGCCACTATTTAAGCGGTACTATTGAGCGTGGTTTGAACCTTGCCGGTGGTTTTATCTTACTGGGTTTTGCCGTATTTGGAGTCTTCCGCCAGCTGATATAAATGCTTCTCTAGCTAGCTTAGTTAAGAAATGTGGAATACAAGGCACATAGAAAGCGTGTAAGGGAGAGGATTGCTATTCTCTGTCAAATTGACTACAATCTGCCGTTCTATTTGGGGCCGTTAGCTCAGTCGGTAGAGCAGTAGACTTTTAATCTATTGGTCGATGGTTCGATTCCATCACGGCCCACCAGTAAAATCAAGGGCTTAGATAAAATATAAAATTTCTTAATTCTACTAGTGCTAGGATAGTGCTAGGACGTAGCGCAAACTTTATAATCTCATTATTCTTACTAATGGTTTATCAGACCAGTAGGCATTTACAGCAGATGTGTTACTATTAAGATAAAGTTATTTGCAAAATGTAAAGATTATGAGCACAGCAAAAAAACCACTTGTATTTGATACATTAGCCTCGGTCAAAAAACTCGAAGAAGCGGGTGTTCCTCAAAAACAAGCTGAGGCCCACATTCGCTTGTTTTCTGAGATCGTTGAAGAATCTATCTGTTCTAAACAGGACTTGTTAGAAACTGAAGGGCGGTTGGAAGTTAAATTAAAAGAAACGGAAGGGCGGATTGACCTTAAACTAAAAGAGTTAGAATTTAAAATAGAAGAAGTTCGAAAGGAAATGGCGTTTCAAATAGAGCAGGCCAAAAATAATTTAATTAAATGGTTTATAGGCACCTCTTTAGTATCCCTAGGGCTTATTACGGGTATAGTAACATCCATTATCAAATTGGTTCACTAGTGATTAAAAGTCTCTATTCCACCCTATTTCTTATCTTTTCTAAAATTTAATAATCCTTATTTTATAAGGGTTTATTGCCTATTTTGTCTTAATGTAGTTTAATCATATTTCACTAAATTTGCTCCACAACATAGCACTTGCCTAGCACCAACTAAAAATAAGAGTAATCATGGATAATAAATTTAATTTCACAAAAGCTACTTTACAGAACTTACCTATCCCTACGTCTAACAAACGCATCTACTATTACGATACCAAAATAAGAGGTTTAGCGTTACGTGTCACTTCTTCCAATATTAAATCATTTGTCGTTTATCGATGGGTGAATGGTAAACCAGAAAGAATCACATTAGGTCGTTTTCCTGATTTAACAATAGAACAAGCCCGAAAAAAAGCATCGGAAGTAAACGCCGTTATAGCCACCGGGAGAAATCCTAGAGAAGAAATCAAATTGATCAAAAGCGAATTAACTTTTGATGAACTATTTAGCTTTTATTTAGAAAATTTTGCAAAGGTACATAAAGTAAAAACATTTAAAAAAGAACAAGAAAAATATCAACGGTTTTTAATAAAATGGAGCAAGCGTAAGCTGTCTGAGATAACGACAGCTAAGATTACTGAGTTACATGCTGAAATCGGTAAGAATAATGGCCACTATGAAGCAAATCGCGTATTAGCACTGTTAAGTATCCTATTCAATAAAGCAAAAGAATGGAATTATTTCTCTAAAGAAAATCCTGTGGTGGGCATTAAAAGATTTGAAGAACACGAGCGTGAGCGTTTTTTACAGGCGGATGAATTACCGCGTTTTTTTCAGGCCTTAGAAGAAGAACCGAATAAAGCAATTCGAGATTATATTTTCATTAGTTTAATGACCGGGGCACGACGAGCGAACGTGTTATCGATGCGCTGGGAAGATATTTCCTTTGAAAGAAAGGAATGGCAACTGACTGAAACCAAAAATGGGAAGCCACAGGTAATTCCTTTGCTTGATGAGGTGATAGATGTTTTGGAAGAACGTAAGTACGCAATACCTAAAGATAACCCCTATGTATTTCCGAGCTTTGGCCGCACAGGTCATTTAACAGAACCTAAACGAGGTTGGCAGCGTATTTTAGAACGAGCAAATATTACCGATCTGCGACTACATGATCTAAGGCGTACTTTTGGAAGTTGGCAAGCCCGTACGGGTTCATCGCTGACTATTATAGGAAAATCTTTAAACCATAAATCGCCTATAAGCACGGCTATTTATGCCCGCCTTGACTTGGATCCCGTTCGAGATTCTATCAAAAAAGCGGCAGAAGCCATGTTGAAAGCAGGAAAGGTCTTTTTGAAATAATTGACAACAATTATTTTTTGAAGACTGTTCGATACAACAGTAGCATAGTAATCCTCTAAAATGTATTTTTTATTTCCTAATTTATCTCAGTTCTTTGGACAGTACGATCGATGATAAATGCTTCTAAGTCTATACGGCGATATCGCACTAAGCGACCAACCTTGACAAAAGGTAAATGATAACGTTGTGTGCACGCCCATACGGCTAATGTCTTCGGACTGATACCTAAATATTCAGCAGCTTCAGTACGGCTGAGGAGATCGTTTTTAAATCTAAAATTTTTATCTGTTGTCATCAACTATTTTTCCTTATTTTATATTTTTTAATCGAATGATTTCTTTGTTTACGAAAGTAAATACCCTAAAAAATTAAAAATAACTTAAAAGAACGGAAAATAATTTCCATTCTTTTAGCTTAGGCTTTTCCCATCGAATAAAAATAAAAAAGGAGGCCGTAACGTGGATCGTTACGGAGAATGCTTGATGTGGGAAACGGCTTTATTGGAAGCCATTCAGCAATTCGATTCCATGCAACAATTTTCAGAAAAGTTGGGTGTGCCGCGTGAAAATGTCAGTGCTTGGTTACATAAGAATGTACAAATTCCTTTGCTCTATGCATTACGAATAGAAGGTTTAACACAAGGCAAAGTCAGTTGGAAAACGTTAGTTCTCCCACATGTCGTGCGTCTCTTACAATCTATTTTTATCTCTATTGGTCCTACTATGGGCTGTCCCGGTGTACAGGTTGATGTATCGCTCCATCGCATTCAAGCACCCAAAAAGCCAATTTTAGCGTTGAAAAAGCAATTGCCTACGTCAGAAGTATCACTGGGTTTAGATGAAAATAATCAGATTATTTTTGGCGAGGAATTATTTTATCACTATCAAGCATTGGGTAAAAAAACAATCCCAGTCTGGCGATTTTCATTGCCTGATTTATTAGCCGGTCAATGTAAGCCAGAAGCATTGGTCCAAATGCTTTCTCTGAGTGAGCGGATAGCACTAGGCATTGGATTAGAAACGTTTATTGGAAATCGACAAGGACAACGGGCTGACCGCCTAAAAAACAAAGATAAAGCCGATTTTAATGCGGTACTTTGGGAAAGATTTCCCGAAGTGAAAGAAAAAAGGACCTTAACCCTGATAGCGTACTTAATCGGTTTTGGTAACAACCATCGCAAATCCTTTCAGCAAGGTAAACAAATTTTAACGTATGGCTGCCCCGAATTAATTCAGCAACTGAACCAAAGAAAAATAGCCTTATCGACGGCCGCATCTTTAGCGTCTCTTTGTCATACCAAACAGGAACAAATTTTAGCACGAAGTAAAAAAGAAATTATCACCTTTGTGAAAATCCTAAAAAAACGATCATCTAAAAAAATATCAGGAATTAACTATGAAAAATAACCTTTTTCTCCAAAGCCTTTTTAACCCTTTCTTTTTACTAACTTGAAGGAATAAATTCATGCGTGATTATACCAAGCCTTCTCCTCAATTCTGGATCAGCCCACAAGGTAAAGCGATTCGACAATGGGGCCCTATCGTGCGATTAACCGCTTTGTACTTACTTAGTTGTCCACAGACAACCATGTTAGGGATTTATTATTTACCGTTACCTTATCTTGCTTATGAGTTGGATACCCCTTTGGAAGGGGCTTCCCAAGCCCTGGATAAGCTCTGCCAGCTCCGATTTTGCACCTATGATAAAGCAACGGAATACGTCTGGGTCCATGAGATGGCCTACTCTCAAGTAGGTCCTTTAAAAGCAACCGATAATCGCGTTAAACAAATCTGTGATATGTACCAGGCTTTACCTGAATTACCTTTTTTAAAGGATTTTTATCATCAATACCAGAGTATTTTGCACTTACAGCCAAGGGGGTTACTAAGTCCTTCACAAGGGCTTCGTAAGGTGTCGTTAAGCCAGGAACAGGAACAGGAGCAGGAACAAGAGCAAGATCAGGAGCAGGAACAAAAACAGGATCATGAACAGGAGGATTTTAAACATGTTGTTGATGGTGACGAAGGCCAACCACCGTCGTCTGCTATCGATGATGAATACAACAACAGCAGCAGCACTACATTAAAAAATCCCTCCCTTTATCAATTTTCTGATGGTAAACAAAGTGAAACTTTATTTTTGGATGAAGAAAAGACGAACTTAGCCATTCCTCTGTATGACGGAAGCACTTTCATTCCTTCAGCTACACAGATTCACCACTGGCAAACACTGTATCCCGCCATTGATGTCAAACAAGAACTTCGCCAGATACGTGCCTGGAATGAGGCGAATCCCACCGAACGTAAACCCCAAACCCAGATTTTACGGCATATCAACGCTTGGTTGGCCAAAGAACAACGGGAATCACGGCGACAACAAGCGCCTCCCCTATTTTCAAAGGCTTCCTTAGCGGCACGAGGATTAAGTCCAACCTTAGCCCATAACCTGCAGGTAGGTGAGGCTTGGCTCAAAAACTCAATGAAAACTGAAGATGCAAAACCACCGGAGAGGGATCATGCAACTAAATGATAAAAAACTGTTTCTACAATGGCTGACCTTATTAGCTGAATCCTTTAATCGCCAGGTTTCAAGCTTGTTGCTCGAAACCTATTGGCAGTGTTTGGAAACGTATTCGTTCGCTCAAATTAAACAAGCCATGTTGGCCGTTTTACGTGATACAAACCGAGAAAAGTGGGGTATGCCCACGCCGGGCGATTTAGTTCGATGGATAAACGATAGTGACCACCAGAGTGCCTTCAAAGCTTGGGGACAGGTTATTAATGCCATCCGCAGTATCGGTCGCTACAACAGTGTTGTGTTTGATAATCCGCTGATTCACTGTGTCATTCGTGACATGGGTGGTTGGATGTTTTTGTGTCAACAGCCGGAAAAAGAGTTGCCGTTTCTTAGTCAAGAATTTGAGAAACGCTATCGCGATTATCAAGGTAAACCGCTGCCGTCTTATCCCCGTTCACTCAAAGGCAGTTTAGAGCACGATAATCAGGTGCAGGGTACACATATTCACACTGACCCCGTCTTGATAGGGAATCCTAAACAGGCGCTCAACGTTTATGCTAACGGCATAGCGCAAGCTAACACAACATCGCTATCACTCTCGCAAGCCATTCGACAGTTTCCACACGGGCAAGTCGATACCGAAGAAGAAAATTAAGGATTCAAAATGCCAAGTGATGTATCACACAATAATTATCAAATTGTACATGGTGATTGCCGAAAACACTTGCCGGCTTTATCTCAGCAAGTGGATTTAATTGTCACGTCGCCACCGTATGCCGATGCACGACAACCACATTACGACAGCGTGGCCCCTCACGATTATCCCGATTGGTTTATGTCGTTTCATGAACCGCTCTGGCAGGCCTTAAAACCGACGGGCAGCTTTGTGTTGAACATGAAAGACAAGATCGTGGGTGGCGTAAGGCATCACTATGTATGGGCGACCATCGAAAATCTGATTGGCTTGGGCTGGCATTGCATCGATGACTACATTTGGCATAAGAAAACCAGTATGCCGGGCTATTGGCCCACACGCTTACGCGATGCCTGGGAGTATGTGTTTCATTTAGCCAAGGTGAGGAAACCCTACATCAATCAAGAAGCGGTGAAGGTTCCCATGGCTGTCTCGACTCAGAAACGTCTAGTACGTTTTGATGGAACAAAAAATCATCGGATTATTTCAGCCACCGGCAGTCGATTTCAGCGGAATTTTGCTAATTGGTTACATAAAAAACAAGTCTTGCCCAACAATGTATTACACCTTTGCCCAGAGAATCGTAATCAAGGCCATCCGGCGGTTTTTCCTATTGCCTTACCGCAGTTCTTTATTCGATTGCTTTCAAAGCCCAATGATTTAATCGTGGATCCCTTTGCCGGTAGTGGTACCACTGGATTGGCGGCACTTTCTCTCGGACGACGCTGTGTGCTGATGGATAACCAGCTTTCTTATTGCCAGGTAGCCGAAAAAAGACTCAAACAATTTATCCAACAAAAACAAAAAGCAGGTCAATTTTATGTTTAATTTAACTGAAATTATTGAGCACTTTAATCAAACACACCAAAAACAAATAAGGTTAACTAAGACCTGGGGATTAGTTTATCTACAGCCTCAATCCTTGAGCTTTTTAAATAAATGCCGGCAATTGATTAAAGAATCGGTCTATTATGCCTCGCCTTTTATCACACAGCATCGGGCTTTACGTGCTGCATTGGCTAAAACACAGGATCTACCGGCATCGCAAGCACTACCTAGATTAAAAACCATCGTTCAACAATTAAAAACCGACGAGTTAATTCGCCAACGACTGGATTGGGAGGAGCATCTACAAACACTCTTTAATACAGAAACCTTTTGGAAACAGCGCTTTAGTCAAGTAGGAAATAATGCCGGTGCTAAGTATCAATTGAAGCGGCTTTATCAAGATTGGAAGCAGCATCAACCTTTTCAATATTACTCGAGTCAAGGTCTTTTATTTTTACTCGATGTGGTCGTTAAATACCACTATCATTTTACACAAGCCCATCAAGAACTGGAGAGAAAACAGCAGGCTTGGTTAGCTTCTCAACGCTTGCCTGAGCCTATTGCTGAATCTTACCGTCATTTTTTAGAAAGCCAATTAAACTATCTTAAGGCACTGCAAAATCAAGTCATTGAGGCTTTGTTACGGCGATTAAAAATGGCTGAACAGCAAAACCAAGTGACGTGTGATGATGTCAGTTATCTCCTGGTAGAACAGAGCCAACCGTTAAACTTATCCCTTTCTCTCACATTACCCAAACACCAAAGAACACTGGATGCCACTACATTTAACCAGATACATCGTGCTATCGAAAAATACGGGAATCCTCATCATAAAAATCAGTTATATCGATTAGCCTGGTACCAATATGGAGAATTCAGCGCAGCTAAGGATATTACTCTTATCACGATATCCGCACGCCGGTTATTAGTTCCAACAAAATTAATTCATCTCATGCCAAAAAAGGTAAGAAAACCCGCTTGGTTATTTAGAGATAATAAAGCCCGTTTCGCTTTTTTAGAAAAGCAGCAGGCGCTATTAGCGCAGCTTGTGTTGCCTTTGGATTTTACTCCGCTATCGCCAAACTCACTCTCTACGCTTCATTTAACATTAAAACCCTTCATTTTACGTTACCAACTATTACAAACATCACTGCAATCACTCGAAAAACAACCGACTATATCATGGTGGCCGTGGCGACAAAAACAGTGGAAAAGAGCTTGGTACAAATGGCTGATGCAGCATTTTCGCAAAAACCAAGAAGCTATACGCGAGATCTTAAATCATTTTTTTTATTCTATGCAAAACCACAACAATGAATTAAGCCAGGTAATCCATTATCAATCGTTACAGGACAGCTTAGTCTCTATTCAACACCTGATTGAACAAGGGCCTCATTCTTGTACACGCTTAACGTTTCTGCTTAAGCAGTTATTAGCTGACCTACACACTCAGACTAAGAAAATGACTCGAGACAGTAATCATACTTTGTCCTTAATACAAAATTTTAAACACGATATCTCTATCGCGTTAGATACTTATGTCAAGTATTGTCAGGAGCAAAGACGAGCAATACCCGAGGCACGGATGGCCGATATAGACTATTTATGTCAATTACTCAATACAACTTACGATTTTCTGCCATTACGAAAGGGCGTCATGCAACGTTATCAGACAATGCAGCGACCACCGCTCGCAAAATTAATCACGTCTTTCGATGGCAGCGTTTTACGACTCAACTTACGAGCAGTTTTAGATAACCCAAATTACAGTTTGAATCAAGTGATCAACCAAAAAAATAGTCTATCCGATTCGGCATTGAAAGATAAAGAAGGCACCGTTGATAGGCAAGCGACCTTTTCTGGAATTTCGGATACAACAAACACTGTACTACTTACTTTGGAGCAACAACTCGCACAGATACAAACACACATTCAAGTGTTAATAAACAACAGGGATAATGCTAGTTCTTCTACCAAACCCCATGACAGTGTCCAGAGTCCTTCTCGCTTTTTTAAGCGATCTTGATGATTCAGTCGATTAATAGACAGGGTTAATCACTATTTCATCGACGACATAATAATCGTTATTATTTTTATAAAAAAGTCACATAAGTCCTTGCATTCCCCTGACTGGGGCCGCTAACATGAACCGGTTTCGTTTATAAAAAAATCTGGCGCAGGAAAAATCCTGCACCAAACCGCACGTACAAGGTATGACTAGTACCTTGCCGTTGCTAACCACTTATCCCAACAACCTAAAATGGTTAGGAGTTGAGCATCATGGCTATTCATAGCATAAATCATCGGGCCCCCTTTGGGCAATGGACCTTTATCGATCAGAGATTAATAACTTTTTTATTCTGTCGTCAAAAACTTTTACTTGAAACTACCTTAGCGCGCATTCGACAAACCTAGCGCCTGATTACCGTATAAAGAACTATTTTTTTAATTTTAAGTAGGGCCTATTTTTGCGCCTCAGGAGTTTTTATGTCTGAAAAAAAAGTGGCTGGATCAACAGGGGAACCAGCCGTAATACAACGTTCAGCAAATTCATCCAGTGATCTGGTCAGCCGTATTTTAACATTACTTGGAAATCATTCCCCCTCATTGAAACAGCGACAACTCATTAAAACTTTATTGTCTAACATCACTTTAAATACCGAATTAATAATTGATTCACGATTAACTCGGCGAGAAAAAGAGAGCCTATTATTAGCCGCTTTAGGATATACCGTAACGGAAAGTGCGGAATTCCTCAACCTGAAGCGTATGACGGTTGAAGATTACCATAAAAATATCAAGAAAAAACTCGAATGTAAAACCATTGCGAAAGCCGTTATCACTGGCATGCGTTATGGATTGGTGACACTATCACAAAAAATTGACAAAAAATCCCCCTGAATTCAGGGGATTGAAAATGACATATTTTATGTTTTGTAGAACATTATTTTTAATAATAACAACTTTTTAAAAGATAAATTAAAAAAAACAACATCATTTTAATGAAAATTAGAATATTTCTTCAACATATGTACACCCTGAATTCAGAGAATTGTTTTTATTATGAAGAAATATAACACTATAGAAACTATTATTTTTCAAGGAAAAAATAAATGTTGTCATCTACTTTTTACCCCACTTTAACGCCGTTACGTGTGTTGGTTGTTGAAGACGATCCTATGATTCGAAAAATACATCAAGAACTTCTTGTCAGTTTAGGTTGTCAAGTTGATTGTGTATCCAGCGGAAAACAAGCATTACGCCAACTCTACTACGACCTAGTTTTATTAGACATCGGGTTGCCTGATATGTCAGGGGAAAGCGTGATTCAAACGATACGTGCAAAAGAAATCGAACAAAAGCCACTACCGATTACCGTTGTTTCAGCGCATGGAAAAGAAAATGAAAAAGCGTATTTGAATTTGGGCGCTAACCACGTATTTAGCAAACCTATAACCAAAGAGCAACTGCAATCGCTTTTATAAACCGGTGCTTTATAAAAAAAGGATGATCCAACTCCTTAATTTTTATACACTATGACTCAATAAAAACAGGAAAACAATTGGATTATGTCTTCTACCTTACATCAGCCACATGATTTTTTATTCCGTAAATCGATGAGTGACCTGCGGGTAGCCAAAGATTTCTTTTTAGAACATCTACCACCTACATTACAAAAACAAATTGATTGGTCCCAACTCACATTACAAAATGTGAGTTTCTTAGATGAACACTTTAAACGCAGTGCCGCCGATATGCTTTATCAGGTGACTCTAAAAAAAGGTAATCGCCTTTATCTTTATCTACTCTGTGAACATACATCAGAACCGGACCCTTTACTGGCCTTTCGTTTAGTAAAATACATGGTTCGTATCATTCAGCAGCATACTGAACAGTACTTACCCCCAAGCCCCTTTTCCGGCGGTGTATCCGATGGCGCTTTATACGGGTAAAAAACCTTATACCTATACCTTGGATTGGTATACCTTGTTTGGCGAGCAGGAAGACTTGATGCGCCAAGTTTTTAATAACCCCTTTCAACTCATTAATGTCAGTCAAATTGAAGATACGGAACTACGTCAATACCTTTGGGCAGGTGCTTTTGAATTCATGTTTAAATACCGTCTCAGAAAGCATTTAAGCCAAGAAATCGTTGACCAGATAGGGACTTGGCTCGTCGAATTAGAGAAGCGAGACGGTTATGAATATATCACCCTTATGCTAAAATATATGCTAAATTGCTTTGATGAAGCACGAGGTAAGGAGTTTATCAACCAGCTCAGAACGCATTTAACCCCGCAATTGGAGACAGAACTTATGACGATTGGTGAACAACTCAGACAAGAAGGCAAGCAACAAGGAATACAACAAGGCGAGTATATTTTTCTGCATAGCTTATTACAACGTAAATTCCATCATGTGCCCCAACACTATTTAGATAGGATGCGCCGTGCTGATGCTGATACGCTTTTGAAGTGGGGACACTCGGTTTTAGATGCGCATGACTTAAGTGACATCTTTGTCGAAGATAAATAAATTTAGAGCAAGGTCAAGCTGGTGAATGGCCTAACCGCCATTAAAATAAATCTCACCTATTTCCACAAAGCGTGCAGGTTTAGTACTGCGCTTGAGCTGGATAACAATCGGAATGATTGATTTGATGTAGTTACTTAGGTTTTCTTCACTAGAAGTCGAACCAGCCTGCTGCATCATAAAGACTAATTGGCCAAAACAACCTTGTGGTGTATCGGCATGCACGGTACTCATACTGCCGGGATGACCACTATTAGCGGCTCGCAGAAATGACCAGGCTTCAGCTCCACGTAATTCGGACAGTAAGACCCGATCGGGTCTTAGGCGTAAACACGCCTTAAAGAGTTTTGACGCGGTAATTTGTTCATCCTCTTCATTAAATAGTAGATGCACTGCGTTTGGCTGAGTAACTCGAACCTCTCGTGTATCTTCCAGGGTGATTAAACGTTCCGTGTCAGGAATTAATTTTAGGCAGGCATTAAGGAAGGTTGTTTTTCCTGTACCCGTTCCGCCGCTGATAATCAGATTTTTCTTTGATTGGATGGCAAGCTTTAGAAATCCAAAAATATTTTTTTGTTCATGTAATGTTTTTAGATCAGCTGTCGTTTTATGATAGGTATTTCCTTTTATAGCAGTATAGTTATCAAAAACCCCTGACGCTTGATAATCCTGTAAAGCCATATCTCGACGGGAATGGCAACGAATCGAATAAATTATTGTATCTTTTTCACAGGCTGGCGTCATAACGCATTGTATTCGTTCTCCTGTGGGTAAATAGCCGGAAAGAAGCGGGCAGGGAAACGGCTTATGATTAAATTCGGCAATCAGCTTGGCCAGTGCTTCAAGATAATTGAATGCTAATGTTTCTACTTCGTGACGTGTGAAAACGCCATTTTTCTCGACAAAGAGCACTTTAGGTTGATTAATACAAATTTCAGTGATGCCCTTTTTTACCAAAAAGGACTTTAGGGGTTCGAGATGTTTCTCTAAGGCTTTTGTCGACATTTTTCTTTAAAGTTTTAGAGAATAGTGATTTTAGAAGTAAAATTTGTTCCTTGATGAGCCGTACTAAAATCCAAATCATGTGCAACAAATACTTGCAGTGGACTTCCTTGGTTAATCCATAAAGTCGGTGAAATCATGCCGCGCTGTAATGTTTGCTGTGCAGTTTGATTGAGGCTATTGGCTACTGCCATACGGTAAGCTTGGGAAGCATTATAAGACACGTTACTAGCAACGCCGACATTCGATGTCCCTGCGCCTACTATCGAAAGCAATGCAGCCGTACCGAACTGTTGCCAAAAATGGTGATCGATCGCATCCGCCGACATTCCTGCCATGCCTAACGCATCCACACCGGGTGAAGCTAGATCCAGACTCACGCCATCGGGTGTTATCAAACGTGTCCAAACCACAAAAACCCGTGATTGTCCTTGCAGCATGCCGCTTTTGTATTGTCCGATTAAACGACCCCCTGGCGGTATTAATACCTGCGAACCATCCTCAGCATAGATAGGTTGGTCGATGATGGCTCGTAAAGAACCTGGTAAATCCGAATTAATGGCTGTTTCTAGGATGGCGTGAAACAACTGACCTTGTGCAATCAGTTGATTTAAAGGGCCTATTCTTCTTGCTTGCACCCTTTTATCCGAAACTTTACCCGCTTGCTGCAAAAACTGCGTATTCGGATCCGTCGCAAAGTTTTTTTCCCAGGATTTTTCTACAACGGTATTGGGTTGATGATTATTTTCCGCATTAAATAGCATTATGGGTGAGGATAAACGTTGTTGCAATTCTTTTTGTTTCGCTTGTAATACCGCTATCTGTTGTTCAGATAGGTTTTTTTCTGCAGGTTTTTCTAATATAGGAGAAGCTTTTATTTGTTCTGGTTCGGTTTTGGGCAAAGTATACGCCTCCTCTACAAAAAATTCTGTTTTATCAGTTGTTTTTCTAGCATGAAAAAAATGTAGGCTTAGCAAAAGCAATAGGCCGCCCAAAATGACAAGAAGAAAAGGCCTTTTATAACGGGGTTCGGCAATCTCAGGTAAACCCTCGGTAGAAGGTGCTACTGTTTCCTTATTTGTTTCTTTCTTTTTCATTTGCTTTACCTCACATCTTGCCAATCACCGATCTGTGCATCGTTATAAACACTGGTCACATAACGACCACTACGCAAGGTAAATTGGGGTGCTATGGTATTAACGACGATATAGTGACCTTTCATGTGGTAATTAACCAAGGTTTCTTTACGATCTTTATCAACTATAAAAATAGCCGGTAAATTGTTATCAAAACGGAAATAAGTAAACTGATTATTGCAATCAAAGGCTTCGCTTGGTGCTAAGCGCTTGTCGCCTGTAAAACTATATTTCCAGTTGATTTGAGTCGGATCACACACACCGACTGCATTCGCTTGTCCATCTCGGTTATAACCTGCCGTAGGATAAATAAAACGTAACTTATAGGTGGGTGAAATGTTTGAATGGGTTGAATCCAGCTGAAAATTATAGCTGTTGATATTGGTTAACACCGTCATGTTGGTTTTTGATTCGGTTACGGGCTTAATGAAGAGATTATTTTTAATAGGCACCGCTTGCCAGGCTAAGCTATCACCCATAGAGACATTTTGTACCATCTCATTCGCTGCAAAAACAATCTGTGTTTGATAACCGTAGTGGCCATGAATAATCACCACGTTATTTGGATCATAATTAACGGTTTTAATATGTTGGTCAGCGGCTAGTTTTCTAGGAATGAGTGCTGCTTGTACAACACTCAGATTTCCCAAAATAATCATTATCATCATGAGAAGATGGGTTTTTTTATTCATTGTGTTTATTCTCACTATTTAAATTAACGGGCGTCACTTGATAATAGATCACGGTAAATCCCAGTGGATTTCTATCAAGTTGTGTTTGCGTGGTTTTCATCGACTGATATTGCCATTTTAAAATGGCCTCTTGCTGGACGATTTGTTGTGTATTGGTCGTTTTATCACGTAATTGTTTTTCAAAGCGAATAGCGGCGGTATTGTCATTTAAACGGGAAACCGATAATACACGCACAGTAATCGCTTTATCTTTACCGTATTTTTGATAGGGTGAATTAGCTAGGTTGCTGCTCACTTCGGCATCGTATTGTTTGCGAATGATTGCATTCGATTGGGCCCAGGCTAGCTGGTAAGGGATTTCTAAATTATCACTATCGTAGCTTTCACGATTCATCACATAATGAATAATAAAATAGCGCGTCATTTGCCAATTTGCGCTGAGTTTAGTGGGTTCTAATTCACCGAGTTTGGTAACTTCACCTGTCGCTTGATTAAACGCGTAGAGATAAGGAACTTTTTGTTTAAGCGGAATTAAGCACGCTATCATAACTAATGTAAGTAACAAAGCGATAAGTAGCGCTGTATTTATTATGAGTGAATAGCGTAGCCAAATCGTTTTACTGTAATATCGATCATAACGCCAATCCGAAGCCGCTTGATAAAACGCTTCATGCGCATTTTTTTTCATTTTTTTCCTTGTTCTACGGCACTGTTAACGGTTGATTGTTTTTGACCTTGCGCTTTTCTCACCATTGCATTCCCTGCGGATTTAAGTCCTTTTCCAGCTAAACTTACCGCCGCATTGACACCTGTAGTATTTAACGTGGATTTCACCATACCACCTATTTGACCTAATGCGCTTAAAGTTAGTCCACCGCTTAAACTGCTAGCAATCGATAAACTTTGTTTTAATAAAAAGGCCGTGACTAACGATAAGCCACCAAACAGGCCTACTGTAAAAAAATCAGGGGCACCTTGAAGCGCTTGCTGATTAAGGTCCGGTAATACCAGATTTATCAACGAAAGCATTAACGCTAAAATACTCGCTGTGATGATGGGAATCAGTGAAAAATTAAATAACTTTTGCAGCCAACTGACAAACCAACCGCGTGTGGACTCCCAAAGCATAAAAGGTAGAAAAAGAGGACCTAACGCTAAACCAATGGCCATCGCGAGTTTGGCATAAATTAAAAGCCCTAATGCCACTAGACAACATAAAAAGGTAAAAATGATAATGCAAATACCACAGAAAAAAAGCCGAAAGCCACCGTTAAATAGTTTTTTTCCAGCTTCCATCCCTGTGCCATAAACTTGATTTAAAGCTTGGCCAATGGTTTCACCAGGAACTAACTGACCCGATGTGTTAGTAACAATTTGAGCAATATGGTTAGGCTCATTGGTAAAAATGTTGTAAACAAATAAATGATAAAGAGACCAGTTCATAATAAGACCACAGACTATCGATAAAACCATCAAGTGGCGGCTAATAGTGTTTATATCAGCACTTAAGGTGTGCAGGGTGAAACGATAACCTAACAATAAAATATAACACGTACTCAATAGAATCAGTGTACTGCTATAGCTTTGAGCCAGTTGTTGATAGTTTGTTTGTACAAAGTGACCTATCACCTGATCAACGGCTGCTAAGGTATCTGTAATAAACGTTTGGGTAGAGAGCGTCATTTTTTATTACCAAACACATTGGTGGCTTTGACTTGTTTCCAAAAAGCAGGGTCCCTCAGATCCTCTAACGTTGTATTACTTGGAATAGAGTGCATATTGATTAAAAGGCGATAATACTCTTGTGTCCATTGCCCACATTTCTTTTTTAACTCAGTGTTCTGTTTAGCACTGCTATAGTAATCAGCACATTGTTCAATAGGAAAGTTGGGGCCTCTTAAGAAAAAATTTTCTTTCATAAAATAGGTCATTTGATCATTCAGCAAGGGATTCTTATGGCCACACGCCGTCAAGAGACTAAAATTAACGAGTAATATGCTTAATAAAATGCGTTGTTTATAAAGTAATGTCATTACTAGTTCTCCTACCAGGAATTAATTTTAGTTTTCGCACCACAAAACGTGGCGTTTGCATCACATGGGGCTTGCAGTGGTTTAGTTACACAGCCAGCTAGCGATAAGATTAAAAACAGCGCTAATAATGCCGATAGATATTGCCTAAATCGCTTCATTTGTTAACTCCTCTATTACTTTGTGCATTCAAAATTTCGTACTCAGAAAATGAGCCGTTTGTATGGCATCATTCACTTGTGCTTGTGCATCAATTGCCTGTTGCTGATTTAGCAAGGCTAATTGACGCAGCGTTTCGAGTTGAATAAGATTATTTTCTATGGTGAGTCGATTCTGTAAATCCAAAGATTGTTTTAAAGTTGTGGTTGTACCAATCTGCTGACGTAATTGATTGGCATAGTTAATCTGTTCTTGAATTTTGTCATAACCCAATTGACTGGCTGCTCTCGCGGCTAAGGCCGTTTTTGCTTTTAAGGCATAGTAAGCTTGATCCGTTTTATTCGGATTAACCTGATTGTAAAGGGGTGTATCAACCGGAAATTCTTTTTCCAGTGAATGAAGGGTTTGACCTAATAGACTGTTATTACCGCCCTTTCCAGCCATCTGAAGGATAGACTCCCAACGATCGGTATTTTTACCCCAAGACTGATAATCGGTAAATTGCCAGCGCCCCTATTCGGATTGACCGGATACCGCTGATTGAATTTGGTCCGTTAATCCTTCAATGGTATTTTGTATGCCGGTGATCTGCTGTTGGTAACCTTGAATTTTTTCAGCAATCATCAATAGGTCACTAATCGGATCCGCCGCACTGGGAAGCGGTAAAAAGATCAGTAAACTAAGGACAATCATTTTAATAACCGGATTTAAATTCAATGGAGTCGTTAACATGAGGTTGTTTTTACTCCCCTTCGTTGCTGAAAAATCGGTAACCAAATGTTGGGATCATCCCCAACTTCTGAGCGAATCGTATCGAGCAATACGATTGTTTCTTTGCGTCCTGAAATAACCGCAATTTCATCGTCTAAGCCGTGTAAGTTTGCCCTTAAGACAACGGATTCCTTGCCACGACCATAATTCAATAAAAAATAATGACTTTCATTCGGTAAGGTTTTGATTAATTCAAATTCCCGCTCCGTTAAACCAAAACCTTCAAGATACGTTTTTCTATCCGCACTGGAATTGGGAAAAAAGATTTTGCAGGCGGCGGCTTCGTTAATCGGCACTTGAATTGCCGATAGAGAAGTATCTTGCGCTGCTTGTGTCGCTAAACCAAAACAATTATTTTTCTTACGTGGTGTGCGAGATAAATCATTAATAATGGTTTTGAAATAATCATCTTGTAAAGCCAACCAACCTTCATCAAGAAAAATAATGCCACGCTGACCTTCCAGTTGTTGACTAAAGCGGTGCAATAGGTACATTAACGTGGGTGTTTTGCAGCATTCGTCTTTGAGAATATGACTTAAATCCAAACCAATGATTTCAGCGTTATAGCGTTGTTGTTCAAAAGAATCCTGTGGATTATCAAATAACCACGCGTATTCACGGCCACTGTGCCACAATTCAAAACGTGCACGCAGTGAACCGGGAATATTTGCACCGAAAAATGGCGCAACATGGTAAAATTGACGTTCTTCAGGATTTAAGCGATACATCCCTGCAATGGCTTCTTCAATAATTTTTATTTCCTGCTCATTCAATGGTTGATGAAAAGGTTTTAAGAGCTGTTTAAAAAGTTGCAATAAAAACGTACGGTTCTCTGTATTATCCACTAATTGACAAGGATTAAAGCCCGTTTTTATCCCGGGCTTTAACACCTCATAGATTCCCCCTAAGGCCCTCACTAAAATTTCTAATCCCCGATCTTTATCAAAGATAACCCGTTTGCCACCAAATTTCATACTTTGCGCGAGAAGAAAACCCACTAATACCGTTTTACCGCTGCCGGTTGCACCCACGACCATAAAATTACCCACATCCTTATTGTGAAAATTAAAATAATAGGGGCTACCTGATAGCGTTTCTAACACCGTCACCGCATCACCCCAAAAATTATCCTTGATTTGGCCTATCGGTGTGTTGTGTAAGCTGGCTAACGCGGCCATATTTTTTGTGGAAATGTCCGCTTCTCTGACAATATAAGAAAAATTCCCAGGTAATTGAGACCAGAAGCCGCATTCACAGGCCATGTCTTCTCGAACAGACACGATATCCCGATCAGAGAACAGCGCCATGATCTCACTGAACTGTTGGTTTAATTGTTCTTGGCTATCGGCATAACAAACTAAACTAAAATGATGTTTACCATAACCCGCTTCACCACTGGCCGCATCATCAAAGGCCTCATCGATCTGTTCAGTTTGACGTATCGATTCTTCTTGGGTTTGTTGCATGTCATGTTGTTGATCTCGTAAACGGGTTTTAGCTAAATGGCGATCATAAAATCGAAAGGATTGGGTTAAGGTATATTCCACTCGTAAACTATTTAAACTGTCTAATAAACCTTGGTAGGTGATGGATGGATACGTTTTGATAGCCAGTACCGCAGCAAATTTTTTACTCTGATCACCGGCACGGAATTCTATGGTTCCTGAATGGCGATTAAAAAACAGCCGCTTTCTTGGCAAATAAGTCGACGCATCTTGGAATAGTAGAGGTACCGTTTGCTTATCGTAGTTAATTAACTGACCTACAAATTCCAGTGGCTCTGAAAAAAGCGATTTGCCTTTTTGATAAAGACTCAGTAGCTGGGGTTGATAATCATATAAAGCGTGTAATACATTTTGCGTTATCGTTGTTAGTGCTAAGTATATTTTACCCAGTTGCCGTTGCTGTGCGATGTGGTCTGTTTGCTGACTTATTTTTTTTATCCAATCAAATCCTTTATTTAAAACACCTTCGGTCGGTTTTGTGACAATGCCGAGATAGTGTTGATGATGGAATAAAGGCTGTTGCTGCATTCTTTTGTGATAGTTGTCATTTAGTTGCTGCACAAAGCCTGGTTTAAATTCACCCCCTGGATACTCAGTCGTTTGGCGACGAACCGTCCAAAAATAAGCAGCGTATTCTGACGAAAAATTTTTAAACAAACTATTACGGCGGTTTTTATAGGCATCTAAGGTGGCTTCACTTTGTGTGATGCCATTGATACCAGATAGTTTAATAATTTGAATTAATTTACCGTTTTTATCAATAAGCGTATCGTTATTATAGTGACCTATAATATTAATATGCCGTGAAACGTTGGCTTCTCTCCTAAGCAAGTTATCTGATTGACGATGTCCAATGTTTTTTAAACTTACTAACATGGTTTATCCTGGCTGATAACTATTCGTGCCGCCCCAAAACCGGCTATTTAATACGGACGGTGTTTGTGTGAAATATTTCAGCCATACACGAAAAAACTGACCATCTTTTAGAGTGAGGTGAAATAAAATCAGATGAACTAGGCCAAATAGCGGAATTCCTATTAACGTGCGCAGATCAATACACAGCAAGGTGTTAATTGCCAAATTCGCAAAGAACAAACGCATGGGAATACCCATAAAAAGAGGCGGTCGTGTTAAGGCTAATGCTAACGCATCAACTTCGAGTTGATAATTATCCAAATTAACTCCTTTATTTTTCTATGAAATTAATGCATGTAATGCTCTAGCGGCACCACCGGCACCAAACATAATGGCAATGCCGACTAAGGTTTGTAAAAAACGTTTCCATTCTAAGTAATGGCCAGCACAGAGTAAGCCCATGCCAATAATCGCTACCGTGGCAATCGCTAATCCGGTCGTACCATAAATGGCATCGATGACGTAATTTAATCCTTGGCTTACTGGCGTATCACCACCAAACGCCCAGGCAGATGAATGAAAAATAAAAGGAAAAATAACAATAAGAAAACAGGGTAAAATTCGATAAACTTTATTTCTTTTTTTTAATGGGTGAGTCATCATATATCTTACGAAAAGATTTATTTTTATAGCTTTATTTTAACGTATTTTTTGTTTTATTGCAGCTAAAATAACTGTTTTTTTATGGGTTAATATTGTCTTTTTTATTTGTTATTCTCGGATTAAAAAAGATACTTATCAAGTATTTACTTTTTTTTATGAATAAATGATTTTTACTTTTTCCCAGAAAAATCTGTTTACTTTACTAATATAAAAGGCTTCTCCAGGCTGTAAATCCTGTTTAATGGCATCGGGATGGATAATGAATGATTTATTACGCTTCACACTGCCCATCCCTGTCGAGGTATCCTCACTAATCTGTGCACTGATATCAAAACCATCTTGCGTACCTACCCAGTTAGTAACTGCTTCCGCACTGTTATGATCGTTCAAACGATGACAAATCAGTGTATTCACACAATTTAATAATTGACTTTCAAAATCCGAATCAACACGTTTTAAATCCGCTAAGCCTTGTGTACCAAAAATCGCATGAATGCCCTTACCTCGACCCATATTGACTAAATTTAAGACTTGTTCGCCCGCAAATACAGAAAACTCATCAAATACCGTAAAAATCCGTTGTTGGGTCTCTAAGCGATCGATAACAGCCTTGATATCATTAATAATTAATTTGCCCAAAACCTTCGCAAAGCTAGGAAAACGTAATGCCGGCAGTGCAAAATAAACCACACTGCCTGACTGGATAATTTGAGCCAAGTTAAATAGTTTGTCATTTTTTTCAAAAAAATGACCGAGTTCAGAATGAATCAGTAAACTTAAATGCGCTTGTAAGCCAGTAATATCTTTTGTGTCATACTGCTGTAAGCGTAATACACGCTTTTTGAGTGATTCATCGGTAGTAGCACGCACTTTGAGAACCAGTTCTTTAAAATCTAAGCAATCCACAATGGTTTTTAAATCAAAGTTTTCTTTTAAATTCAATAATACTTCAAAGGTTGTTTGTAAATAATCTTCGGCAACCGAGCGATAATAATCGTTTTCCCAGTGATCTTTCAGACTAATCAACTTATCTTTGAGTTCTGTACACCCTCCGTAGGCGAGCGGATCGTAATGATGATGGTCAGCACAATTAAAGCCGTAGAAAGTACGCCCGCTCGTCTTTGCTTTTTGCTGCAACCAGCTGACATTTTCTTGTGTGGGCTTGCCATCAATAACAATGAGCGGATAGGCTTTCTCTAGGGCGCGTTGATAAAAACGGCGCAAGGTGATCGTTTTACCGCCGCCGGTTGTGCCTAATACTAAAACCATTTGATTGATAGCCTTATCAGTAATAATAACTAACTTTTGGTTTGCCGAAATGCCTAATAACGTCCCCTCTTGCTGTTGTTTGTTTTTATTTTTAATAAAACGTGAGTACCCGTGAAAGTGTTGTCTTTTCCAACGAGGATGATCAGGTAACTTTCGACCTCTTTGAATTGCTTTGAGTTCCCATTCATACGTTGAATTGGGAATCCATTCGGTTAAGCCTAATAAGCCTGCAAAAAGTAAGGGAAAGCCAAGCAGGTAATAAAAATCCTGTTGGTAAGTAAACTTCAGTGCGACGAATAAACCTTTCATAAACACGATTTTCCAAAAAATCAGATGGTTAACAAATCCAGTGTGGATAATTTCAAGGAAGGAAAGTGTTAAATGTGCTTGCCATGCCATCAAAAGATAACTACACCCCGCTAATAAAACACCTGCTAACACGATCAACTCAACGGAATAACGAAGCCATCGGACAAAAATAAGAAAACAGAAAAAACCCAGCAAGCCTACCCCGAGTTGCCATAAACAGCAGAGGCTAATTAACACATATTGAACCGTTTCCCTTGGGCGGTGTAGAAGGCCGTTATCCTGTTTTGACATGATAATCTACTGGTTGTTTTTGTAAAAAATTCTTCAGCAGATAAATTTTAACAAAAGGCATATCCTTGGCTGCTTCCTGTAAGCGTGGCTGCATGGATTCCTTGCAAAAATACCACACGGCTTGAATAGAAAATTGGGCGGCATAGGCTTTTAAAATGGCCTCTAAACGTAGTTTACTTTTACACGATAGTTCAACTTCAATGGCAATCTGTTTGTTATCTAATATCATGATCCCATCAGGTAGATGGCCCTGTTGGCCGACACCGAGTTTGTATTTATCATGTTTTAGTTTTCGTTCGCTGATCCAACGCATACCAGGATAAAGTTCTTTTAATTTGAGATACAAATTAACCACAGTTAAATCATGGCGGTAGTTAGCTAAAGGTACCCGATGTAAAGGAGGTAAGAACGTAAATCGTGCACCCGCTGCGGTTAAACGAAATAATCCATGTTTGCCATAAAAAATGCGTTCATGCTGAATTAAATGATGTCGAATCAATTTATTCATGACCTGGTAATTACGGGGTTTACGTAAACCAAAGCGTTGGTTAATCTGCGGCATTTCACAAAAACCGAATTCATTAATAAACTGTAATATTGAAATATCACGCTCAGTTAACTTCACAAACAAAGAGTCCTTATTTTTTATCTAAAAAGTGGACTACAATTTTAGAAAAGAAGCAAGTGCTAGACGAAACTACGGTATAATTAAAATCGGTCAGGGTTATCCACATGAGGGGATTCCTCAAAAAATCCAACGATTGTGGATAACCTTGCTCCTTACCAAATCAATATAGAAAAGCTTTGTGCTCAGATTTTGGGAGATAGTTATGTCTGTAAAACTTACTAAAAATAAACCAAAATGTGGACTGTGTGGTAGCAGCAAAAAAGCGTTAACGAAAACACCTTGCTGTAATCATTGGATTTGCGATGATGAAGACACCTATGTTATTTTTTCATATGCTAGGAATAGTTCTTACCGAAACCATGACCGCTATACACTGTGTTCTTATCACTTCCACGAAAAACACAAAGACGTCTGGCAAAACTGTAAGACCTGTAAAGCCTCTTTTGATACTCCCGATTACGTTAGTATGGGAACGAATGAATATAACTTCGAGGTATTAAAAAATCCTGAAAAATTCTCTATCTCATGTGTTAACTGTGGTTTTACTACGGACACATTAGATGCTTTTTCTCTGCAAACTTCAAGCGGTTATTACTGCACCAAGGAAAAATGTCAAAAAGCAGGATTTACTGATTAGTTTTTTTACATTCAAATTTTATCTGACTTTAAAAAAGTAAATCTAAACATTTAGCTACGAGCAGAATTTTATTTAAAGTGACCTACCAATCTAAAACAAAGGATTTTTTATGTATTAGTTACCCTTTACCTATATCTATTATTTTCTATGTGATTACTACCCACTTCTACTTCTTCCACTTTCCACATCGATTGACTCGAACTGCCCGCCCAACAGCCATGACCACTTTCTCACACATACGCTAGTAATGAAGAAGTGAGAGAGTGGTCATGGCTGGTTTCTACCTCGTAGAATGGGCGGGCAATCTTTGTAAATCAAGATAAAAAGCATTTTTTAATTTACTAGACTGACAATAGAGAACATAATATACACTAGCTACTCTTACTAAAAATATAGTTTAAGATACAATGATTTTTTCAGCAGCTTGTTTAGTTATTTCAGCTACTTGAAGTAACTGTTGATAGAGCCCCTCAGCCTCTTCATATGATTCTGCTCGTATAGTTGCTTCTAATTGCTGCAAGCTTGCTCTAAGCGATTTGCACCACAATAACTTGCTCCCCCACGCCATTTATGAGCCATGGCTTGAATAGCGGCCCAATCCTGAACTTCATAGTGTTTGCTTTATTTTTACTAACTCTTCTGTAAGACTATTGGATAGTAAATCCCAGCTTTCTTTAGCAAGTTTTTTATTACCTATTAACCGAATGGCTTGTTCAACATTAATCAGAGCAATATCTTGTAAAGCATTATTAATTGTTATTGGTGTAGGAAGCGAAGGTGAAATAAACACATTCAACATTTCTCTGGCTTTTTCTGGGGTTAATGGCTTGGTATAAACAGCATTCATCCCATTGGCCAGGCAACTTTGTTTCTTCTCAATTTCTATATGCGCTGTTAAGCCTATAATCGGAACCGACCGATTGTGCTGCCCTTGCTTTAATCGGATACGCCGAGTGACCTCACTACCATCCATATCTGGTAACCCAACATCCATTAAAATAAGATCGTAGTGATTTTTTTCTACACATAACAATGCTTCTTTCCCAGCTTTTGCTTTATCAATTCGACAATTCAAATTTGATAATACATTCTGTGCTAACTTGGCAGCAATTAGGTTGTCTTCCACCAAAAGCACACGACTTCCTGTTGTTCTGGCAGTTTCTTGTGTAGGGGACACTTTTGCTACTTTTTTATTGGCTAAACAAATATCCATAGCAAATGCTGGAATTTCTTCTACCTCATTTCCATTTTCTGTTAACAACGATTCCTGAAAAGGAATCAAACAAGTAAAAGTAGAACCTTGATTTGGCTTACTATGAAGTTGAATCTCGCCGTCTAGATCATCCATAAATTGTTTAACCACTGAAAGGCCTAAGCCAGTCCCCGGATAAATACCTTGATAGGAAGGGGTTAGTCTTTTAAAACGTGTATACACTTCATTTTGTTGAGCCAGTGGAATACCTATCCCCGTATCGCAGACACTCAATTTAACAATTATTTGTCCTGATTGGGTTTTATTTTTCATCAGCCTTGCCACGACTTTGATTTCACCTTTATGAGTAAATTTTAAAGCATTAGTCAACAATTCTAAAATAATCCGTTGCACACGAACTGAATCACCTAACAAATAAACAGGAATAGTTTTGTCATAATCGAGCTGTAAATTTAAATGTTTTACCTTCGCTTGCGGTTTATTTAACTGTACTATTTGCTCAAGTGCTCGACGAAGATTAAATCTTTTCTTTAAAAGGGGGATTTCTCCACTGGCTACTTGAATACTTTCTAAAACTTTATTAAGCAACCCTAATAGAGCATCGCTGGATTGAACCAAATCATCCGCATACTCTGCTACTTTTTTAGGATTATTAGCTTGCATTTGGATCAACTGCGCACAACCGACTATTCCACTCAACGGTGTACGAATATCATGGCGCATGTTTTCCAGAAATTCTGTTTTTGCTTTATTAGCTATTTCGGCTTTTTCTTTAGCAATTTTAAGGTCTTGTTCTGTTCGTTTCCGATCAGTAATATTAGTTGAAATGCCCACAACGCCAATAACATTATTTTTTTTGTCAAATAAAGGAACTCGACTAGTTAAAAAATAAATAAATTCCTTATTTACTGAAATTTTTTCTTCAATATTTACCTGGGCAATCCCAGTTTTTATAACTTCAGTATCTCGTTCTTTAAATTGAATTACTTGCTCAAGCGTGCAACCTGAAAGGCTAGCCATTTTTTCATAGCTAATACCGACAAACTCATCTATAGATTTTAAACCCAAAAGTTTTAAGGTATTATCATTACAACCTACTCCTTTAAGGTATTTATCCAACCAGTAAACATTATTAGGCATGGCTGCAATTAAATTACGATAATAAAAATCTACATCCTCAATAGTATTAAATCCATGAGTAACTATACTTCTTCTAAACTTTTTCATATATAAAATACCGTTCCTAATACTCTTGTGCAGACTGCATGTTATAATTTATCTCTATCTCGTGGAAAATTTTCAAGTAAGTTTTTACTAAATAAAAAAATGAATTGTTATATTATCGGTGAAACCAATTTAACACTCCAATGTGCCCAATGGCTAGTTAGTCAAGGCCATGAACTTTTAGGTATTGTTTCTTCGTCATCAAAAATCCGTGATTGGGCTATAAAATCGCAGATTAACCATATCTATGATCTACCAGCAAGTAAAAGCACACTGCTTTCAAATCAATTCGATTATCTCTTTAGTATAGCCAACCCTACTATTTTAAAATCCGAATTACTAGATAAACCAAGTATTGCTGCCATTAACTATCACGATGCTCCGCTACCTTATTATGCCGGCGTTCACGCTACTTCATGGGCTATTTGGCGGGAAGAAAAAGAGCATGGGATCACATGGCATGTTATGGAGGATAAAGTCGATACGGGGCCCATTATTATTCAGAAAAAATTTCCGATTGATAGCCAAGAAACAGCCATGAGTCTTAACCTTAAATGCCATGAAATTGCTTTTAGTGGCTTCCGAGAATTAATTGAGAAACTAACCCTTACTCAAAATAAGGAACAGCTTTACACAATAGCTATTCCTCAAGATCATAATCAAGGTAGTTATTATGGTTTAGCTGATAAACCTCCAGGCAATGCTTGGATTAACTGGAACCAACCAGGAAAAGACATAGAACGTCTCTTTAGAGCAACAAAATTTGGTAATTATACTAATCGTTTTACGGCGCCTAAATTAGTTCATCAGGAAGAAACGTATTTAATCGCTGAGCTCAGTTGGTCAGAAAATAAAATAGATGCACCCGCCGGAATGGTCATCGCTGCAAATGATGGTGCCTTAGAAGTGGCCACGCAAGACCAAACGATTATTACCATCAAACAATTAAAAACCTTAACAGGAGATGACTGTACCTTACAGAGTATTTATAACAAAGGAAATATTACACCTGGAACAAGGCTTACTATTCCTGATAACGGTGATTGGGAATCTTATAAAGAACAGAGTGAAATACTTTCTAAATACGAACCCTTTTGGTTAAAAGAATGGAAGCATTTTAAACCCGCTGCTTTCCCTTTTTTAGAAACAGTCCATCAAGTGACTGAAGGGTACACAGAGCATAACCTAGCAGCAACATTTAATCTTTCAGATAGCTTAAAACAAAAATTACAACTAGCGTTTCCCGAAACTAAGGAGTGTGATCTACTATTATCACTTCTCATGCTGTACTTATATCGACTAGGGAACGATGAAGCTTTAGGTGTTGCACTACATCAACCTTCTACTTATCCTTTTTCCAATGTTTATCCATCTTTAGTGGCAAATAGTGTTCCTTTTAGCATAGCATTAGACTATGAGATGGACTTTGATAAGGTTTTAAAATTAACACAAAGTCAGCTAGAAAAATTAAATCAGAAAAAACCCTATCTACGTGATATTTTTAGTCGCTATCCTGCTATACAATCAGTATCTCACCCTGTAATTGCTATTCGTTTAGAACCAGAAGAAAAAATATCACCTATAATAGATTTTCCACTTATTATATATATTCACCAGCAAAAAATTTGCTTCCTAATTACCCCAAAAGTACTTAATGATAATTTACAGTTCATTTTTTCTAATATAGCGGGACATCTACAAATCTTGCTAGAAAATATAGTTCAAAATTACAAAAAAAAACCTATTATTCATTTTCCGTTATTAACAACAATGGAAAACAATAAATTATTGGAATGGAATAACACACAAACAGATTATCCTCGTAATAAGACTATTCCCCAACTTTTTGAAGAACAAGTAGAAAAAACACCCAATAATATAGCCTTAATCTATGAAGAGCAATCCTATACTTATAAGCAGCTTAATGAAAAAGCCAATCAACTTGCCCATTATTTACTAAATAAAAAAATTAAATCAGAAGCCTTGTTAGGTATATATCTAAACCGTAGCTTGAGTATGATTGTAGCGATATTAGCAGTCTGGAAAGTAGGAGCTACTTACATACCTTTAAATCCTGATCATCCAAAAGAAAGAATTAAAGAAATTATTACTGATAGCAACCCAGTTTTTATATTAAGCCATTCACCTTACAGTACACAATTAAAAAAAACTTCGATTAACATTATCGATCTTGACTATTTTTTCCTTAATTTAGCTACAAACTCAAAGCAAAATCTACATAATACAACCCAACCACATCATTTAGCCTATGTGCTATATACCTCGGGAACAACTGGAAGTCCAAAGGGAGTACTAATAGAGCATAAAAGCATAGTCAATCTGGTGTTAGGCGTAATAAAAAATTTAAAAATTAATTCTCGGGATAGGTTATTAAATTTTTCTGCAATTAGTTTTGATGCATCAATCTGGGAAATATTTCCTCCATTAATAGTGGGTGCGAAACTATACTTAGCAAGTAAAAATAATATCTCACCTGGCCTAGAACTAGCAAAAACTTTGCACAAACATGCCATCACGATAGTGACTTTGCCCCCTTCAATCTTAAGATTAACCCCCTGTTCCGACTTACATAAATTAAGAATTGTTATCTCGGCAGGTGAAGCATGCTTCGATCCAGCCATAATAAACTGGAAGAAAAAACGTTTATTTGTAAACGCCTATGGTCCCACTGAAACAACTGTTTGCGCAACAATAGCAAAAAACAACTCAAGTACGTCTATAGGAAAACCTTTTGCTAATACTAAAATTTATGTATTAGATCAACATAAACAATTAGTACCAATAGGTATTCCAGGTGAACTGTATATAGGAGGAGATGGATTAGCTCGTGGTTATTTGAATCAGTCTACATTGACTAAAGAAAAATTCATTCCTAACCCATTTTATCAGCGCGTAGACACAAATGTACCTCAGAGCGATACAGATATACCCCGTCTCTATAAAACCGGTGACCGTGCTCGTTGGTTACCAGATGGTAATTTAGAATATCTCGGTCGATTTGACAACCAAGTAAAAATTCGTGGCTTTCGGATTGAAATTGAAGAAATTGAAGGAAAACTTAACCGACATCCTTTGATAGAACAAGCCGTTGTTGTAGTTAACGTTACCGAAAACCAAGATAAACAATTAATCGCTTTTATCGTTGAAAAAATGATAGAAGCACCGTTAACAGAGCCAGTAACGAGCGAAACACTACGGTCTTTTTTAAAAGACTATTTGCCTTACTATATGGTTCCTTCTCTGTTTTATAAAACAGAAACACTTCCTATTACTCCGAATGGTAAAATTGACAGAAAAAAACTGGCTCAATTAGATTGGACATACACGTATTTATCTATTTCAAATAGTAAAAACGTACTTCCTGAAACACCTGAACAAAAACAATTACTTACGCTATGGCAAAAGCTATTAGCAAATAAAAACTTCGGTATTCACGATAACTTTTTTTCTTTAGGGGGTGATTCCATTGTAGCGATGCGGTTGGTTGGTGAAGCTCAGGAACAAGGTTTACTTTTTACCGTACAAGATATCTTTGAAGGATCAACCATTGCTCAACTAGCCAATAGAGTTAAAAAAATTATCACCACCAACGATGAGCAAGCCGTGGAACAGACAGAAAATAATGTACTCTTTCCACTAACCCCAATACAACATTGGTTTTTTGAGCAAAAATTTCCCCATCCAGAGCACTTTAGCCAAGTGTGTTTAGTTCATATTAGTGCTGGACAAGAAACAGAAAATAAAGAAAAATTAAAAGCAGCGTTACAACACTGTCTAGAGCATTATTCTATTTTTCGGTTACGCTTTAAAAAATTTAATACCCGCTGGCAACAATACTATACCGATGAAAAATCGGATATGAGTTGGAGCGAATTTAGACTCACTGAAAAAAAGGATGATGATTTCATTAATTTTATACGGAAACAACAACTGAATTTACAACAGCAATTTAATTTAGAAACAGGCCCTTTATTTGCAACCCAGTTTATAACAAGGGAAAAAGAAGGCAACTCATCTTCCGTTTATCTATTGATTGTTATTCATCATTTAATCATTGACGGCGTATCCTGGCGGATATTATTACAAAATTTAGAACGGCTATATACAACAGATAGCTCCGACCTTATCCCACAGAACTTTTTTACTAAAGCAAGTGCTTTCCAACAATGGTCTGAGGCATTACAACAACGTGGCCAAACTTTACTATCTAATATGCCTAATTGGATAAAAACAGCAGATACACTGACCTTTAATATACCACTTGATTACCAAAAAGGACCTAACCTAGTAAAAACAAACCAAACAATTTCACAAATACTAAATAATAAAGCAACACACTTATTACTACACCAGCTTCATACTCGTTGTTCCATCTATCCCTATGAATTACTCACGGCCTTGCTCGTTAAGGTATTAGCTGAATGGAGAGAAAACTCAAATGTTTTGCTTGATCTAGAAAGTCATGGACGCCAAGAAATTACACCTAACTTGCGATTCAGTCATACTTTAGGTTGGTTTACCAGTTTATATCCCGTTTATTTCCAAGTTCCACAATCAGGTACGTCTATTGACAAAATCCAATCCGTTGTTAAACAACTACGTAGCATTTTGGAAGGAGGTATTGATTACGGCATAAACCATTATTTAAGCCCTAGCAATACTAATTTATTACCTTATAGCTTAGTTAATTTTAACTACTGGGGGCAATTTGATCAGTTATTTTCTGCTAATAGCCCATTGCACTTTGAAAAGTTATATCTTAGTTCTCACCCTGCTAATTCTCGTCTCTACTTATTAGCTATTGAAGCCAAAGTAAACCAGGGGCAATTGCAAATCGATTGGAACTATAGTGAAAACTACCATTGTAAGGAAACCATTCAACGACTAGTAACGAACTATTTTGAACAATTAGAAGATTTTTTACAAAGTCTTCTAAGCCAAGAAATAACGGATGGACCAAAATCTGAGTTCAGTTGCCCAGAAAGCCAAGAAGCGATACATAGCCACTATTCTAGTTTGCCTACGTTAGCGAGTCACCCCTTAAGTCCTATGCAAAAAGGCCTTTATTTTTATGGAACGGCTAATCCTCATTCAGAAGCCTACATCGTTCAGCTCATTTGGGAACTAAAACCCAACCTAAATGATCTTATTTTACATGAGGCTTTTAAAAAGCTTATAGAACGCCACACCATATTACGTACCTACTTCAAATTAGAGGGTACTGAACCACAACAACGAGTAAAATCTAACGTAAAATTACCTTGGAAAATTTATGATTGGCGCGGTTATTCAAAGGAAAAAATAGCCTCTTTGTTACAAAACGATAGAAAAAAAGGGTTTAAATTTGATGAAGCACCTTTGCTACGTGTTGCTCTCATTCATGAAGATTATCCCGAAGCGGATAAACAAACAAATATTGCAATAAAAGAACGCCGTAAAATAGTGATTACTTTTCATCATATCCTTATGGATGGTTGGTGTCTTTCACCCTTGCTGCAGGAATTAGGACAATTTTATCAAGCACTAGAACACAATACGCCGATTAATTTATCGACTCCAACCCCTTATCAGCACTACACCGATTGGTTGCACAAACAAGATTTAAACGCCGCAAAATGTTATTGGCAAACTTATTTTCATGATCTGCAATCACCGGCTACCACTTGTTCGCTTATTCAATCACCTAATGAAAAGAATCCCTTTGTTTTACCGGATTGTCGTAGTGAAACTTTTTCACTATCTCTCGAATTAACGCTGGAAATACAACAATTCCTTCAAGCCAACGGCCTAACACTGAATAGCTTTATGCAAGGACTTTGGGGACTGCTTTTACATTACTATACTGGGAATCCAGAAGTTTTAAGTGGTGCTACTTTCTCCGATCGCCTAGTACAAACAAAGATCCAGCCCATTATCGGATTATTAATCAACACCTTACCTTTGTATCTAAACTTTACGGATAATATAAACGGTATTGATTACTTTCAAAAGGTCCAACGTCAATTATCAGAGGTGATGCGTTATAATTATACGCCTTTGGCTGATGTTAAAACCTACAGCAAATATCCTACTGATAAACCTCTATTTGAAACGTTAGTCATTACTGAAAATTATCCGGAAGTCCGACTGACTGGGCTTGACATAAATTTCGATGACATCGAAATTATTGATCCTACACATTACCCTCTTGCTATCCTTGTTATTCCCGATTATCGATTACATATTAAGATTAACTATGACGCTAACCGTATATCAACCGAAAATGTGCAAAGATTATTTGCTCACTTAAAACAATTATGCTCTGAAGTGATTAATAAAACGAAGCAACCCATTCAACAGCTCCATTATCTACCCCCTGCAGAACAACAGCTTATTCTTCAATGGAGTCAAGGAGATAAGGTATACCTTCCTTATCAAACGGTTGTTGACTATTTTGAACAAGGACTTCAAAAAACAAAGCGAGATAACCACATCGCTGCCATTTATGGAGAAGAAAAAATCACGTATGCAGTACTCAATAACAAAGCCAATCAATTAGCACACTACCTCATACAGTCAGGTGTAAAACCAGGTGATTTTATAGCCATTTACGTAGAACGTAGTTTAGACATGTTAGTAGGTATTCTAGCCATACTTAAAACAGGTGCGGCTTATGTACCATTGGATCCCGGTTATCCTGAACAACGTCTTCAGTATATGCTGCAAGATTGCGATAGTCAGTTTGTATTAACTCAGAAACTACTAACAGAAAAATTAACACGGCTTATTGCTTCATTAACCAATGTAAAAACGGTTGTTATCGATGATAATACGCTGTTTCATAGTCAACCCACCACGAATATTTCGCCAGTGCGCAAAACTAATACACCGATGTACCTGGTGTATACCTCCGGGTCGACAGGAAACCCGAAACCCATACAACAAACACACCAAACCATCGTTAATTTGATCTACTGGCAAACCAAAACGCAAAGTAACCGTGAGAAATTCAATACTGCAAACAAAAGCGCACAGTTCAGTAGTTTTGGTTTTGATGTCTGTGTACAAGAAATATTTTTCAGTTTATTAAATGGGCTTACCTTATACATTATCCCTGAAACCTTAAAAAAATCTCCGGATAAACTGGTTCAATTTATTTTAGATGAGCAAATTAATCAACTTTTCTTACCCACGGCATTTCTGAATATTTTCTGTCAAACCGCTCTACAGCAGGATGACCGTCCTACAAAATGGCATCACCTGCAACATATTATTGTTGCAGGTGAAAAATTAAAGTTAAATAACACTAGTATCGATTTTTTTAAGCGCTACCAACAGATTCGATTACACAACCACTATGGCCCTTCAGAAACGCATGTGGTCACGGCGCACACATTAGGCAGCACTCTGAGTTCATGGCCTTCGGTTCCATCCATTGGTAAGCCGATCGATAATACCCACATTTATATTTTGGATAAGTTAGGTCGACCTGTTCCACCCTTAATGATTGGTGAGCTCTGGATTGCCGGGGTGGGCGCTCAGGGTTATTTAAATCAATCAACAGCGGCTAAAAGACCGATGACCACTTTATTTGATACGAAAACGCCGCTTCACAATACAGGCGACTTGGCCTATTGGTCAAACGAAGGTAATTTATATTATGTGGGTCGCCGTGATGAGCAAATCAAAATTTTGGGGCACCGTGTCGAATTAAGCGAAATCGAAATACAGTGTGAGCAGTATCCGGGTATCGAGCAGGCAGCCGTCATCGCAAAAAAAGTAAAGGAGGGTAGGCAACAATTGCTTGCTTATCTCGTACCCCAAACGGGCAAATCATTATTGGCTGATGAAATTCGGCAATTTTTACGTGGTGCTCTTCCTAAGTACATGATACCCACGTACTTCATTACGGTAAGTGAATTACCAGTCACCGCCAATGGTAAAGTCGACAAACAACGTTTAGTCAAAATGTACCCAGAAAGCAGCACAGCAGTATTACCAAACAAAGAGTTTATTAAACCCACATCAACCCTTGAAAAACAAATGGCTAAATTATGGTCTGATATCTTAGCGATACCCTATGAACAACTGAGTATGTTAGATAGTTTCTCTGACCTGGGTGGGGATTCATTAGCGGCATTACAATTCATCAGTTCTATAAAAGATCGCTTTGGCGTACAACTTGAAACAACGAGTTTATATCAACAAAATGGTGACACCATTCAAAGTCTTGCTTGCAAAATCAATGAATTACAACAACGAACCGTACCCACTGTTACTTCACAACCTATAGGTTTTTTTAAAGCTGTTACTAACACTAAAGAAACGTTTTCTAACTGTCTTGTTCCATTAAAACCCACAGGTAATAAACTTCCGTTATTTTTAGTGCATCCGGTGGGAGGAAGCATATTTTGGTATTTACCCCTGGTAAAATATTGGGATCCCGATAGACCACTTTATGCGATTCAAGATCCGGGTATAGAAGCCAAAACCGTACCTTTTCAAAGCGTAGAAGACATGGCAAGTTTTTATATAAAAGCCATACAGTCTATACAACCGGATGGTCCTTACTTATTGGGCGGTGCTTCAGCCGGTGCAACCACCAGTGTTGAAATGGCCCGTCAGCTCAATACCTCAGGTAAAGAAGTCGCTTTTATCGCTTCGCTCGATGGTTGGGCAAAATACCCTGATGACTTAAAAAATCGTCAATATTTTGAAGAAGGTTTACGTCAGCAATTCGAAACGCTTAAATTACAATTTAAAGAAAAAAATATTCATTCAGCCGAACAACTATTTGATCTCCAATGGACTCGAGCTAAGCAGAATGCTGCTTATACTTTCCCAGAAAGTAAATTATCAAAAATAACGCTTTTTAAAGCCAGTACATCCACACCCGCTTTTTCAAAAATAGAAGATGCTAATAATTATTGGGACAAAGTTTTTAATCAAGTCGAAGTGTATATGGTCCCGGGTGCACATGATACGATGTTTCAAGAACCCCATGTTCAGGAATTAGCTAAACGTTTACGACAGTGTTTAGACAAACCGGAACTTGTTAGCTCCTTAGAATCAAATAATAGTCTCAGGGCAATATTTATGTAAGTTATGAAAAGTAGTCAAATATATCACCAATTGAGGGACAAACTAACCTTATAATTATAAAGGTCCCATTTTTGGCTGTTGAGTTTTACCATCTGAGTGCGGATCAACTTGAGCCATTGGATTAACAGGGATAAAAAGTACGGGAGAGTGTGTTGAACTCATTTTTTGCTTTTTGGGGTTAATTTCGTCGTTGTCATTATCTTCCGCAGGACGTTTAAGCTTAAGCTTTTGACTAGCAATGTCACTGCCTTTACTGTGGATACTCTTCCCTTCTAAGGGCAGAGATGGGTATGTTTTTTTAGGTGAAGAAATATCATGGAAGCTAGGAGTTGCATGTTCTACCTGTTCCAGAAGCTGATGAAGAACTTGTAAGCTTCCTTGTAAACTCTCTATGACTTTATTAACCTCTTTTTCTTCTGATTCAGGAATTTGTTTTTTAGTCCAAGCAATAAAGAATTCGCCCTTGATAAATCGATCAAGAAAGTCAGTCGCATCACCTCTTAAGTTCAATTTTTGTGTAATAGGATTGTGATCAATGAAGAAAAAAAGAAGATAGTGAAGTAATGCATCATAATCACCTACCTTAGAAAATTCATCTAACGCTGACTTACCTGCACTTTGCCAGTCTCTAAGCAGCATCCTTTCTTTTTCGGCATGAGATAACGGTTGAATAATCGTTTTGAGTAGATCCATCGCCTTTATTTTTGCTAAGTTAATTATTATATAGGAATCCATTTCAAAAACTTCTTTTTGTTGTTTTTTCGGTAAATGATTCCACAAAGCTTTAAAGATTGTTTTATAAGTGGGAATTTGTAATTCTTTCATTTTATAAGTCAATAAAGTTAAAAGACATTCATAGATTCTTGAGGGAACAGGGAAAGGGAAGGTCAAAATATCCTTTAAAACAGACTCATAAAACGGAGAATGTAGTAAACAAGACCAGATCCATGCTGTTCCCCTATTGTTTTGAATAGTCCATGAAAGAAGATTGTTTTTTTGTTCTAGGGGTAGAAGTGAGTAAATAAAATTGACGAGGCCAGTGTGATTGTTTTCTGCTGCATCGGAGAGGAGATCAAAGTCAGGTTCTCGAAGAAAGTTAGCTTTTTCCGTATCAGAGCAGCGTGCCCAAAAAAAACGGGCTGCATACTCATGGCCTCTGTAAATCGCTTCAGTTAAACCGCAGGCATAAAAGCCATCGGCATAGTTGCTATCTTCCTGGATAAGTTCATCGATTTTATTCTCGAGTTGGTAGGCCCAGAGCCCAACTAAATCACCCAATGTGGATTTGATGCGTGCTAGCCTGCCTTCATAAGGAAGCTGCCCGTTGGTTTTCATGGTATGCCATAAATCTGCAATTGTTTCTTCAAAACAATAGAAACAAGCCAGTTTAAATCGGCATCGCACAAATTGATTTTCATCAGCAACAAAGCGTTTGGCCCAAGCCAAATCATCAAAATGTCCCGCTGGATCAATAAAATTCTTCGCTGAGTAGAGACCTGTGGTCAGAGGATTCAAAATAGTAAATGGCAAAGCAGCCTGGCATTTTTCTTCCCAGATGAGCGCCTCACTGTAACCTTGTTGTAAGCAAATCACAGCATTAACCAGCTTATCCCTCAGCTGTTTTGGCAGATCAGTAGAAAATGTTTTAGGAAGGCTATTTAAAACGTGAGGAAGGTTATTTATAACTGTTTCTCGATGAGCAATCAGTTTTTCAGTTTCGCGAGGAATAAATATACGTTCACCATTAACAATTTCTCTCAAAACAAAATCGCCCCAGCATTTTTTAGCTAATTCATGCAGTGTTAGCTCCTGAAGGGAAAATTCCTTAGGTAAGGTTAAATCTTCAGTCATTGTTTTTATCTCCATACATTACTCTATTCAAAATATCTATCATTTTAAAACTAGTATTTCAATGTACAAAAAGATAAGTTTTTTAAAAATTTTTTAGTATATGATAATAAGTAAATAACCAGGTAATTCCATTTGTAGGAATTACCTGAAGTTGCTAATGAATATAAGGTTTTACGTAATGCAACACAGTAAATTAATACAAGATTTTATTTTTCGTGATCTACCTTCTACTTCCAACAAAAGAGATTTTAATCAGCGAATGCAAAGCTTTTTAGAACGTATTCCGAATCATTTTGGTCAATATACAAAAAATTTTTTTATCGGTATGTTCATAGGGGCACTTTACCATTTTGAATATACCGAAAAGAAAGAAGTGATAGAGGGAAATTATGGTCGTGTTCGAAGTTTTTATCACTATGATCGTAATGATTGCGTATTGCATATGGTTTTTGTTGTGGGTGAGGAGTCGAGCTATCTTCGTTCATTGGTGTTCTCAAAAGAGGGCAAACTCTCAGAACCTGATGACACTATATGGACTAGAATCCACCGTTCTGATTTAGTAAAAAACTTTAGTTTTTCACAAAAATCTGCTGCGATAATTTATTATAAAAATCAGGAGGGTTTTGTATGGGAAGAACAACCGATAGTAACTAGAGAAAAAAATAAGGCATTTGATATCGAAGCAGCCATTTTTTCTAAACTTAATGAAAAGGGATTTATAGAAATCAGGCCACTTCCGATGTCAGATCTTCCACCCGAAACTATTAATGAAAAGCAGGTAGAAAAGTTTGGATTTAATGAAATACCTGTAGTAGTGGATGCAGTAAAAAGTTACTTAACGAGTAGTAAAAAAGTTTATCAGCAGGAGCTTGAGGATTTTAACAATCTATTTGGAGAAGATTTTGTTACGAAAGAAGCTTTTTCACATGGATTTTTATTTGGGGGGTTAGGATTCAATCATTACCTTTATATTTATCCTGAGCGTGTGGTCGGTTCCGGTTTTGTAGATATCATGTTAGCTAGCCCCCTTAACCCAAATCCAATTTCTATTCTTATTGAAGGTAAAGCGGGTACCATTTCTGCTAAGGAAGGCATTGATCAGATAGTTACTACCTATGCGGACACAACTGTGCCTGTGCGGGGGTTTCAGATAGATAAGAAAGGGCAAGGCGAGGGCATTATCGCTGCGGTTAATTATAGTTTAAAGTCAACAGCAAATCGACAACTCAGATCCGATGAAATAACAGTCAAGCTGGTTCCCATTAAACCTGTCAATCGGATAATGAAGCGATTTTTTGAGATATTAGGTGAAAATAAACCTGATAGGGAAAATAAACTACTCGCAAATTTACAGCATTTGTATCGTACGCGTTATGGAATTAAAAATATACCTGATTATTTTGCACTGTTATCGGGTCATAGTATCTCTTTTCAAGAAGATGAAGCAACTTTTAATAAACGCGTATTTTTGTGGGGTGACTCCACATTTCATAATCAGTATGGAATTTTAGTCATTGACCGTGAATTTTCAACATCCACTAGCAAAGAACGGCTAGTTTTTGACTTAAGGCCAAGCACCACTCACGACTTAAGAAGCCGTGCAAGAGAGTCACTCGAAAGCAAAGCAAATCGGGTTATTCAATTCTTAAAGCAGGAGGCTGCGCAAAGAGGAAGTGTTATTCAATATCTGCACGTGGCAATTGATGTAAACGAGAAAGGAAGTGGTTTTTTCAACAAACTGGAAGTTAACCCCACGTTACCGAGTTCTTCGGGTCAGATAAAAGAAAATGAATTAGCGGGTACATTAGTATCGCTTCACTCGGTTGAATTTAATAGTTTGTTTTCTCTAAGTGGGCAGCAGTATAAATTTCAACAGCAAGAATTAAATAAAGCCTTGCATCCGATACGGCCGTTAATGACGAGTGAATCGCATGCTCAAGCCTTGTTTCAAGGCATTATATCAGGCTTACCAGAGAAAGGAGTCGTTATTCGATTCTTTGCAGAGTCGAATCAGTCAGCGAGTGGCCGATCAGATGGTGTTGTTAAGGTAGGGAAATTATCTAGAAAGAAAGTTGAATATGAAACATTATTGGTATTCGAATTAAAGTACGATTCAAAAGCAAATACCTTAGCCGCTGTGGAAACGTTAGCTCTAATTGGGCTTGAGCAAGGTAAAGAGTACGTGCGTAATTTAAAAAGTATTTCGGATGAACGAAAAGTAGTAGTTATAGGGTTAGCTATCGGAGGAGATGCTAGCCTTTCTCAAACTAATTTTTTAAATAGTAAACAAGACATTGTTAAGGTCGAACATATAACTACAGATGAAGGTTCTCAATCACCACAAAGACCACCTAAAAGAAAAAGGCCACTAGATAGTAGCGGAACGGGTTCGCCATCTTCTAAGCGAAGATGTCGCAGAAATGCAAGTGGAAGTTGTCTTGAATACTCATTGGAAGAGGATGAAGAAAAAAGGGAAGTAATTGAAAGGCTATTGCGAGAAAGAAAACACGGTGAAGTTATTTTAACTGCGGACGATGATGCGTTATTAATACTTGCCAGTTTAAAAGAAGAAGAAAACGATTCGGGAAAATTAATCGTAATCAGTCAATCGCCAGAGCCGTTGGAGGTGATGCATGCAGTTTTGGGATTGGTTGAAGAATCTCAAAATATTGATGATTGGTTACAGATAGTAAAAAGAGATTTCCCTAGAGAGGGTGATTTACTAGAAAATAATAAACATTTAATTCATTTTTCGGAATTAAAAGCGGTTTTAGCGAGTGAACAAAAACCGTTATTTAAAGTCATTAGTGATTTTGCTCATGCGAAAGACTTTTCCAGCTTAGGCGTTGATGCGAATAACGTTGCAGCCATTTATTTAGGTAACTATCCATCATCCAGTGAAAATTGGTATTCTTCAGCAAGTGATTCAGTCAACCCTCCAATTTTGTATAGAAAATCCCTATCAAAACCCAGAATGATTGAAAAACATCAGGGATCGCTGACCTACTTCAGAGAGCTACATCGAGTTTGGAAGCGAAAAGAAAATCATAGTAATAATCACATCCTGAAAAATACATTAGTTAGCTTAGGATTAGCGGAGTCTTTTTTCCTATCAGCCAATCAGGCGCTTGAAGAAGCGGGGTTAGGCCATGAAAAAAGCTGGATGCCACTTTTAGACAGTATGGGAAAGCTAGAGAGTCGTCCTTCGGGTTTGGTTTTTTTTAATCTGCAGACCTATGAAACGCGTACGCTCGACGTAGATATTAAGCCTATTAGTGAATTTCAAACACATTTGCGCGACTTATACGAAAAAGTAAACCCTCATTTTGTTTTTGATCATGAAGCAAAAATACCACGCTGGTCAACATCAATAGAACAAGCAGAATCTGTGGATGGATTAAATTCGGCTTTTCTTTTGCAAACCTTGCTTGCTTGGAGCAAGCAAAAAGACCGAACAGATTTAAATGACTTATCACAAACAGCTGGAAACACTCGATTATCCCAGTGGATAGAAATTCATAGCTACATTGGCTTGGCACAAATGGGTCATGGGGCCGTTTCCGATATCGCTAAGGTTGTTAGTTTAGTTAAAACGTTAGTTTCAGAAGAACAAGTGGCGGTGAAAAGCACACTATCTGCCTTTAGAAGTGGATTGAATGCTTTTTTAAATGAAGGCCTGGGTATTTTGTTCGGTATCGCTAACGTTGTGATGGATAGTGGAGAACTCTATGAAGCGGAAACAGAGGCAGAGAGAGCTGTATTTAGTACACAACTCACCTTTGATGCTGGTGGGTTAGCTTTGTCACTGGGCGCAGTAGGTGCTTCTATGATGGGAGCGACTACTACAGCAGGGGTGTTAGGTGCATTGGCAGTACCGGTAATTGGCTTAAATATTGGATTGACGGGATTGGTTAAAGTCTTTGAGAAGGTAGTTGCTAATGCGCAAGCGGTAGGAAATTATTTTTATCAGTTGGATAATGCTTATCGCCAATTAGGGTACCAAAAACAAATGACTTCTGAGAATAATTCATACCTGTCACCTTTGTACGGTGCTGTGATCAAGGAAATTAACTTTCAAACGAACACGATACATTATGGGGATTCTTATCTTTATAGCAGTCAGACTAAGACAGGCAGTGGTAAAAGCAATTACATTTTTTGGGCAGGCTATTTTCCTCATGTCATCATGAATAAGAGAAAAGCATTCTCTATTCGTGACAGACTAGGCTATCCAAAAGTAAAAATGATGTCTAGAAGAAACATTTCTTTAACAGATCTATTTTTGATGTATGAAGGGCTCCAGCCAGAAATATTCAATTCAATTACTACCTGGATTTTACCATCGACACCTGAAAGTTACCTTAGTTATAGTTGGAAAAATCTTCCGTTTGCTACAGTACGACACGATACAGGATTCTCCGTTTTAAGGCAGTTAGAAGAACAAGAAGATTTTCATTACGACTTTTATATTTTTCCCAGTGAATATATCGTCAGTGCTATTACACCTGAATTTATAAAGACCAATATTAAAATCGTCCTAGATAGTCAGAAAAGAACCTTCGTCATACCGCAGTTTTCTTGGCAAGAACGTTTTATCACTCAATACTTACATTATACATTAGAAAGCCCAAAAACAGCTGGAAAAACTATCCTTTATCTGGGGGAAGTGGGTTCTTTAAAATTAGAAAGTCACCACGCCAATTATAATTGGGAACTTGTCTGTAATAATTGTACTAATCAGGAGGGTATTCAGTTTACCGCTACCGGGATTAAAATCTATGGAATAAATGTAGAGGTTTCAAATTCTAGCTTAGGCAACTATTACCTTAACCTGGATAATAATCTAAGCTGTAAGCTTGATGTGGTAAAAAAACAGGTTATTCCACTTGAAATGGATGCAGCAGGTGATAGAAATAATACGCATATAATGAATGATTATTTAGAAAAAAATTCTCATCCTAATTCTCAAAATTTTCTTATCAAAATCGATAATTATCCGATGCAGAATAATCAAGGCGAAACCTATAATGGCACCGCTTTTTATTCTACTGCAGAGGATGGTTATTTTTATACCGACGGACTGCCTATTGATGAAATGCGTGCAAACTTGGATAGTTCTATTCCTTTTCACGTCAATTTTATCGGATGCATTGAAGAAGTATGTTATTTTTGGGCCCCTACTCGTTATTTATGGTCAAGCAATAGGGATACTCATGAAATAGTCAGAAGATACCATATTACCAAGCAGCAAGAGATAAAATCAGCATCTATCTTGGCAGATCATAGCGTACAAATTAAAACAACCGTAGAGATTTGTGATTATACGTACTTTCCTATGCCGGTGAATTGTTTTGAACGTTATGTTAATTATGATATAAAACCCGATGGCGAACTTTATTTAGTTTCTTTATCAGACGTTAGAGATAACTTATTACAGCTTTTTGAAAACGATAAGGGGGAAGTGGTTGCATCCAAAAATACAAGCTATTTTACTCCTTGGCAAATAGTAACTCGTTTTTATTCTGTGGCTGAAGACTACAAACATCACTTTGATCTGGATCAAAGTGATTTCTGGAAAGGACAAAAGCAATTTGTTGCCAATCGATTCAATCAGTTGCTATCTATTCTTCCGAGTTCTGAGGATTCAAGCTATATACCATTATGGATTCGCGTGCAGAATCAAACTCACTATCAATTGATCACATCGGGCATTCAAGAAAAAAAACTGTTATGTTTAGACTCGTTGCACATGAAAAACGGAACCGAAGTTCTGTACTTTTATAAACCTCATGTTGTTAAAGTTACTCACGAAGCAATGCCGCAAATTATAAATGAATTAAGATCAGTTATTAATCATGAAGCAAAATCCCAAAGTGATAGTGCTGGAAAGCTGTTTTTAAAGTCTAATGCAGAAACTCCTGCAAAAGCATTAGATTTTTCCCTGCTCAGTGCATTTAGAAGCCAGGAGAGAATCTTTGTTGTGACTACCGAATATCTCATTAAAGAGTTAGATGCTTTTGGAAAAAGTTATTTAACCGCTGTTACCGCGGATTGGATAAAAGCGCATCCTGAAAATTGGTGGACAGAAATTTCTACACTTGCAAGCAATAAGTTGACTGAGACGACGGGACCTATCAGTGTTTATGGACTCCAGGGTCAATCAGGCCAGGCACTCGATGTTTGGTATGACGATAAGAGGCAGTCTTTTATCTTTACACAACCGCCTTTAAATGAACAGAGTAAACAATTACCTATCCGTTATCTCACAAGTCAAGGTGGTTTTAATTTCTTTTTTTGTGCGGAAAATGAAATTCTCTATCAGACAAAATCGCATACAGGGTTGGTACCTGAGAGTTTTAATGGTACGCAATTAAAAGTAAGGCTCCCCGATTTAGTACCGTTCGTAACTTTACTAAAAACGATCAGCTTTCAAAATAAACGATGGATTCTAGAGATGCAAGGAGGAGAAATATTTTCATCTCCTTTTTTACCCGCTAAGCATTGGTATCTAGAAAAAATAAGCTTAAAATGTTACCGTGAACTTTCCCCTTTCAATTGGAGTCAGGTCTTTAACAATGATTGCCTTAATGGTTTTAATCAACAACACTTATTTTCGATTGCTTCCGATCGAGTCAATACAACCCTCGCTTCGTCGTGCAGTATTGATAATTTTAAGCGAGTGGCTTTCTCTGAACGAGAAACTATACCTTGCTTAGCTGTCGATCCAAATAAACCGATTCCAGTAGGATACAAATATTGGTGGCTTCCTCGTATAGATAAGTTTTTTTCTAATATTTTTTATAATGATTTTAATGATGAAAATTCTCACCGTTGGGACAGTTGGAACTATTTAGGTCTTTGTAAACGAAGGACAGAACATCTGAGCGCTTGTTTTTTTAGTCAAGAAGAAAAAGTGATTTACTTTGTCCCTGAAGGTATTGGTAACGATTTTAGGAAATATTGGGAGGCACTTCCGCATAGCGAAGAAAAAATGAAAATACGAGCAGAATTAGCTCAAAAACAAGGAGAAAATCATATTTTACTGGTTTTAAAAGCGGATGGTTCTCTGGGTCCAAATTATTATGGAATAAGGCATTTTATTCCGCTGTTTGAAGGGGTGCAAACAATAGGTTTATTTCTAGTAGAAGATACTACACCTAACTTTTCTTTTACAATAGACAAAAAAATGCTCATGCACTATCGAAAAATATTGTTTTATCAATCGCATTACTCACAAGATATCACTTTATATTTTCCACAATTACCAGAAGACTACTCGATTTATATAGGAAAAAAGGGTACTGATATCGTTCTTCGCTATCGGTATCTTACTGGTAATAATACAGAATGGATTTTTCTAGACGCCATGGAAAACAATACGTTTAATAAACTATTACTTTCCTTTTACGACCATGGAATAACGGTAAGAAAAGTACTGGAGCGAAATAACACAGAAAGTTTAGTTATTGCGGATGCTGAAGACCCTTATCACACTGAAAATACGATTGCTAGATACGAAACATTAGAAACTATTCGGCAGCTATTTTTACAACCCCATCAAGAAGATTGCGTGTTACGCTATGATATCTTAGTTCAAAATCCAATGTATGATGACTTGAGAGTATATCATTCTCAATCAGAAAGATTGATGCTCGAACAGTCGGGAGTAAAGCTTCAACAAAATCCGGCGGTTATAAATAAAGTTTTTTGGCAGCCAAATTATTTATGGTGGGCATTAGGTGCGGGCACAATAACTCTTTTTTCGGCAGCTGCTTTAGTGGCTAGCGTGCGCTATTTGCTTATTAGACGACGGCATAGTTGTAATCGAGAAAATTTTATTCCTTTGGTAACGATGGTAGTTGCTGCATCAACGGTTTCAACACCGTTATTACCAGAAGCTCAAGCGTACGAAATACCAACTGTTAAGAAACTTGCTATTCACTCAGGATTTTCTGAGGAGCGTGACTGTATAAAATCTGAAACATTGATTGGCTTACTCGGTATTTGTCGACAGAATAAGGAAATAATTTACTGGCATCAAGCTGAAAAGAGAGCAACGGTTAACTTTGAACGTTATTCACTTAATTATACTGAAAAAGGTATCTATTATTTGGATTATGATAATAAGGGTGAATGGAAACTAGATTTAAACAAGATAAAGCGAATACCCTTGGGTAAAATACAACAGCAATTACCACCAACTCTTCACAAGCAATTAGCAGAGCGAAAAAAGCAACAGGAAATTTTAACTGTCTTCAGACAACAGATAGTCATAACGTCGGGCCATTATATAGGGAGCGGATTAAGCTTACATACACCGATCGGAAATTTATTTAAAACTATGGGCTTGTCACCTGACTGGCGTGCACGTGATGATATCCATTTTTTAAATCGTGGTTGGATAACAACACAACAATTGTTATCTCAGCAAATTTTTTCAGAAAAACTATTATCCCTTTTAGTAGGATTATCAGAGATCGCTTTATTACATCCACGTATTCAGTCGACCTACGCTTATCTGACAAATAATCGTAATTTTTCTAAAGCCAAGGCAGTGATTCGTTTTATTGGTGATTTATTTCAATTAGGCTTTTATAATTTTTCTTATCTAGCACGACTATTAGAATTTTATTTTCCGAATAACGAATTAGTTTGGAAACTAGGCTTAGGTTTACGCATGGTGAGTCAGTTTTATCTATTAACAGACGATCTCAGTTATTGGTATTTAGGTATGGCTTTATTTGTATTACCTTACTTACCGACTTTGCTGGAAAATTTTGGAGTACCTATCACAAGAGGATTACATGATATCTGTAATAAATTAGCGCAAATATTTATTGTACAAAGTTTATTAAATTATCTTTCTGAAGATACAGGGCGAATAGCCCAACGGGATTGGGAATTAATGCTTGCAGATAACCGTGTTGAAAAAGGTAGAGAACGTTTAAGGAATTTTACCCGTTCAAGATTTAGTTTTTTTGAAAAAAACAAAAATGGATATCCTTTTTCGGCAAACGACGAGATAGAGAGAGAACAAAGTTCGCAGTTGATTAATCCATCATTAGGGTAAATGCGATCTAATATCTAAAAATAATATTTAAATCCCTATTGTGATGAATTCAGTATTATGAACACAAAATTTTTATAAAAAATACATAAATGAGGTGGTGAAATTAATCCCATTTTGTAGTTACTTGTGAAAGAATGCTATTTCTTAAAAAGAACTTCCATAGTCAAATAAATTGTGACATTAAAAATAGTTAAAGAACGATGCGCGACTTTTGCGCGACTAAACATGACACTCATAGACATTATTATACGTTTGTAAGGGTCGTCCTGATTATAATAATGTTGTTTTTTCAATAAGTTAGCGTGTAAGTCGGCGACTTTTAATTTATTGGTCGATGGTTCGACCCCATCACGGCCCACCAAGAAATACCAATAAAATCAAATAGTTATACCAATCTTAAGTTTATTTTTCTTTCCTGCAAATTTCCTTGCGGGACTTTTGCGGGAGCTAGTAGTTTTTCTTTCCTGCTTAAAATAACTAAGTTATTTTTTAAGTCACATACTTTATTAGCAGCACGAATCAAGTTGCTATACCCAGATTGAGAATAGTGTGTTGTAATTCGTTTACTTCTATGTCCCAATAAGTCTTGCCGATCCTCAAAACTGACCTCTGCAGCACGTAACCGTCGTCCAAAGGTGTGCTTAAGATCATGCACTCTCAGCTGAGGGAAACCTGCACGTAAACGTGCTTTCTTCCAAGCTGAATTTAACATCCGTGTAATAGGTCTACCTCGATAGGTAAATACGTACTCAGGATGAATTCCTCGTACTTCCTCAATTACTCCATGAGCTACCTTATTAAGCACAACAAGCCGTTCATCTTCATTCTTTACCTGCCATTCAACGAAATACCGAAAATATCGCCGCCAGACAACAAAAGAATCTCGATATTCAAAAAAGTATTTTAGATGCCAATGTCGATATTGAAAAACGTAATGTTAGAAATACCTTATACGGACAATTGTTTAGTGATGCGGGCAATACGTTGATGTCATTTGGTCAACTGCAAGGCATGAGGGCGAGATAATGGCTGAACCCTTAGCACAATACCGTGATGACATTCCTCTTATTCGTGATACGCCCGTAGCAAGCGCAGCGAAGGGGTTTGCATCGGTCGCCAAAAGTTTGGGTAACGTTTCTGAAGGCTTAATGCAAACTGATTTGCGTTTAGAACAAGAAAAAAGTAATGCCTTATTACTGCAAGCGACCAGCAGTGTGGAACAAATTAAAACCGATGCCCTCGTTAAGCTTAAAACCCATCCGCAATTAGCGGCGCAGATTGCGCAAGATACACAGCAGCAGCTCGATAACATTAAAAATAGCACGCCGGTTAATAATAAAACCCAAGGTCAATTGGATGTATTGCTCAAATCGAGCTTGAATCAAGTGAATAGCCAAGCGCAACTCACGGATTTTCAAACTAACCAGCTGAAATTAAGCAGTCAGTTTTATACCGAATGGCCGAATGTTTTAAAAGACCTCTATACTTCGGTTTCAGATGACAAGCTCTTTCAACAAAAGTTAGATCTGGCGCATCAAACGGTAGAAAAGGCGATGTTGGGGCGTATTATTACGCCGCAGCAAGGTAGTGTGTTATTTAAAACGCTGTCCCATACACTCGATAGTGTACAGGCGCTACACCAGCTCTATAAAAACCCCAACGCGCGATCAGCCGATTTGCAGAAAGTCTTAGCCTCGCCGTTTGCTCAAAACATCGATAAAGCCAATACGCCGATTTCACAAGACACCTTACATCTGCAAAACCATTACGACATGGATTTAACGATGCAGGGTGTTAAGTCCGATTTAGTGAAAGGCAATCCGATTAATCCTTTAGCGTGGATGAAGCTCACACCGGATCATTTGAACGAGGTGGTTTTATTTGATCAAGGTGTACAAAAGGCACAAGGTCTTTTTAATAACGGTGAGAATTGGCAGTTACTCAAACAACGTTTAAGTAAACTTGATACAAAAGATGGATTATTGACCCAAGCTGAAAAAGGCGAACGGGCCGCCTTGCAGCATCTGCTGAATGGTTTTACCTCGGGAGAATATGCGCAAGTTATTCAGCAAACACCGCAAGGTCAGGCGCTTCTTAAAGATTACGCCAAGAATTATAACAGTATTGATCCGCGTGCGGCCTATAACGACTACATTTCGCGATCCGTGCAGCTAGGTCATGCGATGCAGATTGACAATCATTTTATTCAACCGATTCCAAATGACCTGAAAACACAAGCACAATCCGCTTTTATACAAGGGGCTGATCCCGATAGCCTATTACAGGTACTTGGCAATCATAATCCCAGCAATAAAGTCTATGTCGCTGCCAGTTTAAAAAAACCACTACAACAAGAAGTGGCTTATACCACCGGCTTATTACAGGGCAATACTGATCCCGCTTTTTTACGACAACTCATTTTAGCCAATCAAACCGGACAGGATTTTTCTAAGGTAAGTATTGCCAGTGCCAAAGATTCTGATACTAGCGATAAAAGTTTAAAAAATATCGTTGTTGCCAAACTGCACGAAAATAACAGTGATATTTTTAACTATATCGATCAATCGGGCGATCCTTCGCGTACTTTAAGTGTCGTCAACATGGCGATGAATTACGTCAAATATCAGGGATTAATTCATAATGATCTCGCATTAAAGAATGTCAACGATTACATGCAAAGTTTTAGTGATCATTTTTCCAAAGCGTATCAAGTAGCGAGTGGCTCTTATTACAGTTTTAACTTAAACACCTTAAATCTCACGCCAGGTGAAGCCGGACGTTTGGCCGATCATATACGCAATGAAGCGTATCAAGCCCTGGGTTTTCATGTAACGCCTATTAATACACCGATTCGATTCGGGAAACGGCTTTTGAAAAAGCCCAGGATATCGCCAGCGAAAGCAGTCCCTTTCCTAGCGCATGGCAAATTAAAGAAGGTTGGGAGGAAGTTAAAAACCATCTCAGCGAATTTTTTAATCTCGATCGTAATCCTATTACAGTAACTAATACACCCGATGGTTTGATTATCGCAACCGATGCTGCGGGTCATGTGATCTATTCGCAGCCTTTTACGGATAGCGTATTAACTTATGCGCATAGGAAAAAATAAATGTTACTCAACAATGCGATCGTCAAACCTAATTTTAGAGAGCAATACCAACAGCAAGCAGAATTTACGCCACCAAGTTACGCGGCTTCAATTTCAGGTAGTTTCTTAAAGCAACTCATAGAACCTGAAGTTGCCTTAGAAAAAATAGCGCCATTAGCCGGATTACATCCTCATTTCTCGTCACTCGACGATATTTATAGTGCAATACAGAACGTCACTGTACCTGGCTTACCATTAACACAAAAAGTGGGTGATGGTATTGCATCACTGTTAGGTTTTGCATTAAACCCAATTAATATGGCATTAGGCAGCGCGGGCGGTTTATTAGCGAAAGGCGCTGTTAAAGGGGTTTCAGCTTTAGCGCCTGAGTTTTTAAACGATCTTGCAGGGAAAACACTCTCAAAACTATCAACAGAAACGGTCGGTTCATTAAGTGAAAAATCTTTAACAGTTGCAAGTATTGGTACGGCGCCATTGATTCCTCAAAATCTAGCAGAATCAATAACGCCGGATAATAAAGTGGACGTGTTGCATTTTATTAAAACGACCGCGATTGCTGGAGGTTTTGGTCTAGCACTCGGCGCTGTCCCTTTTGTCGCGAGTGTGATTCGTTCTAAGTTTTTCAATAAAGAGATTAATGCAAATGAAGAAGAAGCGTTTAAACAAGCGGAACAAACAAGAACGATTACACCGGAAGAGCAAAACTGGTATCAAGATTATCAAAAAAATCCAAATGATCCGACATTAAATCAACGTGCCGCTGATATTCTTAAGAAAAATCATCCTGATATTGCCGTTAATCCCATTGATAATAAGGTTAATCTATCGTTATTAACACCGAATGATATTAAAGCTCTACAGTCAGTGTTTCCTGAAGAATTATTAGCACGAGAAGGGATCGATAATCCTCATGTATTGTCTGATTTCATTCAAAAGAATGTTTTAGACAGGCTTAAACAAAATCCTGCCTTAAGTGACGGCTTAAAAGGCATTTTGTCTGAGCTTGAGACTAAAGGTGAAAAAAATTGGCAACTGTTTTTATCGAATGTTATTAATCATATTGATTCAGGAGCTGAACCGCTAGCTGACAGTCATGCCGTTAAAGATTACTTAAAACAACGTATTGAAAGTCAATTAGCCAACGATAAAACAACAGCGCAATCTGCATCCAGTGCGCAAGAGCAATTAAAAACCTATCAAGATAGCTTAAAACAAGCCGCTGATTTATCGCCGACAGCCTCTCAGCATATCGAAGACAGCGATCTTGTCAAAGAAGCTGCGCCTTCTTTAAAAAAATATCAGGAATTTAAAACCAAATCTCAGGTTTTTAGCGATCTGATGCAGTGTTTACAGGTGAATCCATGAAAAACCAGCACTGCCTTGACGAAGCCCTAAAGCAACTGAGTCACTTTCGCGAAGAGGATTTGCGTGAGTATGTGAATGAGGTGTTAGCCAAAGCCAAAAGCTTTGATAGCTTACGTAGCCAGCCAGCGATTAACAAGGCGATTGAAGAC
>CAYQIM010000064.1:0-51299 GCA_964417555.1 Rickettsiella sp. | reverse complement strand
GGCGTGATGCGTTTCCTGCTTCGCCCGTCAACGCACGCCTATCGCGGGCTCCTCAACTTCGCATTGCTTCCGCAATGCTCTCATTGTCTCGTCGAAAGAAACGAGAACAATAAATTTATCTATCAGTAGAATTAACGAGATTTTAGAGGCTACTGATCGATCTTTACAGGGATCATCATCCGATAAAAAATTTATCTTGTCCCAGGTTAAGTCACTTTTAAAAGAATTCAGTGGGTTGCTCGATCAATTCTCTGATAGTTCTGCAAATGGAAAACGTGTATCCCATTCTGAGCCGTTTCTTAATCGGATAGGCGAACAACTGAAAAAATTTACTGATATATTGCCAACACTCGCTTTAAAGACTAATAGAGAAGAAAAACAGGCTATTGCACCCGACTGCAATTTATTTTTACAAAAAATCAATCGTTTTTTAAGCCAAGCGGCGTCAACAGGGGATGAAAACTATCGCACGGATGTCCATAACCCGTTTTTACCTGGAATCACGAACCTCCTAGTAGTTTTAATAAAATTTATGATTTTCAAAGACACTCTGCTTATGGATTGTCCCCCACAACATCTCCGCGATTAACAAAGAGCACAACGGACACACACTTTTCTACGCCTGAACTTGATCTATTTTTGCAAAATATTTCAGGTCTACTAGAAAAATTTACTGAACAACTACCCACTGTGTCTACCCCAGAGTGCGCAGGTACATCCGGTGAAACACTAAGCAAATCCGAGCTTAATGAAGTTTTAACAGATGTTAATGAGTTTTTAGAGAAATCTACTGCGGCACTGCCGAGTATTTTAGCGGCGGAGTTTGCAAACCCAGCACAAGCCGATTCTCGGCGTACTAATCACAAGTTGTTTCTCGATAATGTTGATGATCTACTTGGGAAATTTACCGACCTACTTGCCAACGTTGCATCAACACAGCATGACGATCAATCCGGTGAAAAACTTAGCTTGCCTGCATTGCAGCGACTTTTAAGCGGTATCAAAAATCTTCATGCAAAATTTAATAATCTATTGCCATTAGTAAAAAGTGACCAAAATAATCCATGGCGTTTTGGAATTTTGGATAAATTAAACGCGCTAGCTAACAAAATAGGCAATCTAATTCCTCAGTTTACGTTACCTAAGCCAGGTCATATTGCAATCTCAATGCCGAATGGAATAGGCGGTGGTAATTCTACTACGCCACCGCATAAAAAAAGAGATGTTGTCATTCCGATAGATGAATTAGCAAGTAGGAAAACAAATCCCGCTGCATTATCTACATCACAATTTAGTCACGGTATTCAAAGTGAAAAACCTGTATTGGGTGATTTATCGAGCGAATCCTCAGCTATTAACGGTCAACCACTTCGTCCGGGAATTACCCCTGAAAATATACAGCAAATAACCATAGGGCTTAGGGAAAAAGGATACACACAAGAACAAATAGATGAACACCTTAATTCCTTATTTATAAAGGATTATATTTATTCGTTACTTGAAGCAAGCCATATACAAACCAAAACGGAAATAACGCCGCAACAATTTGATGAACTAGTAACAGCAGTTAAGTCCTTCAGGAAAGATAATTGGCCAGAACAACAAATAAAAACTTGGATTCATATAAAAGTTGAAGGATTTCAAAAAAACGCTGGTCTGCCGATAGCAGACAGAAATCAACTAACAACTTCTTCCAGCAATCAAGGAAACTATTCCGCTCATGGAAATCTTTACACATTTTTCCGGCCTGTGCGAAAGCAGCGCATGCCAGAAGATACACTCGAATTACAAGAAATTGTAACTTCCAAACCATAATAACTAAAAGAGAGCACGTTTATGCCTAAAAATAAAAATTCTATGTCTTTTTTAGAAGGGAAGCTCAAAGCGGAAAAGCTAAACCAAAACGATATTCAACGATTGTTTGAAGCTTGGCAAGCTGCAATGGCCTATGAAAAAATTTGTAGTGCAGCAAATGCGGATCCTAAAAAGGATTTTGATTTTGAAAAAAGAGAAAAAAATCGGGATTTTCTTGCAAAAAAAGCTGTAGTAGATAACGTATATGGCCTTCGAGGAATATTTACAAAGTACTAAGGTGAATTTAATCAGCGTTATAATGCTGATCTCGCTATCAAGAATACTAAAGCTGCTTTAACGGAAAAACCTAACACGAAAAAAAGTGATTATTCATACAAAACCATTATAAAAAGTACTCAAACTTCAGCGATCAAAATAGCATGGGAGATTGCTTTTGAACTAAAAAAAACAGTCGATAAACTGGAAGAAGCCTCTATTAAAGCGCAAATCGACAGCCAGGAAATAGCCCCTTTAGTGACTAAAGTCAATGATTTACGTCAACTATTTCGTCAGCAAAAAGACAGTTTACCTGCTGAGTATAAAACGGCATGTTTAACACATTTAGCACAGTCTATAAAAAAAGCAGAAGCAGCTGAAGCAACTGAAGCGAAAGCCAAGGCTAAAGCAGAAGCAAAAGGAAAAGAAAAATCCAATACTGGCTTTGTTAGAAGCTTACGTAACAGCTTTCGCCGTTCTTTTAAAGGAAAAAAGAGCACGCAAGCTAAACCAGTCCAGTCTGATTCATTAGAAACAGTAAAACATTTATTCTCACAAGCAATGGATGCGGAATCTACGACGCTGCGTGAACGTTTGCAAGCACAATATGAGACTGAATATAACAAATTAAGTGCAGATCAGAAGCTTGAATTTAATGACTGGACTGCTCAATTTATGCCGTCTGAAAATACGTCAGATATCTATACTCAGGCTAGTGCTGATCCGAATGCTGCCTGGGATAGCGACACTACATGGGACAGTGACACTACATGGGGTGACAATCATTCCAGTAATGTGAGTAATGCTATATCAAGCTATGCTTCTCGTACTCCTCATAGTTCTACTTCGGAAGATCCATTACAGGCATGGGGAGACGATGCCAATGCTTATCCACATTATCAGAAACCAACAGTAGATAGTGTATTTTCTTTGTATCAAAACATGCTGGCGGAACCAACACATTCACTGCAAAAAAAAGCAAAAGAAACTTATGAAGCTGCATACAACCAGTTAACTGAAAATGAGCAAAATGAGTTTTATAGAAGGCTTGAAACTTCACATGGATGCGATTCTGCTAGTAGTTCGGCAAATCCATTGGATAATATGAAAGCTATCTATAAGGAACTATCTAATGAGACAGATCCTGTAAAACAGGAAACTCTTCAAAAACAGTATGAAACGGCATATGAACAATTAAATGATAATGATAAAGACGAGTTCGTGGAATGGGCTAACGCTTTCACTGCTGAAATAGAAATACAGGGAGATGATACTGCTAACGCAGAGCCATTGAATACTGATGATAACTTGGTAACGGGTGATCGTAGCCGTGCTACTCACTGGAAAAATAATTCTTCAACCTTCTTTTCTGCTCCTACTGCTGTACCGGGACAAAGCTCAACGGTGGCGCCAACAGAGAATTTGGAAAGTTCTGCTGAATTTTCGTTAAGGTAAATAGCTGTTGTAGGTATTCGATTACTTGAAAACCCTTATCGCAAGGAAAAAGCACTTGAAGTTGCGAATTGCAACTTCAAGTGCACAAGGGTTTCTCCTGTTTCAATAAAGAGGGAATAAAAAAGGCTTTCCTGGATATCACCCTCACCGTCCTTATTTGTCGTAACTAAATGCCAAAATAACTTTTAGCAATAACAACGTCGTCAGCAATCTGTTGTTGCAAGGATTGCAAAGAGTCAAACTTTTTTTCAGCACGAATTTTTTTTAAAAATTCTACTTCTATGTAGGAACCATAAATAGTTTTATTAAAATCCAATAAATGAACTTCGAGTAAATCTTGCAAACCATTAACGGTGGGTCGTCTACCACAGTTGGCAACGCCGTTTAAAGGTTTTTCTTCTACACCGTAGACGCGCACAATAAAAACACCTTTAAGAGGCGGAACGCGGCGATGTAAGGCAACATTTGCCGTAGGAAATCCTAATAAACGACCACGCTGATCACCATAAATAATCCGACCGCTCAATGTAAAAGGACGCGTTAATAACTGTGCTGCCAACGTAAAATTTCCTTCTTTTAAGGCATCCCGGATGCGTGAACTACCGATACGTTCGCCCTTCAATAACACCGTTGGCGTCGCATAAACCTCAAACTGATAACGCTGTCCCATTTCCTTTAAGTAATTAAAATCGCCTAACCGTCCTTTTCCAAATCGAAAATCATCTCCTATGATTAAAGAACGCACCTTCAGTCGATCCACTAAAATGTCCTTAACAAAGGTTTCTGCATCCATTTCGGCTAAACGTTCGTTAAAGCGTAAACAAAGTAGTCTATCAAGCCCTAACCTTTGGAAAATTTTTATTTTTTCGCGCAGGCGCATCAGACGTGGTGGCGCATTACCCCCTAAAAAAAACTCTTGAGGATGGGGCTCAAAGATCATCACGCAACTGGGTAAATCCAACTTTTTTGCTTGCTGCTTTAGCGCTTGAATAATCGCTTGGTGTCCTTGATGTAAACCATCAAAGTTTCCAATCGTAAGAACGCGACCAGGATTTTTACTCGGTAAATTATAAAGTCCGCGAATCAGTTTGATCATGGTCGTGCTTTTAAATCATGAAACCGCAGTCCGCTTATCCATAAACAGCTGATATAAATAAGGATAGAAATAATGCCAAGAAATAAAATATGTAGGAAACGTTGTTGCCACCCCCAATTTAACCAGACAGGTAACGCAGCCGCCGCCTTGTAAAGAAATAAACCCAATAGGCTATTAGCAAAAAATAAACGCCATATAAAAAGTAACCAACCTTCCTGCCATTGAAAAATACCACGCGTTCTCAATCCTCGTAACAATAAAGCTGCATTTAACCAAGCCGATAAGGAGCTTGCTAAGGCTAAGCCGGCATGTTTAAAGGGAAAGATCAACAAAGCATTTAAAAACATATTCGCTACCAGCGAAATAATCCCGATCCGCACCGGTGTACGAATATTTTGTTGGGCATAAAAAGCAGCCGCTAGGACTTTAATCAGCATGAATGCTTGCAAACCTACGGAATAGGCTATCACGCTGCGCTGTGTCATCAACACATCATAGTCGTTAAATTTTCCATAATGAAATAAACTTGTAATTAACGGTCCCGCTAAAATCAGCATGGTCAGCGATGCAGGAATACCAATAAGTAAATTACAACGTAATCCCCAGTTTAATGTGTTCGAAAAAGCTTCCGGTGTTTTTGCGGCATGTTGACGTGAAAGATGGGGCAATATCACAGTAAGCAAGGCAACACCAAAAACGCCTAAGGGAAAATACGCTAACCTATCCGAATAATAAAGCCAAGTAACACTACCCGCCACTAGGAAAGAAGCAAAAATAGTATTGAGTAACAAACTAATTTGACCAATAGAAGAACCAAATAAAGCCGGCAACATTAACTTTAAAACTTTTTGTACGCCGGGATCACGCCAATTAAAATGAGGTCTACGTAATAAACCGAGCTGTTTTAAAAAAGGCAGTTGAAAACCAAGCTGCACGAATCCTGCCAATAATACGCCGAACGCTTGTGCCTCCACTGGCACTTTAAAGTAATGTGTAATTCCAAATGCCGTGATAATTAAACAAATGTTTAATAAAGCCGGGGTAAACGCAGGAACCCAGAACAATCCATAACAATTTAAAATGGCGCCAACTAATGCGGTTAAAGAAATTAACATTAAATAGGGAAAGGTCACCCTTAACATCTCGCTGGCTAATTGAAATCGATAGGGATCTAAGCCAGGCGCAAAAAGGGTTATCAATTTTTTACTGCCAAGAATACCAACAATACTCACCGCTAATAAAACAACACCTAGCACACCGGTAATATGTGCAATAAATTGCTCAACTTCTTGCTGACTTTTCGTTTGCTTGTATTCCGCTAACGTAGGAATAAAAGCAGTTGAAAAAGAACCTTCAGCAAATAAACCGCGCATAAAATTAGGGATTTTAAATGCAATATAAAAAGCATCTACGGCGGCCGTCGCCCCAAAAATTCTAGCGGCGATGATATCACGGACAAAACCTAAAATGCGTGATAACAAGGTCATTGACGCCACTACGGAGGTTGATTTAAATAATGCTTTACTCATAGCAAGCGCTTTCTAACCATGTTTCCACAATCAACTGCGCTGAAACGCTATTAATCGCCTTTTTATGCAAGGCTTTATATCCCCCCGATGAAAATAAACGTGCGCGCGCTTCTACCGTCGTTAACCGTTCATCCACGGCAAAAACAGGCAAATGAAAACGTTGCTGTAAACTCTCTAAAAAAAAACGTGCAGAATGCGTCATCGCTTGTTCTGTGCCATCCATATTTAAAGGTATTCCTACAATTAACGCATCAGGAGACCACGTTTTAAGTAATGCATCAATCTCTTTCCAGGGTGGCTCCCCTTTTTGTGCGATTAAACTGGTTAAGGGTTGTGCCATGGCGGGCAAAGTATAACCTATGGCCACGCCAATATATCTGGAACCAAAATCAAATCCCAACACGGTTTTAATATCACGCATGACCGCCGCTATAAACGAGTTTGTTAACGTCAGCCCCTAAATAATTCATGGCTTCTAACCAACGTTTATTAAAAGGAACATCAAATAAAATTTTTGCATTAGCTGGTACAGTTAGCCAGAAATTATTAATAATTTCCTGTTCTATTTGGCCTGCTACCCAGCTTGCATAACCTAAAGAAAAAATAAATCGCTTGGGTCCTTGCTGCTTTGCAATCGCCTGTAAAATATCTTTGGAAGTAGTGACACAAATTTCGCTATTCATTTTAAGGCTAGACTGCCATTGCTGTTCGCCAGAGGCATGAATGACGAAGCCACGTTCAGGGTGAATAGGTCCTCCGCATAGAATAGGGAAATCAGTTCGTACCGGTAATTCACTTTTACTCCCTACAATGGCCTGCAGTATTTCTGAGAGATTAACCTTAGACTGTAATGGCAGATTAACCACAATTCCAACCGCACCTTTTTCGTTATGCTCACAGATATATACCACCGATCGGTTAAAATAGGGATCAGTTAAAGTAGGCATTGCCACCAAAAAATAATTCGCTAAAAAATGCTTCGTCTCTGCCATCAAAACCTCTCGCTTAAATATGCTAGGTAATCATAGCACTAGACGCCTTATCAAACCTATACCGCTCTCTGTGAATGTAATAAATTCGCATTTTCAAGCACGAGCGGTATATACTCGAAGACATTTTCTGAGCGGTAACACCGCTAAAAATTCAAGTGCGAATAAGCTATACCCATTGTACTTGGAGATGCGAGCTCGCATCTCCAAGTGTTTCTTTACGCGATGGGGATTTTTAAGGGGAGAATCGCGATTTTCCCCTCAAATGACGGCGCGAAAGCTTTGCTTTTTGCCCGTTCTGTGATTGGGTATACCGCTCGCCTTGAATTTAAAAGTTTGCAACTTCATGTACGAGCGGTATATATGAATAACTTACGTATAGGCTACGGGTTTGACATCCATGCTTTTGAAATTGGCGATCACATCATCTTAGGGGGAGTTACCATCCCCTTTTCAGCCGGACTGTGTGCGCATTCCGATGGCGATGTCATTATCCACGCCTTAGTTGATGCTTTATTAGGGGCTGCCGCATTAGGAGATATCGGTCAACACTTCGCAGATACAGATAACCGCTGGCAAAAATGTAATAGTCGGTTTTTTCTGAAAGAAACAGTAGCAATGCTACACAATATAAATTTTTCTATTAACAATGCTGACATTACGCTCTTAGCAGAAACGCCAAAACTGGACCCTTATCGACAATTAATACGGACTAATCTTGCTCACGATATGGAACTAGACGTCAATCAAGTAAGCGTTAAAGCCACCACGACAGAGAAACTCGGCTTTATTGGTAGGAATGAAGGAATAGCCGCCATAGCAAGTGTGCTTATTCACCAGCAAGTTAGCCGTTAGCCAATGACTCATCTAGATTAAAACCTACAAATTTTGGTACCGAGAGTGGGACTCGAACCCACACGATGTCACCATCACCGGATTTTGAATCCGGCGCGTCTACCATTCCACCATCCCGGCACAGCCTAGCCAGTATAACAAACTATTTTACAGAATCCATAGATATACCACGACTACCTTCGCACTCCTCGGCGATCAGAATACCGTTCTCTTTGAATTAAAAAATTCGCAACTCGCACCTTGAATTTTTGACAGCCGCATCGCTCGTTTAAATAAACCAAAATTTCAGAAACCATTAAATAATTTCAGCCTGTTGTGTGAAATCAATTACAAATATTCTAAGCAAAAGGACTTTGCATTTTTCCTTAATTAGCGGTGCTCTTCAAACTTTGGCTTAATTAAACATTTCATTTTTGCAGGTGAATTACTTGAGGAATGGTTTAAATTTTAATTCTCATCACAACTTGCAATCATAATCTTAATCCCTTATTGTTTTCTAATCAGCTAAAATAGCAAAATAAATCAATCCACTACAGCGTTAACTTGATCTTTTCAAGAAAGCTATCAACAATAAGGTCATGAGGAAGCGTGACTTAGGGGTAAATAATGCACAATAATGAGGCTGTTTTAACAGACGACGTCCCGTATATTTTGACCAAAAAAAAGCTCATGCTTTTTGCCTCGATTATTTGCACCCTCGCTGCTATGTTTTACATGTATGAGTTCATCCTACAAGTCTCTCCTGCGGTTATGACAAATGAATTAATGCATGATTTAAATCTTAATGCGGCCAGCTTAGGAACCATGGTTGCATTTTACTATTATTCCTATACACCAATGCAACTACCCGCTGGTTTACTTTATGATCGTTTTGGACCACGGCGTTTGATTACATTGGCTGTTCTGATTTGCGCCATAGGTGCATTATTGTTTGGTACAGCGCCGAGCGTTTTCGCGGCATCATTAGGTCGACTTTTTATGGGGATTGGCTCCTCTTTTTCTTTCATTGGTGCCTTATTACTGGTTTCTCGATGGTTTCCTCCGCATTATTTCGCCTTACTGACGGGTCTTGTCCAGTTAATGAGCTCTGTCGGCGCTATTGCAGGTCAAGTCCCTTTAGCCGGTGCTGTTAGTCATTGGGGATGGCGCTCAACGATTATTTGTATATCCGTTATCGGTATTTTTTTGGCATTGTTAATTTGGACCATTGTCCGCGATAGCCCAGAAACTGTTTCACAAGGTAAGAAATTTCAATCTTCACCGAAGACAAATGAATTGAAACGCTTACAGCAAGTTTGTAACAATCAGCAAACTTGGCTAATTGCACTTTATTCTTTTGCTATTTGGGCACCTATTACCGCTTTTGCTGCATTATGGGGCATCCCTTTTCTAGTTGCTAACTATGGCATCAGTACAGAAGCTGCCTCAGAAGCGAGTGCCATGATCTGGCTTGGCATTGGCATTGGTAGCCCTTTATTCGGTTGGTTCTCAGATAAAATACAGTCACGTTGTACTCCTTTAAGTATCTCCGCACTTCTAGGGGTAATTAGCCTTACTTTAGTTATTTACGGTCCTCACTTATCAACTTTCTGGCTTTATACGACTTTATTCGTCTTTGGCTTATCTGCCTCTGGCCAAGCATTATCTTTTGGGGTTGTCAAAGACAACAACGCCCCCTCTGTTGTAGGAACAGCAATTGGCTTTAACAATATGGCCGTTGTTGCGGGTGGTGCATTATTCCAACCGTTAATAGGTATCTTATTATATTATAATTGGAGTGGCGCCACGCAAGCTGGTAGTCCTTTCTATGGATTAGCTGATTATCAAAAAGCTCTAATTGTTTTACCGTTGTGTTATATTCTAGCGTTGCTTGTCAGTCGATTTTTACTTCGAGAGACGCATTGTAAACAACAAATTAGCCATGAAACCGCTGCCACAGTCTAAAAAATTTGATCCGACTAGTGCTAGCGTCCAAACTCTATACCCAATAATAATTTAATAATGAAGTCTTTAGCCACCCAAAAACCCACTTTACTTGCAGCCATTATTTGCCTTCTCGCCTCATCGTTTTACATGTACGAGTTTATCTTACAAATTTCGCCCACGGTAATGACTCGAGAGCTGATTTCTGATTTAGGGCTCAATGCAGTAAGTTTGGGAACGATGGCGGCTTTTTATTATTATGCCTATACGCCCATGCAGCTGCCAGCGGGTTCTTTATACGATCGTTTCGGTCCGAGGCGGTTATTAACGGCGGCAACACTGACTTGCGCTATTGGCGCTTTAATTTTTGCCACAACAAGAAGTGTCGCTATGGCTTCTGCGGGTCGCCTTATGATGGGTATGGGTTCTGCTTTTTCATTCATAGGTACCTTAGTCCTCATTTCGCGTTGGTTTCCCGCACGTTATTTTGCTTTTTTAACAGGACTAGTTGAATTGATGGGCAGCATGGGCTCTATTGTTGGAGAAACTCCCTTAGCGGTTGCTGTAGGGCATTGGGGATGGAGGCACACTATCTTTTCTCTCGCCATCATAGGGATAGTATTAGCGCTACTCATTTGGCTTATTGTACGAGATAGTCCTGAAGTTGTTTCAAAAGGACAAAAATTTCAATCAACGACTAAAAAAACAATTGTGCAAAGCCTAAGACAGGTGGGACGTAACAATCAAACATGGTTTATTGCACTTTATTCCTTTCTGGTATGGGCGCCTATTACAGCCTTTGCTGCGCTCTGGGGGGTTCCTTTTCTTGTCGCCGCCTATGGGATTAGTACGCAAGCCGCTTCCGTGGCTTGTACGATGATATGGATTGCCATAGGAATGGGTTGCCCAATCTTAGGTTGGTGGTCAGACAAAGTGGGGCTTCGAGGCATGCCTTTAAAATTTGCCGCGAGCTTAGGCATCCTTGGTTTAATACCGGTTATCTATATTCCACACCTTCCTCTATTTTGGCTTTATTTTTGTTTATTTTTATTTGGCTTGGCTGCTTCAGGTCAATCCCTCGCCTTCGGTGTTGTTAAAGATAACAACCACGCCGATGTGGCGGGTACAGCTATTGGCATAAACAATATGGCTACGGTAGCAGGCGGTGCGTTATTCCAGCCAGTTATCGGCTTACTTCTACACCTTTATTGGAACGGTGCTACACATCAGGGTATTCCCTTTTATAGCGCGATAGATTACCGAAAAGCATTTATCATATTACCACTCTGTTATGTCTTAGCTTTTTTAGTTGGAAAGTTTTTAATACGAGAAACACATTGTCAGCCACAAAACAATTATGTCTCGAAGTAAAAGCAGTAGCCGTTGGCTGAAACAACATTTTAATGACCCCTATGTAAAACGTGCGCACCAAGAGGGTTTACGTTCACGATCGGCTTATAAACTGCTTGAAATCCAAGAAAAAAATAAAATCATTAAGTCTGGTATGACTGTGGTTGATCTTGGCGCCGCACCCGGCGGCTGGTCTCAATTAGCGGCTAAACTCGTTGGTGAGCAGGGCAGAGTATTTGCATTAGACATCTTGCCGATGCTGCCTCTAGCCAATGTAGAGTTCATCCAAGGCGACTTTCGAGAAGAGATTGTGCTACAACAATTGCTAAATCACATCCAATCAAGGCCCATTGATCTGGTTATTTCCGATATGGCGCCCAATTTAAGTGGTATGCGAATCATTGATCAACCCAAAGCGATGTATCTTGCGGAATTAGCATTTGACTTTGTTCAACAGGTATTAAAGCCCAAAGGAGGATTCATTATCAAAACCTTCCAAGGAGAAGACTTTGATGCTTATCTAAAACAAATACGCCGCGCATTTAAAACCGTTTCCATTCGCAAGCCATCCGCGTCGCGAGGCAGTTCAGCGGAGGTTTATTTAGTCGCTACAGGATATCACGGTAAGAATACACTATAAGTATGGTATTTTCTTCTTATTAAGTATTTTCCTCACGCGATGGGAATTTCAAAGGAGTAACTGCGATTACCCTCCTTGAAGACGGTGCGAAATCTTTGCTTTTGTTCGTTGTATAAAAGGGTATATCGCTCGCCGTAAGTTTGAAAGATTCGCATTTTCAGGTACTAGCGGTATATAATGCCCTCTTTGTTTAAAACTACGAGGTAGTGTAGCTTGAACGACATGCTAAAAAATCTATTCCTTTGGTTGATCATTGCTGTCATCCTTATCTCCGTATTTAACAATCTAGAACCCCGCCATAATACTGGGGAACGCTTAACTTACTCTGAATTTCTACACAACGTTCAGCAAGGGAATGTGCAGTCCGTCACTATCCAAAGCAATCAGGTTATTAAAGGCCAGCTACAAAGTGATAAATCCTTCACTAGCTATATGCCTATCCCTGATCAATATTTACTGCCTGAACTCATCAAGAAAAACGTCAATGTAAAAGGGGAACCCCCTCAGCAAGAAAGCTTTTTAATGCGTATTTTCATTAACTGGTTTCCGATGCTGTTATTAATCGGAGTATGGATATTTTTTATGCGCCAGATGGGAGGAGCCGGTGGAAAAGGCGCTTTATCTTTTGGCCGCAGCCGTGCTCGATTATTAGGTGAAGACCAAGTCAAAGTCACTTTTGCCGATGTAGCAGGCGCCGAAGAAGCAAAAGAGGAAGTTAGCGAGTTAGTTGAATTCTTAAAAGACCCGGCCAAATTTCAGAAGTTAGGTGGAAAAATACCACGCGGGGTTTTATTAATGGGTCCTCCAGGAACCGGTAAAACATTGTTAGCCCGGGCAGTCGCCGGCGAAGCAAAGGTTCCTTTCTTCACCATTTCAGGTTCAGACTTTGTTGAAATGTTCGTAGGTGTAGGGGCATCTCGTGTAAGAGACATGTTTGAGCAAGCTAAAAAACAAGCCCCTTGCATTATTTTCATCGATGAAATTGATGCGGTAGGCCGCCATCGTGGCGCGGGTTTAGGCGGCGGTCACGATGAACGTGAACAAACACTGAATCAATTACTTGTTGAAATGGACGGTTTTGAAGGAAATGAAGGTGTCATTGTCATGGCAGCAACGAACCGTCCAGACGTCCTTGACCCAGCCCTATTAAGACCAGGCCGATTCGACCGACAAGTCATCGTCGGCTTACCTGATATTCGTGGACGAGAACAGATTCTTAAAGTTCACCTTAGAAAAATTCCCTACAGCCAAGATGTAAACCCAGCTATTATTGCGCGAGGTACGCCTGGTTTTTCAGGTGCTGATCTGGCAAATCTCATCAACGAGGCGGCTTTATTTGCAGCACGTGAAAATAAAGCGACAGTTGATATGAGCGACTTAGAAAAAGCAAAAGATAAAGTCATGATGGGTACCGAAAGACGTTCCATGGTGATGAACGAGAAAGAAAAAAAGCTGACGGCTTATCATGAAGCAGGGCATGCCATTGTAGGGCGTAAAGTCCCTGAGCACGATCCTGTTTATAAAGTGACAATTATTCCTCGCGGTAAAGCGTTGGGCGTTACCATGTTTCTACCTGAAGAAGATCGCTATAGCTATACTAAGCAACGCCTAGAAAGCCAAATTGCTAGTTTATTTGGTGGTCGGATTGCTGAAAATTTAATTTTTGGTCCCGAACAAGTCACTACGGGTGCATCAAACGATATCCAACGCGCCACTGAAATTGCCCGCAGTATGATTACCAAATGGGGCCTTTCTGAACGCTTGGGCCCATTAACCTACAACCAAGAAAATGAAGAAGTCTTTTTAGGTCATCAAATTGCTAAAAATAGTAAATTTTCCGATGATACGGCAAAATTAATTGATGAAGAAAGTCGCGCTATCATCGAACGTAACTACAAACTTGCCGAAACGATTTTACAAGAAAACCTTGACAAGTTACACCTGATGGCAGAAGCACTCATAAAGTATGAAACGATTGATGCAGCGCAAATTGATGACATAATGGATGGTAAACTTCCTCGTGAACCTGAAGGTTGGAACAGTAATGGAAATAAAACGGAAACCACGAAATCAAAAGCGCAAATAGATTCAAACGCAGCGCCTGGAACAGATACAGCTAGTGGCGCTATAAGCTAGTGATGGATTAACCTTCGATGACAAAAGTCCGGAAATATTTCGGAACCGATGGCATTCGCGGCAAAGTAGGCGATTATCCGATTACGCCTGAATTTGTCTTAAAGCTTGGTTGGGCTATCGGTCGCGTCCTAGCAAATGGAGAGAAAAAAAGGGTACTTATTGGTAAAGATACCCGCATTTCCGGTTATATGTTTGAATCGGCTTTAGAAGCAGGTTTATCAGCGGCCGGCGTTGATATCTATCTTTTAGGGCCTATGCCAACACCGGCCATCTCCTATTTAATCACTGCTTTAGAGGTCCAAGCCGGTATCGTTATCAGCGCATCTCATAATCCCTATTTTGATAATGGTATTAAGTTTTTTTCCGATAAGGGGACTAAATTAGCTGATAGCATTGAATATGCTATTGAAGCACAACTTGAACACCCTATCACAACCGTAGAATCCGCTAAATTAGGTAGGGCGCATCGGGTAGACAATGCAAAATCTCTTTATGTTGATTTTTGCAAATCGACTTTCCCCAAAAATGGATCGCTCAAGGGATTTAAAATCGTGCTAGATTGTGCAAATGGCGCCACTTATCATATAGCACCATCCTTATTTTCTGAATTAGGAGCCGAGCTTACAGTTCTAGGTGCAAAACCAAATGGCTTAAATATCAATATGGACTGCGGTTCTACCCACTTGAGCACTCTTCAAACAACAATTTTAGCTCAAAAAGCAGATTTAGGCATTGCTTTTGATGGGGATGGTGATCGGGTTCTCATGGTAGATCATTGCGGTGAAATAGTAGATGGTGATGAATTACTTTTTCTCCTTGCCCAACATGGTACTAAAACAGGTAAGGTAAAGGGAGGTATTGTAGGAACCACCATGAGCAATCTAGGATTAGAGCTAGCTTTACAAAAATTAGGGCTGGCTTTTAATCGAACTCCCGTGGGTGATCGTTATGTTAATGAAGGTTTACAAACAACCGGTTGGCAACTTGGCGGAGAATCATCAGGCCATATTATCTCGCGAGATCTGATTAAGACGGGTGATGGAATTATTATTGCCTTGCAAATATTAATTGCTCTTCAAACCGCTGAACAATCACTCCATGACGCAAAAAAAGGCATGAAAAAATTCCCGCAAGTACTCATCAATGTTCCGGTAGAAAAACCTTTATTAGTTATCGACTCCCCTCTAGTAAAAAAAGCCATCTCAGAAGCAGAAGAAACTTTGTCAAACCAAGGCCGGGTACTACTACGTGCCTCAGGAACAGAGTCGGTTATCCGTGTCATGGTAGAAGGAAAGGATGCTCAATGTATCCAAAGCATTGCTGAAAAATTAGCTGCCATTGTTAAAACAGCTTCAGTCGACATATGATTCGCTAAAAAAACTTGGTTTCTTAATTCATAATTAATCTCTAAGTATTTCTTAATAAAATATTGTTACCCTAAGTGATAAATAAAAAACCATAACGATTGATGACTAAGAGTAAGGAAAATAATTAACTATTTAAAAAATAAAAACACCTAATACATAAAAAAAACAAGGGGGATGCATGTCAAATAAAGCGAATTTAAACCCACCAAGCTCAAGACGACCTTCTAAATCGGGAGACGAAGCATTTCGTCAGCATTACAACGATCCCATCACGTTTAATCAAGCAATAGATAGTTTTCTTAAAACCATTCAAGCGTTTGCAGATAAAGTACGTAATCATGAACTAGACTACAATCTAGGAACAAAACTTATTCGTACTTATGCGACACAAGCAGCCGAGTTTACAATGTTTCAAAGATTTGGTGCAGACACCCCTCAGCATCAATATGCAATAGCTATTGCTAGCCTAAGCCAGGAAAAAGGTAGTTTACAACCCAAAGACGCTGCAATCGATTTTAAAGATTTAACACTACAAACGATGGGTACATATAACCCTTCTGATAAATCTGACTTCTGGCTTAAATATAACGCAATGAGCAATGAAGATAAAAACAAGGTTAACGAATGCATACTTCATGTTCTAAAAATACAAGAGATACATTTCAGGGATCTAAAGTGTTTTAAAGAGGACAGTCAACACATACAAGCATCCCTCACTTCGCTTGAAAATATAAAAAAAGGATTAGAGCCTCCTTATTCAGAACTAGACCTTAGCGATATGGATCGACATCTTAGAGAAGTGGAATATGAGAAAAAAAAGAGTGATGAGTTGAACGAACAAAAAAAAGGCTTAAAAGAGTTAAGTGAGAATATAAAAGGATTAGATGAAAAAATAAACACTATTCCAATTTCTTCAAAATTAATCAATCAATTTTTCAAACTTTATCAAAACTTATTGATTCAAGCCATAAATATTCTTACTAAAGGCCTAACTGAAACAAAACAGCTGACTCACTCTACTTACGCTTTCCTCTCTAGAAAAAACTGCGGAAGTTACTCTCTCTTCTTTAGAGAAAATCAGACACATTCTGGACCAACACTTACTTCTTATACAAAGCATTCCGAGGAAAATGAAGCCCATACGATGGACAATAAATCACCCTTTTCCTCGCAGAGTCTATAACAAAGAGATGACTTAGAAAACGGCACTTCAAAATCTATTGAAGTGCCATCTCACTTCGCTCTAAATTTAATAAGTTCGCAGCTGCAAGTACGAGCGGTATTATTCGACGGTCACTGACTTTGCGAGATTTCGCGGCTGATCGACATCTGTACCTTTTAGAATAGCAACATGGTAAGCCAGTAACTGTAAAGGAAGCGTAAAAATTAATGGACTAATGGCATGACCTGTCTGTGGTAATACGATAGCCTCCGATCCTTCGGCTTTTTCTTTCTCTAAGGGATCTTGAACAAATAAAATGACTTGCCCCCCACGTGCACGTACTTCTTGAATAGTAGACTTTAATTTATCCATTAAGGCGTTAGAGGGAAGTAATGCGATAACTGGCATATTGCTATCTACTAAAGCCAGAGGTCCATGTTTTAATTCGCCTGCAGGATAAGCTTCCGCATGGATATAAGAGATTTCTTTCAATTTAAGTGCACCCTCTAACGCTATGGGATAATGGATACCTCGTGCAATAAATAATGCATGTGATTTATCTATAAAGATTTTAGCTAACTGTTTGATGGAAGTATCTAATTTCAAAGTCTCTTCTAAAAGCTTAGGTAGTCCACGTAATTGCGAAACCCACTCTTCTTCTTGTTTTTTCCCCCAACCATGATGCCGACCTAAAAGCGCTGTTAATAATAATAAAACCGTCAATTGCGTCATAAAAGCCTTCGTCGAAGCGACACCAATTTCTGGTCCTGCTCGTGTTAATAAGACAAAATCGGATTCGCGCACCATCGCACTTTCTGGAACATTACAAATGGTTAAGGTCGCTGCATAATTTTTAGTATTGGCTTGCCGTAATGCTTCTAAAGTATCCGCGGTTTCACCCGATTGTGATAAGGTAACAAATAGTGTATCTGGCTCAACCAGTGTAGGGTGATAACGAAACTCACTCGCAATCTCAACTTGGCAAGGGAGTCCAACCCAAGTTTCTAACCAATACCGTGCAACTAAACCCGCATGATAACTCGTACCACAGGCTACTATTTGTACGCGGCGGACACTCGCCAGTCGATTAACCGCTTGAAAACCGCAAATTTCATCTAAAACCTGATTTTCATAAATCCTTCCTTCTAACGCTGCATTAACTGCTTCAGGCTGCTCAAAGATTTCTTTTTCCATGAAATGTCGATATATGCCTTTATTAATCACGTCATTTTGTAGCGTCGAGCGATAAGGAGTACGATGCACAATTTGACCTTCACTATCATAAAGTGTCACTTTTTCAGCACTAATTTGCGCAACATCCCCTTCCTGTAAGTAAATAAATTGTTGCGTGACGGGTAACAAGGCTAAGTGATCAGAAGCAATAAAATTCTCGCCTAGACCTAAACCGATGACTAAAGGACTTCCTTTACGTACTGCAATTAAGCTATTAGGTACGCGACGATAGAGAAAGACAATAGCAAAGGCACCTTCTAACTGTTGAATAGTTTTTAGCACGGCTGATAAGAAATCTTTATCTTTTTTAAGTTGTTGATCCAGTAAATGAGCAATGACCTCGGTATCAGTTTCTGAGTCAAACTGATACCCTGCTTTCATTAAATCATGACGTAGCGATAAATAGTTTTCAATAATTCCATTATGAACTAAAGCAATATCCGAACCTGACATATGAGGATGTGCATTCATTTCACTAGGTCTACCATGAGTAGCCCAACGTGTATGGGCAATACCCATTTGACCTGATAGTGCCTCAGGCTTTATTGCTTTTTCTAAAGCTTCTACCTTTCCTACGGTACGACGTCGAAGTAATTCTCCATCTGCATCAAGTAGGGCAATGCCCGCTGAGTCATAACCTCGATACTCCAGTCGTTTCAGGCCTGCCATAAGAATAGGTACAACATTACGTTGTGCCACAGCCGCTACAATTCCACACATAACTCATTATCCTAAATCTCACTTAGCACTATTATGGGTTAATCATAGATTTCAATCTAGGTTTTTAAGTCTTTGACTTTAGTATATGGCTCTGTAATCATGAAAAAGCCTCTTCAGATACGAGCGTATACTAATAAATGGATATAAAAACTTGCATAAAAAGAGCAAAAACAGAAATGACTGACTGGTTTTTTCCGTTTACTTGTATTTTATGTAGCGAAAAAACGATAAGAAAAATTGATCTCTGTCTTGATTGTGAAAAAAATTTACCGTGGCTATTCCACGTTTGTATTTACTGTCCTGCGCCGTTGCCCTTTAAAGCAAATTCTACTTGTGGCACCTGCTTGAAAAAGCCTCTCCCCTTTTATAAAACACACATACTCTTTTCTTACACCGGAGCAATAAGAAAATTAATTACTGGACTCAAATTCCAGCAACGCTTACTTTATGCGAATATTCTTGGAAATTTATTAGCAGAAAAGCTAAAACTACTCTACCAAAAAGAGCACTTACCCCACTTAATTATTCCAGTACCTTTGTATAAAACTCGCCTACGTGAAAGAGGTTTTAATCAAACAATGGAATTAGCGAGACCCATCAACAAAAAACTTAAGATTCCTATCGATTACAAAAGCTGTCAACGTATACATAGCACAGAAGCACAAAGTTCACTACCTGCTAACCAACGAGCGGCTAACGTAAAAAATGCATTCGCAATACTAAAACAATTAAATTTATTAAACCAACATATAGCACTACTCGATGATGTGATGACCACGGGTCATACACTCATCGAGCTTAGTCGTGCTTTATATGATGCGGGTGTAAAAAGAATAGATGTATGGTGTTGCGCACGCACTTACTTAGGCAGCCTTTAAACCTTACTCTATCAAGATTAAAGGTACAACGCCTTAATACTGCTCTTCACGTGAACGGTGACGATCTCCACCACCATTACCCATACCGCCGCCAGAACGACGTTTATGACCACCACCAGCGCCGCCAACACCGCCGCCAGCTCGACTACCACCGCGATTACCGCCATTTGAGTCAGGTGGGTTAGCTTCAGAGACAGTAATGGTACGCCTTTCATGGATACTGCCATGGAGCTTATCAATAGCCTCTTTCGCCTCTTCAGGCGTGTTCATTTCAACAAAACCAAAACCTTTACTACGTCCACTATGGAAGTCTCGAATGACTTTAACAAACTTTACTTCACCAAAGGGTTGAAAAAGCTCTTTTAAGCCATCGTCATCGACGCTATAGCTTAAACCACCCACATACAATCTTTTATTCACGCAAAACCTCCAAAAGGCTAAAAAATGGCCACTCCTCTGCTTGGGAACGTATACACGCCCCTTGCTAGCTGTGGCAGAGATAAACTAAACGACTCCATAGTAACACAGGAGTGCTCGCTAGGATATATAGCTAACTCTACCTGGATATTCTGGTTTTTGGTTGAAAAGCACTTATTTACCTAGAGAAAAAATCTATCCTCTTTATCGGGTCCTAAACAGACACTAACCACACCAAAAGAACTCTATACCAGACCTTAACAGAAAATACGAGTATTTTTTTAGAGTATGCCGTCATTTGGTACGATGATGGTCAGGAACCACGGTATTTCCTAGGTTTCGATACTCAGAATACTTCAATTGTGCTTTGTTAATCTCCAAAACCACGCTTTCTGACTCATCCTCGTACTAAACCACCCCGCCTATTTAAACCGAGGACTGTTTCGTTTTCACGGCGTCTCGCAACCCAACGTCTAAGAACCGTGTTGTTGTGACAAACTATTCTAAAAAGCTACGCAGCATCCAGGCATTCTTTTCATGGATTTTCATACGATCTGAAAGCAAATCGACTGTCACCTGGTCTTCCGCTTCTTCTATTTCTGGCAACAACTCTCGTGCTAAACGGCTAATAATCTCATGATCGCCAACAAGTTGAGTTATCATCGTCGTGGCATCTACACGGCTATTTCCTACAGCTTCTTTAATTTTGCTTCGCTTTGCAAAATCCTCATAACTTGCTGGGACAAAAAAACCTAAGGCACGTATGCGCTCTGCAATAACATCTGAGGCATTCCATAAGTCTATATACTGTTCTTCAAATAAACTATGCAAGGGTTGAAACATCGGACCAATAACATTCCAATGAAAATTATGAGTTTTTAAATACAAAACAGAATTATTTGCTAATAATTTGGTTAGTCCATCTGCTGTTTTTTTCTTTTTGTTTCAGTTAACCCTATATTAAGTATTTCTTTCATAAGAATCTCCGGAGTAATAATTAAAACGTACTAATTGCAATTTTCTCCTTGCACAATCCATCGAATACACCGTTTGTTGTAAATCTAAAGAAGTCCTAGTTTCCTAGCTTCAAAGCCGGTATTCTGATCACCTGTTACACCACCCCCGCGCCTATCTTTCCAGAGCTAGGTTGGCTGTCTAAATGACTTGCTACTATGGTTATGCTTCAACTAGCATTTAACGTTTTAGAGAAGTGCGGGGGTACAATGGTATATCTTTATTATTCGTCAAAATCATCGCCATCGTCTCCCTCATTGGAAAGAGACGGTAAATTACTATTCTGTCGAATTAAATAATTTCTTCGTTGCAAATAAGCATTGCGTTGAAAAATATAAGGGTCAAATGAGGCTTGTTTGATTGTTTGATCGAAATCTAATAATTGCGCCCTTGCATTAATAAAACTTCCTGCAGTTAAACCATTACGCCATGACATATCGTTAATATAGGGGTATACAGAAAAAACGCCATAGTTAATTGGCCAAGAAATCGCATCACGCACTGTGCGCGGACCCAAAATCGGAACAATAAAATAGGCCGAAGATCGATAACCCCATTTTGCTAAAGTTAAACCAAAATCCTGTGAATGGGCAGGTAAATTAATGCGGCTAGCTACATCAACAAACCCGCCAACACCTATTGTTGTATTAATCACTAAACGCCAAGTATCTGCCGTTGCATCATAAAAATCGGCTTGTAACAGGTCATTAATAATAGTAGGTACTTGCTCCAAATTACTAAAGAAATTACTAATACCCTTTGTTACGGGCCACGGCAGAATGGTTTTATACACTGTAGCAATTGGCTTAAAAAAAACTTTGTCTAAGGTCTGGTTTAGTTTAAAAGCATGGCGATTATAGTTTTCATAGGGGTCATTATTAGCATCTTCTGCAAATGTGGGCGAAGCAACTATTACTAATAAGCACAACCCTAACATTTTGTTAAGCATAAATGAGCTCATCTCTTTAAACCTAAATTATAATTTTAATTAGAATACTCATCTAAATATTTTTCTGCATCTAATGCAGCCATACAGCCCGTACCTGCCGAGGTAACTGCTTGGCGGTAAACGGAATCCGCAACGTCCCCTGCTGCAAAAACCCCTTTTATACTCGTTGCTGTGGCCGCCCCGTGATTACCACCTTTTACGAGAATATAGCCATTCTCCATTTTTAATTGATCTTGAAATAGAGCAGTATTCGGCGTATGTCCAATAGCAATAAAAACACCTTGTAGTGCTAGCTCCTGTAAAGCAGATGTTTTGACATTTTTTATCTTTAAGCCATTGACACCTTTTTCATCACCCAGAATAGCCTCTACAACACTATCTAAAACCAAAGAGATCCTTCCTGCCTTCACCTTGGCCATCAATTTATCAATTAAAATTTTTTCGGAACGAAAAGTATCCCGTCTATGGACCAAAGTCACATGTTCTGCAATGTTTGCCATATAGAGCGCTTCCTCGACTGCTGTATTTCCACCGCCAACAACAGCCACCTTTTGTCCTCGATAAAAAAAACCATCACAAGTGGCACAAGCAGAAACCCCTTTGCCCATAAATTCAGTTTCTGATGCTAATCCTAAATATTTCGCTGAAGCACCCGTAGCAATAATCAGCGCCTTGCAATGATAGGTCGCTTGATCGCCTTGTAAAGCAAATGGTTGTTTAGAGAGATCAACCGCATTGATTTGATCAAAAACAACCTGACTTTCAAAGCGTTGTACATGCTTTAACATACGTTCCATCAGTACCGGTCCTTGTAACCCTTCATTCTCACCTGGCCAATTATCAACATCCGTAGTGGTCATCAATTGACCGCCCTGTTGCATGCCTGTGATAACAAGCGGCTTAAGATTAGCACGTGCCGCATAAATAGCGGCTGTATAGCCCGCAGGACCTGATCCTAAAATAATTAAGTCGTGTTCTTGAATTTTATTCATACCTACTTCACTTTAGGGTAAAAACCCAGATAATAAAAATATTGTTATAATCAAAATAGTTAATTTGGATATACGTGAAAAATTGGGTTTTGGATAGAGCGCACAGCATCGTCTTTTTCGAGGAACGGAGTTGACTCAGACGTCAATGAGTACCGCAGATAAAGACGACAACAAATCGCTATGCCAAAAAACGGCTTTTCACGTATATCTAGTAACAAAGTATAACAATACAATACTATAAATAGTAATTGTTATCCTCTTGTTAAGATGTGCATAAATTGCACTCCTACAGTTATTAACGGTGTATTATAAGGAGCACCCTTGAAACGACAAACCCGAATCGAAGAAACTTCACATCTAAATTTGAAGCAACGGCTTCGAGAAGGGCTATTAATCGCCAGCGGGGCGATCGCGCTTTTCTTGTTACTTGCTTTATGGACTTATCATCCAGGCATTCACACCTCTGCATCAGTAAATATTGCAGGACATCTAGGTGATTCGCTCGCACATCTTTTTTTTCACAGTGTCGGCTCCTTAGCTTATTTGTTCCCCGCGTTACTACTCTATAGCGGATGGCAAGGTTTTAAAGGACGCTTCAACGCTACCGCTATTAATTATCCTTTTTTAGCCCTGAAACTCTTAGGGTTTATTGTTATTTTTATCGCCGCATGCGGACTAGCAAGTCTGCATAGTAAGCATATGGTTCATGGCTACACCCCTGGAGGAATCTTGGGCACAGTCGTCACAAAAAACTTTATTGCTCAATTCAACGTAGTCGGAAGCACGCTATTTCTATTAGCTTTATTATTAGCCAGTACAACCTTGGCAACAGGGTTCTCCTGGATGAATAGTATCAATCGAATAAGTCGCCAAATTGTACTCGCACTTACTCGTTTTTTTGATGCCGTAAAACAGCTTTGCCGTCATCTAAAGAAAAGCTTAACCAGAAAAGAAAAAAAGCCTACTATCGCTTGTAAACCCTCTAATCCAGTACTCTCATCTCATAACAGATCATTACAATCTTCCTCAGTCCAAACTTCGCCGCTCGATCCCGAGCTTACCCATCCCCCTATTCCCATTAAACCGTATTCCCCTCCGACAACGATAATTCCCAGTAAAAAAGTAACGACAAGTGCTTCTCTGCCTTCATTAAGCTTATTGGACCCCGCCGAGACTGCGAGTAAAGAAGGTTATTCACGCGAGGAATTAGAGCGGCTTTCACGTGACGTTGAGCTTCGATTAAAAGATTTTGGTATTCAAGTTCATGTAGTTGCCGTACATCCAGGCCCTGTTGTCACACGTTTTGAAATGCAACCTGCTGCCGGTATTAAAGTAAGTCGTATTACAGGTCTTGCAAAAGATCTCGCTCGTTCCTTATCTGTTGTCAGCGTCAGAATTGTCGAAGTCATTCCTGGTAAATCCGTTGTAGGTCTAGAAGTTCCAAATAAACATAGAGAAATCGTTCGTTTAAGTGAAATATTAACTTCAAACTCTTATCAACAAGCTCGCTCCCCTCTTTCACTGGCGTTAGGAAAAGACATAGCAGGACACCCTGTAATCGTTGACCTAGGAAAAATGCCACATTTACTCGTAGCAGGGACTACAGGTTCCGGAAAATCCGTAGGTCTCAATGCTATGCTATTAAGTATTTTATACAAAGCAACTCCCCAAGAAGTTCGACTGATCATGATAGATCCTAAGATGTTAGAACTTGCCATTTATGAAGGAATTCCTCACCTTTTAGCGCCAGTGGTTACTGACATGAAAGAAGCAGCGAATGCCCTACGCTGGTGTGTCGCTGAAATGGAGCGTCGTTACAAATTAATGGCAAATCTCGGTGTACGAAACTTAGCGGGTTATAACCAAAAAATACAAGAAGCACAAACTAAAGGGCATCCTATCAGCGATCCATTTTGGACACCTGAAAAAGGTGGGCAAGCAGACCCCTTGATGCAACTTCCTTATATCATCGTCTTAATTGACGAATTTGCCGATATGATGATGGTCGTCGGCAAAAAGGTTGAAGAACTAATCGCAAGAATTGCACAAAAAGCCCGCGCAGCGGGTATTCATTTAATTTTAGCAACGCAAAGACCTTCAGTCGATGTCATTACTGGGTTAATCAAAGCTAACATACCTACTCGAATTGCTTTTCAAGTTTCTTCCAAAATTGATTCACGCACTATTATCGATCAACAAGGCGCGGATCAATTATTAGGTCATGGTGATATGTTATATTTAGCGCCGGGTACCGGTGTCCCTATTCGTGTCCATGGCGCTTTTGTCGCTGATCAGGAAGTCCATCATGTGGTAAGTGCCTTAAAACAATCAGGCGCACCCGAATACATGTTAGATTTGACCCAAGCAAGCCCAGAAGCATCGGATAGCAATGAATTTGCCGACAACAATTGGGGGAAAAAAGATATCTTATATGATCAAGCTGTGCAAATTGTTTTAGAAACGCGACGCGCTTCGATTTCCAGTATACAGCGACGGCTTAAGATTGGTTATAACCGTGCTGCTCGCCTAATGGAAGATATGGAAAAAGCCGGCCTCGTCAGTGCCATGGAAAATAACGGCAATCGAGAGATTTTAGTCCCTGACAGACTTAATGAATAAGTTCTCTTCTTCAATATACAATCACTAAATTCTGTTTTTCTACAATCAACCCTATCACAATATTGATAATGATTTACATATCAATTAGTTCTTTATAAATTATCACAATGTTATCTAAATAAGATTTAAATAATCTTTAAATATAAAATATAAGGAGATTAATTATGGAAACGATTATTCAACATGGCCCTTTAAACAAGCTTTTTGGAAAAAACTGTCAACAGCAATTAGCCATCGCTAATGGCCAAATAACGGAATTAACAACTCGTTTAGGGGAAATACAAATCAATTTAGAAGCTAAAAATGGTGAATTAATCACTGTACAAAAGGAACTTGATAAAGCAAAAGACAATCAGCAGGAAAGAATAGTTTGGCTTGAAAAAGAAAACAAACAAGCGCTAAAGGACCTAGAAGAAAAAGTAGAGCTTGAAAAAAAGAAAAATTTAAATTTAACAAAAGAACTAGAAACTAATAAACAAAAAATTATCTATTTAGAAATAGATAAAAAAAGCTTAAATGATAAATTACAACTAAAAGATAACGACACCAGCAGAACAAAAATAGAGTTACAAGAAACGATAAAAAACATTCAAACAAAACTAAACGAATCAAATAATGAAAATGGAGATTTAAAATTAACTATTCAAACACTGACTGATAAATATAATGATATCTATAGACTATTAAAGGAAGAAGAAAACAAAAACTCCATCTTAACTTCCGAAATAGAAACTAACAAACAAACAATTGAGGCATTGACTATTGAAAAAGACTCAATAGAGAAAAAACATTCTAGATTAGAGAAAATGCTAAAAAATGCTTTGGAATAAGACGATAAATCTAGCACTCTATCTGCACGAACCTAGTGTTTATTAGGTTCGTGCACCCATATTTAGTAATTTTTGAAAAAACACACATTATCTCGATTTTTGTTTAAAAAAGCCCAAACACTTATTAAACTATAAAAAAATTATAAAAGAAAACGAAAGCAATACAAAATCCAATAATAAAAATGAGATAAAGAAAATAAAAATAACTAACTTCATTGGTTGTACGGGAAAACAAAAACAACTCCCTCTTCACTATCCCGTACAACGCTTTATTTTTGCAACTACACTCCGCACTTACATTTTCAGCCGCGTTGATGCCTTACCAGCTCATGCAATTAACTAAAAAAGTAAACGAACAAACTATATCGCCCATATCGGAAGATACGAATCTTTCAAACTCACGGTGAGCGGTATATCCCGATTACACGACGAGCAAAAGCAAAGCGTTCGAACGTCAAATGCAACGGATAGATTAACCGTTATTTTATTAACCCTAGTTTCTTTATCTCGTCCCTTTCCGCACGCAACTCATTTAAAGTTAATTGTAATTTTTCTTGACCAAAGGGATTATGCTGGATATTTTTAACCACACTGAATCGACCTTCCTGCACACGACTAGGAAAGGAAAATATTAAGTTCTCATCAATACCATATTCGCCTGTTGAACAAGACGCCACCGAAAAAAAATCACCTTCTGGAGTATCATGAGTAAGATGATATACACTCCCGATCACAGCGTTAGCTGCAGATGCCGCCGATGATGCGCCTCGTGCCTTAATAACCGCGGCGCCTCGTTTTTGCACTAGGGAAATAAAATCGTTTTGCAACCAATTTTGGTCCGAAATCATTTTAGAAACCGGCTGACCACTAATTTTAGCATGGTAAAAATCTGGATATTGTGTTGATGAATGGTTACCCCAAATAGCCATTTCACTCACTTCACTTACTTGAACACCCGCTTTTTTAGCAAGCTGAGTACGAGCACGGTTTTCATCCAATAAGGTCATTGCGAAAAAGCGATCTCGGGGCACATCAGGTGCGTGATGCATAGTAATCAAACAATTGGTGTTACAAGGATTGCCCACAACAAATACTCTAACATCTTTTGCAGCATTATCATTAATCGCCTTACCCTGCGGAGCAAAAATACTACCATTAATTTTTAATAAATCAGCCCGTTCCATACCTTCTTTGCGTGGCATAGAACCGACCAAAATAGCCCAATTAACATCCTTCATCGCTTCATTAAGCTCGCTGGTACAAACAATTCTCTCTAATAATGGAAAGGCGCAATCATCCAATTCCATAGCAATACCATGGAGTGCCGAAAGACTTGCTTCTAATTCTAATAAGTGAAGCTGAACAGGTTGATCAGGACCAAACATCTGACCTGAAGCAATACGAAACAATAAAGCATAGCCAATTTGACCCGCAGCGCCCGTCACTGCAACCTTAATTGATTTTTTTAACATACAAATTCCTCGGTATTATTTTTAAGCGAGGTACCCTCGCCAATCATGGTGTCTATCACCCACTGCTAAAAACGCGGTATTACATAAAGAAGGCTTTGTATTATAACGTAATATCTGGCCTTTAAGATCAATAATAGTCCCGCCTGCTTCATTAAGAACACATTGGGCGGCAGCGGTATCCCATTCACAAGTAGGACTAAAACGTGGATAGAGGTCTGCAAATCCCTCAGCTAGCCAACAGAACTTTAATGCACTTCCACAACGTATTAAATTTAAAGCAGAAAATTTTGAAAAAAAAGCTTGCAATGAATCCATTCCATGCCGACGGCTAATAGCTAGAGTTATTGGTGAATTGCTTTTCCACCGAGGCGAGCGTAGCAACTGAGGAGACTGTTGAGCTATCTGTTTAAAAGCACCTTGTTTATCTGCAGCAAAATAACAAACGTCAAATACAGGTGCATATATCACACCGAGTATAGGCACATGGTCCTCAATTAAAGCAATATTTATCGTAAACTCACCATTTTTTTCCAGAAACTCTTTAGTACCATCCAGAGGGTCGATAAGCCAATAACGTTGCCAATGTTGACGCTCTTCAAAAGCAAGCGTTGCCAATTCCTCAGAAAGGATAGGTATCCCAGGCATCAGCTGATTTAAGCCCTGACAAATATATTCATGTGCCGCTACATCAGCCATTGTCAGCGGCGAACTATCGGCTTTATATTCCACCTTAAAATCACTATGATAAACATTAAGCACCTGTTTCCCTGTTTGTTTAGCAAGTGTGACGATATCAGAAAGTAAAACATTCATGAACCGCAGTATATATTGATAAATTCCAATGAAACAGTCTTCTACTCGTTATTTTGTGATAGTCCCTGCCGCTGGCATCGGAACCCGCATGAAAAATGATATTCCCAAACAGTATCTCGTGGTTAAAAATAAAAGCATTTTGGAGCATACGCTAACCACATTACTGAACTATCCATTATTAAAAAAATGCATTGTCGTAATTCATGAAGAAGATAAACATTGGTCATCGTTAAAATTTAACCACCCAAAATTACTGACCGCCTCAGGAGGAAAAGCACGTTGTGATTCTGTATTTAACGGTTTATTGGCTTTAGCGCCTTTTGCTAATGAAACTGACTGGATACTCATCCACGATGCAGTACGCCCATATTTACATACAACTGATGTAGATAAGCTCATCACACAGCTAGCTAATGATCCTATAGGCGGTCTTTTAGCAACGCCAATAAAAAACACCATTAAACGTGTTGATGAAAAACTGCACGTACAAGAAACCCTGGAACGACAAAAGCTTTGGCAAGCATTAACGCCACAAATGTTTCGCTATCATAGGCTTTTCCAAGCACTTCAGTCCGCTATTGAAAAACAACAACCTATCACCGATGAAGCACAAGCCATCGAGTTATTAGGTCAGCATCCTAAAATAATCGAAGGGCGATCCGATAACGTTAAAATAACCGACCCCTGTGATTTGGCCCTGTTCGACTGGTATTGCTCTAAGAACATAAATCGTAGCTAACAACTATTGTTATTTTTATAGTTATACCTGATATATCTGAGAGCAAGACAAAAAATTAGATTTTAGATGTGGCGCATAAAGTGTGGCGCATAAAGAAACTAAACAAAAGACAGATTATGTCGTTTTTTGCATTAAATCATGGACGTAAAGATCATACTCCAACTGCCCAAAACTTTTCTCTAAAGCTTTACCATAGGTGGATCGTTCAGAAGCCGTTAATTTTTTAGCATCTCCATCATGAACTGCAAGAAGCTTAATAAGTGCAAAGTCCCCATTCGGCAAAGAGAAACCTGTTACAAGGGGAGTTTTTCTTGTCTTATCGGGATACGGTAAATCAAAAACAGCATTGAAAACAGCATTGGGTATCGCTGACGAAAGTTTATCATCATTACGATCCACTTGCAACATCCTATGCCAATTTAGATTATTTCTAGAAAAAGTGCTGTTTTCCTTAAACTCCTTAATTAACTGCTCTCCAATGGCATGCGTTTCTTTACTTGCCATTTGCTTCTTTAAATCTTCTATAATTTGCACTTTCACTACAGAAAAAGGCTGCATAGTGGCTATTTTATGCTGTTTAATTCGCAAAACAATGGCCGTATGCGCATCAAGATCAATCACCGGGCTATTGTTTCCCTGTAGAATATCTGGCTTAAACGCCGCTGCGATAACTTTTGCATTTTTGGTCAAGGCTTCATGCCCACCCATTTGATCAAATAAGGAACTTGTTTGAATAGGCAATCCTAAAGCTTTAGCAGCACTTTCTAAAGAATCCGGATGAATATAACTTAAATTGGCTAATATATCTCTTTTTTCTAAAAAGGCTTTGTCATTATTTAGCGCCGTTAGTTTAATATATTCAATACTAACTTGTGCAGGTTGGATAAAATGGTCTTTGTTATTTTGATAATAGCTCAGTGCCTCTGCTTCAGAGACAGGTTGTTTTGCGATGAATTGCTTACTAGAAAGAATGCTATAAGCAAAATCTCTTTTTTGGAGAAGCAGTGCAATCGTATTGTTGAGTTCTTCTGGCAAGAAAAAAGCAGATTGTGTTATCGCTTGCTGCACTTGATTAATTAATAAAGTCCGCTTTAACTCTGTTAAAAACTGTAATTCGGTGTAGCCTATAGCGTGCAAAACACTATAGAAACGAGTGCTCGAAAAACGACCCGTCGATTGAAATATTGGCATATTCAATAAAGCAGAATCTATTGCGGATTGACTCACACGATAATGTTCTTGATGAGCAGAATGCATTAATACTTGCATCAAAGTCCATTGTTCTATCGTTTGTTTTTTTAGTTGATTTATCATTTCCTTATTCAAAGGAGAATTTATGCCCAACTGGGTCTGGGCTTGCTGATAGAGGCGATGATAAGAGGCGTCAAAATCACGTTGCGATAGTGTTTGACCCGCTACCTTGGCAATTATTTTATTTCCACCGTTGTTTAACTCTAAAAAACCGTGGATTCCCCAACAGGCAAAAACGATAATTAACAATCCAACTACCGCACTTGTTAACCAACTCTGGGTTCGATCACGAATAGATTGCAACATAAAGAAGAGAGTCTTTAAAAAGAAACTTGGCGGAGTGGACGGGACTCGAACCCGCGACCCCCGGCGTGACAGGCCGGTATTCTAACCAACTGAACTACCACTCCTGGATATGCATAATGGATGGTGGGTGCTGTAGGGATCGAACCTACGACCCTCGCCTTGTAAGGGCGATGCTCTACCAACTGAGCTAAGCACCCGCTCAAAAGCGGACGTCATTCTAAACCGATTTAGAATATATTACTACTATTTTCATTAGGCACTTTGTACCGCGTCCTTAAGCGCTTTTCCTACTTTAAAAACAACGACCTTAGAAGCAGGAATTTGTAATGTTTCTCCCGTTTTAGGGTTACGCCCTGTACGCGCTTTACGGTCATTAACCTTATATGTACCAAAACCTATTAAAGCGACATCTTGTCCTTCTTTCAATGCACGCGTAATCGACTCTAAAAGCTTATCTAAGGTCTTGCCAGCAATAACTTTTGAAACGCCTGCTGATTCAACAATTACATCAATCAAATCTGATTTATTCATATATCCTCACGTCGGTAAAAATTAAGTTCATACCTTTATATCACTTTATAGCATCTTGCTAGATTATTAAGTGGAACGTTTATATCAATTGCGTGAATCGTCTGTCAAGGAAATCGCAATTTATAAACTTCACTTGAAGCAACAACCGCCTTTCAATTCACCATCCTCAAGGTAGGTTCTACAAGACGGTGATGCAGCGCCTTACCAAAATTCTAACGGCTATTAATCTATTAACGAACGTTTGTTGCAGAATTATCTTTCTGTTGGACTTTTTTACTTACTAATTTAACAGGTGCCAACGCTTTTTTCCCTCGTTTTAATCGAGATTTAGAACGAGAAAGTGGTTTTGTTGGCTGTTTTAAAGCAATATCAAGAACTTGATCTATACATCGCACAGGATGGATGAGTAAACCTTGCTGAATATTTTTAGGAATCTCCTTAAGATCGCGTTTATTTTCTTCTGGAATAATAACTTCTCGAATGCCTCCTCGATGAGCAGCTAATAGTTTCTCTTTTAAACCACCAATTGGCAACACTTCACCTCGTAAGGTAATCTCTCCAGTCATAGCCACATCAGCACGCACTGGATTTTTTGTTATTGCTGACACTAAGGCCGTACACATACCAATCCCCGCACTAGGACCATCCTTAGGAGTAGCCCCTTCAGGAACGTGGACATGAATATCCGTTTTTTCATGAAAATTAATAGGAATACCCAACACTTCAGCGCGACTTCGAACCACTGTAAGGGCAGCTTGAATAGATTCCTGCATAACTTCGCCTAAGTGCCCTGTATAACTTGTCTTTCCTTTTCCCGGTACAATAGCTGCTTCAATGGTAAGTAAATCCCCTCCGACTTCTGTCCATGCTAAGCCGCTAACTTGACCTATTTGGTCGTGCTGTTCGACTAATCCATAACGAAAACGTCTAACACCCAAATATTTTTCTAGATTTTGGTCAGTGACTTTGACTGATTTTAAACTGAGCTTACGCGCTATTTCAGTCACTACCTTACGACAAATTTTCGCCATCTCCCGCTCAAGACTACGAACGCCTGCTTCGCGCGTATAATAACGGATAATGTCTTGTATCGCTTTTTCTGTTAGAACCAATTCCTTATTTTTTGTGGTTATTTTTAGTCCATTCTGCTTAAGTTGTTTAGGCAATAAATGCTGTTTTGCGATATTAATTTTTTCATCTTCGGTATAACCTGGAATGCGTATGACTTCCATACGATCCAATAGTGCAGGAGGAATATTCAATGTATTTGCCGTGGCTATAAATAAAACCTCTGATAAATCATAACTCACCTCTAAATAATGATCATCAAAGGCATTATTTTGTTCAGGATCTAACACCTCGAGTAACGCTGCTGCAGGATCGCCTCGAAAATCCATGGCCATTTTGTCGATCTCATCTAACATAAAAAGTGGATTTTTAACACCCACTTTTGCCAGTTTCTGCATGATACGACCCGGCATGGATCCAATATAGGTACGTCGATGGCCACGAATTTCTGCTTCATCTCGTACACCGCCCAAGGACATACGACTAAATTCACGTCCTATTGCTTTAGCAATAGATTGCCCTAAAGACGTTTTTCCAACACCAGGTGGGCCTACTAAACATAAAATAGGACCTTTTAGTTTTTTAACGCGTTGATGCACCGCTAAAAACTCAATAATACGCTCTTTAACTTTTTCTAAACCATAATGCGCTTCTTGCAATACTTTCTGTGCCTTATCCAAATCATAAAAAACTTTACTACGCTTACTCCAAGGAACCGATAATATCCAATCTAAATAATTACGGCTAACCGTTGCTTCAGCCGCCATCGGCGACATAGATTTTAATTTATTTAATTCAGCTAACGCTTTTTCCTTAGCCTCCTTAGGCATCTTAGCCTTTTCTATGCGCTTTGCGATCTCATCAAGTTCATTGCCAACACCTTGAGATTCACCCAATTCTTTTTGAATCGCTTTGACTTGCTCATTCAAATAATACTCACGCTGGCTCTTTTCCATTTGCTTCTTAACACGCCCACGAATTCGTTTTTGCATTTGCAGCAATTCGATCTCGCTTTCTAGAAAAGCTAATAGCTTTTCTAGCCGTGTTTTTAATGGAAATATCTCTAAGATTTCTTGTTTTTCTTGTATTTTAAGTGCTAGATGGGCGGCGATCATATCGGCCAAACGGCCGGAATTATCGATACTCGATAAGGTACTTAAGATTTCTAAAGGAATTTTTTTATTTAATTTAACGTACTGTTCGAATTGAGCCAAAATAGTACGCGTTAAAACTTCAATCTCTTGATCAGGTTCAACAGCGGGTATTTCAACCCTTTCAATTTCTGCACTGATATAATTCTTTTCGTCAGAAAATTTTTTAACATGGCCACGCTGAAAGCCTTCAACAAGAACCTTAACGGTTCCATCTGGCAATTTCAATAATTGTAAAATGTTGGCTATCGTTCCAACTTGATAAAATCCTTCGATATTAGGGTTACCTTCCGCTGGGTTTTTTTGCGCAATCAATAAGATTTTTTTATCCGCTGCCTCAGACGCCATGGCGGCTTCTAATGCTTTGATAGATTGCTTTCGCCCGACAAAAAGCGGTATCACCATATGGGGATAAACAACAACATCCCTTAACGGTAGCAATGGAAGCTTTTCTAAGGATTTAGAGTCTATGCTCATAATTTGCTATTCCCATAAATTCAATAAACCCCTTTTCCAAATTCCAATTATGCTATTGGTATTTATTGGAAAAAGGGGTTATATCTTTCAAGATTTACTCGCTACCCGTAGCTATTTCTTGGCCATCCATACTATCCGATACTATGCCTTGATCTTGTTCTTTTTTATAGATCACCAACGGTTTAACACCTTTATTAATAGTGGCCGCTTCTATAACCACTTTATTAACATTCTGCATAGAAGGTAATTCATACATGGTATCTAACAGTATATGTTCTAAAATAGAACGTAACCCCCTTGCTCCCGTTTTGCGTTCTAAGGCTTTACGTGCAATAACCTGCAATGCATCTTCACGAAACTCTAATTCAGCGTTATCCATTTTAAATAGCTTAAGATATTGTTTGACCAGCGCATTTTTAGGCTCTTTTAAAATTTGGATTAGCATCTTTTCGTCGAGTTCTTCTAGCGTAGCAATAACAGGTAAACGACCTATTAACTCAGGGATAATGCCATACTTAACTAAATCCTCAGATTCCAGCTTAGCAAATAATGCGGCAGACTGGCTTTTATCTTCTTTACTACGCACATCAGCAGCAAAACCAATCCCTGTTCGCTCAGTGCGTTCACGAATAATTTTTTCTAAACCTGAAAAAGTACCACCACAAATAAATAAGATATTGGTCGTGTCGATTTGCACTGTTTCCTGATTAGGGTGTTTACGTCCACCTTGTAGAGGAACAGAAGCAACTGTACCTTCCAGCAACTTCAATAAACCTTGTTGAACTCCTTCCCCTGAAACGTCTCGCGTAATAGAAGGACTTTCGGCTCGTCGACTAATTTTATCAATTTCATCAATATAGATAATTCCCAATTGAGCTCTTTCAACGTTTCCATTGGCCGCTTGCAATAGTTTCTGCAAGATGTTTTCAACATCATCACCCACATAGCCTGCCTCAGTTAACGTAGTTGCGTCGGCAATAGCAAATGGTAAATTGAATAAACGTGCTAAAGTTTTTGCTAATAGCGTTTTACCGCTACCCGTAGGCCCTATCAGTAAAACGTTACTCTTACTCAATTCGGTATCATCTTTCCCTTGCGGATGAAGACGTGCCTTCTTAATTGCCTCCAAGCGTTTATAATGATTATAGGCTGCTACGGATAATATCTTTTTCGCATATTCTTGGCCTATTACAAACTCATTGAATACATCATGGATTTCTAAAGGCTTAGGAATGGGTAATGTATTCCCTTCTTGTCGCGGCGCTTCCTGTTGAAACTCTTCTTGCAAAATATCACTACAAAGCTGCACGCATTCATTACAGATAAAAATAGAAGGACCTGCAATTAATTTAGGCACCTCATCTTGACTCTTACCGCAGAACGAACAGTGAAGAGGCCCTGAGGTTTTATCGTTTATTGTATCAGTCATAATTTATACATACCTCAGTAAACTATTATTCATATTCAAGCAAATAATCCAAAAAAATCTTAAAAACATAGCTAACGCTTATTCTACACTACAGAAGAAGTCACTAACGCTTCCTTGGTTCGGCCAGAATCTGCCCTTTTAGTTAACACAGAATCAATCAATCCATAATCAATCGCTTGTTGTGCGCCCATAAAATTATCGCGATCGGTATCACGTAATATCTGCTCCATACTTTTTCCGGTATGTTTAGACATAATGCTGTTGATTCGCTCCCGCACTAATAACATTTCCCGGGTATGAATTTCAATATCTGTAGCCTGCCCCTGATAACCACCTAAAGGTTGGTGGATCATCATACGCGCATGGGGCAAACAATAACGTTTATCTTTTGCTCCACCGCATAGCAATAAAGCCGCCGCACTGGCTGCCTGCCCAATACACATCGTACTCACATCAGGCTTGATAAATTGCATCGTATCGTAAATCGCCAATCCTGAAGTCACTACGCCCCCCGGAGAGTTGATATAAAGAAAAATATCCTTATCTGGATTTTCAGATTCTAAAAAAAGCATTTGGGCAATAATTAAGTTAGCCATATGATCTTCAATAGGACCAACAACAAAAATAATACGATCCTTTAATAAACGAGAATAAATATCATATGCTCTTTCTCCACGGCCCGTTTGCTCAACCACCATAGGGACTAACAATGAATTTGATATTGGCTTAGACAGATTAGTTACTTGCATAATGACTCTCTAAAAAATATAAAAATAAATCTCCAAAGCAGCACTAAAATAATTCTATAGCTATCGGGTAACACACGAATTTGAAATTAAGCGGTTGTTTCCTTGCTTTCATGATCTTTTTTTTCACTAAGATTCATAATGTCCCTATAATTTGCTGTTTTTTCAGTATAATCAGCTTCTCCTAACAATTTATCAATCACTTGTTCTTCTAAGACAGAGGAACGAATATTCGTCATCATGTTTTTATCACTAAAAAACTTTTCCTTCATCGCCTGCTCAAGCTGTAATGCACTCGCCAATCGTTCAACGGCTTGCTGAACACGGATTTCATCCACATGGATATGATATTTTTCAATCAGTGCACTAAAAAACAAACCCAACTTTACACGCTCATCCGCTTTAAGCTGTAAGTCTTCCCGCTGTTTTGCTGTTAAAGGCTCTATGTTTCCTTGTTGTTTTTGTTTTTCTTGCGCATCCGCTTCTAAACGCTTTAGCTCTTCATCACGTAACACTTGCGGTAATTCTTCCGTTGGAAAAGGCATAGCAATTAATTGAGTAATCACTTGCGCCTTTAACTTTTCATTTAGCACGCGATCAAGTTCGCCCTGCATGTGTTGTCGTAGTTGCTCTCGTAAAGCCTCAATACCACCTTCTTGAATACCTAAACGTTTAGCAAAAGCGTCATTTGGCTCAGCCAATTTCGGTTCAGCAATTTTTTGAACTTGAATTGTCGCAGAATAGGTCTGTCCTGATTCTTTACTATTGGGCAGTGAAACAGTCAGCGCGTCACCCGTCTCACTACCGAGCAGGCTTGCAAATCCCTCAGGTATTTTTTCTTCTTCAAGAACCAACTCCAAATCTTTACGTGGTTGCCCTTCTGCAAAATTGAGATCGAACGTTACCTTATCGCCTATTTGCGCTTTGCGCTCTACTTCTATCCAATCTGCGTGTTGGCGGCACATTTTTTTTAACACTTCAGCGATATCTGCTTCGCTAATATCCACTCTGAGTTTCTCTAAAGAAACCCCTTTTAACTCAGGAGCAATAACCTCAGGATAAACCTCAAAGGTGGCACTGTATTCAAGATCCTGTCCAGGCTCTGCTTTGATAGAATCAATATGTGGCTGACCAGCGGGATTTAACGAATTCTTCTGCAACGCTTCCGATAAGCTGGCCTGCAGAGATTCTTGAATAACTTCTCCCCTTATATTTTCACCATATCGCTTTTCTATAAAGCTAACAGGTACTTTTCCAGCTCGAAATCCGTCTACACGTATGGTTTTAGCCAACTCAGCTAGGCGAGTTTTTTTACGCTGTTCTAACTGGGTATTAGGCACAATAACGTTTAAACGGCGGTTTAAACGACCCACATTTTCTACAGAAGCTTGCATTTCAGTCATAAAGGTCAAAGGCTCTTATCGTTATTCCCACACACTAAATTTGTGGCTTAGTCCGGCAAATTCAAGTGCAATGGTACAGTGCTGGTGCGAAGGGAGAGACTCGAACTCTCACGGGTTACCCCACTGGAACCTAAATCCAGCGCGTCTACCAATTCCGCCACATTCGCAAGGTCGTTAATTATACAGGCATCTTATCATGAAAAAAATCACTCAGGTGAATTTACCAGCCATTTAGCCACCTGCTTGGTAAAATAGCTTACAATGGCATCGGCCCCCGCCCGTTTAAACCCTAATAAACCTTCCATAATACTCTCACGCTCCTTAAAGTAGCCCTGTTCAATAGCCGCTTTCTGCATAGCATACTCACCACTTACCTGATAAACGAAGGTGGGAACGGCAAATTGCTGCTTAACCCGATAAACAATATCTAAATAAGGCATACCCGGCTTTACCATGACAATATCTGCGCCTTCAACCAGATCAAGCGCCACCTCTTGCAAAGCCTCGTCACCATTAGCCGGATCCATTTGATATGACTGTTTATCACCGTTTTTTAGCTGGTCTGCAGAGCCTATGGCATCGCGAAAAGGACCATAAAAATGAGAAGCATATTTTGCTGAATAAGCAATTATTTGGGTATTTATGTGACCCTCTGCCTCTAACGCTTGACGTATTACACCAATTCGACCATCCATCATATCGGAAGGGGCAATCGCATCAACCCCCGATTCCGCATAGCAAAGGGCTTGCTTGACCAAAACAGCTATCGTTTCATCATTCAAAATATGTCCATATTCATTCAGTAGCCCATCATGCCCATGCGAAGTATAGGGGTCCAAAGCAATATCAGTAATAACCCCCATCGCCGGAAAATATTTTTTCAAAGCCCTAACAGCGGTCGGTATTAAGCCTTCTGGATCATAAGCTTGCCGCGCATCGGATGTTTTGTTTTTTGAGGGAATAACTGGAAATAATGCGATAGCAGGAACCCCAAGTGCTTGCAAAATAGCAACCTCTTCTAATAAAAAATCCAAGCTAAGACGTTCAATTCCTGGCATGTGAGGGATAGTCTGCTTCTGATTCTCACCTGGCAATAGGAACAATGGACAAATCAAATCATCGCAACTCAATCGAGTTTCGCGTACTAAGCGCCGACTAAAATCGTTTTGTCTTAAACGGCGTAAACGCGTGTAGGGAAAACTACGCATAAATGACCTTTATTTTTATCTTATATCTTGACGATAAACCGTTCGTACTTGAAGATGCGAACTTTTTAAATTCAGCGCAAGCAGCGCAGTATACCGATTATATGGCAAGCGAAAGCCAAAGATTTCCTCACCGTCATTCAAGGGCGAAGAGTATACTTTACCTGATAAAATCGCATATACAAGCAATACACTTGTATTTGCTTGCTTATTTTTGTTAGAATCGGCGCCCTCTGATTAGAGAACTAATCTAGCTTATCGTAAGCGCATTGGAGCTTCACAGACATGAAAACATTAACGGCTAAAACTGGCCAGGTAGAACGTAAATGGTATCTTATCGACGCTTCGGGTAAAACCCTAGGCCGGCTTGCAAGCAAAATAGCACATATTCTACGTGGCAAACACAAGCCAGAATTTACCCCACATGTGGATACAGGGGACTATATTGTCGTTATCAACGCAGAAAAAGTCGCTGTTACAGGCAGCAAACTTACCGACAAGCACTATGAACACTATACGGGCTATCCGGGTGGTTTAAAAACCATTTCTTTTGACAAATTACAAAAACGTTTTCCTGCTCGAATTATTGAAAAAGCAGTGAAAGGGATGCTACCTAAAAACCCCCTAGGTTATGCAATGCTTAGCAAACTTAAGGTTTATGCGGGTTCATCACACCCACATCAGGCTCAAAATCCGAAAGAAACCGCAATCGAAAGTTAAAATAGGTTAATTATTATGGCAACGCCACAAAAACAGCAATATTATGGTACAGGTCGTCGCAAAACAGCGATAGCCCGTGTATTCCTAAAGCGAGGCGGGACTGGCATTATTCAAGTAAATGGCCGATCTTTAGAAAATTATTTTGGTCGTGAAACAGCTCGGATGGTTGTAAACCACCCATTAGAAGTAGTTGACCAGCTTGGGAAATTCGATATTAACGTCACTGTTGTAGGCGGTGGTAGTAGTGGTCAAACCGGTGCAGTTCGTCATGGAATAAGCCGCGCGCTTATGAATTATGATGAAGCCACTGATGTTTCTACCGATGGTTCTGAGAATGAAACTTCGTTTCGCCGTTTATTACGTCGCGCCGGTTTAGTGACACGTGACGCAAGAAAAGTTGAACGTAAGAAAGTAGGGCGTCACAAAGCACGTAAAGGAACGCAATACTCTAAACGCTAATCAGTATACCAGGGCTTATGCCTTTAGCGGAGAAGCCCTTCAATTTTAATCTATTTGTAAAGGACAAAAGTTTATCTGAAAGCTGGAAACTTTTGATAATGAAATCAAACTAATTACATAGTTTCAAATGAAATCTCATGGAAGAAGATCGCTTGGAAGAAGATCGCCGTCGTTTTCTCTCTATTATAACCACACTTACAGCTGGGTTCGGTTTAACTGCAAGTATTATACCTTTCATCAGTGCATGGAAACCTAATCCCAATAAGCTTATAAAAGCAGCGCCTCTTAAAGTCGATCTTCGTTTGCTTGCCCCTGGGGAAGCGATGGTTGTTGGCTGGCAAAATAAACCCATTTGGATTATCCATCGTACACAAGCGATGTTAGATAGCCTTTCTAGAAGCCATACTTTATTAAGAGACCCTAATTCTTTAGTTAAGCAACAACCTGCTTATCTACGCAATGAATATCGCTCCCTTAATCCCGAATATTTTGTTGTTATTGGCTTATGCACACATTTAGGTTGTTCTCCGCAATATAAACCAGCCGGAGAATTAAACGCTAAATGGCTAGGAGGATTTTTTTGTCCTTGCCATGGATCAACCTTTGATTTGGCAGGACGCGTCATGAAAGGGGTTCCTGCCCCTATCAATTTAGAGGTACCTTCTTATCGATTTATTAATGCATACACTCTTTTAATAGGTGAAGATCCGGAGTTGGTTTAAATGCAAAAAAAACAACGCGCTACACCAAAAGCCACTTTTTCGCAAAAGGCAGATTTTGGATGGAGGGTGAGGCGTCGGCTTTTCAAGGAACGGAGTTTACTCAAAGTAAATGAGTACCGCAGAAAAAGCCGACAACAAAGCACTACACCAAAAGCTCGCCTTTTGCGGTGGTTTTCTGACAGGCTGCCGATTAATAGCTTCATTCAAAAAAATTTCACCCAATATTACCTTCCAAGTAATCTTAACTTCTGGTATGTATTTGGCGCATTAAGCCTCTTCGTCTTGGTACTTCAAATTATAACGGGAATTTGGTTAACGATGTTTTATACGCCAACACCCGAAGCAGCATTTAATTCCATTGAAGTAATGATGCGGGAGGTTCCTTACGGCTGGTTATTTCGTTATTTACATGCGGTAGGGGCTTCTTTTTTTTTCATTGTTATCTACTGCCATATCTTTCGTAGTCTTTTATATGGGTCATATAAAAAACCTCGCGAACTTGTCTGGCTAATAGGAATGGGACTTTACGTCACCCTTTTAACTGAAGCGTTTATGGGATATTTACTTCCTTGGGGACAAATGTCTTATTGGGCAAGCCAAGTCGCAACCTCATTATTGGCTTCTATACCGGGCATTGGTTCCGATCTCATGCTCTGGTTTCGAGGTGATTTTGTCGTATCCGGAGAAACATTACATCGTTTTTTTTCCTTACATATCATAGGCTTCCCTTTAATCCTATTATTTTTAGTTTGGCTTCACCTAGTCGCATTACGTAAAGTCGGATCGAATAACCCTAACGGGAACTGCAATTTAAATATTAAAAAATCTATTGCTACACTCCCTTTTCACCCTTATTACACCATTAAAGATTTATTGAGTTTAGCTATATTTTTATTCATTTTCTGTGCCGTTGTATTTTTTACTCCTGAAATGCAAGGATATTTCCTTGAAGCCAATAATTTTTCACCTGCTAATCCATTGCTAACTCCCACCCATATTACACCTTTATGGTACCTTGCCCCTTTTTATGCCATGTTATGTACAGTGCCTAATAAATTATTAGGCATTTTGACGATTTTTTCAGCCATTATTGTTCTATTTATATTACCTTGGCTAGATAAAAGCCCTATTACTTCACTACGACATCGCGGTTATTATTCTCGTGTAGCACTAGGGCTATTCACTTCAAGCTTTGTTCTATTGAGTTATTTAGGCACGACACTATTGACACCTACAAAAATTCTTTTTATGCAAATTTTAGTAATAAACTATTTCTTCTTCTTCTTTTCAATGCCGCTCTACACCCGCTATGAAAAAGTCAAATCCATCCCTTAAAACAACGATACCACTCGTACTTCTCGGATGAGAAAAATATTTTTCGGATTATTTTTTTTGACTTATCCTTTTTTTGTAAATGGAACAGAAAGTAATATGGATGCGATTTATCCTTTAAAACATGCTCTTATTGACCCCACCAACCTCTCCTCGCTTCAACGAGGGGCAAAATATTTTATGAATTTCTGCTCAGGTTGTCATTCACTACAATTTATACGTTATAATCGTTTAGCGGATGACTTAAAAATTACCGATAAGGTTAGTCCTGCTGCTAGCATTCAGCGACTTAAAAACAATCTCATTTTTACTCAGGCTAATCCAAGCGATAATATAAAACCCAGTTTGCATAAAAATGAAGCATTATTATGGTTTGGCAAGACCCCGCCTGATCTTTCTTTAAGTACTCGGGCAAGAAGCATTGATTGGGTGTATAATTACTTACTCAGCTTTTACCCAGATAATAAAAGACCTTTTGGAGTCAATAACAGTTTAGTTAAAAATACAATAATGCCTGACCCCTTAGCGTTCTTACGAAATATAAGACTTAATTATCGATCAGACAAAATTAACTGTAATTTACCGCTAAAAACCAATAATAATTTAAATCAACCGCTGATTGACAGCAATAATCATAATTTTGAACTAAAAGAGATTGTCGCTGATTTAGTTAATTTTTTAGCTTATACAGCAGAGCCGACAAGAGGCAGACGTCGATCCTTAGGAGTAAAAGTTTGTGTTTTTTTACTGTTTTTTTCATGCTTGGTTTATTTTTTAAAAAAGCGGATTTGGAGAAATATAAAATAACATTTTCAAATTTATCCATTGCATTTGAAATGCTGTTTCACATTTTTAAGGGTTTTCCTTTTTGTGATGGGATTTTCAAGAAAAGAACCGGATTCTCCCTTGAACGATAGTGCACAAGCTTGGCTTTGCCCATCGTGATTGGATATACCTTCGTTGTAGATTTGAAAATCATATCTTTACGTACGATTGGTATACATAAAACTGATGTCTATTTTACGGAGTTTTATATGGCGCAACCTGCCGGTAAACGTTCAACGATGAGTTTATACATGAATAATGATGATCCCTATAGCCATAGGGTACGCATTGTATTAGCCGAAAAAGGAATTAATGCAGAGATGTTTGATATCTCTTCACCAGAATTCTTTGAAAAACTTTTACAATGTAATCCTTACGGTAGCATCCCTACAATCATTGATAGAGATTTGATCCTTTACGAAACTAATATTATCACGGAATACCTTGATGAACGATTTCCACATCCTCCTTTATTACCTGTTTATCCGGTGGCACGGGCTAAAAGCCGTCAGATGATCTATCGAATAGAACGAGATTGGTACCCCCTCTTACAACGGATTGAAAATAGCCTAAAAGCTGATAAAGTAACAACTGAGGCAGAAAATGGAAAATCCGCTCAAAAACAATTAGAAGAAAGTTTAACCAACCTTGCACCCGTATTTGCTGGTAAACCTTATTTTATGAGCGACGAATTCACTTTAGTCGATTGTTGCATAGCTCCTCTATTATGGCGCTTACGTTGTTTGGGGGTTAAACTAAATACACTGCCCAACGGCATTCAAAGTTATGAAGAGCGTCTATTTAAACGTCCCTCATTTAAAGCGACTTTAAATGAAGTTGAATTTGGAGTAAAAACTTAAAATGAAAATTTCAAATCGTTCCTACTTGTTACGTGCTTTTTACGATTGGATCGTTGATAATCAGCTAACACCTTATATCTTGCTCGACGCTGAAACCCCTCATGTAGAGGTGCCTACACAATATGTTAAAGATGGAAAAATAACACTTAATATTTCTGTAGATGCAATCTTAAACTTAAAAATAGATAATAAAGCTATACAATTTGAAGCGAGTTTTAATGGCCAAGCTACGTTGGTTTATGCTCCTATCCAAGCTGTCTTAGCTATCTATGCGCGCGAAAATGGTCAAGGAATGGTATTTTCTGAGGAAGAAGAGAATCAAGGTGATAGTAATGGAACTCCCCCACGACCACCCACCGTTAGAGCCGGCACGCGACCTAAGTTATCCATCGTCAAATAGCATGCAAGCACCTGTTCCTATAGGCTGGCGAGAATGGGTGTCTCTACCTGAATTAGGATTACGTCGTATCAAAACAAAAATTGATACCGGCGCACGTACTTCAGCGTTACATGCCTTTAGTGTAGAGATACTTGAAGAAAGCGCGCAGAAAAAAAAAGTTTGTTTTATAATACGCCCTCATTCTAGACATTCTCCCAAAAAAATAATCAAGTGCACCGCGGAGTTAATCGATATACGTGAAATAACAGATTCAGGCGGTCATAAAGAACGGCGCTGCGTTATCAAAACACCTATTGTGATCGGAAAGTACCGTTGGCCTATTGAAATTACTTTAACAAGTAGAGATACCATGCGTTTTAAAATGCTGCTAGGACGCACTGCCTTAAAGCACCGTTTTATAGTTGATCCTAGCCGTTCTTATTTAATAGTATAAAAATGAAGTTTATGAAAATTGCTATTCTGTCGCGTCGACCGCAACTTTATTCCACACGCCGTTTAGCAGAAGAAGCCTCAAAGCGTGGGCATGAAGTAAAAATCATTGATACTTTACGCTGCTATATGAATATAACGAGTAAAAATCCTTCTATACATTACAAAGGAAAAATACTTGACAAATTTGATGCGGTTATTCCACGAATCGGTGCATCCATTACTTTTTATGGCGCCGCGTTAGTAAGGCAATTTGAAATGATGGGTGTTTTTGTTGCCAATGATTCCATCGCGATCACGCGCGCTCAAGATAAGCTTCGATCTCTGCAATTATTATCCCGTAAAGGCGTCGGTTTACCCATTACTGGCTTTGCTTACTCGCCAGATGATATTCAAGATCTGATTAGCATGGTCGGTGGCCCACCACTGGTAATTAAAATATTAGAAGGCACACAAGGTATTGGTGTAGTCCTTGCTGAAACCCAACAAGCTGCTACCAGCGTTATTGAAGCTTTTCTCGATTTGCAAGCCCATATTATGGTTCAAGAATACATTAAAGAAGCGAAAGCTGCTGATATTCGTTGTTTTATTGTTAATGGAAAAGTTATCGCTGCCATGGAACGTCAAGCTAAAATTGGAGAATTTCGGTCTAATATTCACCGTGGTGGAAGCGTACGTTTAGCCAAACTCACGGAAGAAGAACGTTCCACCGCTGTTCGAGCCGCCAAAGTTATTGGCTTAAATATAGCCGGCGTTGATTTATTACGTTCCAATAGAGGGCCTCTGGTAATGGAAGTTAATTCATCCCCAGGCTTAGAAGGCATAGAAAAAGCGACTAAAAAAAATGTGGCCGAAATTATTATTAAATTTATTGAGAAAAAAGGCCGAAAACATCTAATTTGACTAATTAACTCCTGAAACGTATAAATTAGGTATGATAAAAACTAGCCAATTTATACCGCTTGCTACCCGACTACGCCCTCAGACTATCACTGATTTTTTCGGCCAAACTCACTTATTAGGGCCTGGAAAACCTCTAGGTCATGCCATCAGGCAAGGGCAGTTACACTCCATGATTTTATGGGGACCACCTGGGACGGGAAAAACAAGCTTAGCAAAGTTAATGGCAAATCATGCCAACGCCTGTTTTGAATCTTTATCTGCCTTATTGGTTGGCGTCAAAGAAATTCGAAATATTGCCGAACAGGCAAAAGTAGTCCAAGAATCAGCATCTCCACAAAACACCCTAGTATTTATCGACGAAATACACCGTTTCAACAAAGCTCAACAAGATGCACTATTACCCTATATCGAATCGGGATTATTTATTCTAATCGGCGCTACTACAGAAAACCCCTCTTTTGAACTGAATAACGCTTTATTATCACGCACTCGTGTCTATGTATTAAAGAAATTAACACCGGAAGAAATTATTCATATTCTGGATCGGGCGTTAACTCAGGAATTAGGCTTAGGTAGACAAAAACTATCTATTGCAGACCCTATAAAAGCACAATTAGCCAGCATTGCTGATGGCGATGCAAGACAAGCATTAAATCTTTTAGAAATTGCTGCAGATTTAGCTGAAAATAACTGTATTAATGAAAAAACACTACAACTCGTTACTCAAACTAATCTGCGTCGCTTTGATAAGAAAGGAGAATTTTTTTACGATCAAATTTCAGCATTACATAAGTCAGTACGTGGTTCTGATCCCGATGCCGCATTGTATTGGTTGGCACGCATGCTAGATGGTGGTTGTGACCCTATCTATATTGCTAGACGCGTTGTACGCATGGCAAGTGAAGATATTGGTAACGCCGATCCACGCGGTCTACAGTTGGCTTTGAATGCCTGGGAGGTACAAGAACGTTTAGGTAGTCCAGAAGGAGAACTTAGCTTAGCTCAAGCCATTGTTTATTTAGCCTGTACCGCTAAGAGTAACGCAGTATATACTGCTTTTAATACCGCTAAGGCTGATGCCAAAGTTTATGGCTCATTGGAAGTTCCCTTACATTTGCGCAATGCACCAACAAAGCTTATGCGTGAATTAAGTTATGGCAAAGATTACCGCTATGCCCATAATGAACCCGATGCCTATGCGCAAGGAGAATGCTATTTTCCAGAAGAATTAGCTAATAAACAGTATTATTTTCCTGTTCCTCGTGGTTTAGAACTTAAAATTGCTGAAAAATTAGAAAAATTAAAAAAAGGGAAAATAAATTAGCGTAAAGTTATTCCAGTTACTTCAAACCTACACGTATAACTAAATCACTGGTTTTCTAACCATGACTTAACTTCCATATAATTTATTTTTCCACTTCCTAACAAAGGCATTGATTCAATAAAATATAAACGGCGTGGCAAGCTTAATTCAGATAAGCCGTTTTCTTGAAAAAATTTAAACAGCGCATTTCTTGTAGCCAATTTATACTCTGTCACCAAGATCAATTGTTCTCCTTTCTTTGGATCAGGAATCGTTAACATCGCATGGTGTTTATCGGGCCACAAATCATCAATGGCATTTTCTATTGCTGTTAAGGAAACCATTTCGCCACTAATTTTTGCAAACCGTTTAGCGCGATCTTTTATAGTAATATAACCATTGGCATCGACTTCAACAATGTCTCCCGTATCGTACCAACCATGATGGGGAGGGATAATTTCGCCCGGCTGCTCAGAACTTAAATAACCTAACATAACGTTAGGACCTGATACTAATAAACGCCCTCCCCCTTTAATATGAGAAACAGGCTCAATCTCATAACGAATACCCGGCAAAAAATTCCCTACCGTTCCTGGTTTATTTTGCATCGGTGTATTAACGCTAATAACCGGAGATGCCTCCGTCACGCCGTAACCTTCAAAGATTCGAATGCCAAACTTTTCCATCCACAGTTTTCTCGTTTTTTCTTTCAATTTTTCTGCACCAGCAAAAACATATCGGATACTATAAAAGTCATAGGGATGCGCATAACGACCATAACCCGCGAGAAAAGTATCCGTTCCAAAGGTAATTGTCGCATTACACTCATAAATCATGTTAGGTACTTTACGATAGTGTAAAGGCGATGGATAAATAAACGTTTTTATCCCGTGATAAATAGGCAATATAACACAGGCTGTTAATCCAAAAGCATGAAATAACGGTAATGCGCTAAAAAAAATATCTTTCTGGTTAAAATCAATTTGCGTCGTCATTTGTGCTAAATTAGCTTGGATATTTTCATGACTTAATACCACACCCTTTGGTTGCCCTTCTGAACCTGATGTAAACAAAACCACTGCAGGATCACTCGTATTAGTAATTTTTTTAAGTTTTTTATAATAATAGTAATTCGCAAAACGGCTCAGTAATCCAGCTCGCAGCTTATCTTGCCAAGAAATTTCTGCCTTTATATCCTCTAAATAAACAAGCTGAATGCCCCTTTCGTTTAAACGAAGAATAAGATTAAATAGATTTGCCAATTCAATAAATTTTCTTGAAGTCAAAATACAACGAATTTTGGCTACTCGACAGGCCGACTCTATTTGGGCCGGACCTGCGGTATAATTTAATAAAGCAGTTACCCGACCATAGGCCTGCAAAGCAAAAAAAGTAACCACTGCCCCTATCATATTGGGCAATAAAAGCCCGACAGTTTCCTGATAATCAGTAACACGCTTAATAGCGGACCCCAAAATAAAACAGCGCGTTAATATTTGGTTATAGTTAAGAGGAACGCGCGTAATATCTTCTAATACTTTGGTAGGACCTTTGTGAATCGCTTTTGCTTCTAAAAAAGACTGAAACAATGTCTTTTTATAATCAGTACTTCGAAATAACATTTCCACCATAATCTCATAGAGTTGACCACCAATAAGTTGTCGACGTTTTCGGCTGCTCATCTTCGGATCCACAATAAATCTTCTCGGCGGCAGAATGGTAATAGAAATCTTAGGAAACCAACGTATTTGAACTTTTCCACGTAAACGAGAAAAAGGGGTATACTGTGCACCCTGAAGGCGAATAGGCAACAGATTTGCTTTGGCATGATCGGCAATCAAGCCCGGACCTTCATAAAGTTTCATTAATGCACCCGTCGTCGTGATACGGCCCTCAGGAAAAATAACGCATTTCCCAGGTTTCTTAACTTCGTGTATTAGCGTCTTAATCGCCAAAGGATTTAAGGGATCTAATTCAAAGACTTTCGCGAAATAGAGAAAAGGTCTAACCCACCAAACTCGCGCGGTAAATCGATTAATAGCAAATACAAGCGCATCGGGCAAAAACGCATAGAGAAGCACCACATCGAGAAAAGAGGTGTGATTCGCTACAATAACGACCCTGTCACCTGCTGCTTTATAATGTTCAAAACCAGTCAATTGGATGTCGTACAAACGTTTAAGCATCCAGCGTAATAATGGTTTTATAAAGCCCTCAGGAATAATAAAAATAGAAAAAATAGCGAAAATTAAATTAATTATCCCTAATAATAAAAAAATATGGGTAACGGTTAAATCGATCTTAAATAAAAATAAAGTAATTAAGCTAGCGACTACAATAAATAAAGAATTAATAATATTATTGGCTGCGATGCTTCTGGCACGATGTTCGCTTGCTGTATCCGTTTGGATTAGTGCATAAAGTGGAACAATATAAATACCTGCACTCAGTGATAAGCCCAGTAAATCTAAACAAATCCGCCAATGTTTTATCAAATGAAAAAAATGACTAAAACCTATTAAAGTTTGTGTATTCTGTAATGGTAGATGACCCGCAGCAAAATATAAATCGATAATAAACAAGCTCATTAACCAAAGACTTGCAGGAACCCATCGCATACTTATCTGCTGTTTTAATAATCGATTACAAATAAGCGAACCTAATGCAACCCCAACTGTAAAAATACCTAAGAAAAGTGTAACGATATTCGCATTCGCTTGGAGGAAATTTTTAGTAAAACCCGGAAATTGTGTTAAAAAAGTAGCCCCGATCAACCAAAACCACGATATGGCTAGAATAACGTAAAAAACCTGTTTTTCTGCTTTGACGGCATTAATAATATCAAAGGTTGCTTGAAAAAAACGCAGGTTAATTTTTAGATTAGAATTTGCTTTAGGTGTAACGGGCATATATAAACTGGCTAATAATCCTATTGCAGAGGAGGAAAGCATAATAATTGAAACCCAAGTAATGCCTGCATGGGTTACAATTAACAGTCCTCCAAATAATGTTCCCAGTAAAATAGCTATAAATGTACTGGCTTCAATCAGTGCATTTCCCCCTAGTAATTCATTATTTCGTAAAAGATCCGGCAAGATCGCATATTTAATAGGTCCAAAAAAAGTGGAATGTGTCCCCATAAGAAATAGCGTCAGCATTAGTAAACCCAAAGCATGGAGATAAAAGCCCAAAGAAGCTAAACCCATGAAAATTAATTCAAAAGCTTTAATAAAAATAATCAAACGCTTCTTACTTAACTTATCTGCCAATTGTCCTGCAAATGCAGAAAACAAAAAGAAGGGTAAAATAAATAATCCTGCTGCCAAGGTAACTGAAATTTGCTGCCACAACTTTGATTGCAAGAGAAATTGATACGTAATAAGAACAATTAAGGCATTTTTAAAAACATTATCATTAAATGCCCCAAAAAATTGAACGACGAATAAAGGCAAGAACCGCCGGCTTGTTAATAGAGAAAATTGTGGAAATACGGACATGAAGTCCCCATTATAAATAACAGTAAATTTAGGAATCCATTTTCACCTAAATTCTTTAGTGTAACACAGGTGAAAGCCTTGATTTTTGAACTGTAATGCTTTAATCATTGTATTTAAACTTAAATGCGTATTTTCAACTTCCAATACTTACTTTACACATCCTTAAAAGTCAGAGAAAAAAGAGCTAATACCTATTTACCGCATTGGACCAAAACAACATTTATACAGGCTAGCTGAAAGCTTCAGAAACTGTTAGAATCACCCGCGATTTTGGCAGTTGCCAATACATCGGGGTATAGCGCAGTCTGGTAGCGCACCTGCTTTGGGAGCAGGGTGTCGGGGGTTCAAATCCCTCTACCCCGACCAAATTTTAGAGCATTCATCCATCTTGGAAGTAAATTATCAAACTTGAAGAGTTATTTAATACTATCCCATACGGATTTTTTGGAATTGCCTCACAGAAAGCGCCTGTAGCTCATCTGGATAGAGCATCGGCCTTCTAAGCCGAGGGTAGCAGGTTCGAATCCTGCCAGGCGCGCCAATTCCTAGTAAGATATGGGTTTAATGGTGGACGTAGCTCAGTTGGTAGAGCCCCGGATTGTGATTCCGGTTGTCGTGGGTTCGATCCCCATCGTTCACCCCATTATTGGGCCGTTAGCTCAGCTGGTAGAGCAGTAGACTCTTAATCTATTGGTCGATGGTTCGACCCCATCACGGCCCACCAGATAAGTCCTCTAAAATCAATCAGTTACATAGTTTTTAAATATTTCTACAATTACCTTTGTCAATATTTTGTCAAAACTATTTAGAAATTATTCTCTTCTGAGTAAGTGCTACAGGCAGCTCTAAACCTGCTTCTACTTCTGTCCACTTAGGCTCATGTCCTTCTTTATATTTATCTGTCATCGCTCTGGTTTTATGACCCGCTAAGGTCTGAGCATCAATTCCACTTTTTTCGTATTCAGAAATCCCTAATGAGCGAATCTCGTGAAAGCTAGGACGCTCATCAACAGGAATAGACTTGAATTCAGGCA
>CAYQIM010000063.1:0-71830 GCA_964417555.1 Rickettsiella sp. | reverse complement strand
GACGCAGGACGAATCGCGGCCTAATTTCAGTCGCGTGATGCGAATTAATTTTGGGGACACGATGGCCAAAATTTTTCATGAGCATAGCGACTCGCTTGTTCAAATAACTTTATCTTAATGTTATTTTCTAAATTGTTAAGATCATTTTTTGTACAAGTATTGTCATCTATTGCTTTGAAAATTAGCTCAACTTGTACCTCTGCTTGCTCAGAAGGTACGCCAACTTTTTCGAGCTTTTTGGCCCATGCTAAGGTATCAAATTTCATAACTGCCGCCATTATTTATTTCCTTATATTATATATTTATTTTTTTTATTTCTCGCCATATGACGGGGATCAGCAAAGCTTCCTCACTATCATTCCACGCTAATTAATTTTATCTAAAGATATCAGAAAAAAATATTGGAAAAATGTCCTATTGTATTTTTAATAAGGTTAATGTAGGTGTTAAGCAGAGGGATAGAATTAATTCCAAACTAAGTCTAATTCACGTGCCGCTTTAACATCATCTAAACGTGTTACAGGTAAACAATGCGGGGCATTGCGTAATGTTTCTGGATTTTCTTTGGCTTCGCGTAAAATAGTCTCCATCGCCAGAATAAAGGCATCTAATTCTTGTTTTGATTCAGTTTCTGTTGGCTCGATCAATAAACATTCGGCAACGAGTAGAGGAAAATAGGTGGTTGGTGCATGAAAACCATAGTCAAGTAAACGTTTGCCTATATCCATTGCCGTGACATGATGTTCTTCTTTAAGTTTTTTTAATGTCAAAATAAATTCGTGGCTAGCCCGTCGCTGTGGGAATGCGGGGATATAACCCATGTTTTTAAGTCTTACTAATAAATAGTTAGCATTCAGTGTGGCAAATTTTGCAACACGCTTTAATCCTTCGTCGCCAAGAAAGCGCGCATAGAAATAGGCGCGTAATAAGATGCCAGTATTACCCATAAATGCGGATAAACGACCGATACTTTGTGGTCTATCTTTTATAGTTAGCCAACGATAAAAATTATTTTCATAAGTAACGGTAGGTAGTGGTAAAAAGGGTAGTAGACGTTCTCCAACAGCAACAGGACCTGAGCCAGGACCACCACCTCCGTGGGGTGTGGCAAATGTTTTATGCAGGTTAAGATGCATGACATCAAATCCCATATCACCGGGCCTGACTTTTCCTAAAATCGCATTGAGATTAGCGCCATCGTAGTAAAGCAAACCACCGGCTTCATGAATGATCTTGGAAATTTCTTCGATTTGTCTTTCAAAAACACCTAAAGTAGAAGGGTTGGTTAACATAATACCAGCCGTTTGTGGGCCTACTGCCAATTTTAGAGCGGCCAGATCGACATCACCCTCTTTATTTGTCGGTATTTCACGAACCTGATAACCGCACATCACTGCAGAAGCAGGATTGGTGCCGTGTGCCGCATCCGGAACCAGAAACTCAGTACGCTGTGTATCTGCACGCGCTTCATGGTAAGCCTTAATCATGGCCACACCAGCAAATTCACCTTGTGCACCCGCCATCGGAGTCAGCGAAACACCGGACATTCCCGTGACTTCTTTTAAAATTTCTTGAAACTCAAATAGACAGCGCAAGGTCTCCTGACAATTTTCTTCCGTTGTTAAGGGATGTTGATTAAGAAATTCCGGTAAGGACGCTAAGCGATGTACACCGCGGGGATTATACTTCATCGTACAGGAACCCAAGGGATAAAAATGGGTATCGATCGAGAAGTTCTTTTGTGATAAACGCGTAAAATGGCGTACGGCTTGTAATTCTGAAATCTGGGGCAACAGCGGTTCAGTTTTTCGTAGTAAACCTTCAGGAATAGAAGAAATGAAGGGATGATGGCTTAGCGGAATTTGCGCTTTGGCAATACGGTCGGGTTGGCTAAGTTCAAAAATAAGCATAAATTTCTATCAAGCTAATAAATGTGAAAGTTGTTGTTGGTAAAACGCGAAGTCTTGCTGAGTTTTTGTTTCAGTGGCACAGACCAATAATGCATTGCCTAATTCCGGGTATAATTCAGAAAGATCCAATCCGCCCTGTATGCCAAGCTTAGCGAGTTCCTTCAATATTGTTTTCACAGGTTTTGGTAAACGAATAATAAATTCATGAAAGAAAGGCGTGTTGAAAATAAATTCAACGCCAGGAATGTCCGTTAATTGTTTTGCCAGTTGTTGTGCATTTTGATGGCAAGTTTGCGCTACTTTTTTTAAACCGGTGGGACCTAATAAACTCATATAAATAGTAGCGGCGGTGACTAATAGCCCTTGATTGGTACAAATATTTGAAGTCGCTTTAGCACGGCGTATATGTTGTTCGCGGGCTTGTAAGGTCAAGGTAAACCCTGTTTTTCCCGTTTTATCTATCGTGCGTCCGACAATTCTACCTGGCATTTGACGTACCCACTCTTTTTTACAGCACATAAAGCCAAAATAAGGTCCGCCACCAGCCAATGGAATGCCTAATGGTTGGCCTTCACCACAGACAATGTCAGCTCCCTTTTCTCCCCATTGTCCTGGTTCTTTGAGTAATCCCAACGCAATAGGATTGGTAACAGCAATGACAAAAATATTGCGTTCATGTGCCCAATCAGTTAATTGATCCACTGCTTCGAATGAGCTAAAAAAATTAGGTTGTTGAATGACTAAGGCGCAGATGTCTTGCTTATTCCAAGCTTCAACGGTGCTTAGCGGGATGTTTCCTTGTTCCCCATAAGGCACATCGATAAGTTCGATTGTTTGTTGGGTAACAACGGATTGCAGTGTTTGCCGGTAAAAGGGATGTAAGGTTTTAGGGATTAAAATGCGTGCCGATTTGCTTTGTTTATTGGCTCTAACGGCCATTAAAATCGCTTCGGCCAGTGCTGAGGCGCCATCGTAAAGTGATGCATTGGAATAATCCATTCCGGTAAGACTGCTCATCATGGTCTGGTATTCATAGATAAGCTGTAAGCTTCCTTGACTGGCTTCCGCCTGATAGGGTGTATAAGCTGTCATAAACTCACCACGACTTGTCAAATCCCAAACCGCTGCTGGAATATGATGTTCATAGGCACCGGCGCCGATGAAACAAAGCCCGTGTTTATTTTCTTGTGCACGTTCGCGCATGACTCGCGCCATCTCCATCTCAGTCAATCCGGTGGGGATACCTTTTAACGTGGTATTTTTAAGATGAGCAGGAATTTCGTCAAATAGATCATCGATGCTATGTGCACCAATCGTGGCAAGCATTTCCTGGACTTCAACATCGGTATGCGGAATAAATGGCATGTTAGTGTGTCTCAACAGCAAGTTGTTGTTGGTATTTTTCAACTGTTAATAAGCTTTCTAATTCCTGGGGATCAGAAAATTTAATGCGAAAGAGCCAGCCTTCGCCGTAGGGATCCGAATTGATAAGCTCAGGCTTATCGCTTAATGCTGAATTTATCTCAATGATTTCAGCAGACAGTGGCGCATACACATCAGCCGCTGCCTTTACCGATTCTATTACACAGACCCCATCGCCTTTTTTTACCGCTTTTGTTAATTCAGGGAGTTCGACAAAGACAATATCACCGAGTAATGCTTGTGCCTCATCGCTAATACCAACACGGGCCGTGTTAGCTTCTTCTAACTTAACCCATTCATGGGTGGGAGTGTATTTTAAATCTTTTAGGTTGTTTTTCATAAGCTGATGTTTCTCTTATAAATATCAATTTAAATCTTAGGGTGTGTCTTCAAATGCTTTTTTTCCTTTCCGTACAAAAGGTGGTTTGATAATTCTTGCGTGCTGCGGTTTGCTTCCCATGGTGACCTGACAATAGGTTTCATTATAGGACCAAGGTATTCGGGCAAAAGCAATAGAACGTTCCAAGGTTGGAGAATAACCGCCGCTAGTAATTTCACCTTCTCCACCTCCGGGTAGAGTTATTTTTTGATGATTACGTAGAAGCCGACCTTTTTCTTCAAGAATTAAGCCTACCAGTTTACGTGACGGGTTAGTTTCCCGTTGCTGTGTTAATGCTTGACGGCCAATAAAGTTTCTATCACTGGGGTCCCAGCCAATTGTCCAAGCCAAATTAGATTCTAGCGGTGTCGTTGTGATATCCATGTCTGAGCCGTGTAAATTAAATCCTGCCTCTAAGCGTAATGTGTCACGTGCGCCGAGTCCGCAAGGAGAAATACCCAACTTTAATAAATGTTGCCAAAAGCTTTCTGCTTGATGATTAGGCAGCATCACTTCATAGCCCTCTTCACCCGTATAACCGGTTCTAGCAATACACCAGTCATTTTGTTCTATACAGTGAAAAGGTTTTAGATTTTCAAGTAGTGATTGTTGTGCTTGGCTAAAGGCATGGTGAGCTTTTTTGCGCGCATGTGGTCCTTGAATAGCTATGATGGCCAGATCAGTACGTTCCTTGATGACAAGTTTGTTAAATGGTTCAGCCTGTGTTTTTAACCAATGGCTATCTTGTTCGCGATTACCGGCATTAACGACAATGCGATAGTGTTGTTCATCGAGTTGGTAAACAATTAAATCATCTAAAATACCGGCATCATGGTTTAACAAACAACTATAGAGCGCTTTGCCAGGTGTTAAGCGTTGTGGATTATTCGCTAATAAATAGCTTAGGTACGGCACTGAATCTTCGCCAAAAATATCGATAGCTAACATATGCGAAACGTCAAATACACCACTATCCTGTCGGACGACATGGTGTTCGTGTATCTGCGAACGATAAGACAGCGGCATAGCCCATCCAGCAAAATCGACGAGTTTAGCACCGGCTATTTGGTGTTGTGGATAAAGCGCCGTTTGTTTTTTCATAGCAATTTCTATTACGTTAAATGTCCTATTCTATATTAAACAGGGTAATTACTATTACTCAGGCAGTCAATGATTTAGCTAAGATTGATTTTAAGGATCTGAATTCAAATTTAAGAAATACTTCCCATAACTTAGGGTAGTACCAGCATTTTTTGAATACACTACGGGCTAATTTTCTGGCTAGGCTTTTTTCACCGATACGGTAGTAATCCCCACAAAGTTTAGTGTAATAATACAACCATAAATAGGAATGCTGATAAATAAATTTATCATGGATAAATAAAAAAAACTGTAAGCTTTTTATTTTCTCTCTATTATTGATTGAACGGCTTAAACTGGGTTGTTGATGTATGTGGATATTAATTAACACCTTGGTAATGGAGGCGTAGCCTATGCCTGCATCAAGTAGGCGAAAAACGAGATCGAGATCTTCGCCAAAATTCAGTTGTGGATTAAAATCACCGACACGTTCAAAGCAAAGGTGATGATAGACAAGTCCGACATAGGCCATTGTCGTGATAAATAATAGATTTTTTTCTTGTTCTAAATGCCATACTTCTGTCTTTATTTTTTCTTTGCCTGTCGCTAGATTATCAGCGGTAAAACAATTAGCGATGCCGACACGAATAAAACCGATAAAGGATTGTTTTTTCTTTTTTAAAAAGTGCTGAATTTCTTGTAAAAACTCGGGTAAATACTCGTCATCATCATCTAGGAAACAGATATATTCGCCTTTTGCTTTTTGGATACCGGCGTTTCTGGCGGCAGATACACCTTGGTTACGCGGTTGTTGAATATAAATTATTTTATTATCGCTAAACTCCGCAACGACTTGTTGAGTATTATCAGTAGAGTGGTCATCGACAATAATGAGTTCAAAGTCGGTAAAGGTCTGTTGTAAGACGCTACCGATAGCGCGCGGCAAAAACTGGCTGCGATTATAAGTGGTTAAGATGATAGAAAATAAAGGTCGCATATTAAATTCAATAAATTAAGCGTTAATAAACATACCTATCGTCATTGCGAGTGCCGTAGGCGCGTGGCAATCTAGGGCGTGTCGTCATTTAGCCCGATGATGGTCACAAAGCGTATGTTTTCTGCCTCATCCTCCCGTAACTGAACACACCCTATATAATTTTTTCATATAAATCTGCCCAATCTGGGTTTATCGTTTCTATCAACTGTAGTTTCTTTTTTCTAGAGCCCGCCTTAATTTGTTTTTCTCTGATGATGGCTGATCCCATTGTTTCATGTAATTCGTAAAATACTAATAATTTACAGTTATATTTTTTAGTAAAGCCTTGGATTATCCCTTTTTTATGCTCATAGATTCTTTTAATTAGCGTCGACGTTACTCCGGTGTAGAGGACTCCATTCTTTTTATTGATAATAATATAAACAGCAGGTTGTTTCATATTTTTTATTGCCTGGATTGCCGCACGCCTACGGCACTCGCAATGACGGTCGGTATCCCTTATTTATTTAAATAATTTTCCTATGATAGATTTCAAAGGCTTTAGAAGTTCAAAGTGCAGAAATAACTCCCAGATTTTGGGTGAGAACCATTTTTTTTTGCAGATACGTAACACTAATTTTCGCGCTTGTTGTTTTTTTCCGCTATGATAATAATCACCGACTAAGCTGCTTTGCCAGCAAAGCCATAAGGATAAATGTTGGCTTAAAAATTTATCATGGTCGTGTAAAAAGCGCCCTAGGTTGGTTGCCCTATAAGCAAGATCGACGGAGCGGCTTAAGCTAGCCTGTTCATGTATGTGAATATTAATCAGTGCTTTTGGGATGGAGGCGTAACACATATTGGCTTCTAAGATACGAAAAACAAGATCTAAATCTTCGGCGAAGTTAAATTTCTGATTAAATAATCCTACACGTTTAAAGCAAAGACGATGATAAACAAGGCCTGTATAGGGCATGTTAGATAAAAATAATAGATTTTTTTCTTGTTCAAAATGCCATAGTTGCGTTTCTATATAGTGACTAATATTATTTCGAGCGTAGACATTGACTACCCCGACACGAATAAAACCAATAAAAGGTTCTTTTTTCTTCTTTAAAAAATTATCAATTTCTTTTAAGAAATCAGGTAAATACTCGTCATCATCATCATCTAAAAAGCAAATATATTCTCCTTTTGCCAGCTGAATGCCCGTAATTATGTGCTGTTGATACGCCTCGATTTTTTGTTTGTTGGATATAAGTGATACAAGTGTCTGAAAATTCTGCTACGATTTGTTGTGTATTATCGGTAGAATGGTCATCGACAATGATGAGTTCAAAATCGGTAAAAGTCTGTTGTAATACGCTACTGATAGCACGTGCTAAAAACTGACTGCGGTTATAAGTGGTTAATACGACGGAAAATAAAGGATTCATTTTTATTATGGCTCTAATGGAGTAACTGGCTGTCGATAAACTGCATTAGGACGACACGTTCTAGTGAATATGTGCGAGAATACCATCCAGCTCTTCTAAATTATTATAGTGAATAATCAGTTGGCCTTTACCTTTTAAGCCTTGTTTAAAAAGTACCTTAGCGCCTAATTTATCGGATAAATTCCGCTGTAATTGCTGTACATCGGTGTCTATTTTTAACCCGATAGTGTTTGTTGGGGTATTGAACGATCCGTTTTGTACAAGGCGTTCTATTTCGCGAACAGAAAGTTTGTTTTTTATGATTTTTTCTGCCGCTAGGATTTGCATGTCAGCGTCTAAACTGAGCAATGCTCTGGCATGACCCATTTCCAGCTGGCCTTGTTGCAATAAAAGCTTGACGGGTGGTGCTAAATTTAACAAGCGTAATAAATTAGTAATGGCGACTCGTGAACGCCCCAGTGTTTCGGCAATTTGTTGGTGGGTCATCTTGAATTCTTGAATAAGCCGTTGTATCCCTTCGGCTTCTTCTAATGGATTTAAGTCTTGGCGTTGAATGTTTTCGATTAAAGAGATGGCCAGTGCGGCATCATCAGAAATTTTTTTGATTAAAACCGGTACCTCAGTTAGTTGCGCCAATTGTGCGGCGCGCCAGCGACGTTCACCAGCGATGATTTCATAAGGATTTTTTTTATCCTTAATAGGGCGGATGACAATAGGATTAATAATGCCTTGAGTACGAATAGAATGAGCGAGTTCTTCTAATGCCTCTTTAGTAAACTCGCGTCGAGGCTGATAGCGTCCGGCTTGCAAGTGTTCAATCGGTAAATAACGTAGTTCTTCTTTGGCAAGCGTGGGTGCTTGTATTAAATCTTCAAAAGGTTGGCCACTTAACAGTGCGCCGAGGTTGCGACCTAAAGGGGATTTTTTCATCATACTACCTGTTCAATCGACGAGGATTTTTCGTGTTTGGAGCGTTTTTTTAAAAATGACGTGGCGGGCACGAAAGTGCTTGATTCTACGAAAGCACTGGCATCATGTCCATCCCGTACTAAAATTTCCTTGGCCAGATTTAGATAAGCTTGGCTGCCGCTAGAGTTGGGGTCATATAATAAAGCGGGTTGGCCATGGCTGGGCGCCTCAGCCAGCCGTATATTGCGTGGAATTGTTGTTGTATATAGCTTATCGTTAAAATGTTTGAATAATTCTTCAGAAACTTGTTTGGCGAGACTATTTCGACTATCAAACAAGGTTCGTAGTAGACCATGAATTTGCAAAGAAGGGTTGGCAGAGGCGCGAATGCTTTGCAGTGTATTCATTAAATTACTGAGCCCTTCTAGTGCAAAGTATTCACATTGGACTGGGATAATGATGGAATCGGCGGCGACTAACGCATTAACGGTTAATATATTGAGTGAAGGTGGGCAATCTAATAGAATAGTATCGTAAGAAGCGACAATCGGAGTAAGTACTTTTTTAAGCGTGTATTCGCGGTGTTGCTTTTGTAGCAATTGAATTTCGGTTTGGGTAAGCGCGCCGGAACCAGGGATCAGCGTATACTGACCAGGCGTGGTGATGAGACTTTCCGCAATGGGCGTCTCACCTAATAGTACCTGTGCAATGGTAGCAGAGAATTCTTTTTGCAGCGTACTACCTGTTGTCGCATTGGTTTGTGGATCCAAATCGATTAAAAGTGTTTTTTGATTAAGCCGAGCGAGGGATGCAGCGAGGTTGATACAACTCGTGGTTTTACCTACACCACCTTTTTGATTCACAACCGCAATAATTTTTCCCATATAATCTCATTATCTCACTTGACAGCTTTGCTATAGTATAACGATTCCTTCCAAACTTGCTAATGACTTACTCGTTTTCATATAAGTTAGAAGTGAAACAAAAAAGCAGAGAGTATTAAGTGATGTTTAAATTTTATTCAGTTCTTGGCGTCTTGTTAGGGATTTTTCTCTATCAACCGGTGATGGCCGAACCGATCTCTATTGTAGCGGCTGAAAATTTTTATGGCTCAGTGGCTAAAGAGATAGGAGGTGATTACGTCCAAGTTAAAAGTATCATGAGCCAGCCGGATCAAGATCCGCATTTATTTAGTGTAAGTCCTCGTATTGCGCAAAGTTTAGGACAGGCCGATCTGATTGTTTTCAATGGTTTAGGCTATGATTCTTGGATGCAGGGTTTATTAGGTGTTGCTAAAGTTCCAACACGAACAGTGATATGTGTTGGCCAATTAATGAATAAAAAAGAAGGCGATAACCCGCATATCTGGTACGATCCAGCAACAATGCCGGTGTATGCAAAAGCATTACTGAATTATTTCATTAACAAAGATCCGAGTCATCAAACAATTTATCGGGCGAATTATCATCGATTTATTGAAAGATCTCATCGTTTAACCCGTTTAATCCAACAATTAAAACCGCGTACACAGAATGTAAAGGTTATTGCTACCGAACCCGTATTTGCTTATATGGCTAAGGCGTTGGGTTTTGATATGCAGGGCATTGCTTTCCAAATCAGTATGATGAATGGCGTTGATCCAAGTCCACGGCAAGTGCAGGTTTTTCAAAACGCTTTACAAGCGCGAACTGTCCGAGTTTTGTTCTATAATAAACAGGTGAATAGTCCTCTGATTCAGCAATTATTGCAACTTGCAAAAGAACGTTCTATTCCTGTGATTGGCGTTACAGAAACCCAACCGCTTAATACCATGAATTATACGGAATGGATGGAGGAACAGTTAGATCAATTAAATAAGGCGTTGCATGGATAGCCTCGTATTTAAACAACTGTGTTTGGCTTATGGACAACGTACTATTTTCCATGATCTGACTGCCGATATTAAAGAGGGTGAGTTTATCGCCATTTTAGGGGCGAATGGGGCGGGTAAAAGTACTTTGTTGCGTGCGGTATTAGGTTTAATTCCTATAAAACGAGGCCAAATTTTACTATTTAACCAAGCTGTGCAAAAGGGATCTTCTCTGATCGGTTATATGCCGCAAGTTCGGCAAAGCGTAGTGAATAGTTCTCTCAATGCCATGGCTTGGTTGGTGGCTAATTTAAATGGTTTTAAATGGGGCTTGCCGGTTTTGACAAGGTCTCAAAAACAAGAGTTAGCGCGTGTTATCCAACTAGTCAAAGCAGAAAAACTGATGACTAAACCGTACGTACTTTTATCGGGAGGAGAACGTCAACGTTTGTTGTTAGCCCAGGCCTTGTTAAATAAACCTAAGATTTTGCTATTAGACGAACCTTTAATGAATCTTGATCCGTACCATCAAGAAAATTTAGTGTCATTGATTAATACTATTCGCTTGGAGTTAGGTATTACGGTGTTATTTACATCGCACGATATTAATCCCCTGTTAAGTAGCGTTGATAGAGTGCTTTATTTAGCGAAGAGTAAAGCGGCGATTGGCTTAGTCAATGAAATTATTACCAGCGAAAAATTGAGTGACCTCTATAATAAAGAAATTCATGTTGTTCATTATGAGCAACAACTTTTTGTGATAAATAAAGAGACTGGACTTCATCAACATGTTAACCATTGCCGACCCGATCTTGATCATTTCCCAATTTGAATATCTTTTTTTGCGTAATGCCTTAGTGGCTGGAACCATTGCCGCTATCCTGGCCGGTGTCGTGGGTTATTTTATGGTGATTCGGCGACTTGCCTTTGCGGGACATGCATTGGGACACATTGGCTTTGCGGGTGCAACAGGTGCTGGACTGGTTGGTTTAAGCCCGTTGGCAGGGCAATTGCTTTTAACAATAATGGCTGCCATAGGGATGGGCGGTTTAGGCCATCGCATGAGTAAAAGTGATGTTGCGATTGGGATTGTTTTGGCGTTTGCCTTAGGTTTAGGAGTTTTATTTTTACATTTTTACATGAACTATGCTGCGCAAGCGATGACTATTTTATTTGGTAATCTTTTAGGGGTTTCGTCGCATTTAATAAAAATGATGTTGTTGTGTTGCATAATAAGTTTACTAGCGCTCGGTGTGATAGCTCGACCTTTATTATTCTCTAGTTTAGAGCCCGAGTTAGCCGAAGCCAAAGGTGTATCGTTATCTTTTATTTCTATCTTATTTATGATTATCGCTGCCGTGGCGGTTACCATCGCCAGTCAAGTGGTGGGCATACTTCTTGTCTTTACTTTATTAATAGGACCTGCCGCAGCGGCATTAAATTGGGCACATCGATTTGCCAGCGGCCTATTTTTAACGGTTTTTTTAGGTATTTTAGCGGTGTGGATAGGGATAATTTTAGCCTTTATTACCGATTGGCCAATCCCTTTTTGGATTAGTGCATTAACAGCCATGTTGTATTTTTTAAGTGTGGTAACGAAAACTAACCATTAGGGAAAGCCGCTGTCGGCTTTCCCTACGTTTTTTCTTACCTAAAGGTAAGTCTAGGTGATTCGCTGGTTTGAATTTCAGGTTCAGGAGATTTTTGCGGGGCATTGTTAATGAGCTTAATCTTTTCTTCATTTATCAACGGAGTTACAGTTTCCTTATGAAATTGTTGTAATTGTTTTATATCTGCAAAGTTGAAGCACATTACGGTCATGGGGAAAGGTTTATTGGCAAGCCTATCTTTAAGATTTTCTGGCAGTTCATCGGGATTGTTATAAGTAGTTGTTGTGGGTTCTTTTCCGGTAATTTTTTTGTAACTTTCTGTCATTTCGTTCAGCGTAGCTTTTTGTTGGTCGATATTGCCGGTAGCTTCCATCAAAAAGGGTTTATTATCTGGCATTTCTGTCACAAAATAGGAAATAGGTGAATGGGTGTTGGGCCAAGAGTCTTGCCAATCTTTTTGATCCAAAGGTCCAAGTCTAGTCATTAAATTTTTTATTTCGTTTAATTCAGCCTCTTTACCTTCGCGAATTAACAGGCTGTGTTGATTAGCCAGTGCAGCTTTTACTTGCTCGAGTGTTAAATTTTTAAGTGCATCCCTATTTTTTTTTAAGCACTCAGCAATTTTTTTAAGTTCTTCGTCGTTTAACAGTTCTGTTATTGTTATCATAAGGTGAGCCTCTTATTTTAAGGAATAAAGTAATAGGGATTGGGTAACTTAAATGTTTTATCGGCATATCCACCTTTTAAATCGCTTTCCTGGTCGCCAATATTTAAGATAATACCGTACCCTTGCGCTTTGATTTTTTCCCTAGCGCCTGATTTATAGGAAATGATAGAGTTTTGGTGATAATTATTGGGTTTCATGAAGAGTTGCTTCCATCCTTGATAGCCAGCTAATTGTAAGTTTTTTATCGTGGTTTGACGCTGATATTCTCGACGACCTGTGACGAAGAATAGCGACACACCTTTTTCTTTGGTGAGATTATATAATTTTAAGGTATCCAGTATGGCTGGATCACTGGCAAGCTGTTCTTGATTAGCGATATCTTTTGGCGTACCGCCAAAATCCATTTTTACCATCGCGGAATAGTTCGATAAAGAGGTTTCATCAATATCGAATATGGCAGCTAATTTTTTTGGATGCGTGGTTGCGCGGTTTTTTTCTACTTTGTATTCAACGTAATCCATTGCCCGTTTGGTTACGTCATGAATGGCCGAATGGTATTGACCAGAATCGTGATATTTTATCAGTATTTGCTTTACCTGAAAAAGATTAGGTAAAGCATCGGCATTTGCTAAGCAAGGAAATAAAAAAAGTAATGTCCCTAAGCGCTTAAGCCATTGCCTTTCAGATTGATTTCTCTTAACATCGAGTATTAAATCAAATTATAATTTTGTTCTAGGATTTAACATAAGAAATATAACTTTAAATCCAGGTCGGAGCAAATTATCTTAAGGAAAGCACTTGAGGTTGCGAATTCGCAACCTCAATGTATCAATCCCAGTTTAAACTGCCACCGGTTTGGTATTCGGTAACACGGGTTTCAAAGAAGTTTTTTTCTTTTTTAAGGTCGATGATCTCACTCATCCAGGGCAAAGGATTGCTAATGCCGGGGTATTGCTCGGGCAAACCAATCTGTGCTAAGCGTCGATTGCCAATAAAGCGTAGATAATCCCACATCATAGTGGCATTTAAGCCAAGAATTCCACGCGGCATCGTATCTAGGGCATATTGATATTCGAGTTCCACGCCCTCTTTAACGAGCTTAATGACATATTGTTTAAATTCGTTGGTCCATAGGTGTGGATTTTCTAGTTTAATTTGATTGATGACATCGATACCAAAGTTAAGATGCATAGATTCATCACGTAAAATATATTGGAATTGTTCCGCTGTACCAGTCATTTTATTGCGTCGTCCCATGCTGAGGATCTGGGAAAAACCGACGTAGAAAAATATACCTTCAAAGACGACATAAAACGCAATCAGATCACGAAGTAAGCGTTGATCATTTTCCGCTGTACCGGTACGAAAGTTCGGATCCCCTAAACTTTGCGTAAAGGGTAATGCCCATTCTGCTTTTTTAGCGACAGTAGGGATTTCACGATACATATTAAAGAGGCGTGCTTCATCCATACCTAAACTTTCAATGACATATTGATAGGCATGGGTATGTAAGGCTTCTTCAAAAGCCTGACGTAGTAAATATTGACGGCATTCAGGATTGGTAATATGACGATAAACAGCTAAAACGAGGTTATTGGCAACCAAAGAATCAGCGGTTGAGAAAAAACCGAGACTGCGTTCAATGATCGTGCGTTCATCTTCAGTAAGTCCATTAGGATCGCGCCATAAGGCAATATCAGCCGACATATTAATCTCTTGTGGCATCCAATGATTGGCACAAGCGGCTAAGTACTTTTCCCAGGCCCATTTATATTTAAACGGGACAAGTTGATTGAGATCAGCACGGCAATTAATGATTTTTTTGTCATCGACTTGTATTCGCGCCGCACCCATTTCAATCGTTTCTAAACCGGTAAAACCGGCTGTTTCTATTGAATTAGTATTCATAGTATTGGCTATTCTCCACAATAATTACAAAACCTTCGTCTTTTAATTGATTTCGTTGTTGGATTGTCTTTTCCGATGCTCATGTACTGGCATGTACACTCCGCTTCTCAAAGCCAATCCGCCTAGAACTCAATTAAAATACTTGGTTTGCATAATTTCTCTAGTTTCTAATGTGTGTTTTTTTATAAAAGGTTATTGGCATGATTCGCAATCCGGATCTAAAATGGAGCAACTCTGCCCTAATTCTTTTTCATCGACAGCCTGAGACTGTACGGCATTTAAATGACCTTTTTCTAGTGTAGCTTTTTCCATATGCGTCGCGGCTAAGGTTCTTAAGTAATAACTTGTTTTCAGACCTTTGAGCCAAACTAATTTATAGAGCTCATCCAGTTTCTTGCCAGAAGGTTCAGCCAGATAAAGGTTTAATGATTGACTTTGATCGATCCATTTTTGGCGGCGCGAACCTGCTTCAACTAGCCACTGTGCCGGAATTTCGAAGGCAGTGGCATAGAGTTGCTTTAATTCTTCAGGAATACGTTCAATTTTTTGTAAGCTGCCGTCATAGTATTTGATATCATTCAGCATAACGGCATCCCAAAGCGTTAACGATTTCAAGTCTTTAATTAAATAGGGATTAATGACGGTAAATTCACCGGACATATTGGATTTTACAAAGATATTTTGATAAGTCGGTTCTATCGATTGAGAAACACCGCAGATATTTGAAATAGTGGCGGTTGGTGCAATGGCCGTACAATTTGAATTACGCATGCCATGGCTTATGACTTTTTGACGTAAGGGTTCCCAATCTAGGGTAACGTTTTGGTTTTGATTGAGCCATTCGCCACGGCTTTCTTGTAAGAGGGTAATAGAATCCAGTGGTAAAATACCTTGACTCCATAGTGATCCTTGGAAACTTTCGTAGGCCCCCCGTTCTTTAGCGAGATCGCTGGATGCTTCAATGGCATAATAACTGATTAATTCCATAGAAAGATCAGCAAATGCGACGGCTTTTTCTGAAGCATAGGGAATGCGCAATCGATAAAGTGCGTCTTGAAAGCCCATTAAACCTAAGCCGATAGGGCGATGTTTTAGATTCGAGCGACGTGCTTGTGGAACGGTATAATAGTTGATATCAATCACGTTATCCAACATACGAATCGCCGTGTGGATTGTGGTACGTAACTTTATTTGATCCAGCTCGCCCGAATCGGTGAGATGTTGTGGTAGATTGATGCTGCCTAAATTACAGACGGCAATCTCATCAAGCGATGTGTTGAGTGTGATTTCGGTACATAAATTTGAGCTATGAATCGTTCCACAGTGCTGTTGAGGCGAACGCAGGTTACAAGGGTCTTTAAATGTAAGCCAAGGATGTCCTGTTTCAAATAACAGACTTAGCATTTTACGCCATAAATTGATGGCGGGTAGGGTTTTAAAATTTTTGATTTCGCCACGAGCGGCTTTTGCTTCATAGGCGGCATATTTTTCTTCAAAAGCTAGTCCGTAGGTATCGTGTAAATCCGGTGTTTCATCGGGTGAAAATAAAGTCCAGTTTTCGCCTCGCATAAGTCGTTTCATAAACAGGTCCGGGACCCAATTAGCTGTATTCATATCATGCGTACGGCGTCTGTCGTCACCGGTGTTTTTTCTTAATTCCAAAAATTCTTCGATATCCAAGTGCCAGGTTTCTAAATAAGCACAGACGGCGCCTTTACGTTTTCCTCCTTGATTAACCGCGACAGCGGATGCATTGGCAACGTTGAGAAAGGGTACGACACCTAAGGATTTGCCATTGGTGCCTTTAATACGCGCACCCAAAGCACGAACAGATGTCCAATCGTTACCCAGTCCACCGGCAAATTTTGAAAGTAAGGCATTGTCTTTTATTGCGCTGTAGATTTGATCGAGGTCGTCCGCTACCGTCGTTAAAAAGCAACTTGAAAGTTGAGGGCGTAGAGTTCCTGAGTTGAATAAGGTCGGCGTAGAAGCCATATAATCAAAAGAGGATAGTAATCTGTAAAATTCAATGGCACGCTCTTCTTTATTCGATTCTTTGAGTGCTAAGCCCATAGCGACGCGCATAAAGAACGCTTGCGGTAATTCAAAGCGAACTTCATTAGCATGTAGAAAGTAGCGATCGTAAAGGGTCTGTAAGCCTAGATAGGTAAATTGCTGATCGCGCTGTGGGAGTAAGGCGGCTTTAAGCTTTTCGATGTTAAAGGTTTTTAGCTGCGGATCCAATAATTCTAACGCAATACCTTGGTCAAGATAGCGTTCAAAGTATTGACTATATCTATCGGGGGTATCTGTAGTAACAGTTATGCCAAGGAAATTTAAGCTTTCTGTCGTAAGCGTTCGTAATAAAAACCGCGCTGCCGCATAAGTGTAACTGGGATCTTGTTCTACTAAAGAACGTGTGCTCATAATCAAGGCTTTATCAATATCAGCAAGGGGCATGCCATCGTATAAATTACGAAGTGTTTCTTGCAGAATCAGGCTGGGATTGACTTCGGGTAAATCTTGGCAGGTCTCTATAATACGTTTGTTAAGTTCCTCTCTATCTAAGGGAAGTTGACTACCATCGTTTAATGTTACCTGTAATTGAATGCCTGGGTGTGAGGCGATTTGTTCGCGCATCTTTCGTCGTTCTTCACGATAAAGTACATACGCTCTAGCGACTTGATGAGCTTCGGCACGCATTAACACCAGTTCGACTTGATCTTGTATGGTTTCAATAGGAAGCGTGCCACCCTGCGGTAATCTTTCTTGTAATATATGCGTGATCTGTTGTGTTAGTTGGGTAACACGCTCGTGAATACGCGTTGAGAGTGCAGCCTGCCCACCTTCTACCGCAAGAAAGGCTTTTGTAATAGCGATTCTGATTTTATTAGGATCGTAATTAACCGGTTTTCCATTTCGCTTAATAACTTGTAACATGAAGGGCGGCCGATGCGCATATTCTTTTTCAGTACTGGGTGGTATCGGTTCAGCATTAAGTAAAAGGGTCGAAGTCGCTTGTTCGGATGAAAGTCCGCTCATGAATGCTCCTTAGGGATAAAATAATTTGAAGGCACTTTCTAACGTAGTGATTGATGCAACGAGTATGATCGAGCTATTTTTAACACAGGTGACAACATCAAGGATACGTTAGAGTGCAAGAAAACACAATATCATGTGGTTTACATTCTACGCAACCACTATATGCGGTAAAAATGAATTTAATAAGTTGTGAGTAAGTTGGGAAAACCATGTTAGTATATACCGCTTGTATGACAAGCGAAAGCTAAGCTTCCGCACCGTCATTCAAGGAGAGGATGCCGGTATTTTCTTCAAAAAATCTTCTCGCGAAAGGAAGGCAGATAATAAAATAGTGTATGTTGTATTGGAGTTGATATGCAACAAATTCCATTAAGAAATATTTCAAAAAGTATTTTTCGTGCTTATGATATTCGAGGTATAGTCGATGAAACGATAACACCAGAAGTTATCGCGCTTCTCGGTAGAGCGATAGGGAGTGCGGCGCAAGAGCAAGGTGAACGAAGCGTTATTACTGCGCGTGATGGTCGTTTGTCGGCACCGTTTTTAATCGAAGCGCTGCATAGCGGATTGCGAGAGAGTGGGTGCGATGTTATCCATATTGGTCAAGTCCCTAGTCCCGTACTTTATTTTGCAACCCGTACTTTAAAAACTCATTCCGGTGTGGTTTTGACGGCTAGCCATAATCCTGCAAATTACAATGGTTTAAAAATTATTTTAGCCGGTAAAAGTTTATCCGAAGAAACCATTGCGGCGCTTTACACCAGGATTCTAAAAGGGAACTTTAAGGTAGGGAACGGTGGTTATAAAGAGGTAGATATTTTAGAAGATTACCTCAACCGAATTGTTAAAGACATTCGAATAGAACGACGTTTACGTGTGGTTGTAGACTGTGGAAGTGGGGTTGCCGGTGTAGTAGCGCCAGAGCTATTGCGTCGTCTCGGCTGCGAAGTCATCGAATTATTTTGTGAAGTGGATGGTCATTTCCCTCATCATCATCCCGATCCCAGTGTTCCCGAAAATCTGACAGATTTAATTCGTGCGGTTAAACAACATAGTGCAGATATCGGTTTAGCATTAGATGGTGATGGCGATAGATTAGGTGTGGTGACTAATAAAGGGGAAATTATTTGGCCGGATAGGCAATTGATGTTGTATGCCATCGATGTTTTATCGCGTAATCCTGGTGCGCTTATTATTTACGATATCAAATCCTCGCGACACTTAGTTGACGTTATCGAACAGCATGGCGGCCGTTCTTTAATGTGGAAGACAGGTCATTCGATTGTTAAAGCTAAGCTAGAAGAAACAGGTGCTTTATTGGCGGGTGAAATGAGCGGCCATATCTTTTTTAAGGAACGCTGGTATGGGTTTGATGATGGTCTTTATACGGCGGCTCGCTTAATCGAAATAATAACAAAAGGAAGTCAAACGAGCAGTGAACTATTTGCTAGCTTACCCAACAGTGTTAATACTCCTGAATTAAAATTAGCGATTGCCGAAGATAAAAAATTTAGTTTTATGGAAGCTTTTCAAAAAGATATTGAATTTCCCGGTGCTACGACTAGTAAGATTGATGGCGTACGGGCAGAATTTAGCGATGGCTGGGGTTTAGTACGTGCTTCTAATACCAGCCCTTATTTAATACTGCGATTTGAAGCGGAGTCAGAACAGGCTTTAAAACGAATTCAAACTTTATTTGCCGAAGCTTTATTGGCAAGAGATCCGCGCTTGCATTTACCTTTTTAACGATCTTTTATGCGTGTTATCAGTTTAAACTTGAATGGTATTCGTTCGGCAGCCAGGAAGGGATTTTTTGTTTGGCTGCAAACTCAAAAAGCCGATGTCATTTGTTTGCAGGAAACTAAAGCGCAAGAAAATCAGGTAAGAGAAGCTATCCAACTTCCCGGTTACCAGGCGTATTTTTTCGATGCCGAAAAAAAAGGTTATAGCGGCGTTGCGATTTATACTCTTCACAAACCGGATAAGGTGATTATGGGTTTGGGCTGGGAATCTGCCGATAAGGAAGGACGATATATTCAGATAAATTTTTCTCAACTCAGTATTGCTTCACTTTACATGCCATCTGGGACGACAGGGGAGGTACGTCAAGCGGTTAAATTTCAATTTCTCAAAGACTATGAAGTTACTTTAAGGCAACAAAGAAAACAAAAACGGGAGTATATTATTTGTGGCGATTGGAATATTGCGCATAAACCCATTGATCTGAAAAACTGGCGTGCAAACCAAAAGCATTCGGGTTTTTTACCAGAAGAACGCGCGTGGCTAGATCATATTTTTGGTTCTATAGGTTATGTAGATGCTTTTCGTGCCGTGAACCAACTCCCTGAGCAATATACTTGGTGGTCTAACCGTGGCCGTGCCTGGGATAAAAATGTGGGATGGCGGATCGACTATCAAGTTATTACACCAAACTTAAAAGACAAAGTAAAATCGGTCGAGATTTACAAGGACCAACGCTTCTCTGATCATGCGCCCTTAATTATGGATTATGACCTTTCTATAGATTTATAAGGTAATACCTTGTACTGGCATGCCAGGCAACATTCTGGAAATATAAAACTTATAATAGTCAGGACTTACCTGGTTGGGTTTAGAGACGTTAGTGGTAAATGAGGTTAATGTCCTGTAATTCCTTGATAAAAATTCAGCAATTTCAGCATTCTGTAGAATGGCTGCTACAGCAGCATCCTCGGAATGATCGATAACAAGAGGTTCTTTTAGCAGTGATATTTCGATTTGCTTAAAATCGAAGCTACTTAAATGTTTATCAAATTCATTGGCATGTTGGTACCATGCTTGACGTAAGGCATTTAAAATTTCAGTACTATTTTTTACAGCGGTATTGGCTTGCTGCCTAGCAGCAATTCGAAGTTCATTCATATTATTGGGTGTATCACTAAAAATATTTTTTAAGTGGTCGAATATCTGTTTTAATTTTTTTGCTAACGTATTTAAAGCTTCTTTATTAAAAAATTTTATTTTATGTTCTATTTCTTGTAGCAGATTGTTATTTTTTAGCAAAAGGTGTTGCGAATTCTTTCGTTCAAGCGACTTAGGTTGCAACGGAAGTATTTCAGCTAAGCCGTCTGTTTGATTTTTAGGTAGTAGATAATGCCAATGTTCATTTTTATTTAATAGTGAAAAAGTAGGATTTGCGTTTTCTGATGGTGAGGTACTGAAAATATCATTGTTAGTTTTGTATATTAATTTAACGCTTATGCCAAAATAATTAGCTAAGGAGGAAAGAATTTCCTCACCGATCCATGTATGGTTTTCTAAAAGACTCTCATCCTCAGGTAGTAAGCAATTAGATTTTTGTTCAGTGAGAAGTGAATATTGTTTGACGCCGATTACCCGTAAACCTTGCGCTAAAACTAAATTAACTGCAGCCAGGCCCTCACGTGTTTGTATCGCAAGAAAGCTTTTAAAATCGGAAAAACTTAAATCAGATTTGCATAAAATTTTTGTAAAGTTAAAGATATCTTCGGCAAGAAACTCAACGTAGACAGGATCTTTTTTAAAGTTTTCAATTAAGTTTTCTAAAATGACCGTTTTAAACTCATTAAATTTTTTAGCGTCTAAGCTTAATTTGTCCGTGATAATCATATCAATGAGACCACAGGAAAAAGCATATAAACCACAGTTACCATCTTTAAATGGAGAAATAGCCCAATAGGTGGTTTCTTTATTATCCTGCCAAACCCGATTTTTCTTGTAATAATCCGCCTCAATAAAAGCGATATCCATAGTGGAAGCCTGGTATTTATCTATAAAATAAACTTTAGCAGCCCTTTTCTACGGATTCAACTTTCTATAACTTTCTTGTATAAGAATTAATTTCTTTAAAGCAAATTCTACGGCGGCGTAGCGAATGATTAGACGGTCACCCGCGAAAAATTGCACGCAAGATTCACAAAATGATTGGCCCGCCCAGGCAAAATATATTGTACCAACCGGATTCTCCTTTGTTCCACCCTCAGGGCCGGCAATGCCAGTGATGGCGATGCTAATAGTAGCAGGACTTTTTTTTAAAACACCCTTCGCCATTTCTACGGCGGTTTCTTGACTGTAAACTCCATAACGTGCCAATGTCGATGGGGAAACATCAAGCAATTCTTGTTTTGATTGTGTGGAATAGGTGATAAAACCGCGCTCAAACCATGCAGAAGAACCAGGAATAGCCGTAATCGTTTGCGCTAATTGGCCGCCTGTGCAAGACTCGGCTGTTGCCAGTTGGAGGTGGTGTTGTTTAAGTTGCAGGCCGACTTGCTCAGCCAGCGCGTGAACTTTGGATAGTGGAGGCATTAGGGGTATCCTTACAACTAAGGCGTTTAGTATAAACAATGTTATTGTAAACTAACATCTTTTGCGGCAACATAGCGATTTATTTGTAGGCGTAGAATTATTTTAGGTAAATTATGTCGAAAGAAGATCAAATTGTTATGGATGGTACGGTGATTGAAACCTTACCCAATACCTTATTTCGAGTAGAATTGGAAAACAAGCATATCATTATTGCTCATATTTCAGGGCGTATGCGTAAAAGTTATATTCGTGTATTGACAGGTGATAAGGTCAAGGTAGAAATGACACCTTATGATTTGACAAAAGGACGTATTATATTTCGCGGTAAAGAGACAGCTGATTCCAAAGCTAAGCCTGCCCAATAGACGCTTGTGATAGGCTTTCGGGAGTGGACTTAACAATTGCCACGTCTTTTTCATGAATGATTAATTGTAAGTTGTCATTTGAACTCGTTACAAGCAGCTGGCCACCATGAACTAAGCGTCCAAACAATAATTCATCGGCAATGGGTTTTTTAATTTTTTCTTGTATTAGGCGGGCCATGGGGCGTGCGCCCATGGTTTTATCATAACCATGTTTAGCAAACCAATCCCGTGCTGTTTTGTCTACGTGTAAGCTGACATGCTTTTTATCTAGCTGTGCTTCTAATTCTGACAAATATTTATCAACTACTTGCGAAACAATACTCGGATTTAGGTAATTAAAATAGATCGTAGCATCTAAACGATTGCGAAATTCAGGTGAAAAAACGCGTTTAATGGCTGCCGAATTTTCACCATGGACAGTTGAATCGGCAGCAAATCCAATGGCCTGTCGACTCCAATGTTCCGCACCGGCATTACTCGTCATGACTAAAACGATGTGGCTGAAATCTGTTTTTCTGCCGTTGGTGTCCGTTAAGTTGCCATGGTCCATGACTTGTAATAACAGATTAAAAATATCAGGATGTGCTTTTTCAATTTCATCTAATAATAAAACCGCATGAGGGTGCTTACTAACAGCTTCGGTTAATAATCCACCTTGATCGTAGCCAATATAACCTGGAGGGGCGCCAATTAAACGTGAAACACTATGTCTTTCCATATATTCTGACATATCAAAACGTAATAATTCGATACCCATAAGTTCGGCTAATTGACGTGTTACCTCCGTTTTTCCAACACCGGTGGGACCGGCAAAAAGAAACGAACCAATCGTTTTATTGGTTTCTCTTAAACCAGAGCGTGTTAGCTTCATTGCCGCACAGAGGTTTTCTATCGCAAGTTCCTGTCCAAATACACGACATTTTAATTTTTGTTCTAGATGACGTAATCTATTCTTATCGGATGCTGAGACATTTCGCGTAGGAATGCGCACCATTTTGGCAACAATGGTTTCAATTTCATGAATGCCAATAATGGGTTTCCTTTTATGAGTAGTGCGTAATGCCTGATAAGCACCAGCTTCATCTACAATATCAATGGCTTTATCAGGTAAAAAGCGTTCGGGTAAATAACGTGCGGCAAGTTCCACACTGGCACGTAAGGCGTTCATCCGGTATTTAACTTGGTGGTGCGCTTCGAGTCGATCACGTAGTCCACATAAAATGGCTAGTGTTTCTTTAGTATTCGGTTCCGGCACATCAATTTTTTGGAAGCGTCGTGCTAAGGCCCGATCTTTTTCAAAAATACTCCTATATTCTTGATAGGTCGTTGCGCCAATACATTTTAGCTCTCCAGTGGTTAATAAGGGCTTAATTAAATTAGAGGCGTCCATGACCCCGCCTGAGGCAGCACCTGCGCCAATGACAACGTGGATTTCATCAATGAACAATACCGATTGTGGTTCTTGTTTGAGTTGCGCTAATAATGCTTTAAAGCGTTTTTCAAAATCACCGCGATACTTAGTGCCGGCTAGTAAACTGCCTAGATCGAGAGAGTAAATTGTACTGTGAGAAAGTACCGAAGGGACCTTTTTTTGGACAATGGCTTGGGCAAGTCCTTCGACAATCGCTGTTTTTCCTACGCCAGCTTCGCCAACGAGTAAAGGATTATTTTTTCGGCGTCGACAGAGTATTTGGATAACGCGTGCAAGTTCTTCTTTACGTCCAATGAGCGGATCGATTTTTCCAAGTCGCGCTTTACTATTGAGGTTAATGGCATAAAGTTCCAATGGACTGTTCCCAGGACCTTCAATGCTGACCTCCTCTTCAGTAACAAATTGACTTAATTTAGCATCACTATTTTCTTGCAGTTTAGGAAGGCCTTGAGAAATATAATTCGATAAATCGGACCGGGTCACGTTTTCACGGCGAAGAAAGTAAATTGCTTGGCTATCTTGTTCACCGAAGATAGCGGCTAATATATTGACCCCATCAACTTGTGTTTTGCCACTTGATTGAACTTGAAAAATAGCGCGCTGCAGTACACGTTGAAAACCCAGCGTGGGTTGGATATCGAGATTAGGATCAGTCGCAGGAAATAAAGGTGTTGTTGCGGCAATAAAATTATTGAGTTCATTCTTTAGTCGATTTAAATTAGCGCCACAAGCCTTAAGCGCTGCAATCGCAGAGGGTTCTCCCAACAGTGCTAATAACAAATGCTCGACAGTCAAATATTCATAGCGTTTTTCACGGGCTTGTTTAAATATGGAATTTAAACTAATTTCAAGTTCTTTACTAAACATGGCACGCCCTCCTTATCTAAAACAAATAAAAACTCGTGTTTTCTCGTATAAAACGAGTGACACTGTTATTTGTCAGCTGGGTAGTCCATGTGTTAGAAAAATAAAATTCCCTTTATTTTTAGCCTAGCCTGAATTTTAAGGATTTGCGAATTTTTGTATTTATAATCGTTATTAATAATGGGTCATTATGGTTGTTGCTGGGGGTCCTATCACTTCGGCAGCCAGCATTTATTTTTTTCAAAATAATTGCTGGATTAGTCTGCACGTTACCCTTTGTACATTTTTTAGACTGTTATCTTATAAAACTAGGCAGGTGTAGGAGAAGTAGATGTGTGTTTAGAAGGCATATGTTTAATCATGGATTGTCCAAAATCAGAACAACTGACTTCCTTAGCCTCTTTCATGAGACGTGCAAAATCATAAGTCACTGTTTTGGCTTGAATAGCCCCTTCCATACCTTGAATAATTAAATCAGCGGCTTCATCCCAACCTATATGTCGTAGCATCATCTCTGCTGAGAGGATCAATGAACCGGGGTTGACCTTATTTTGACCCGCATATTTCGGTGCTGTGCCATGGGTTGCTTCAAACATGGCTACGTTGTCACTTAGGTTGGCACCCGGTGCGATGCCGATACCGCCGACTTGTGCGGCTAAAGCATCCGAGATGTAATCTCCATTGAGATTAAGGGTGGCAATAACGCTATATTCAGCAGGACGTAATAAGATTTGTTGTAAAAAAGCATCAGCAATAAAGTCTTTGATAATGATTTGGTTACCTGTTTTTGGACTTTTAACAGACATCCAAGGTCCGCCATCTAATAATTCGGCGCCAAATTGTTCTTTGGCGACGGCGTAACCCCAATCTTTAAAAGCACCTTCAGTGAACTTCATGATGTTCCCTTTATGGACGAGGGTGACAGAAGGAAGGTTTTGATCAATCGCATATTGAATAGCACGTGCTACTAAACGTTGTGAACCCTCTTTAGAGACCGGTTTAATGCCAATGCCGCAATGTTCGGGAAAACGGATTTTGTTAACTTTCATATCATTTTGTAAAAAATGAATGATTTTTTTTGCTTCTAGGCTGTCTGCTTCCCATTCTATACCCGCATAAATATCTTCCGAATTTTCCCGAAAAATAACCATGTTGGTCTTTTCAGGTTCACACACCGGGCTGGGTACACCCTTAAAATAACGGACAGGACGTAAACAAATATAGAGATCAAGCTGTTGGCGCAAGGCCACATTGAGAGAGCGAATACCGCCGCCTACAGGTGTTGTTAAAGGGCCTTTAATGGAAACAACGTAATCGCGAATGGCTGTTAAGGTTTCTTTGGGCAACCATGTCTCTTTGTCATAGGCTTGTGTTGCTTTTTCTCCCGCATAAACTTCCATCCAGCTTATGCGGCGCTGACCGTTATAGGCTTTTTCTACAGCGACATCAACTACCTTTTTCATCACCGGCGTAATATCGACACCGATTCCATCGCCTTCAATAAAAGGGATGATAGGTTGATTCGGGACATTGAGCGAAAAATCATGGTTAACGCTTATTTTTTCCCCTTGACTTGGGATATTGATATGTTGATAGGCCATGGAAGATTCTTTTTAGAAAAGGTGAACAGAAGGTCACGTAGAGTCTACAGGATTTTTAAAATAGACGCGAGTAGACCCAAATCGCCTGTCAGAGTTGTAAATTTTTTCATTATTGAGATAGGGCTATTGGCATTGATTTCTGCGCTTCTACCTGTTCTCTACATTGTTGTTGTATAAATTTTAAAAAACTTTTACAGGGAACTTCAGGCGTAATAGAGAATTTACGAAATTCCACAATAAATTTTAAGTGTTTTTCTAAGAGGGTTTCTAAGTCTGGGGTTGTATGGGTCTGGAAAAAACTAGAGCAGGGTAACGGACGTAAAGCTTTAGCTTGTATTTGCGAAAGATACTCGATTGAATGATGCAGTTTAGTGATTAATTCCTTACCTTCTGGCCCAGTCTTTTTAGCAAATTCTAGCGCCGCGGTTAATAGTTTATTGTATTCATTATAAAACAAGGTTTCATTACCTTTGAAATGACTATTTGCTTCCAGCCATTCTTGATTTTCTTGGCAAGTGTAAAATTTAAAAAGTTCACGTAATAATTTAGCGCTGAATAAATTTTTGGCGTTTTGATCAATAGATTGGATAGAAGATTTAGTTTGCTGCATTGTATTGGCTATGGCTGATAAACCATTAGACTCCTTTTCTACTAGTTCATGTATAGCACTTAGAAGGTGAGTACCTTGTTTATGCAGTTGGAATGCTTCAAGACCATAATGATAATCGAGGATTTCATTGCTTAATAAATCACATAGATTTTGCGTTGCCAAATATGATTCTGGATAGGTTGGATAAGCGGTTGCACGTTTTTGTGTACTAATTTGATTTAGGATGCGATGGTGCTGTTGAGTTAAGCGACAAATTTGCTGAGTGATTTCTTCGCTGAGTTGACTATTTTTAACCGGCGAGAGTGCCGTTAAGTTTTCTGCAATACTCAACCAGGATAGTTTTGTCAGTAAGTAATGGTTATCGCTTTCTTTTGTGTGGCGAGTAAGTTGGCTAGCGATTATGAAAAATAATTTAGCGTAGCGCAAATAAACATTATTATCTATGGAGATTTCATTAAGGCTTCTTTTGATTTTTTCTGCCCATATTTGGGTTGCTTGTTCTTCATGCGCGTATGAAACGCTGTAATCTATTTTAATCGTGGGCTCTGATTTGTGTTTTTTGCTAGCGGGTTCTAAGTGAGTATCTGCAGGGAATACCTTTCTTTTTTGGGTGTTTGAGTTACTCGGGTGTTGGCTTAGTTTAGATTCCTTTTGTTGAATTTCTTTTATAAGCTGCTTAATTATTGTTTGATCTTGCTCAGATTCAGGCATGAACTTATAATTTTTTAGAGATAGTTGCAGATATTTAATCGCGCTATGAACATTAGCTTGTTCTTTTACATACAAAGCATAATTATAATAGTAAATCGCTTGACGTTCTTTAACAGTAATTTCCCAGCTGTCAACGTAGTTTTCTATTCGAGTGATCAAGTCCTTGCAATCAAGTATGAAGTTAGTTTTTTTCTTTTATTTAAACTTTGTTTTTCCGAGAAATTTTTTGCTTCTGCATAGAGTTTAGCTAAGGATTCTGTTATTTCTTTTAGTTTTTTATCGTTGTTTACGACAGTCTCTTCCGTTAACGGTTCTTGTGGTAAAGCGTTTAATGCCGCTTGTAATTCTCCTAAACGTGCTTCAAGATAATAGGATTCAAGTAAGGGGCTAGTTATACCGTTTTGTCGATTACGTAAGATAATATCAGCGATTTGTGAATAGTCTTCCCTATATTTTTTAAATATATCTGTTGTTGCATTGTTTTCAACGGTTTCAGTAAATTTTCGGTTGGTTTCTTCTAAAGAAGAAAATAGATTTATCTCTAGTTTTGCAATTAATTTATTATTATTTCTACTGCGTCCCATCGATATGGCCTCTCTAGTTTTAAGCTAATTTTATAAAACTGGTAACTAAAATATAAATAAAAAAATAGATTTTAAACTATAGAGTAGTTTTATTAAGACTTCGTTAAATCTTTATAAGTAGAGGATTGTATTTCAAACTTAGTCGTCGCGTAGTTAATATTCGCTTAATTAATTCTTAATTTTTATAATTTACACTTATCTGCCCTAGACTGAGTAGTGGGTATAAAAATCATGCAAGCAAAATTAAGCGGGCGTATGATTGGGAAGCAAATCATTGCTGCGAGTAAGGATAAACTTACGGAGATTACAGGAGTTGATTTGATTAATGTTTTAAAGCAGTGCAGTTTTAATACTTCTTCAAAAGAGAAGCTTATCGAGTTGGTGGAAGCTGAACTAAGTGACTTGATTAGCTCGGAAAAAATATTTTGTAAAATTTTAAAAAATCTTAATGGAGACAATGAATTACATTTGCAAGAGATTATAATTGAGGAATTTGCGCCCCATATAAAATCCTGGCAGGACTTAAAACAGACTTTAAAGACACTTGCACAGACTTCTAATCCGCAAGAAACATTTATTCAAGAAAAGCTTCTCAGCGCTTTAAATAGTAGATTTGCGCAGCTTAAAGGTGCTGATGAAAGAGATAAAGCATCCATTTTAAAAATGCTCAAAGACCCAGTTTTTGAAGAGATAATAAACGAAGCTTTTAAATTAAAGTCACCACAAAGGCATTTTTTGTCAAGATTGTTTAAACCTAAGCCTCAATCTATGAAAGGCATTGACAATTTTGCTTATGATAACTATACAGACGTAACTGTTTCTCCTGTAGATAAGAGGCCACAGTTAAAAAGCCGTTAAGCTGAATGCCATTATTTTCTTGCGCAAAGAGCACATGAAGTTGCCAATTCGCAACTTCATGTGCAGTGGGTATATACTTTAGTTTTTTTGAGTGCTTTAGATAATGGATGCTTTTTCCTTGGGTCAAAAAATAATTCTTTGGATCATTCCGCTGATTTTTGCTATTACGGTGCATGAAACAGCGCATGGCTGGGTGGCGTCTAAATTCGGTGATCCCACCGCTAAGTTATTAGGTCGTTTGACCTTAAACCCTGTTAAACATATTGATCCCATTGGTACGATTATTGTACCCGCGCTGCTTTTTTTTCTAGGTGGCTTTGTTTTTGGATGGGCTAAACCTGTACCGGTGAACTGGCAGAATCTGAAAAGACCTAGACGGGATATGGCATTGGTCGCCGCGGCAGGTCCGCTGGCTAATCTAGGAATGGCTTTTCTCTGGGTGGCGGTTGCTAAGCTAGGGTTGGCTTTTCATAGTGCTCCCTTTGCTTATATGGGTCAGATTGGTGTGTCGATTAATTTAGTATTGATGCTATTGAATTTAATTCCTATGCCACCTTTAGACGGGAGCCGAATTGTGGCTAGTCTATTATCTCCGGCAATGGCCTATCGTTTTAATCAGCTTGAAATCTATGGTTTTTTGATTTTGGTGTTATTATTGGCCAGTGGACTGTTAGCACGGATATTAGGCCCTATCCTGCAAGGGTTATTATCATTTTTTTTTAGGGTTTTTGGTTTATAGGCAGTACACTAGGGCTTATGACAGATACCCTATCGACGACTATCGCTACAGTTTCGACGCCGTTGGCAACCGTGCGGGGGCAGCCCTTTGTCCAGTTTCCGAGTGATCTTTATATTCCTTCCCAGGCCTTGGAAGTCTTATTAGAGACCTTTAGTGGGCCTTTAGATCTTTTACTTTACCTTATCAGGAAACAAAATTTCGATATTTTAGATATCCCTGTGGCGGAAGTTACGCGTCAATATATGCATTATATCGAATTGATGCAGGTCTTAGAAATTGAGTTGGCGACTGAATATTTAGTGATGGCAGCGGTATTAACTGAAATTAAATCCCGTTTGTTATTACCTAAGCCTGTTTCACCACAATCCGTTGAGGAGGCCGATCCGCGTGCCGAGTTGATCCGTCGTTTACAGGAATATGAACAAATAAAACAAGCAGCCCAGGAGTTGGATCAATTGCCTAGGCAGGGTAGGGATGTTTTCTTGGCGATGGCCAAAGCAGAACTTGCTATATTACCGGATGCCACTAAGACACAGCTCCCCCCACTCGATTTGGAGGATTTGGTTGATGCTTTGCAGTCTGTTTTGGCGCGTGCGGCATTAACGACACACCATGCGATCGCGCAAGAGCCCTTATCCATTCGTGAGCGGATGTCACAAATTTTGCATAGACTTTCTTCAGAAAATTGTGTTGAATTTACCACTTTGTTTAAAGCGAGTGAAGGCAGGATGGGCGTTGTAGTAACTTTTATCGCACTTTTAGAGCTATGGCGCCAAGCTTTGATTGAACTTTTGCAAACGGCACCTTTTGAGGAGATTGAAGTGAGAGTACGATGAAATTTCAAGATAAAACAATAATAATAACAGGAGGATCATCCGGCATAGGGGCAGCGACAGCACAGCTATTTAGCCGGGAAGGGGCAAGGGTATATGTGCTTGATAAAAGAAAGTCAGCCTATCAAGGCAAAAATATTATCTATGTTCTCTGTGATGTGTCTGATAGCCAGCAAGTTCAAACAGCGATTTTAAAGATCCAGCAGCAAGTTTCAGTTATCGATTATCTTTTTTGTAATGCCGGTGTGCACTTATTTGCTACGATCGAAGAAAGCAGTAGAGAAGCGATGCATCAGGTGATTGGCAGTAATTTATTTGGCACAATTTATTGCTTGCAACAGATATTACCGATAATGAAAAAACAAAAGTTTGGCGCTATTGTGTTAATGGCTTCTGATCAAGCTTTTATTGCGAAAGAACAATGTGCTATTTATGGTGCTAGCAAAGCAGCAATCGCACAACTCGCGAAAAGCACGGCCTTAGATTATGCGGCATATGGCGTCCGTGTTAACTGCGTTTGTCCGGGAACGATTGATACACCCATGTACCAACGTGTCATTCAACAATTCCAAGAAAAAACCCAACTATCCGAACACGTTATTAGAGAAAATGTAGCGGATCGTTTGCCATTAAAACGCGTTGGCAAGCCTGAAGAAGTTGCCAGTGTTGTTAGTTTCTTATGTAGTGAGGCAGCGGCATTTATGACTGGCGCGTTAGTCAATATTGATGGTGGTTATACCATTCAGTAAATTTCTATTACATTTTGCAACAGTTTTTCTAAATTTCAATCAGCCTTACTTTGCGAAAAATATAAAATAGTATTTGCATCATGTGCTGCTCGTAATGCAATCGTTTTAAGATCCTCATAAGCTTCGGGATTATAATAATTTTTTTTAAGAATCAGTGTCCGTATGAGTTCAATTTTAGAGGACGACAACACTTTATATTCACTGCTATAACTTCCAGCGCTATTGATTATCTTGCTGGAATGGGGCAGTGATTGGATATGATAATCAGATGGAACTGAAATAGTATCATGCCAGCGATAGAAGGTGGGTGTAATAGTAATGGGGTATTGAATACGGTCTTCAAAAACTAAATCACGTATACTATTGATAGGAATAGGTTGCAGTCCCTGAGGCAATATTAAAAATAATTGTTTTTCCATATTGATGGCTTGAGGGCTGTGCCAAATTGCTTTCATAGTCAATGGCTGATCTAGATGGGTTAAGTCAGAGATAAAAATTTTACCAAACCCGCCGTAAAAAGTATTTTTTAAAGTTTCATTAGCCATAGTTTGTAAGGGTGAAGAACCTAAATTATAAGCAATTTTCCTACGTAGTGCGGTGTCGACTGTGCCGTTAGTCTCAAGTTGGTTTTCCCCTTGCAAGGTGCCGTCAGCTTGTACCGTAATAGCTTGATTAATTTGATAGGTATTTTCTTGCGGGTTACCTGTCGGTGTTTGCGTAACTAAAGATTTATCACTGGCAATAATCGCCAACTTACCCTGTAGACCGCTTTCCAACACCCCAAAAGGGGCGTAACGATCGGTAGAATTAACAAATTGTTTGTAATCTGGCAGATAAAGAATGGCGTGGTTAAATTGCAACAAATTGGCTGAGGGAAAAGGTTTATAGCTGTCGTTCCAACCTATTAAAACAGGTTGACTATGGATTCCGACTGCTTTGTACAATGCTTGAAGCAGCACGACTATTGCTTTGCAATCGCCATAGCGATTATTTAAATTTTCGCTACTGCTTTTGGGAACCATAGTATCAGCATTATTTAAATCGATAGAAATATAATAGATATGACTGATCACCCAATTATATAGGGCTTTTGCGGCGGCAAGTCCTTTTTTATTACCGACGATGTGTTGAGCGAGATCTTTAATTTCTTGATTAACAATTATCTTATCTTTTGAGTTTTGTCAGTAAATGTCACCAATCTCTTGCCAGGATTTCATGCTTGAAGCAGAAAATAAAGGTAATATATCGAGATCCGCCGCTCGATAAGTTTGCTCATAATGTCGTGGTTGATGAGTTAATTCAGCAACAATTCTAATATTATCTTTTGATTTTGCGCGTTTCACCTGATAGCCACCGCGTTGACTCACCGTTAGAGCGAGTGATTTAGGGAAATTTAATACAATTATTCTTTTTTTCTCTGGATACTGGAAGTTTGGCTGATCGGCTATATTAAAGCCAAATTGAAAAGGTTTATGACTGGTTAATTGATAATGAATAATTACTTGACTTCCTACTCTTAGCTGATCCTACTCTTAGCTGAGGGAAGGTTATCGTTATCAGCTGTCGGTTTGATAGGCTTGCTGCATTGCTACTGGTGAATGCCGATTGTATGTGAATGTTCTCTTTAGGGACTTGTAGAGTAGCACCAGAAGGTTGAATAATCGTTGCGTTGATCCAATCAATTTTTTCGCTATCAGGAAAATATCCAATCTGATACTGCTTATTGTCGTTGATGCCTTCTGCGGTTAATAACTGGTATTGCTTAGTAACAGTCACTATAAAAGTTTGATTAGCATGAATATCGTAAATAACCTTATGTAAAATACCGCAGGCATCGGGTTGTGAATCAGCTTGATTGGTTTGTGCGAAACTAGATGTTATACATAATAATGTTAAAAGGGTGATGGCGAGAAATAATAATTTTTTTATCATATTTAATTGCTTCTATTTATTTTTTCTTATTTATTATAATTAGAGACTGTTTACAATCCAATAATTAAATAAGATAAATTGAGATAATTAATATTTAAATTTATTCGTTTGTTATTTATTTTGTTAAAACTTTAATTATTATTAAGTATTTCTTAAGCATTCCTTAAGTATTTGTTATTTATAATTTAACGCTAAATTAAATAACTCTACAGGAATAATAATATGGTAAAACGGATCGATCCCTTGCAGATGAGATGGCCCGAAGAGCGGCTGTTAGCAGAATATATAAAACAAAATCCCAATCTAACATTTATTCGAAAAAGTGACGATTCTGAGAATGCTTATAGTGTTCAGATAGGCAATGGTTATAGAGAATTTTTATTAACACATAGTATTCTGCTTAGAGAGCGAAAACCGGGAAAGCCAGGTTATCGTTATGAAGTTGTCGGTGAAAAAGTGCTTGGTAAGGGAACGGCTGGAGTTATTCTTCCAGTGTTTCTTACACTGGGTTTGGAAGGAAAATATTTACATCCGATCCCTAAGCAAAAGAAACGCGTGGTAAAAGTACAAAACATAAAAGAGGAGCAAGGTGAGGCTAAGATTTCTCAGCAGCTTGCCCATCTACATGCTAAAGCGGCTACCTTTGATAATAACAAAGCCTATACTGTGCTTAAAAGGATGCCTGGAAAAGATCTACGGGAGATTTTTGATCGTGAAAAATTATCTACTGAGCAAAAATTGCAACTTCTTCTTGCTCTATTTAAAGCATGGCAACATCAAGTCCTCGATAATGGTTTAGTCCATAGGGATATCAAACCAGAAAATATTATGGTAAATTTTATACCAGGAAATCCTGTGCCAGAAGTCAATATTATTGACTTTGGCTTTGCTAAAAAGATAGGAGATGAGTCAAATGAATTGGCAGGAACCTTTTTATATATTCCACCAGAGATACTTGAGTGGATGAATTCAGATACGTATCCCACTTATACTTGCCTTCCTGTTATCGATATTTATGCGCTCAGTAAAGTAGCTTATGAATTGTTTGCAAAAAATTATTCTTTTGGTGATCAAGAACCTATATTGCAGTATTTAGCCGATAAATTATTGAGTGAGGGTATGTTATAAGAAGGAAAAATTAAGTGGTTAGTAGAATTAGGTAGCCATGATTTGGCGCTTGAAGCTATTTCTGATTTAAGTGATGACCATAAGCAACGACTTAAAGACTTTATGCTAAAAATGGGTAGTTATTATCCTATCCAACGTATTTCAATTAAAGAAGCCATCGAACAACTAAGCAGGATTTGTCAAGAAAGGGTACTGCCCGCTAAGCTGAATTATTTAAAACAACACTATCCAGTCTATCAAATTTTAAGTAGTTATTCACAACTCTTTGCTATCGATAAACTTGCTATACAATCGGATGAGAAAAAAATTAATCATTTTTTGCAAGCGTTAGTAAAAGGAAAAACCGATTTAGGTTGTATGGAAAAAGAAGTGGATCAGATAACAAAAGCTTGGCATGCGATAAAAAAATCCAATGCATCGCCTATTTTTGATGATATTTTTAAAATTTTAAGCCGGTGTTTAATAGTCTCAGAACAGAGTAGCAAACAGAATGAGTTTTCTGTCAAGGCTAAGAGGAAAATAGTGACCTATCTAAAAACTCATATGAAAGATATGATAACAAAACAGGATATCTATGGGTCAAAAAGGCTAAAAGCAATCAGTCATTTGTTAGATGAGCTCGAAAATCCTAATCTGAAAAAGGTTAATCAAGTTATCTTGGATGAAAATTTAGCAAGAATTTTATCGCATCAATTTGATAAAAGTCTGTCGCGTCCTGTGGTCAATTTGCGTTATACTGCAACTGGTTTTTTTACCACTAAAGGCCATCCAAGAGAAAAAGTTGCCAAGTCCTATGATTTTTCGCGAGATTCTGGTATAGAGAGTGGTATTAGCTTAAACAGCTTAAACCCCTAAACTTCAGTAAAAATTATTTTATAATGAGAGTTAGTTTCATTCAAGCTTATCGGTCACTAACTCTTATTTTTTGTGTTTAAACGATGAGTTATTTCATGGAGGAGATTTTCGTTTGCCATTTTCAGATACTACCTTCCTACAGCAAGAACAAGAAACTTCTTTTACGTCTTTAAATCAAGAGGAGGAGTGTGGATTTGTAGAGCCATTAAATCGAATAGTAAACGTTGCTATTAGCAAAGTTCACGTTCATACGTTTATAAGGCAGATACAAATAGTATTAAACGATTCAGAAAAAAGTGAACAGGAAAAATTTGTTGAAACTTGTCAGCTGATTGATAAAGCACTAAAAAATAAGACGTTAAAAGATCCTTTATGCAGTACTTTTTGTCAGTTATTTAATAAGGAGGTATTAGATTTTTTTTGTCAAGAAATAAAAAAAGTCTTCAAGCAAAATAAAAACGAATTATTAACGCGTTTAGAAAATCTTTATAAAAGATTAGCGGGTCAGATGATAAAACCATCGCCATTAAGAGATTTATTAATTGATCTTAAGGAAATGACGCGACGTTACACTGAAAAAACGCATTGGTCTGTTCCAACTGGTATTAAGCAGTTGAATGATTTGCTCAGCAGCTTAGATTGGACAGAAGATGAAGCGCTGCCAAAAATACTTCGAGATTGTACAAAAATTATAGCACGAAGGTTGAAATGTTCGTATCTTACCCGGGATCCATTTACTTTTTTTTTATATAGAAATTTTCATCCTATTTTGTCCTCTGTTTCCAGAGTTTCTTTTGAGGCTATAAATGGAAAAATTAGTTGTGCGAGTGCATCCGCGATAGGAAAATGTAGACAGGTAACACAGGCATTGACCCATTTATATCTTTGGTTTTTAGCGTTAAAAAGCGATATTAATGCAGCATATTTGGATAACAAAGGGAAAACCTTAGGGATTTTTGCGAATAAACCACCGGATGGGATTTATCGTTTAAGAATGTGCTTAAATAAGCTATCCACTCATTTTTCTGTTGACGATGAAAGCGAAATTCTGCTCATTAAAATTTTTATGCAAATAAAAGAAATTTTATTAGAAAAAGCGGTTTTTTCTAAAATGAGATCTTTTAGAGCACCTGAGATTAGCGCATTTTATCAATGTCGACATAGTCAAATAGAAAACATTTATAATGAGTTGTCCGAATCCGATAAAGAGGTGTTTTGTGCGGTTAATAATATAGAGGCAGACTGTAAAGAAACTAAGATTAGGCTGGCTATTCCAAAGGGCTATGCGATCTTATCGAACCCTGAGAAAATGAGTGATGCATTAGAAAAAATGCGTAAGCTATACTCACAGCAATTGGATTTTCGGCAAGGCGTTTCGATGAGCAACCGCAGTGTATATAGAATACATGAGGATTGCGAATTGAGTAGCAACACAGCCGAAAATTCAAGTGCGAAGCGTATATTTGAATCTGCGGCTAATGAAACCGTACTTCCAGCACAACCAAGTTGTTCGTATTTATAAGGAGTATAATTTACTTATCTTCAAGTAAGAGCGGTATTTGCCAGCGGTTTTATTGCCGTCTCCAGTAAACGACCTAGGTTTTCACTGGCTTTTGCTGCAAAATGCAATGTACCTTCATGGGTAATATGTTCTTCGCTGAGTCCCGCCGCAAGATTGGTAACAACAGAAATGACAGCAACTTTTACATCGCAATGTCGGGCAACAATGACTTCAGGAACCGTTGACATACCGATGACATCGGCGCCTAAATGCCGAAAGGCACGGATTTCAGCCGGTGTTTCAAAGCTAGGGCCTAGCACACTGATATAAATACCTTCCGGTAAAGGAATATCAAGCTGTTTGGCAGTTTGCTGTAAAATAGTGCGAAGCTTTTTATCATAGGCTTCGTCCATGGAAAAAAAACGCGGACCGAACTCAGTTTCGTTGGCTCCCATTAAGGGATTACTTGGATGGAAATTAATATGATCGGAAATTAATACTAATTGGCCCGGTTTAAAATCTTTGTTTAACGATCCAGCGGCATTGGTCATCAATAACGTACTACAGCCTAAAACCTTTAACGTACGGATAAAAAGCTTAAAGTCTTTTCCTTGCATTCCTTCATAGGCATGGACGCGACCTTGACAACAGACAATAGGAATTCCATTTAGATAGCCAAGTATCAGTTGACCGGGGTGACCTTCTACACTACTGACAGGAAAACCCGGAAGCTCGCGATAGGAAATAAAAACAGGAGCTTGGATTTTATCAGCAAAACTTGCTAAACCTGAACCTAACACAATACCGATTTTAGGTGTAAAGCTAGATTTTTTCGCTAAAATAAATTCGCTAAGTTCTTGTGGACTCATAATCAGGACTTGCTATTGTCAGACTCAGTAGCTGGCACAAACCCTGCGGGTGTGTGTGCTTCACTTTCGCCTTCAGCAAATAAAAACTTCGTCATTTCCTTTTTTAAAAATTCTCGTGCTTGAGGCTCTAAGGTGCTAAGACGATATTCATTGATCAGCATAGTTTGATGGTTAACCCATTGTTGCCAGGCTGACTTACTAATCGATTGGTAGATACGTTGACCTAATTCGCCTGGGTAAGGTAGGTAATCAAGACCTTCTGTTTGCGTTTGTAATTTAATGCAATAAATAGTTCGGCTCATAGCGATAAAACTTTGTTTAACTGTTGAATGAGTTTTTTTACTGGGGCAGCTAGGCCCTTTTCTTTTAATTTTTCAACGTTATACCAGACAATATGGTTAGATTCCATCAGTGGAGGACACCATTTTTTGACAAATATCAGTATCGGCTCTATTTCAAGGTGAAAATGACTAAAGGTATGTCTGACAACGGTTTGTGGAATCGATTTTTTTGATACACAATGATAGTGTTGTTTTGAGAATTCTTTAGCATTTTTGCCAGTAGGACACTCGGGTAAGCTCCATAATCCTCCCCAGATACCTGTGGCAGGCCGTTTTTCCAGCAGAATTTCACGTTGTTCGTTGACTAACAGCAACATTTGTAAGGACCGAGTCGGTATTTTTTTAGCGGGTTTAGGCGTTGGAAAATTTGCTGGGTTATCTGTGGTATAAGCTAAACAATGGTTTTGTAAAGGGCATTGAGTACACTTCGCTTGTCCGCGGATACAAATTAAAGCGCCAAGGTCCATCATCGCTTGCGTATAGGCTTTAATACGGCGCGTGGGTGTGTAGTGCTCTGCTAATGCCCATAGTTCTTTATTAACAGCACTTAAGCCCGGCCACCCTTTAAGTGCATGAAAACGGGTTAATACTCGCTTTACATTGCCATCTAGAATCGCTGCGGGTTGGGCAAATCCCAAAGAGAGAATAGCGCCAGCAGTGGAGCGTCCAATACCCGGTAACGCTTGTAGTTGTGCCAAATCTTGCGGAAATTTACCAGCGTATTCTCTTGCAATCATTTGTGCGCAACGATGTAAATTACGTCCGCGGGCATAATAGCCTAATCCTGACCAAAGACTCAGCACTTCATCGAGCTCAGCTTGCGCCAACGTCTCAATATTAGGAAATCGAGTAATAAAACGTTTAAAATAGGGGATAACCGTAGCCACTTGTGTTTGTTGAAGCATTATCTCCGATAACCAGACGGTATAAGGCAATTTGTTTTGTTGCCACGGTAAATCTTTGCGTCCATAGGATTTAAACCAGTTGATAACGCATTGTTGGAATTGTTTAGCTGAAATAGCGGTGTTTGCCACATTGACTCATTATTGAAATATTTTTTTCAGGTCTAGCTTTTTTAATTGTTCCTGTAGCTTACCTTTAAGTTTTTCTTTGACAATATCAATACTTAACTTATCAAGAATAGGAACAATATGAATATTGTTGAATTGGCCTGTGATTTTAATTGGGATAGCGATACCATCGGGTGTGCCATCGGCTAGGATAGGCTGAGCATTTAATTCATAATTGATTTGTTGTTGTGGTAAATCAATGGAACCTTGACCATGGATATTCAGGCGGCCGCTACCAACAATCAGATCATTATTTGCCAATATTCCGTTATTAATGGTAAAGCTGCCCATAAATTGATTAAAAGGGGTATCCGATGTGTTAGCGGTAGGTGTGGCTTCATGTTTCAGCAAAGCTTTCCCCATCGCTACCCAATATGAAAAATTAATGCCTTTGATTACACCATTATCTAGTTTAAATTGACCTTGCCCATTTAAGTTTTTTAATAAACTATTTTGATCGCTTCCTTGTGTAGTCAGTTTGGCATTGATATTGGCTAAACCAGCTAATTGTATCTGACTTTTGATGTCAAATTCTTGAAATAAGGATTGCGTATTGATTTGGCTTAACTGGCTCTGCGTGATTATTCGTGGGATCTGTGTAGCAAAGTCAACGGTAACATTGCCTTGATAATTACCTTGATAAAGTTTGCCAGTAATCGGATCCAAAGATAGTTTATTATTTTTAAATTGGAAGGGAAGTTGGACTTGTTGAATAGTGAATTGACCTGCTTTGAATTGCTCAGTCGCCAGTGTACCGGATACAGATGGATTGTTAACTAGGTTTTGTCCAACAATACGACCAACAAATTTATTTTGTGCGACTGTTAGGGTAAATTTATCGGAAGCAAAGCTTTGATCATTTAAATTAAGTGTTGCATTCCCTTGTAGTGTAATGGGTAATCCGGTTTTGGGATAAGTAGAATTTTTTAATAGCGTATCGAAATTTAATTTATTCAGGGTGATTTTTCTAGCATCAGAACTTAGAGTGAGATTGCTGGCAAGTTTGACCACCGCATTGAGCTTAGGTGCGTTAGCAATAAGATTGAATTGAGTAGAGAAGGACGAGCTTTGATTGACGGTAAGATTAGCGCTTTTAAGTTGTAATTGTGATATTTCATAGTGTTTATTTTTTTGTTGATCATCAAAGAAAATATGACCGTTTTGTATGTCTAGGCCTGCAACAACGAAGCCTAAGGGCTTTAAACTATCAGGTAAAGTATCGCCTGATGTGCTAGGTGTGGAAGAAGTTGTTGCTTCAGGATTAAGGAATCCTTGCCAGTTAGTTCGTCCTTGTGCATCTTTAACAAGAAAGAGGGTAAGGCCATTGACATGGAGTTTGCCGATTTCTAATTGTTTATGAAGCAAAGGAAGTAAACGTACTTGAATATCTAATTTTTGTATTTCTGCAAAGGGTTTTTCTCCGAAACCCGGTCTGTTACTGAGTTTTGCTTCATTTAATTGTAATCCAAGCCAAGGATAAAGTGACCATTCAATATCACCACCTAATTGCAATTGACGTCCAGTGTATTTGTTAACAGCTTGATTAATTTGCGGTTTCAGATCATTAGGATTAACAAAGACAACTAGGCCGATAATCGCAACAAGGCCTAGTAAAATGAATGCACCAATAATTGTTACTAAAACACGAAGCATTTTAGACATAAGTTTGATTCCTCATATAAAAATGGTGCTTGAGATTTCGCTTTATTATTTCAAGCTGGGTAAATCTATCTCTTCTAGTCGGACTACCGCATAGGCCGGTTCTTCATAAGGGTGGGCTTGTTTTAAAGCGTTAATAACCGGTTTAAGTACCTTTTCATCACAAATCATCTCCACCAAATACTCTTCAACTGTTTCAAGTCTTCCTTTTTGGCCTAAGGTAGGGTTACTCTTTAGCAATGGACGAAATTGGCCTTGTCCTAGAATTTGCCAACAACAGTGATCATAATTTCCTAAGCGGCCGGCGCCTTGTTCAAACATCGCTTGTTTGACTTTTTCAAGATGATCACTTGGAATATAGGTAGCAATTTTATACATACGGCGAGTATAACAAAATTTGGCAAAGGGGTATAAACTATGTTAAATCAAGTAAAAAAACAGATTATACAGCAATTATGGTATAACTACGCCGACGATTTACCAGTGGTTTCATGTATTCAAACGGGTTTACGAGAACAATATAATGAAGTTTTGCGATGGGATCATTTTGCACTTATCGATTTGCCAGGACCACATACGGGTATAGGGCCACTCTGTGATTTATTTTTTTTACTCGATTACGAGATTCGTGGACGGGATTATTTAGCAGAAAAACAAAATGACTTCGTATGGTTGGCTGAGAAAGCGATTGAGAATCAATGTCCGGAAAATGCCTTACCTCAGATAGTCGTAGCGGATTTTCGACGCGATGCCTTAGATCCTGAAGTGCAAAAGATTATTGAGGTCTATGCCGAACAAGCCAAACCGCTTGACCTTAAACAATTAGCTTATTTGAAAAATCAGATTTTAAATCAGGATGCATCAGCCGCTAGTGATTTGGTTAATTTGGTGATGGATTATCTTAAAGGTCGTGATTGGCCACTCCCTACGGTAAAAGAATATATCACCGTTAGAAACTATAATGAATTATTAGCTTGGGTATTAGTGATGGGGCGCCAGGTTAACCATTTTGGCTGGGCTATCCATTTATCTGAAAAATTTGCTGCTTTACCGGCGTTTAACCAATTTGTGAGTGAATCTCTAGGCATTTCCTTGAATAAAAAGGGCGGTATAATTAAAGGCCATGCTGAAAAGGGTATAGTGCAAAGTTCTACCGCAGCAATCAATAGAGTGATAACACTTGCCGATGGGACAATTGATTTATCCGATCGTTTTATTGAGTTTGTATGGCGTTATCCGACATCACCATCAAGTAAAAAACCACGTTTGTGGAAAGATTATTTTAGCGGCTTTGTTGCAAACCATGCCGACCGCGTGGTTGAATCACTGTATCTTGATTTAACTTAGCAATTATTCCAGTTTTATATTTTTACAGTGATAACATGAAAAACGAAATTTATTATGTGACCAGCAATACGGGAAAATTTTCAGAAGTGGCTGATTTTTTTCAAAAAAATTGTCCTGAAATAACGGTTAAACATTATTTGTTGGATGTAGATGAAATCCAAAGTCTCGATCAAAAATCGGTGGTTACTGATAAAGTTAACAAGGCTTTTGCTATCGTGAATAAACCTTTATTGCTCGATGATGGCGGAATTTTTTTTAATGCCTACCATCAATTTCCCGGTACGTTATCAAAGTTTGTTTTTCAAGGATTAGGTTTTGAAGGTTTATTTAAACTGGTTGAAGATGATAATCGAGCTGCTTTTATTCTGCAATTAGCGTATACCAATGGTTTACATACTGAATTGTTCGAAGGTAAGTGTGAAGGAACTATTATTTCTCCTAGCGATCTATCTAGCCACCCGCAGCTACCGTTTACAGCTATTTTCAAACCTAATGGCTCAGATAAAACCTTGGCTGAATTGCGTGGCACACCCGATTTTTTTCATTATTCTTTTCGCCAGCAGGCTTTAAAGAAATTCACTGAATGGTATAGGTTGCAAAAACGTGTTTAAACAAAAAAATTACTCTCATTCAAGTGCAAAGCGTGTACAACGACGAACCGTGCTATCGGCTTCCATCGGAACTGTCTTAGAATGGTATGATTTTAGTATCTATGCCTATTTAGCAGCTATTTTTGCAAAGCTTTTTTTTCCAACTTCACGTTCGGTTGTGGCTTTGCTATTAAGTTATAGTGTTTTTGCCATCGGTTATATTGCACGTCCTTTGGGGGCGGCCCTATTTGGCCATTTTGGCGATACAAAAGGAAGAAAAAAGGCATTAAGTGTCACTATTTTATTAATGGCAATAAGTACTTGTGGGATGGGTTTACTTCCGAGTTATGCCTCTGCGGGAATCACCGCTACGATATTATTAGTTATATTTCGCTTATTACAAGGCATTGCGGTGGGTGGCGAAGCTTTTGGTTCAGTTTGTTTTACTATCGAATCAATTCCGCAAAAAAAGAATGGTTTTTTTTCCGCACTCGTTTGGTCTTGCTCTGGAATTGGGATGTTACTGGCATCCTTGGTCGTTTTTATTACTTTGTGGTTATTTCAAGGAAATCTACTTTATACGATAGGTTGGCGTCTGCCTTTTTTATTAGCTGCCGTAAGCGGCGTTATCAGTTATTATATTCGTTCCAAAACCTGTGAAACCCAGGCCTTTCAGTGTTTAGAACGTGATCGTTTAATTGAAAAATTCCCCTTAAAAACGATTTTTATTTCTTATAAGACATTAATTTTTAAATTAGCCGGACTCTATCTGTTATCGGCATTAATTACGTATTTAGCTTTTATTTTTATGCCGGTTTATTTCTCAGATGTTTTAGGCCATTCCAGAGTCAATGCCAATGCCGTTAATACGGTGATGTTAGTCGTATTAATTAGTCTCGATATTTTTTTCGGTTGGCTGTCTGATAAGTGGGGCAGAAAGCCTATCATGTTAACAGCCGCTTGTGGTTTTGTGGTGTTAGCTTATCCACTTTATTATTTAATTGCGCATGGAAATACGGTCGAGTTGATCCTGGCGCAAGCACTCTTTACTTTACTGGCAGCCGGTTTCCAGGGACCACTGATGGCATTGACGATCGATTTAATCCCTGTCCACATCCGTTATACACTAGGCTCGCTGGGATATAATATCGCTTATTCCATTTTTGGCGGAACAGCTCCTCTGGTAGCACTATTTTTGATCATGAAGACCGCTAATTCAGCGATGCCTGGACTTTATCTAGCGGTTGGGGCGTTGGTGGCTGTTTTAAGTTTATTGATGATTAAGACTAAAAACATAGATAATAATAAACTTCCGTCAGCTTAAAAATTATTAACCTTTGGGTTGAAAGCGTTTAAGTGTCTCTATAACTTTATTGCTATTGCTTTTGTCGCCATAGGCTAGGGGAAAAAGATTTTTCCATGAACGTAGCCATGTCATTTGGCGTTTGGTCAATTGTCGTGTGGCGATAATAGCTTGTTCTTGCATTTCGTTATAAGACAGTTCTCCTGCTAAATACTGCCATATTTGACGGTAACCGACGGTACGAATTGAAGGTAAATTTGTATTTAAATCCCCACGTTGGTATAACTTTTCTACTTCTTCGATAAAGCCTTGTTTTAACATGTCATGAAACCGGTTTTCTATCTGTTGATGAAGATGACCTCTATCATTCGGAATAATAGCAATATTGATAAATTGGTAGGGTAGTGGTAAATGGGATTGCGATTGTTGTAGCTCAAACAGTGTTTTTCCGGTAATTTCAATTACTTCTAATGCGCGTAGAATACGTTGCGGATCATTGCGGTGGATACGTTGTGCAGTGATAGGATCAAGGGTTTGTAGACGGTTATGAAGTTTAGTTAATCCCTCGGTGGCTAACGTTTGTTGCAATCGTTCGCGCAGCGCTGGATCAGCTTTGGGTAATTCAGCAATTCCTTGTTGTAGGACATGAAAATAGAGCATGGTTCCACCGACTAAGATCGGGATATGCTTTTTTTCTAAAATTGCTTTGATAGCGGCTAAAGCATCTTCGCGAAATTCGCCCGCTGAATAACTTTGGCTGGGGTCTCGTATGTCGATAAGACGGTGTGGAACTTGTTTCAGAATATCAGCAGAAGGTTTGGCCGTGCCAATATTCATTTCTCGGTAGATCAGTGCTGAATCAACACTAATTATTTCAAGTGGTAATTGTTGAGTGAGTTCAATGGCAAGATGGGTTTTACCGGACGCGGTGGGGCCCATTAGACAAAGAATAATAGATTTAGCGCCCACGTAAAAATAACCGATCAATTTCAGAAAGTGATAATTGTTTCCATGTCGGCCGACCATGATTACATTGATTGCTACGTTCTGTTTTTTCCATATCACGCAGCAGTTGATTCATTTCTGGCAGCGTCATATGTCGATTAGCACGTATTGCACTATGGCAAGCGATACTTGATAACAATTCGTTGGTTTTTTCAGCAAAGCGTTGACTGCTTTCATACGTGATTAAGTCGCTCAATACATCGTGTATAAATTGCTTAATATCAATTGTGGCTAACAGTGAAGGAATTTGTCGAATAAGAAGAGTTTCTAAGCCTAACTGCTGCAATTCAAAACCAAATTGTGTAAACAACTGGTGATATTCTTCCAGTATCTCCGCTTCTTTGTTGGATAGGTTTAAGCTAATAGGAATTAATAAGTTTTGTGTGCTTATGCCCGAATTCGCTATCTCGTATTTAAGACGTTCATAGAGAAGACGCTCATGGGCGGCATGAATGTCTATCAAAACCAGTCCCAATTTGTTTTCAGCTAATATATAAATTCCGTGCAATTGGGCAAGCGCAAAACCCAAAGGAGGGCTTTTTTCAAGATGAGCTAGCTGTTCAGGAAAACCTAGCGGAATGGCGTTTATTTCATGAGTTGGTGACGAGGTGGTGGCTTCATTGATTGCTAAGGAAATTGCTGGTGTTGGCGTATAAGGGATAGAGGAAGATTTTAACGGCACAGGGATGGGTTGATGAATTGTGTCGTCTATGGGTTGCTTTGCCGTTATTTCGTCACCATTGGCTAAGGATTGGAGAGATGCTAGGGGTATTAGCTCATCAGTAACAGGCGTAGTACTGGCTAAAGCTTTTTGCAAACATTGTTTGACGAAATCGTAGACGAATCGGCTCTCGCGGAAGCGGACTTCATATTTTGCCGGATGAGCATTGACATCGACGGCTTGTGGTTCAAGGTCAAGAAATAAAATAAAAGCAGGATGCCGCCCATGGTATAAAACATCATGATAGGCTTGTTTGACAGCATGATTGATGAGCCGATCTTTGACAATACGATTATTGACATAAAAATACTGTAAATCCGTTTGACTGCGTGAAAAAGTAGGTAGAGAAATCCAACCCCACAGATGTAAATTGCTGTGTTCCATATCGATATAAATGGCATTTTCAATAAATACAGCGCCACATAAGGTTGCGATACGTTCTTCTTGCTTGGGCTTATCGAGTGCTGGACGAAGTTTTTGGACTACGCGTTTATTATGTTGTAGCGTAAAGCCAATCGAAAAATGGCTCAGCGATAAACGTTTAACAAGTTCTTCAATATGTGAAAATTCAGTATGTTCTTTACGTAAAAACTTTCGTCGTGCTGGCGTATTAAAAAAAAGATCATGGACGTCAACCGTTGTCCCTTGGTGATGAGCAATGGGCATTAGTTTAGGTTCATTCTGATAATCGACGGCAATCTGCCAGCCTTGATTGGTTTTATCTACGGAGGAACCCAGATAAAGGCGAGAAACCGAGCTGATACTGGCCAAAGCTTCACCACGAAAACCTAAGGTTTTTATCTGTGTTAGGTCATTTAAATCGCGTATTTTACTGGTGGCATGACGGTCTAACGCTAAAATAAGATCTTCTTTCTCAATACCATGTCCATCGTCACGAACACGAATTCGCTGTGTACCGCCTTTCTCAATATCGATATCAATCTGTTTACAACCGGCATCTAAGCTATTTTCAAGTAATTCTTTAACGATAGAAGCGGGGCGTTCAATCACTTCGCCAGCAGCAATCTGATTGGCGAGTTGGGGCGAAAGGCGTTCGATACGAGTTGGCATAGTTCCTAGGATCAACAAATAGAACGAATTCTAACAAACTTTTTGATTATATACTTGTTATAGGAGAAGGGAATCCATGATTTACAATTAGTTTTAACGAGGATTGTGCTAATAAGTCGGAAATAAATAAACGATATTCATTAGTAGAAGAACAACTAAAATAAGGGGCGAGCTTTTTTAATTGTTTAAGCATTTCACTGGCGCTTAGCCGTTCTTCGACAGGTAATAATAAGGATAAAGAGAGATCAGTTAAGATGGAAACTCTACATTGGCTTGAATCGTATAGTCGGTAGTTGTTGTTAATTAGTCGTGTCATTGACTTTCTTGCTTGTTGGGCTAGGGTGGAATGTTGAAAGTTTCTTCCCCATTTTTTTCGGTAAAGACATCCCTCAAGCTGTCTTTGAAAAACAACGTCTGTATTTTTTTAAAGACCTTTTTAGATCTAAATACATAGCCATTGTTTAAATAAATCGATTTTGTTTGGTTTTTATGCGTGTAAAATTCACTGTTTGAGCAGGGAAATTTATTCTTTAATAAACAATGGAGAGCAATACCGAGTGACCAGTTATCTGACTTTTCAATATCTTTAATAGGGTTTTTTGTAAAATGGTCATTTGCAAATATTTCAGGTGCAGTATAGGAAATATTGCCTAACTGTCTAGCTGGCTGGGCGGCTGAATAAGCGCAGCCGAAATCAGCTAATATAAGATCGCCTAAACCATTTATTAAAATATTATCAAGTTTTATATCACCATGAACAATGCCTTTGTTGTGTTTAGTCTTGGTGGAAAAATTTTCTGTATGCAAATGTTGAAGTGCTTCAAGTAACGCGATGATTTGATTATAAAGCCATGATGTGGCTGCGTTTTTTGTCTTGGAATTATTTAATACATTAAATAGGTAGGTTTGTTGTTTTTTTAAGTTACCGCCTGGCATCAGTGGAAAATGTAATATGTGCTTATAGAGATGGTTTTCACTGAAAAGGGGTTGTAATATCGCTTTTTGTGCCGATTTTGGGTGGGAAGCAAGCAATTGATAAATCTCTATTTCAGATTCAACCGTGCTTGTTCCATATTTTCCGACTAATGTAAGTGAAGATCCTCTACCAGGCGAGATTAGCTGTTCTTTTTGGACTTTGGCATGTGAACCAGGAGTCAGTGGTTGCTGAAGTTTTAATAAGTATTGATTACTGTATTCGATGCCAGTATTGCCTTTTTGATCGATGAATTCTTTAGCCGTGCTAGGTTTTGTAAAAGCTTGTTTGGCTCTTGAACAATCTAATTCGTTGCTCGGAGTAGGAATGGATTCTCTTTTATCACGTATTTGTTCCTGAAATAAATTCAGTTCTAAATGCAATCTTTCTTTAGCGGGGCGTGTGAACATCAATATCCTTATTGCCTTTTTATATATCCGATATTAATTTTTTATTAATAGACTCGTTTTATTAAAAATGAAAAACCGCTGTATTGTAAAGGATAGAATAAATAAAGCAATTTCAGCAATGATTTTACTGCTGTAAACATTGATACCACAACTATGGATAAGCTTAATTAAACTGTAAGCGATTAACCCTAAAAAGCTGGCTAAGCCCGCGTATTTGATTGTAGCAGGGATTAGTTTATTTTGACTTTTGAATGCCAAGTGGTGATTTAATTTAAAGTTAAATGTAGCGGATAAAACACGACCTACTAGGACAGCTAGAAATATATTTTTTTTTACCCAATAAGTAATAGAAAATAGGATAAAGTCAATGGCCGCTGAGAGCAACGATATGGCGGCAAAACGTAGGAAGACAAAATAAATTTTGATTGAATCAATCAGTGGGTTGAAATGCGAAGAACTATTATCATCGAGGTAAATCGTGCGGATAGGAATTTGTTTGATAGTGATATGGCTTTCTTCCGCTGTGAGTAGCATTTCTAATTCAAAGTCATAACCTGAAGCCTTGGAGTTTAGCAGTACTTCCTTTATTAGCTTGCGCGGTATAGCGCGTAAACCTGTTTGTGTATCTTGTAAAGGTGTTTTGGTAAAGAGATGCAAAACAAAGGTAGTCAATTTATTGCCAAATCGACTACGCCAGGGTGTAGAAGCTTTATTAAATTGCCTTACGCCTAAATAAAGATCCGATGGATTTTTCATAAAAACATTAGACAGTTGAATGATATCTTTAGGAAGATGTTGCCCATCAGCGTCAGCGGTAACAATCCCCAGGGCTGTTGGTGAGCTAGAAGTTAACCAATGTTTAAAACCTGTTTTAAGCGCTTGACCTTTGCCTTGATTTTTAGCGTGTTTCAATAACTCAATATTAAAATCGGAAATTTTGGTGAAGATAGGTAATTTATCGCTATCGGAACCATCATCGACGACAATAATACGTTGATGTGGATGAAGTTCTCGTAGACTTTTAATAAGTTGCACAAGTTTTTCATTCGGCTGGTAGGCTGGAATGAGAAGTGTAGGATAATTGTCCGTTAACATAGCTTTAGAGTATAAGGAAAACTGATAGCGGAGACTAGAGCATGTCGCCATTTAACACGATATGATAGTTAAGCTGAATTTTCTATACTTTGTAGAAGCGTCTCACCGACAGGGGTTTGTGATTGAATTTCGATGCGTCTATGATCGTCCACGAGAGTGAAAGTACATAAAATGTCGGCTGATGGTAAAAAGCGAAGCGCTTTTTCAGGCCATTCAATGAGCCAAATGGCGGCTTGATTGAATTCATCATATAAACCGATGTCAATGATTTCTTTTGCGGTTTGTAGACGATAGAGATCGAGATGAAAAATAAGGTGCTTAGGTAGCTGATAAGTTTCGACTAAGGTATAGGTGGGACTTTTTACTGAACCGCAGTGACCTAAGGCTTGGAGAAAAAAGCGTGTAAATGTTGTTTTTCCCGAACCTAGTTCTCCTTGTAGAAAAATAATCAGCCGCGGATTTTCCGAACAATTCCTTGCGATTTTTTCAGCCAATTGCTGGGTTTCTGTTTCATTATTTGATAGATAAACTAACATTCAATAAAATAAGTCATTTAATGTTCTAATTTTTTATATTTAATGCGTTTTTCGGTTTGATCGCCTGTTATGCCAAGACGTTTTAGACGATCGGCTTCATAGTCAGTATAATTCCCGGTGAAATAATTTACTCTATCCTCATTTTCAAATGCCAGGATATGTGTGGCAATCTTGTCTAAAAACCAACGGTCGTGAGAAATCACAATGGCGCAACCAGGGAAGCTTAAGAGCGCCTCTTCTAAGGCGCGTAAGGTTTCTACATCCAGATCGTTTGTCGGTTCATCTAATAATAAGAGGTTGCCGCCTGTGCGTAACAGTTTGGCAAGATGAACCCGATTCCTTTCACCACCGGAGAGATGTTTAACCAATTTTTGTTGTTCTGTTCCTTTAAAGTTAAATCTTCCTACATAGGCCCGCGAAGGCAATTGGAATTGATTGATTGTCATGATGTCTTGACCATCTGAAATTTCTTGCCAGACAGTATTGTTAGGATTCAATAAGTCACGACTTTGGTCGATATAGGAGAGTTGTACGGTTTCGCCAAGGCGTATAGTGCCATTATCGGCTTGTTCCTGCTGCATGATCAGTTTAAATAAGGTCGATTTTCCGGCACCGTTAGGACCAATAGCTCCGACAATAGCGCCTTTAGGAACAGTAAAACTTAAATTCTTGATTAAAGAACGGCCGTTAAAACCTTTAGAGAGTCCAACAACTTCTAGCACTAAATCGCCTAGACGCGGTCCAGGAGGGATATAGAGTGATTGGGTTTCCGCGCGTTTCTGAAATTCCTGTGAGCTTAACTCTTCATAGCGTGCTAAACGTGCCTTACTTTTTGCTTGACGTCCTTTGGCATTACTACGAACCCATTCTAATTCTGTTTTTAATGCTTTTTCATGAGCAGATTGTTGCTTTTCTTCTTGTACTAAACGTTTTTGTTTTTGTTCTAGCCAGGCTGAATAATTGCCTTGGTAGGGTATTCCTTGGCCTCGATCGAGCTCTAGGATCCAGCCGGCAACATTATCGAGAAAGTAGCGATCATGCGTCACGGCGACAACGGTTCCAGAATAATCATGGAGATAACGTTCTAGCCAAGCAACACTTTCGGCGTCTAAATGGTTGGTAGGTTCGTCAAATAATAACATGTCAGGGTTAGAGAGTAAAAGCCGGCATAAAGCGACACGTCGGCGTTCACCACCGGAAAGTTGAGTGACATCGGCATCCCAAGGCGGAAGCCGTAAAGCATCAGCGGCAATCGTTAGTTTTCGTTCTAATTCCCAGCCGCCTTGAGCTTCAATTTGTGTCTGTAATTCGCCTTGTTCTTCAAATAAGCGATTCATTTCGGTTTCACTGAGCGGCTCAGCAAATTTCATACTAATCTCGTTGAAACAGTCCAACAGCTTTTTAGTACCAGCAATGGCTTCTTCTACATTGGCACGAACATCTTTATTTGGATCCAATTGTGGTTCTTGTGGAAGGTAGCCAATTTTGATGCCAGGCATCGCACGCGCTTCGCCAACAAAATCCGTATCGACACCTGCCATAATTCGTAATAAGGATGATTTACCGGAGCCATTGAGACCAAGAACCCCTATTTTTGCACCCGGATAAAAAGACAGCCAGATATCTTTGAGAATGGTACGCTTAGGTGGGACAACTTTTCCCACCGCTTGCATGGTATAAATAAATTGTTGCGACATGTATTAAATCTATTATCTATTGGAAAGCTAGAATGCTATCAATAATTGAGGTCACTGAACAGGACTTTATGGCTCACCTTATGCGCTTGGATGATAGAATTCGGAGACTCTATCATCTCATCCTGTTGCGCCTACAATTATACCGGGGATATCGTTATCCCGTAGGAAGTTTTTGGATTTTCTTCATGTAAGCTGCTTATAGGTAATAAGCACATTATGCTTGGAAAAGTTAAGCGCAGGTAGTCCATCAGCCAATGTTTCTTCTAATAATGAAGTACTGGTAAACCCTTGATGGCTGAGTATTTGTTTTTTTTCGCAGGCGGCAATATAGTTTTTTAAAGATGGTGAGTTCTTTCTAAATAGCTCGGCTCGATAAAGCTTTCTTTCAGGTTCTTCAAATTTTTCTTCTTCGGTTAAAGGGGAGGGTTTGGCTAATCCATGTGACGCAACAACAATGGTTAATAATAATTGCGAGGCTTTCTGCTTTAATGCTAATTTATCTAGGTTTTTGAGATCAGCTATTGCTTCGTTGGTGGTACGTAAAAAAGCTTGGTATCCTTTATAAGCGCTTGATGTATATAAATAAATGGCCATTTTTTCCGCAAGATGCAAATCATTACTCGTATCCGAATCGGCCAAACTACTTTTTCTTATCAAGCGATATTTTTTTCTACTTAATTCTTCATCGCTTTCAATAATTATTTCTAGGTAGTTATCGAGGTCTTGGTGAGATAAATTAATTTGTTCAAAGTCAGGTTGAAAACGCAGTATTTGACTTATATTGAATACTTGCTTATTAGCAATAATTTCCAAATCACCTAATTCATTAATAATAATTTCAGTAGATTGCCAATTATTTAAGAGCGTTAATACAGCCTGTTCTAATTGACAGGTAGCATATCCTTTGACTCTAGGCCCTTGTATTAACCCAACACTTGCTGATTGTTCACTCGCTATAAGTTCAGTTTTGGCCATAAATTACTTTTTATTTTAGGTGATGTTTTTGATATAAATTTTTTCCTGAAACAGATTTTTTATAAAATTTGTCTCAAACTAAAATTAGCTTAACCATTTTTATACAGGAAAAAACTTAAGATACGCTTACCTATGTGGAAAGTGTTAGAGAAGAGCACTGCCAATTTACTTTTTTTAGTAATAAAGGCTGAAAAGACTTTCTTTTGTTCGTCGCGTAACTTGAAGTACAATAGGCGCATAATTTAAAAAAATATACCCATCATTTTATATCAGGTAAGCATCATGGTTTATTCAATGCAACAAACAATAGCTGAGTTTGATAAGGGTCTTTGGCAAGCAATGCGCAGCGAAGCGATACGGCAAGAAGACCATCTTGAATTGATTGCTTCTGAAAATTATGCCAGTCCTTGTGTGTTGCAAGCGCAAGGTTCCGTATTAACCAATAAATATGCCGAGGGTTATCCCGGTAAACGTTATTATGGTGGATGCGAGTATGTAGATAAGGTGGAACAATTGGCGATTGATAGAGCCAAGACTTTGTTTAAAGCGGACTATGCCAATGTCCAACCACATTCCGGTTCGCAGGCTAATGCGGCTGCCTTTATGGCATTGTTAAAGCCAGGTGAATCTTTACTTGGCATGAGTTTAGCAGATGGGGGACATTTGACGCATGGTGCGAAGGTAAGTTTTTCGGGGAAAATGTATCAAGCCTATGCGTATGGCGTTGATGCCAAGACGCAATTAATCGATTATCAGCAAGTAGAACGATTGGCAAAGGAGTATAAGCCGAAATTAATTATTGCCGGGTTTTCTGCTTATTCGCGGGTGGTGGATTGGCAGCGCTTTCGAGATATTGCGGATGAGGTAGGTGCTTATTTCATGGTTGATATGGCCCATGTGGCTGGATTAGTGGCTACTGGACTCTATCCTTCTCCCGTTTCGATAGCGGATGTAGTGACTTCGACTACCCATAAAACTTTACGTGGTCCTCGCGGTGGTTTAATTCTGGCAAAAGCTAATGCTGACCTAGAGAAGAAACTTAATTCTGCGGTATTTCCAGGGTTGCAGGGTGGACCTCTGATGCATGTGATTGCGGGAAAAGCGGTTGCTTTTAAAGAAGCGTTAATGCCAGCGTTTAAAAGTTATCAACAGCAAGTGGTAACGAATGCTAAGGCGATGGCTGAAACCATGGCTAAAAAAGGCTATAAAATTGTTTCTGAAGGGACAGATAATCATCTTTTTTTAGTGGATTTGGTCGATAAAGATATCACTGGTAAGGAGGCGGAAGCTGTGCTAGAACATGCCCATATTACTTTAAATAAGAATGCCGTACCTAATGATCCCAAGGGTCCCTTTATAACCAGTGGTATACGGATAGGAACTCCGGCTTTAACGACTCGCGGTTTAAAGGAAAAAGAGGTTAAGGAAGTGGCGAGTTGGGTTTGTGAGGTCTTAGATGCTTGGCAAGATGCGGCAATCATTGAGAAAATAAGAAAACAAGTGATAGAACTTTGTCGTCAATTTCCAGTATACTCTTGATTCTACTTGCTCTCATCATCTCCCTGAAAGAGGGCTATGTTTTGCTTTGTTAGGATTTGGATATGAATTGCCCTTTTTGTAATGAAGGAGATACTAAGGTTATTGACTCCCGATTAAGTAATGATGGTCAACAGGTGCGACGGCGTCGCGAATGTGCGCGTTGTAATGAGCGATTTAGTAGTTTTGAATCGGCTGAGTTAAGTTTACCTCGAGTAATAAAGCGAGACAATACGCGTAGTGCCTTCGATCAGGAAAAATTACGTGCGGGTATGCTGAAAGCGTTAGAAAAACGTCCTATTGCTAGCGAACAAGTCGAAGCCATAATTTTGCGTTTAGTAAAAAAATTACGTTCTTCAGGCGAGCGTGAGGTTTCATCGCGCCAATTAGGAGAATGGGTTATGGATGAACTCGGTGATTTAGACCCTGTTGCCTACGTTAGGTTTGCTTCTGTTTACCGAAGTTTTCAAGATATACAAGCATTTAACCAAACGATTGAACAATTAAAGCAGGATCTTTCTACTAATAAAAAACAAGCCAATGATATCGAAACCAAAAAAAACTAATTTTAAAGCAAAACAACGTGCACGTCGTTTTGCTATGCAAGCTATCTATCAGTGGCAATTGACGCAACATTCTTATTCTGAGATAGAAAAACAGTTTTTGGTCCAGGAAGAGATGGTAAGTGTGGATACAGATTACTTTCGCAAACTTGTCCGATGCATTATTGAACAACATGCTTTTTTAGATCAACAATTACAAATCTTTATCGATCGGCCATTAAAAGAATTAGACTTGGTCGAGTTGGCTATTCTTCGGCTTGCGGCTTTTGAACTTTGCCAACAACCTGAATTACCCTATAAAGTTGTATTAAATGAAGCCATAGAACTGGCTAAATCTTTTGGAGCAACGGAGGGTTATAAATATATAAACGGCACTTTACATCAGTTAGCGCAGAAGGTACGTCCCTTAGAATTTAGTTGAAGCAATTGCGATGTCGATCAGCGAATTCGATTTAATTCAGCATTTTTTTAATCAAGCAAAGCCCCATCGTTCAGATGTCTTGCAAGGAATAGGAGATGATGGGGCTATTCTGCAGATACCGCTAGACCAACAATTAGTGGTAACGACTGATACATTAGTAATAGGCCAGCATTTTTCAGAAGACACTTCACCTGATGATATAGCTTATAAATCCTTAGCCGTTAATTTAAGTGATTTGGCGGCTATGGGCGCATCACCGACTTGGATTTTGTTAGCCCTAACATTGCCTACTGCCGATGAAGCTTGGCTAGCACAATTTTCTCAAAGTTTTTTTTCATTGCTAGATCAATTTAATCTGCAATTGGTTGGTGGTGATGTAACACAGGGACCATTAACTATCACAGTTCAGGCAATGGGATTTGTTCCTTCTGGTAAAGCATTACTGCGCTCCGGCGCACAGCCCGGGGATCGTATTTATGTCTCTGGAACATTAGGTGATGCGGGTTTAGCATTAGCTTATTTACAAAAAAAAATCTCATTAGATCTTAATGAGCAGCAAAAGCGGTGTTTGCTGCAGCGTTTAAATCGGCCCACACCGCGTATTGAATTAGGTTTAGCACTGCGCGGTTTGGCTAGCAGTGCTATCGATATTTCGGATGGTTTAGCGGCTGATTTAGATCATATTTTAGCAGCGAGTCAAGTTGGAGCGCGGATTGCTATGCATAAGCTTCCTCTTTCTAAAACGCTACAGGAGTTGCCATTAGAACAAGCTTGGCAACTGGCTTTAAGTGCGGGCGACGACTATGAATTATGTTTTACGGTTCCCCCCGCTTGTGAAGTCGAATTACAACGTTCTTTAAAAAATAGCGCTTGCCCTTTTACGTGTATCGGTGTCATTAAAGAGGATCCTGGACTTTTTTTATATGACGCAACTGGAACACCTTTTATGTTAAAGCAAAAGGGATTTCAACATTTTTTTTCTGACTGTACCGCTCGTTGAAAGTTTGAAAAATTCGTATCTTCAGATACTAGCGGTATACTTACAGGCAAGAAGCAATTAACAATTGAGAGAAGTCATGAAACGAACGCTCATATCTAAAGTATTTAGTCATCCTATTTATTTTATTGCTTTTGGTTTTGGTTCTGGATTATCTCCTTTTGCACCGGGTACTTGTGGGACCTTAGTAGCGATTCCACTGTATTATTTTATTCAATCTCTTTCTTTATTAAGCTATAGTTTCGTTTTGTTATTAGCTATCTTAGTTGGTATTTGGATTTGCGATGTGACGGAGCGTGACATCGGTATTCACGATTATTCTGGTATCGTTTGGGACGAGATTTGTGGATTTGGTCTTACGATGTGGGCAGCCCCGAAAGGGTGGTTATGGATTGTTATTGGTTTTTTGTTGTTCCGTTTATTTGATATTGTAAAACCTTGGCCTATTGCTTGGATGGATAGACGGTTGCCAGGAGGATTTGGTGTGATGGTGGATGATTTAATGGCTGCCGTCTATGCTTGGATAGGTTTACATTTAATCCATTATTTTTTCTTTTGATTTGTTAAAGACTTATTAAACATGTTATAAATGATAACTGTCATTGCGAGCGCGAAGCGCGCGGCAATCCAGAAAAATCATCACTAGATGGCTAGGCTCATTGCACTCGCTCGCCATGACGTTTGATGAAGATAACTCGCCACTGTTTGTTAATCCTTATACTCCAAAAGGTTTTTAAATCTCCTTTATCGATATACAGAACAAGCCGGTTCGTTTTTCTAGTCACGATGATAAGGATGGCCTTTTAAGAGAGTCCATGCACGATAAAGCTGCTCGGCAACGATAATTCGTACGAGAGGATGAGGGAAGGTTAATGGCGACAGTGACCAAATATGTTCTGCACGGTTTAAACAGTCTTTGCTTAAGCCATCCGGGCCACCGATCAAGAGACTCATATCTTGTCTTTCTATCTGCCAACGTTGTAATTTTTCTGCGAGCTGCTTTGTATTCCAGAGTTCGCCTCTTTCGTCCAGCGCGATCACACGAGATTGTTTAGGGAGGATAGCTCGTATTTTTTTTCCTTCTTCTTCCACAAGCTGTGATACTTTACTGTTTTTAGTTCGCTGGCCAGGCGTAATAGTAATTAAATTAAGTTTACATTCACTCATTAGCCTTTTTTGATAATCCTTAAAACCTTCATTTACCCACAGAGGCATATGGGTTCCAACGGCAATCAAATGCAGTAGCATTAGGTGGGTGTTCCCCACAGCTTTTCAAGATTATAAAATTCACGTACAGGAGGGAGCATAATGTGGACAATGGCATCGACCAAATCGATCAATATCCATTCCCCCTCTTTTTCACCCTCTACGCCGAGGATTTCTAAGCCTTTTTTCTTGGCATTTACTATCACGTAATCCGCTAAGGTTTTGATATGACGGTTAGAGCTACCGGTGCAAATGATCATGAGATCGGTAATATCAGTGATATCACTGACGTTCAACACAACGATGTCTTTGGCTTTATGGTCCTCTAATATAGAAACAATGTCATTTTCGATTATCGATTTATTTGAAGCGTGGTGTGTCATAGGTATAATTTTTGTTCCAAAATGTAATCTAGGACCGACGAAGGTAATAAGTCCGTCGGGTCTGAACCCCTAGCAATTTCCGCTCGGATGGCCGTAGCGGAGATGGCTAGGGGTTTTACCTGGGTCATCAATAAAAGTCCAGCGGCTTGTTGCGATAATAGGTGGGAGTCAGTAACTTGAAATCTTTTTATGAACGATTGGATAGGTGCACTATAGGTTTCAGGATAGCAAGTTCTTGGCACGATCACTAAATGGGCATATTGAATCAGTGAGGTCCAAGCGTGCCAGTGATCTAAAATTTCTAAATTATCGCTTCCTAAGATAAGGGCTAGAGGAGTGTTGTTAAATTCTTGGCGTAAAGAAATGAGTGTATCACTCATGTAAGAAGGGGTTTCGCGTTCAAGTTCGCGTTTATCGGTGACAAAATGAGGGTAAGGCTGCAGAGCGCGTTCTAACATGATAAGTCTTTGTCTTCCGCTGGCGATCACTTTTTTGCCGAATACCGGATTTTTGCAAGGGATGAATCGGACTTCCTGACACGGCAACTGTTCGTATAAGGCTTTAGCAATATATAAATGGCCATTATGTATAGGATCAAACGTTCCCCCCAATATACCTATCATACAATTTTTACACCTGCCATGCTCATGCTTAACCGTTGTAGTGCATGCCAAATAGCGTTTGATTCAACACCTTTGACGATGCGATCCGTGCGTGCGGCAAATCGTAATAGCTGATACCAATGAGTGAGGGAATGACGTCGTAAGGCTTGCTGAAAGAGTCCTTGCCGTTTTTCCCAGATATGATAGGTTTGGAAAAGGGTCCTTAAGTTTTTTCCTTGTTCGAGTTGAAATGCCAATGTGGCTAATTGTCGACAGTCGCGACTTAATGCCCACAAGATTAATAAAGGTTCTACGCCTTCTTCTTTGAGCCGATTTAAAATTCGTAGGCAACGTATTGGCTCTCCTTGTAAGGCGGCATCCGTGAGTTTAAAGGGATCAAAACGCGCATTATCAGAAAGCGCTTCCATCAGTTTATCTTGTGTAATAACCTGACTTGTGTCAGCACCAAAGTATAAGCGCAGTTTTTCGATTTCTTGTGCAGTGGCTAATAAATTCCCCTCTGTTGCCGACATAAGGCACTGTATCGCTTCTTTTTCCGCTTTTAATCCGCATGTCGCTAAGCGCTCGGTAATCCAATGTGCTAATTGGGTGGATTCCATTGGCCATATCGGTATAAAAACACCGACCGCGTCAAACTGTTTAAACCATGTCGTTTGTTGCTGACGGCGTTCTAACTTTCCAGTAATAATGAGTAAGAGTTTATGATCGGGTGGATTATTGGCATAGGTTTTAAGTGTTTCTGCTGCCGCTTCAGAAAATCCTTGTGCGAGATGTAACTCCAGTATTTGCTTTTCTGCAAATAGGCCATAATTATTACTACGGGTTAGCAGGGCTTGCCAATTAAAACCGGACTCTGCATGAAATACCTCGCGTTCCGAAAAACCTTGTTTTTTTGCAGCGTGGCGAATGTTATCACAGACTGTTTGGACGAGAAGGTGCTCGTCACCGCTCACAAGATAAATAGCGGCTAAAGGTTTGCTGTTTAATTGCTGATTGACCTGTTCGTAACGCCATTGCATAAGTTTCTACCTCGCAGGGATGGGCAAAATTCTTGGCGTACTGTCGGTGCAGCTAGTTGTGCGATGAGTTGTTGAATGACATCTCGCTGCATATCTTCTTGTAGATCAATCTGGGTATTGAGGTCGCCACCCAATTGGTTTGATGTGATAGAAAAGTTACGTGTAGCACGGACTGTTTGAAGGGGTGATAGCTTGTGATGAGCGCTATCGCTAAGTTGAAAAAGAATAGTAAAGGAAAGTAAGTAGGTTGTCGTTTGACCTGCATTTCCTAGGCTCGTCATCGTACGAGTAAAGTTTTGCGAAAGGATATGTAGCGTAATGGGTGCCGGAGGCGATAAGCGGACGTCGACACCAACGGCGATTAAGGCTTGTCGTAATGCTTTATTAAAGTGGGTATAGGGTGGGTTTGCATCAATATAAAGCGTATGAAAAGGGAGCGTTTGTTGATTGCCGTAACCGCGTAATTGAAATCCACAGCCACTCAATGTTAAAACTAATAAAAGGCTACAAAAAATTTGGCAGAAACGAATACTCATACTCATAAAAAATTAAATAACGATATTAACGAGTTTTTTGGGAACAATGATAATTTTTTTGATTGCTTGATTTTCAATATAGCGTTTAATTTGTGGATTATTGAGTACAGCCGTTTTAATGGTTTCGTCATCAGAATTTGTTGCAAGCGACAAATGCGCGCGTAGTTTACCATTAACCTGGATTACCCATGCTATTTCTTCAGTGGCTAAGGCATCGGCGGCTACTTTTGGCCAATTGGCTTTTATAATTAACCCTTTAAACTTCAGTGACTGCCATAAAACATGGGTGATATGGGGCACGATGGGTGCAAGTAAACGCAGTAGAACGCTTAGTCCATGTTGAATGATTCGCTTTAGGCTAAGATTGTCAACTTCGGATGACGTATCCAATGCTTGTGTGGCAGATTGTAATAGATTTAACAGTTTCATGCTGCCCGCAATCACCGTATTAAATTGTTGGCGCTCATAATCGTGTCTAGCGAGTTGTAGAATTTCATAGACTTGTCGCCGCAAAGTCCGCTGCGCAGCCGGAATAGTTGTCCAGACGATGGGATGAGACAGATTTGATGCGCAGGCTTCGTTGAATTCCTGTAACCAGGAATTGGTATAGGCAAAAGCCCAAAGCCGTTTTAAAAAACGATGTGCGCCTTCTACGCCGCTATCCGACCACTCTAAGGATTGTTCCGGTGGGGCAGCAAATAAAACAAACAGGCGTAAGGTATCGCTGCCATATTTTTTAATTAATTCTTTAGGATCGACGGTATTACCTTTTGATTTTGACATCTTGGCACCGTCTTTAAGAACCATACCTTGCGTAAGTAAACGCGTAAAAGGTTCATTTGAATTAACTAATTCGATATCGCGTAATACTTTATGGAAAAAACGTGCATATAAGAGATGTAAAACGGCGTGTTCAATACCGCCGATGTAGTGATCAACCGGTGTCCAATATTTTGCCCTGTCGTCTAACATGGTTTTGTCTTGGGCAGGACAAGCAAAGCGTGCATAATACCAAGAAGATTCGACAAAGGTATCAAAAGTATCTGTTTCCCGAGTGGCGGGTTGATGGCATTGAGGACAAGTGGTCCGATAAAACTCGGGCATTGTTTTTAAAGGAGAGCCTACACCGGTCAAATGAACAGCTTCTGGAAGAACAACCGGTAAATCTTTTTCAGGAACCGGTATCGCACCACATGCATCACAGTAGATAATAGGAATCGGTGTTCCCCAATAGCGCTGGCGTGATACACCCCAGTCGTGTAAACGATACTGTGTTTTATACGTAGCTACTCCATTATTGATTAGCAACTCAGAAATAGCCTTTGCGCCTTTTTCTGAAGATAAACCATTAAAAGGACCAGAGTTTATTAATTGACCGCGTGCGAGTAGAGGCTCTTGATTATCATGTGCTGCTCCTTTATCCAGTGCTTCAATAACAGGAATGATAGGTATGTTGTATTTTTGTGCAAACGCAAAGTCTCTTTCGTCATGGGCAGGGACGCCCATGACAGCGCCACAACCATAATCGTTTTTTACAAAATTAGCTATCCAAATAGGTAGTGTTTTGCGTGTCATCGGATGTTGCGCAGTGATGCCAGTTGCGATTCCTTGCTTTTCTAGTGTAGCAGAAATAGCTTCTGCAACCGGTACATGCTGATAATTATCCAGATATTTTTGTACACTAGGATTATTTTTAGCGGCATAGTGGGCGAGCGGATGCTGCGCTGAAATGGCTATAAAAGTAGCGCCAAATAGTGTATCGGGACGGGTGGTAAAGATTTCGACGGGAGTTAATTGCGGATCATTAATTAAAAACTGGATAGCCAAACCTTTTGAGCGGCCGATCCAATGGCGTTGCATGGTTTTGACTTCATCCGGCCATCCTACTAAGGAATCTAGGCTTTCTAAAAGTTCGTCCGCATAGGCGGTAATCTTTAAAAACCATTGCGGAATCTCTTTACGTTCAATTAATGCACCCGAACGCCAACCCCGGCCATTAATCACTTGTTCATTGGCCAAAACTGTTTGATCCACAGGATCCCAATTCACCAGCGAGTTTTTTCTATAAACGAGTCCCTTTTTGAGAAGCTGAATAAAAAGCCACTGTTCCCAGCGATAATAATCGGGTTTGCAGGTCGTTATTTCTCGGCTCCAATCAAAACTAAGACCTAACTGTTTAAACTGGCTACGCATGTGATCAATATTGGCATAGGTCCAAGCGGCTGGTGCTACGTCGTGTTTAAGGGCAGCATTTTCAGCCGGCAAACCAAACGCATCCCAACCAATAGGATGGAGAACGTTCTTGCCTAACATGCGTTGATAACGTGCAATGACATCACCAAGGGCATAATTACGTACATGGCCTACATGTAAGGTTCCACTAGGATAGGGAAACATGGAAAGACAATAAAATTTTTCTTTATTAAGGTCTTCCGTTACTTTAAAAGATTGATGTTCTTGCCAAAATTTTTGTACCTCGGTTTCTACGACTTCAGGTTGATATTCTTCTTGCATCATTAGCTAGTTACCTTGTTGTTTGTTCGCTAGATCTATGAGAAATACTTGCAGTTTTGTGTGTGTGCTGACAGGCTTTTTTATGCCTGATGTAAAAAGCTGAATAGGGACTTTTAGCTAAAGTCATTTGAATACACATTTTAATTAGCGACGATTCGTAAATAGACTCACTGCAATTAGATTTTTGGGCAAGGCGCCAGCAAAAGTTCAATTGCGAAGAGTATAAGCGTAACATAAGATGACTAATCCCACTAAAAAGATAATAATCGGACAATCGCCATAACTCACCCAAGGCGTAGTGCCTAGGGTTTTGTAAACAATGTCAGTTAATACACTGATTTGGAAAGGGGGAAGTTGTGCTTGAATCTTTCCTTTGGGTGTAACGATTGCTGTCATTCCTGTATTACTTAAAAATAGCAGATAACGGCCGGTGGCTAATGCTTGAAATTGTCCAATTTGTAGATGTTGGGCGAGGGCAAATGAATGACCAAACCAAGCGTCATCATTGATAGTTAATAATAATTGCGCTTGCGGAAGTGCTTGTCTGACGAGGGCTGGATAAGCAATTTCGTAGCAAATGAAGGTGCCTAGATCTAAACCAGCGACTTTGAACGCGCGTTGGTTTGCAGGGCCAGGCGAAAAGCTAGACATAGGGACATCCAGTAAATTTAAAAGACCTTGTGCCCAAGCAATCCACCAGGGAAGGTATTCGCCAAAGATAACCAGTTGTTGTTTGTAATAAGTTGCCTGATCAACACCTAGGGCAATCATACCATTATAGTATTGAAAACCTTTTTGAATCGGGATGCCAGTAATTAATGTCGTTCCGTGCTGTACTGCTTTTTTACTAAGCTGGTTTAAAAAGGGTAAGGCCTTATGTTGTAAGGCTGGAATGGCCGCCTCTGGCCAAATAATAAGCCGACTATCCCAATGGGCTTGCGTCAATTGTAAATAGTCTTCTAAAGACCTCTGAAGATATTCGGGCTCCCATTTTATTTCTTGCGGGATATTAGCTTGCACAAGACTGACCTGTACCGATTTTCCAACGGTCCGGGTCCAGTGAATAAAGCTGAGACCATAACCCGCTATCCAGAGTATGACAAGTATTAATAGGGGGAAGAAGAAATTTTTTTTCAGGTTTATCGTTATATCCAAGAGTAATGCTGAGCTGAAGGTAACTAAAAAAGCGAGACCAAAACCTCCAATCAACGGTGTATAACCAGCAAGTGGTGAGTTAATTTGACTTGTGCCCAACAATAACCAAGGAAATCCTGTAAAAATCCAGCCGCGAACCCATTCACTCAGTGCCCAAAGGGCAGGGAACATCAGATAACACTTAATTCGATTGTTTTCAGGAAAGAAGAAATTTAAAAGATAACCTTGAAACGCAATAAATAAAGCTAAGATAAAAATAAATAATGCGGTAATAAGGAAAGACAAAAAGATTGAGGTATGTCCAAATACGTGGATGCTAATAAAAACCCAGGATACACCGACGGTAAAAAAACCAATGCCAAAAAATAAGCCAGTCGAAAAGCTAAACCGGGGTGTTGCGTTTAACCACAATCGTAATAAAACAGCGGGACAAATAATGGCCAGGGGATACAGTGCCAGTGGGGCAAAGGCAAAAGCCAAAAGGCCGCCAGAGATAAGTGCGAGACCTTCTGGCAAGTAAGATTTAATAAACTTCATCACGTATAGACCTATTGCACGGGAAGCTATAAAACTTTCCGCACTTTGTTTTTTATTAGCGCCAATCTAAGCGGCTTACTACCTGTGCGAGTTTTTCACTCAATTTTTCAGTGATTGTTTTTTTCGTTAGATAGTGTAATTCGTAAATGTTGGCTTGATCGTCCCTGGCTTGATGACTTAAGTAATCATCACTGGTAACAAGTTTATCAACCAATTTTAACTCCAAGGTATCCTTGGCCAGCCAATGTGCGCCGGTAGCCACTTGTTCAATGTCGACTTCCTTTCTATTGGATTGGATAAATTCTTTAAACAAGCGATGGATTTCTTCAAGATCATCTTGAGTTTTTTCACGCGCTTTTTTTGTATTCTCACCAAAAATCGTTAAAGTGCGTTTATATTCTCCTGCGGTTAATAGCTCAAAATCAATATCTCTTTTCTTTAAGAAACGATGGAAATTAGGTAATTGTGCTACGACACCGATAGACCCAATAATAGCAAAAGGAGCGGCTAAAATTTTATCTGCAACACAAGCCATCAAATAGCCGCCACTAGCGGCGATTTTATCAATAGAAACTGTTAAAGGGATGCGTTTGTCTTTTAAGCGTTGTAACTGGGAGGCGGCTAAACCATAAGGTGAAACCATTCCACCCCCACTTTCTAATTTCAGTACCACTTCATCTTGTGGTGTGGCGACTTGGATAATCGCCGTAATTTCTTCCCGTAATCCATCGACGGCAGAACCTTTAATATCGCCTTGAAAATCTAAAACGAAAACACGTTTTTTTAGTTGCTTATGTTGTTTTTTAGCTTTGATTTTTGTTTCTTTAGCTAATTTTTTTCGTTCTGATTTGCTTAGTATTTCAGTATTAAGTGTTTCGGCAAGTTCTTGATACTTTTTATTGAGTTTTTTTACACAAAGTTTAAGTTTAGTTTGTTCTTTTGCTTTGAGAGCGATAGCCAATAGACCACCGGCTAGCACTAAAATAGCCAGTACTAGGGTCGCTAGCTTAAGTAAGAATTCGGCATAATGGAGGAGAAACGACATGGAGAAATTTCCTAAGCGTAAAGAATGATTGGCGAATTATCTTATGAAATTCGCTGTTTGTCATGTTATTCTCTTACAAACCATCGTCTATGCTGGATTTCGTCGTGGGACTGCTTTTCCGATCTTAAATGTCCGCCTAGAAATCAAAGCAAAATACTCGATCGCCTTCTGCCGCTTACAAGGATAATAATGGGATTATGACATTAGAGGTGAATGGACTTCGCTACCAGCGTAATAAAAAACCACTTTTTAGTGACTTGGCTTTTCAGGTTTATCCGGGTGAAGCGCTGCATGTTTTGGGTCCTAATGGAGTAGGGAAAACAACCTTATTGCAGATTCTAGCCGGTTTGATTTCACCTTTAAGTGGAAATATCTTATGGAATGATGTTTCTATTCAGCGTTCTCCCTGTTTCAAACAAGATTTATTATATGTGAGTCATCGTCTGGGTATGAAAGGCGTGCTAACGCCGTTTGAGAATCTTTATTTATTTTTAGTCAGGCGAGGTCTAAAAATAGAAAATAGTCATTCATTACGCCAAATAAAACAAGTCGCGAAGGAAAGGATTAATGCAGCGCTAGCTAAGTTAGATTTGGCATCGTGTTTAACCAATTTAACGCATTGCCTTTCAGCGGGCCAACAGCGACGTTTGGTATTGGCAAAATTACTTTTAGTAAACGCGCATTATTGGATATTGGATGAGCCTTTTACCGCTTTAGATAATAAAAGCATCCGTCTTCTCTCTTTGTTAATCGAAGAGCAGCTGCATCGAGGTGGGATCATTATTTTTAGCAGTCATCAGCCACTTTCCTTATCAAAAATAACGCTGAAAAGACTTTTTTTGGGTGGTAGTGATGAATAATTATTATTTTTTAAAAGTAGTTATCAATTTTCGTTGTGAGTTAGTGGGGATCTGTCGCCGTTATCAAGACATGCTTTATCCCTTACTATTTCTCATAATGGCAATGGTTTTGTTTCCACTCAGTATCAACGCGGATCCGAGCTTAATAGAAAAAATGGGTGCAGGTATTCTTTGGGTGATTGTTTTATTTTTGTTACTGATGACATTGGAACAATTATTTCGTGAAGATTGGCAAGAAGGAGAGTTAGAGCAACTTATTTTAAATCCAAATGATTTAATATTGACATTATTTATTAAATTGATCGTATTTAGTTTTATGATAGTTGTGCCTTTAACAGTGATGGTACCTATTTTAACATTAGCTTTATATATCCCATTGATTGCATTAAAAACGTTGCTGGGTAGTCTTTGGTTGGGTGTTCCGACTCTTGTTTTTTTAGGAGGTATTGCGCGCGTATTAACTTTAGATTTGCGCCATAGCAGTGTATTACTGGCTTTGTTAATGTTACCTTTTTATATACCGGTGCTGATTTTTGCGAGTAGTGCGGTTGCATTAGCGAGTAGTGGATTGGCGCCTAATGGCTGTTTAGCATGGCTTGCTGTGCTGATGGTGCTGAGTGTTAGTTTTTCACCGTTTATTATAGGAGGTGTACTGCGCTTGGGAATAAATATTTCATAGTCAAGTGGGGTTATTCGAATTGCGAGCGCGGAGCGCGTGGCAATCTAGGCAATACTAAACTGACTACGTTCATTGTTCATTTTATTCGCTTGCCATGACAGTGATTTTTTTATGCTAATTTCCAATTTATCTAGGAATTTTAAAATAATGCGTATTTTTCGGTTTATTTCAACTAAACATTTCGATTTATTGGCTAAACAGTTTATCCCTATTTTCACTATTTTTTCCTTAATTTTAGGTATATATGGGAGTATTGGGGGCTTGCATTTAGCGCCGCCCGATTATCAACAAGGAGATGCTTTTCGTATTATTTATGTGCATGTCCCCAGTGCTTTTTTATCTTTATTTATTTATTTGTTAACAGGAATAGCGGCAACGGTAGGTTTAATTTTTCGTATAAAATTATTTGATATGTGGGTCGCAGCCAGTTTATCTCTAGGGGCATGGTTTACTTTTTTAGCATTAGTGACTGGATGCATATGGGCTAAACCGATGTGGGGTACATGGTGGGTTTGGGATGCACGTTTGACTTCAGAGCTCATCTTATTGTTTTTATATTTGGGGGTTATTGCCTTACGATCGGCTATTTCGGAACGTAAAATTGCAGCTCAGGCAAGTGCTATTTTATTAATGTTAGGCTTAGTGAATCTCCCAATTATCCATTATTCGGTTTACTGGTGGAATACTTTGCATCAAGGTGCCAGTATTCGTTTATTTGGCCCTTCTTTGGTTTCTCCATCTATGTTATATCCGCTACTTGCAATGATAGCTGCTTTTATAGCGTATTATTTTCTCATTGTTTTGCTGCATGTAAGATGTGAAATTTTAGAAGATTCCAGTCTAAGCACCTAGGACCGCGGGTGATATCGAATAACTTGGCCTATAGGATTGGCTGCTACGTTCGCTATTAAAAAATAGAGTTGGCGTATAGGACAACGATGGTAAAGGCGTCTCATGACACTTAATGGTTTGCTGGATGACAGTTTGCATAGAAAGTTGGATAAGCCATAATTTTATAAAGTGCATAATAAATAGCAGTTGCAAATTAGCTTCTGGACTTTGGAAAGTAGAGCCAGCGATTGGCGGACTATTAGGGGTCATTGTATTTAGATTTTCATAAAAATTTTCTTGCAGTAGCGGGCACTTTAATTCTTTCAAATATTCATTTAAACATTCTGACCAAAATTGATTTAACTGCTCACGATTAGGATTATTCTTTGCTTGTGTCTTAAATAGCGACCAAAAATTTTTAAATGTTTTTTCTAGAAATAAGTCAATATTTTCTTGATAGGAAAATTCAGATTCATGAGTTTTTGTTAGTAAGATGCTCAATAATTTTATAAAGTTAGTTTCTGGTATGCAATGATCAAGTTTATTTTTTGTTTTGTTGATCTTTCTTTTGTTGCTGGCTACTTTTAAGCCGACCTGACCTGAGCTTGCTATAAGGCCAGGTATTACAAGGATAGGAACGACATAAAAAACATTCAGAAGCGTTCCTACAACTCTGGTAAATGTGTTTGGCGAAAGCTCGAAGTTCGATCCGCGATCCGTATCGATAAGTTGATAACTGTGTAGTTTAGCTAGTAATTTATTATAAAAAAAACGGTAGGCGTATTCATTAGATGTATTTTCAATGGTGTTCCTAAAAATTCGTTCAGTCTCGTTACTATTCGTGTAAAAACCAAGAAAAACAGAGAGTTTGTTTTTTATTTGAATTTCTATCGGCGAAGCTTTATTTGTAAAAAACAAATTCTTACTATTCGCTAAAAAGCTTATAGTTAGTTTTTTAGAAGGTATTTGATCTCGTAGTTTGTTTTTTCTTTTTATTTTTTTTATTTTTGATATTAGTCTTTTTTTCTTTAAAAAAAATATTTTATTTTCCGGGTAACATGTTTCTGTAAATTGCATAATTCGTCGCCTTATTTTTCATGTTTTAACTATATTAACATTATATTAGTTTTTTTTTAAAATATATTTATTTTTTTATTATTTAAAATAAAAAATGATAATTTTATCTTTTTAATTTTATTGATATTAGCGAACGTTGTTTTTTTCAACGAGGTATAGGACTTAATCAGAATTGGAGGTAAAATAGAGGCTTTTATAACTGAATGATTGATTTATGAAGCTGCTCAATTTTGAAGTTGGTTTAGATAAGCCTTTATTTTTAATAGCAGGTCCTTGTGTTATTGAGAGCGAACAGTTAGCGATGGATACGGCAGGGCAACTCAAGGAAATAACTCAGCGGCTGCAAATACCTTTTATTTATAAATCTTCTTTTGATAAAGCAAACCGTTCTTCTAGTGCAAGTTTTCGGGGTTTGGGCATAGAAGAGGGATTGCGTATTCTTGCGAAGGTAAAAAAAGAATTGCAGCTCCCCATTTTAACAGATGTCCATGAAGATACACCTTTGCAGGAGGTGGCCGAAGTTGTAGATGTTTTACAAACACCGGCATTTTTATGTAGACAAACTAACTTTATCCAAAATGTGGCAAAACAAGGGTTGCCGGTCAATATTAAAAAAGGCCAATTTCTTTCGCCATGGGAAATGACGCATGTTGTAAGAAAAGCCAGTGAAGTAGGTAATGGAAGGATTATGGTATGTGAGCGAGGCGTTTCATTTGGCTATAACAATCTTATTTCTGATATGCGTTCACTTGCAGTTATGCGCGAGACAGGTTGTCCGGTTGTATTTGATGCAACACACTCTGTGCAACTACCAGGAAAAGAAGGGGGCCGTTCCGGTGGAGAGCGTCAGTTTGTGCCCGTTTTAGCACGTGCTGCGGTGGCAGTAGGTATTTCCGGACTCTTTATGGAAACTCACCCTAATCCGGAAAAAGCCTTAAGTGATGGACCTAATTCATGGCCATTGGGTAAACTTGAGGTATTGTTGAAAACGTTGAAAAATTTAGATGATGTTGTTAAACAATCAACATTCATAGAAACGAGTTTATAAAATACAATCTAATTAGGTTTAAGTATGTCAAAAATTAAATCCATCACAGCCTATGAAATCTTAGATTCTCGTGGGAATCCAACGCTTGAAACCGAAGTGGAATTAGTTTCGGGAAAAAAGGCAAGTGCTTGCGTGCCCTCTGGAGCCTCGACAGGTTCGTTAGAAGCATGGGAGCTCAGAGATAATGATGTAAAACGTTATCAGGGGAAGGGCGTGCTAAAGGCAGTCCACTCTGTCAATACGATTATTCGTGATAGTTTAGTCGGAAAAGAAGTAGATGATCAAAAAGACTTAGATGAGCAGATGATGGCTTTGGACGGTTCGCCTAACAAGAAGACTTTAGGCGCCAATGCTATTTTATCGGTTTCTCTGGCCATTGCTAAGGTGGCTGCACTCACTCGTAGTCAAACTTTATATGAATATTTTGCTAGTTTGCTAGGCTACAAATCGGTTGAAAAATTTACTATGCCTGTTCCGATGATGAATATTATCAATGGCGGTGCACACGCGGATAATAACCTTGATATTCAAGAGTTCATGATTCTACCGCTAGGGTTTTCTTCTTTTAGTGAGTCGTTACGTGCCGGTGTAGAAATTTTTCATGCTTTAAAAGTGATTCTTAAGAAAAAAGGATTGAACACTAACGTGGGAGATGAAGGAGGGTTTGCACCCAATTTACGATCTCATCAAGAAGCTATTGAATGTATTCTAGAGTCGATTCATATAGCCGGGTATAAGCCAGGTAAAGAAGTATATTTAGGTTTAGATGCAGCGAGTACTGAATTTTATAAAAAAGGGAAATATTGTTTAGAAAATAAAGATTTATCTGTTGACGAATGGATTGCTTACTTAGAAGATTTAGTTGAACAATATCCTATTGTGAGTATAGAAGATGGTATGGCGGAAGATGATAGAAAGGGTTGGCAACAATTGACCGTACGGCTGGGTAAAAAAGTACAATTAGTAGGCGATGATTTATTTGTTACTCATCCTAAATTATTTGCACAGGGTATAGAAGATCACTTAGCTAATGCTATTCTGATAAAATTTAATCAAATTGGGACCTTAAGTGAGACACTAGAAACGATTTTACTCGCAAAAAAAAACCATTATGCGGCTATCATCTCCCATCGATCGGGAGAAACAGAAGATACAACTATTGCAGACTTAGCCGTGGGTGCAGGGGTTGGCCAGATCAAAACGGGTTCTGCCTGTCGCACGGATCGTATCGCTAAATATAATCGTTTATTACGTATTGAAGCCGAGCTTAAAAACGAAGCGGTTTATGCAGGGCGTGAAGTGTTTTCTCGATTTTTAATGAGCTGAATGAATCATGAAACCACTTATTATTATTTTGACAGTACTCTTCTTACTATTACAGTATAAATTATGGTTTGAACCAGAGGGTCTCTGGCGAGTGCAACGACTTAAGCAGCAAATAGCAAAGCAAAGGGATGAGAATTTACGATTAAGTCAGCGAAACGAGAGACTTGTTGCGGAAATCAAAGATCTTAAACTCGGTAAAGCTGCATTAGAGGCTCATGCCCGGAATGATTTAAATATGATAAAGCCAAATGAATTATTTTATCTTATTGTAGATAAGGATAAAAAAATAACTTGTTCGCAAAAATAGACGTCGATATACTATTTGTACTGCAAATGCCAATGAATCTGTAAAGGCAGGTGCGTGATGTAAATGGACTATCGTTTAAAATTTGTTAGGTTTCCATATTCGAATAATTGGCGCCAAGCTATGAATTTCTATATTTCGTAAAGGTGGAAATTCTAAAGAAACTTCGGAATTAATAACATACAGATCAAAGCTATTAATGGAATGCCCTATTTTAACCCGTCGAAGTAGCAATTTATTTTTTTCAGCTTCAACAATACAATCTATTCCATTAGCAAATTCCATGTTTTTGCCAAATAGCTTTTTCCCGGCGACGATATCTCTTTGCAATAAAGGGGAGCCATGCTCTCGTCGTTAACAAAATAAACAAGGTTATCAGGGTAAAATGTTTGAAATAGTTTGAGCTCCTCTTTAATTTTTCCATATAAATAATCGCTATTTTCTTCTTGAATCGCTTGTGAAGAGGATTCAAGCGAAGAATAATTGATTTTAGAAAGTTTGCTTGGATCGGTAATTTTGGGTTGTTCGCCTAATCCTGATAATAACCACAGGGTTGAACATTCAATGCCTTCTTCACGCATCGCTTTAGTGACTTTTTTTGCCCCTCGCTCGGTGATGCTGCTATAACCTTGTTCCCAATAATTAATTGTTGTTAATCCCAAGTTACAATATTGGGCAAATTCTTTCATTGATAGGCGCGCCATTTTACGCAAGAAACGAAGTCGGCGTGCGCGCTCTTGGATCTCTAATGGAACACTAGTTTTGTTTGTTTTTTCGTTGAGTTTATTATTTTTTTTATCCATTAATAATTATTACCAAATTTGACATAAAATATCCATTCAGATAAAATTTAATCCTTGTTAAGGATAGCCGGAAGATTAGAAAAGAAATTAAATTTTATAAGTTTAGTAGTTAAGTTAGGTTTGCTCTCAACCTAATTATAACGAATATCCTCCTAAAATGGATAGTTTATATCCATTTTGCAAAAAAGGATATTGTTAGTCTTCAATTCTTTTAAAAATCGTAAGTTCTAAATTTCTAAAATCGGAGGCAAAGGATGTTCCCATGTGCAAAACATGAATTTGTAGGAAAATAATATTTTTATGATCCAAAGTCAAAAAATAAATACGAGCGACGAGACAATGAGAGCATTGCGGAAGCAATGCGAAGTTGAGGAGCCCGCGATAGGCGTGCGTTGACGGGCGAAGCAGGAAACGCATCACGCCGTAAAG
>CAYQIM010000062.1:0-4532 GCA_964417555.1 Rickettsiella sp. | reverse complement strand
ACGCAGGACGAATCGCGGCCTAATTTCAGTCGCGTGATGCGAATTAATTTTGGGGACACGATGGCCAAAATTTTTCATGAGCATAGCGACTCGCTTGTAAATAGTCGCGAGGTGTTTAAGCGCAGATACGCTATAAATAAAAAACTACATTCGTCTAAATTACTATTTATATGGCCATTGCTAAAATTTTTAATTTCACTATTCCAACAAAACCCGATCAGCGCTTGCGATTAGGTAATCTACAACAAGATAGTATAGCGCTTGTTTTAAGTGAAATAGCGAAAAAACAATCGGGTGTTATTTTAGCGATAACCGCCGATACACAATCAGCGAATCGCTTAGAAGCAGCATTAAAATTTTTTTCACCTGAGCTTACCGTATTAAATTTTCCTGATTGGGAGACCTTGCCCTACGATCATTTTTCCCCGCATCAGGATATTATTTCGCAGCGTTTATTAACTTTAACCCAGCTTCCCTTTGTAAAAAGCGGGATATTATTAGTTCCGGTTACTACCTTGATTCAACGGCTTCCTCCATTAAGCTACATACAGTCAACTGGTTTGATGCTTCAGTGTGGGGAAAAACGACGCATCCATGAAATGCGTGAAGGGCTGCAAAAAGCAGGTTACCATTGTGTTTCGCAAGTGTTGACGCGTGGTGAATTTGCAGTGCGTGGATCACTTTTAGATATCTTTCCGATGGGAAGCGATATGCCATATCGTATCGATTTTCTTGATGATGAAGTGGATAGCATTCGAGAATTTGATCCAGATAGTCAGCGTTCTACCGAAAAGCTTGAAAAAATTAATTTACTGCCTGCCAGAGAATTTCCTTTATCCGCCGAATCAATTGCCTTATTTAGACAACAATGGCGTGAAACCTTTATCGGGAATCCTTTACATTGTCCTTTGTATGAAGCGATTAGCCGCGCTTATGCTCCGGCTGGAATTGAATATTATCTACCCTTATTTTTTTCACAGACACAGTTGTTATTGGATTATTTGCCTAAGACTGCATTGATTATCGAAATCAATAATATTCAGCAATCGACACAACATTTTTGGCAAGAGATTAACGAACGTTATGAGCAGTTAAGACATAACGTGGAGCGACCGTTATTAAAGCCGTCACAGCTATATGTTGCTTTAGAGGATCTATTTACAACCTTAAAACAATTCCCACGTATTTTATTACAACAAGCGGCGTTGGCAGGAGAAGCCGATCGTTATAATTTTCCAGTAAAAGTTTTTCCTGATATTTCGATTGATCATAAATTAGAACAACCCTTGTCTAGACTCCAGCTTTTTTTACAAGAATTTTTAGCCAACGAAAAGGCACGCGTTTTATTTTGTGTCGAAAGTGCAGGGAGACGCGAAGTATTGCTTGATCTGTTAAAAAATTTGCTTATTCAGCCACAACGTTGTGAAACTTGGGCAGAATTTCTACAAGCATCGGATCCTATTCAAATAGTAGTTGCACCGTTAGAAGAAGGCTTTTATTTCTTGCACCCTCCCTATGCATTAATTACTGAATCGCAGCTTTTTGGCCAGCAGATTACACAGCGACAACGCAAGACCAAGACTGTAAATAGCCAGGCAATTGTGCGAAATTTAACAGAATTAAGTTTAGGAAGTCCTGTCGTTCACATCGATCATGGTGTAGGTCGTTATCGTGGTTTACAGCATATCAAAGTCGATGAACAAGAAAGTGAATTTTTGGTTCTCGAGTATGCCAATGATGCCAAGCTGTACGTTCCTATTGCTTCGCTTGATTTAATTAGTCGTTACAGTGGTGGTGAGTCTGAGCATGCACCTTTACATCGTTTAGGTTCCGATCAGTGGGACAAAGCGAAACGAAAAGCAGCGGAACAGATGCACGACGTTGCCGCCGACCTACTTGATGTTTATGCACGTCGTGAAGCGCAAAAAGGATTTAGTTTTGAAGCGCCGGATGAAAATTATCGCATTTTTTCTGCGCAATTTCCTTTTACGGAAACTCCGGATCAAGAGAAAGCGATTCAACAAGTCATTCATGACATGACGTCAGCAAAGCCTATGGATCGTTTGGTTTGTGGTGATGTCGGTTTTGGCAAAACAGAAGTGGCTATGCGTGCCACTTTTTTAGCTATTCAATCCAACAAGCAAGTTATTATTTTAGTGCCAACCACCTTATTAGCTCAGCAATATTATCAGAATTTTATTGATCGTTTTGCTGAATGGCCGATACAGATTGATATGATTTCCCGTTTTCGTTCAGCTGCCGAACAAAAAAAGATTCAAGAACGTTTAAAGTTAGGTGCTATTGATATTCTTATTGGTACACATAAATTACTTGCTAAAGAACTACAGTTTCCGCGTTTAGGCTTGTTAATTATTGATGAAGAGCATCGATTTGGCGTGCAACAAAAAGAACGTTTAAAATCCTTGCGATCGCATGTTGATATCTTAAGCTTAACCGCAACGCCGATCCCTCGTACTCTGCATATGGCATTTTCAGGGCTACGAGAATTATCGATTATTGCAACCCCACCAGCGCGTCGTTTATCGATTAAAACCTTTGTCCAAGATCGCAATACCAGTTTGATACGTGAAGCGATCCTACGCGAGCTCTTACGCGGTGGACAGGTTTATTTTTTACATAATCAAGTGCAAACGATTGAAAAAACCGCGCGCGAACTTGAAGTGTTAATACCTGAAGCACGCATTCAAATTGCTCATGGTCAATTACCCGAACGCGAACTTGAGCGTATTATGGCTGATTTTTATCATCAACGTTTCAATGTATTAGTATGTACCACCATTATTGAAACTGGAATCGATATTCCCTCAGCCAATACGATTATTATCGATCGTGCGGATAAGTTTGGCTTAGCGCAACTCCATCAATTACGCGGTCGGGTAGGACGGTCACATCATCAGGCTTATGCTTATTTAATGACACCACCTAAAAATGTCATGACAGCCGATGCAGTCAAGCGTTTAGATGCATTGAGTGCCCTAGAAAACCTGGGTGCAGGATTTACTTTGGCGACACATGATTTAGAAATTCGCGGTGCTGGAGAATTATTAGGTGAACAACAAAGTGGCAATATGCACAGTATCGGATTCTCGCTGTATATGGAGTTGCTAGAACAAACCGTTAAAAGTTTAAAAACAGGAAAATTACCGACGACAGCCGATATCATCGCTGATCGGGCAAGTGAAATTGATCTACACATTTCGGCCTTGATACCCGAGTCTTATCTGCCTGACGTTCATACCCGTTTAGTGCTTTACAAGCGGATTGCCAATGTAAAAAGTAAAAATGAACTCGAAAACCTGCAGGTTGAGATGGTTGATCGTTTTGGTTTATTACCAGAGCCGATAAAAAATCTATTTCAGGTGACTGAACTAAAATTATTAGCTCATCTGTTAGGCATTAAAAAAATAACCGCGAGTTCGCAAGGAGGTCTGATAGAATTTACCGAAAAACCACGTATTAATCCCGCCGCCATTATTCAACTGATCCAAAAAAATCCATCACAGTATAAACTTGATGGTCCTTCTCGCCTACGTTTTATTGCTGAACAAGCAACCGCTGAATGGCGAATAAAAAACCTTTTTGCGATCTTAAATAAGCTCATCACATAAAATCGGTTGTTATTGTTTTAAGTTTAAGTTAAGAATCGATGGTTATCATTAAGATGGCTAATAATAAAAAAAACGAGGCCGTCTTCTATGAAAACTGGCATAGGGTTGATTGGTAGTTTAGTTAAGAAATTTATCAATCCGGATTTTTTTTACTCGGATTTTTCTGCATCGAAAGCAGCATTGATCGATTTGGTAGCACTTGAAGTTGTTCAATTAGATCCCAAATCACCGCAACTACAACGTTCTCAGTATGTCGATGTAGATATAGAAGCCAGTATGCGATCAACACAGATTGCTTCTAATCAGCTTAATTGTTTTGATATTTGTTATAAAGCCTTTCATTCACTGCTCAGTTCACCAGCAAGAAATAGTTATCCGGTCGACAATTATCTTATATTTCTGTTAGCTAATGCCTTGAAAAAAATAATTCCTCTATCAGAAAATGAACAAAAAATCAGTACTGAATTTCAGAAAAATATAGAGAATATTGAAATACAAGTTAAATATGTCGCCGTACTGAATAATTTTTTCAACTATTTAAAAAATATAAATACGCAGGTGTTAAAAGACGACTATTTAACACACTTGTTGAGTCATATCGATAGTGACGAAGGGCTGATTATCTCTCCTGAGCAATTACTTAAAGAGTATCGATCTTTACTTGAAAACGTCAGTTTATATCTTTGTAAACAACTAAATACCAGCGTTACTAACGAAAACTAAGCTGAAAAGAGAGATTTTTTAGTAGAAGCTTTTGAACGTATCAAAGAGATTAATCTCATTAGACCTCAAAATTCTTGGCATCAAACGACGAGACAATGAGAGCATTGCGGAAGCAATGCGAAGTTGAGGAGCCCGCGATAGGCGTGCGTTGACGGGCGAAGCAGGAAACGCATCACGCCG
>CAYQIM010000061.1:0-38413 GCA_964417555.1 Rickettsiella sp. | reverse complement strand
GGACGCAGGACGAATCGCGGCCTAATTTCAGTCGCGTGATGCGAATTAATTTTGGGGACACGATGGCCAAAATTTTTCATGAGCATAGCGACTCGCTTGAAAGATTTCAAAAGGAGGAGATTCGCCCTTTAATTGAAAAAATATCGCGATGAGTGCTGCAAATGGTTAATAATAGCTGTAATTTATAACAAGTTAATTTTCAAGAAATCATTAAAAGGATCTATTGATCTTGCAACAGATTTGTCGACACTAAGAAGTGAGAGTTTGTTCGCCGTTCACGTTTTTCTACGTTTAATATTTGCTTAAGCTTTTTTATTTATCCTGGTAGTAAAAATTACTCTAGTAAATAAAAAATTATTATGCCCAAGTTTTTTCTTAAGCCGATAGTGAAAAAAAGACTTCTGTACCCGGTGAATACGCCTAGCTTATCTAGCGGTAAGGCCAGCGTATATGGTTCGCAACACTTGCAAAAGGCTAAAACAACAAAAAATAGACTAAGAATTGTGGGCGATAGTTTGACCGACCAAGGTAAGAAATACAATGAAAAAATATTCGGCATAATACCCTATCGTTGGTTTTTGCCTAAGTCAAAACACGATCAATTTACCAATGCTTTTGTTTGGGCACTTGCTTTTGAAAATGAATTGTTAATTAAAAGAAATCACACTGCCAAAGGCTTTAATAATATAAATTTACCTTCGTTTGATCGTAATCCGGACAAGTTTTTTATTAATGAAGCGGAAGGTGGAGCGACTGCCTTTAGATATAGCGGTTTTTTAAATCTTTTCAGATATTTTAAAGGCTGGTTTATGGGCTTGTTTTTGGGAAATATACAAAATCAAGCAGACTCTTTAAAATCACAAAGAAAAGGGCTTAGTCGCGATGATATCGCTATTATATTTGCTGGTGCAAATGATCTGATAACAGTGGGTTACCCTAACCGTGGAGGTGCAACCAGAGCCGTGGAGGGAATTCGCAATACGATAAAAATTTTAAGTCAAGGTGAATGCCATAGTGTCGTTTTGGTTACCGTGCCTGATATTGGTAAAACACCACGCTACCTTAAAAAGTCAAAGAAAGAAAGGGAGTCTGTGACTCAAGCGTGTGAAGTCATTAACCAAGGAATACGAAAGTTAGCGGAAAATTACCAATACGTGGATTTCAGTTTTTGTGATGTTTATCAGGTAGCTAATAAAGCCGATCTAGTAATAGAAGGAAGGAAGCGCAATGCAGTCGTTATTACTGGCGTTGGCCAAACTAGACGTGTGTATTTTATAAAAGAGGGTGAGTTTATTGTTAGAGATGGCAAAGAAGTGACTGTTGATATCAAACTATCAAAGCTACAGCAAAGAATGTTCGCGCAGCAGCCACATAGGGTTAAAAGGACAGAAGAAAATTGTCAAAAGATTGATAAATTTGTTAGTGAACTGGCCGAAAGAGCCCAATTAAATGTTGATATAAAGATATTTGATGCAGCGGCTAAATTTGATGAGATTTACGAAAATCCAGAGAAATACGGATTTACCAGTGGTTGCGCGGTTTATTATTGCGATGAAAAAGCAGCACTAAACCTAGAAAAAATTGATGGAAATGCCGTTATTTTGATGCCTATGGAAGATAAAGTGAATCAGTATCAATTGTATATTTTTCATGATGGCCAATTGCTGGACGATAAGGATTTAAAGTTAGTTTTATCGGATGCTGAAAAACAACAATTAGAAGAAAAATTAAATGTTTCAAGCCAAACAATACCGCATGGACTGGTTAAGTTGGTAGGGAGAGAAGATGCCCATGATTCGTGGACGACTGGTATTGTTCAACGCTCAGTACAAGAATACGAAAAAGTATCTGACAAAAAAATTAGATTAGCCGATATTTACGTGACCATGTTGGAAGCGGCAAAAGAAAATTTACCGCCTAATTCTCGTATGAGTTGGGATGGAGTACATCCCGATCACATCGTGCATTTTATCTTCGCCGCAGAATTTGAGGATTTTTTTGATGGTGAGTATAAAATAGGTGTTGATAGAAAATGGAGCGACGATATGGCATTGCTTCAAGATCAACCTAGAAAATCGCCATCGCCATTTACCTGTTATGAAGCGCCTGCTCGAATGGTACGTGCCTGGGATAAACAAGATGAGGTAAAGGTTGATGCAAAGGGGCTTTTTTTTAAAAAATCTTCTCTATCTCAATGTGCACTCGTTGACCTCCAACCTTCCTTGGCTAACAGCTTTCAAGAAAGCAGTTCCCGTTCGCCATAAATTTTTGACGAAATGCCGCTAGCTGATTAGACTAGCGGGTCTATGACAAGAAAAGAATTTACACTCATCCTAGAAGGGAGTCAGGAAATTGCCCCTTCCGTTAAGCATCTCACCTTTCGACGTGAAGATGGTGAGAACTGTGGTTTTATTCCCGGCCAATTTATTACGTTGCATATTCCTACATCGGAAAAAGTTTTGCGGCGGAGTTATAGTATCGCTAATAGTTCACATGAGCCCAGCAATAAAATAGAATTTGCTGCTTCTTATGTGCCGGAAGGGGTAGCGAGCGACTTGTTATTTACGATGCAGATAGGGGATAAAGTGACCGCGACCGGTCCTTTTGGCCGTTTAACTTTGCGAGAAGAACAGCCAGGCCGTTATATCTTAGTGGCGACTGGGACGGGTGTGACGCCATATCGGACCATGCTATCGGAACTGGCGCATCGCTTTAAACAACATCCTTGTTTCAAGGTCATTTTATTGTTTGGCGTGCGGAAGCCTGAAGATTTATTATATAGGGATGAATTTACAGTCTTCGCAGAAAAAAATACTTGGTTTGAATTCCGCGTCTATTATAGCCGGATACTATCTGAACCAGAATTACCCTATGAATATAGAGGTTATGTGCTTAATGCTTTTAGCGAAATTGAACCCAACCCTAAGCAAGATATTGTTTACTTGTGTGGTAATCCGAATATGGTTGACGAAGTATTTTCGCTTTTGACAAATAATTATAGTTTCCCTTCTGAATTAATTCGGCGCGAAAAATACATTTCATCAAATTGAAAGTCTTTAATATACCTTTTGACGAGTTCGCACCTCAGGTATAAGTGGTATTAGTACGAAAATAACACGTGAAGCGGCTAAAGCAAAGCTGCCGCTTCACGTGTTATGCCGTTTCGAACATTCTAGTTTTCGATTTGATCTAATTGATCCAACAACGATACCATTTCCATCGCCGCATCGACGGCATCAGCACCTTTACTGATACGATCAAAGGCTTGTGTTTCATCATCTGTAGTTAGTATGCCAAATATCACGGGGATGCTTTCTTCTATCGCTACTTTTTGGCAGGCATAGCTGACTTGCTGACAGACATAATCATAATGATCCGTTTCGCCACGAATGACTGCACCTAGGCAAATAATGGCCATATAGTCTGCTTCTGAAATAGCAAGCTGCTGTGCCACAAGACCGATTTCTATGGCGCCCGGTACTTTAACGACAGTAATGTATTCTTCGGGAAAGTTAATTTCTTGCAAGCGTTCTAATGCGCTAGTGAGTAAGGCCTCTGTAATGTCGTCATTAAAACGACTGACAACGATGGCTAACTTAAATTTTTCTTCCTGACGAGAAAAATGAAAAGGTTTTGCTGTAACTTCTTTGATTTTTTTCATAAATAATTATCCTTTTTATAGATTGAGCAGATGGCCTAATTTAGTTTGTTTTGTTTTTAAATAAGCGTGATTCGTTTGATTGGGTTTTGCAATTAAGGGAATACGTTCTGTTATTTCAATACCTTGCTGTTCTAAGTCGGTTATTTTTTGTGGATTATTAGTCATTAATTTTATTTTGAGAAGTTTAAGTTGACGAAGAATCTGTGCGCCTATCCAATAATCCCGGTCATCACTACCGAAACCTAGCTTTTGGTTGGCTTCTACCGTATCGAGACCTTGATCCTGTAATGCATAGGCTTTAAGCTTGTTAAGTAAGCCAATGCCACGGCCTTCTTGACGTAAATACAGTAACGCGCCACCTTGTTGGCTAATCTGATTCAGTGCTTCATGCAATTGCCAACCACAATCACAACGGGCAGAACCAAAAAGATCACCAGTAAAGCATTCTGAATGGATGCGGACTAGGGTAGGCTGGTCTTTTACATTCGGGTTGTCTTTAATAATGGCCAAGTGATGATGTTGATCAAGACAACTCTCGAATAATTTTATGGTTAAATCACCGTAATCTGCGGTCGGTAAACCAATGGAAGCAATTTCTTGGACAAGCGATTCTGTATGTAATCGATAGTGAATCAAGTCACGGATGGATAATAGAGTAAGTTGATGCTGCTGAGCAAATTTTTCTAAATCAGGAAAGCGCGCCATGCTTCCATCGACGTTCATGATTTCACAAATGACGGCAGCGGGTTTTAAACCAGCTAATCGCATGAGGTCCGTACTACCTTCTGTTTGTCCCATACGTTCTAGAATACCTCCTTTACGCGCTCGTAAAGGAAAAATATGGCCTGGGGTAACGATATCGTTTGGCGTGCTTTTAGCGTCTATAGCGACTTTAATCGTTTGGGCTCTGTCAGCTGCAGAAATACCGGTTGTAACACCGTGGGCGGCTTCGATGGAGACGGTAAAAGCGGTATTGAACGGATTTGTTGAGTGCTCCACCATCATAGGAAGTTGTAAGCGTTGAATGTCCTCCTTAAGTAACGCTAGGCAAATGAGACCCCGTGCATGTTGAGCCATGAAATTAATAGCTTCAGGTGTTACCTTCGCGGCAGCTAATATTAAATCACCCTCGTTCTCGCGGTTTTCATGGTCAAATAGAATAACCATCTTACCTTGGCGTAAGTCTTCTAAAGCGCGATGGATAGTAGAAAAAGCGGAAGTGTTCATAGATTACAGCTTGTTTTATTAGTTATCAGCAGGGTTAAGCCGAGGCCTATTGAGCCTATTATACGCTTATTTTTCTGGCCAATCGAACTTAAAACAGACATCGGGGTCTAAAAGGTGGGGGGAGGTGGTTTGAGCTGTGGTTAATACCTTAGGATTGTTAAATGCGGTCTGTGCATTGAGTCCTAGCCATTGCGGGGCAACATAGATAAAAGCCCGTTGTAAGAGGTGATTTTTTGCAAAAGACTGAAAACATTGACCCCCGGCTTCTACCCATAAGTCATGATGGCCTGCTTGTCCAATCTGTTTAAGAATATCGAGTAAATTAAGCCCTTGCGCGTCTGTTTTTATAGGAACAAGAGATATATTATTTTTGCTATATTTTTTTTGTTTTTTACTCTCTAAACCGGCTTGGTAGAAAAGGGTAACGTTTTTTGCGGTTTTGAAAACGGTAGCAGAAAGTGGGGTATTTAATTGGCTATCTAGAATATAAAGAGATTTTGCAACAATCCTATTGTCTAGACGTACATTTAATGCGGGGTTATCGCAGAGGATCGTTTTTGCTGTCGTTAAAATGGCATCGGTACGCTGACGCTGTTGATGTGTAAATTGTTGTGCCGTTTTTCCCGTTAATTGAATACGTTGTCCTTGGGGGCCGGCAATTTTTCCATCTAAACTGATGGCAAGTTTTGCGGTAACAAAAGGTCTTTTATGTTGCCACCAAAAATTATAGCTTGCATAAAACTGGTCAATTTCAGGTAAAGATTGTTGGATACAAATAATACCGGCTTGTTGTAATTGTCTATCACTTTGATCACCAACCGCTGGATTGGGATCTCGAAAAGCATAAATAACTTTAGCAATACCTTTTTCAATGAGTAATTGAGTACAGGGAGGTGTTTTTTTTGCTGTATGACAGCAGGGTTGTAGCGTCACATACAGCGTAGCGCCTTTTGCAAGGGGGGCGTCAATTTTTTTTAACGCGTCTAATTCGGCGTGAGCATAACCGCTAGCCCAATGGTAACCGTTGGCTATAATCTTTTCATCTTTAACTAGAATGGCACCGACACAGGGATTAGGCGCGCAAAAACCACGGCGTAATTCCGCAAGTGCTAATGCTTGTTTAAGATAATTCGTTGTTTTCTTATTCACAAGTTTGATAAGGCGTGGACTAATTTTTTTTGAAGTGTGGCCAGTCCGCGGTTGCTCATGATAACAATATGATCGCCAGACTTCACTTCTTGTGCGAGATTTTCGACCAACGTTGAGTTTGAATGACAAATTTGAATAGGAGTGGTTCTAGCAGATTGTTCTATATTCCAATTTTGCTCGGGGCGAACTAGCCATACCTTGTCGGCATCTTTTAATGAGGGGCCTAGCGCTTTACCATGTACACCTGAACGCATGGTGTGTGTTCCACACTCTAAAACGACTAAAATTCGTTTGTTACCGACGCGTTTACGTAAACCAGCAAGCGTGGATGCAATAGCGGTAGGGTGGTGCGCAAAATCATCGTAAAGGGTTATACCATTTATTTGCTTATAGATTTCTAAACGACGTTTGATACCTTGGAATTGATTTAATGCGGTAATTGCTTCATTAGGACTAATGCCAATGTGATTGGCAGCGACTATCGCAGTAAGAGCATTGGCAACGTTGTGTTGTCCTAATAGTCCCCATTCAATTTCTCCTACGATACTATCTTTGAAGTTCACGGTAAATTGGCTTGCATCGGGTTTTACAAGTGTTGCGTGCCAATGGGAATTTTTACCGGTGTATTCAATGGGTGTCCAAGACGCTTGTGAGAGGACAGCTTGTAAATTTTCATCTTGTTTGGGACAAATAATTAATCCTTCGCTAGGTACAGTGCGCAGTAAATATGAAAATTGTAATTTAATGGCATTTAAATCAGGAAAAATATCCGCATGATCAAACTCGAGATTATTTAAAATGAGCGTGCGCGGGCGATAATGCATAAATTTAGAACGCTTATCAAAAAAAGCGGTGTCATACTCATCCGCTTCAATGACGAAAAAAGAGTTATTGCCTAAACGTGCTGAGGTTTTAAAATTTTTTGCAATGCCGCCTATTAAAAATCCAGGATTTAAACCGGCATAGTCTAATATCCAACTGAGCAAGCTTGTTACCGTTGTTTTACCATGTGTACCTGCTACCGCTAAAACATGACGGCCACTTAGAATGTTTTCAGCTAACCACTGTGGTCCTGAAATATACGGAATCCCTTGGTTGAGAACATATTCCACACAAGGATTGCCGCGCTTCATGGTATTTCCCATCACCGTTAAATCAGGAGGAGGAGAAAATTGGCTTAAATCATCATAACCTTCAAAAATAGAGATGCCTTGTTCTAACAAGTGTGTGCTCATGGGTGGGTAGACGTTGCTATCAGAACCCGTCACTTCAAATCCTTTTTCTTTAGCTAATAGGGCAATGCCTGCCATGAACGTACCGCAGATGCCTAAAATATGAAGTCGCATGCTAGTCTAGAAAAGATTAAAGTAGAGGAGTCTTGAAATGCTGTTCGCATCTTTCAGGTATAGTTAGGTTCCTTAATAGCTTTAAGTTAACTGGAGAGAGAGAAGATGTCAAAGAAAAATGCTTTTTATGCACAATCAGGTGGAGTTACTGCTGTGATTAATGCAACGGCATGCGGCCTTATTGAAACAGCGAGACAGTATAAAAATAAAATAAGGAAAGTCTATGCGGGTTGTAATGGGATATTAGGTGCTTTGACGGAAGATTTAATTGATACGAGTAAAGAATCAGCAAAAGCGATTGCGGGTTTACGTTATACACCAGGCGGAGCGTTTGGTTCTTGTCGCTATAAATTAAAAAGCTTAGAAGAGAATCGTGCGGAATATGAGCGTTTATTAGAGGTTTTTGCAGCACATGATATTGGTTATTTTTTTTATAATGGTGGCGGCGATTCGCAAGATACGGCGCATAAGATTTCTTTGCTCAGTAAGGAAGTCGCTTATCCATTAACTTGCATTGGTATTCCTAAAACGGTCGATAATGATTTACCCTTCACAGATAATTCGCCTGGTTTTGGCTCTGTCGCGAAATATATTGCAGTTTCTACCCGTGAAGCGGGATTAGATGTGGCATCGATGTGTGCTACTTCAACAAAGGTTTTTATTATGGAAGTCATGGGGCGTCATGCGGGATGGATAGCGGCTGCCAGCGGTTTAGCGGCTGAAAAAAAAGGAGAGCCTCCACATATTATTTTATTTCCTGAAATACCTTTAAATGAAGCTAAACTTTTAGATCGCGTTGCTAAAGTTGTTAAAAAGCAGGGTTATTGCGTTATTATTCTGGCTGAGGGAGTACGCGATTCGAATAATGAATTTTTAGTAGATTCAAAGAGTGCTGATGCGTTTGGGCATAAACAGCTAGGCGGGGCGGCACCCCTATTGGCAGAATTAATTAAGTCGAAATTAGGATTTAAGTATCACTGGGCGTTGCCGGATTATTTACAACGTTCAGCCCGACATATTGCCTCTAAAGTGGATATAGAGCAAGCCTATGCTTTAGGAAAAGCGGCCGTTGAGTTTGCTCTTAAGGGTAAAAATGGAGTGATGCCCATCATTGTAAGAAAACCTGGCAAGCAATATCGGTGGACTATTGGCGAAGCAGAGTTAGCGGCGGTGGCTAATCAAGAAAAAAAGCTGCCGCGTCGTTTTATTACTGCAGATGGTTTTCATATTACGCCGCCTTGCAGAGATTATCTATTACCATTAATACAAGGCGAACATTATCCTATTTATAAAAAAGGGTTACCAAATTATATTCATCTCAAACAGCATAAGGTTTCAAAAAAACTTAAAAAATCCTTTTTAAATTAAAATAGTGCTTTTCTTTCTTCTCTAAAGAGATAATATATATTACCTTATAAATTACTTTTTTTGACATTTATAGGAGCTCAAACTGGGTATAAGTTTACTTAGTGGGTCATAACAATAACTAATAAAACTATGGCATGAACGTAAAAGATATTAGACGTGAGAATTTAAGGAAATTGGCCAATTTAGTGGGGGGAATTACGTATTTATCAGAACGTTTAGATCGATCTCAAAGCCAAATAAGTCATTTGATTGGCAACAACCCTATTAAAAATATTGGAGATAGGCTAGCTAATCATATTGAAGGGGTTTTTAATAAGCCCCATGGTTGGCTAGACCATGAACATCATGGTATAGAGGAGGAAGAAGGCTTATATTATTTAACTAAAAATAGTCAGGCTTACTATCAAGTTCCTTTATTAAGTACGCAGGAGACAAAAGATCGATTTATTCAGTTTTCTATAATCTCTCCTAAAGTTTATTCTAATTACCTCAGCACCAGCATTCCTTTAAGTTCGGATGCGTTTGCTATTCGAGTTGAAAATGACTGTATGGAGGCAGCCCAGGGTCCCAGTTTTCCTAAGAATTGCATTATTGTGTTGGATACTAATTGTGTCCCTCATAGTGGTGCGTTTATTCTTTCTCGTTTAAAGCAAGGAACAGGCGCTACGTTGCTTTTTAGACAGTTAGTCATCGATGGTAATCAACGATATTTAAAAGCGTTGAATCTTCATTATCCTTTGATAGAAATGCAAGCCGATGATGTGGTTTGTGGGGTTGTTCGGTTTATGTTGATGGAGTTTAATAAGTAACTACACTCTTTAACAATGATCGGCTTGCTATGGCCTTTGATTGCTACAGCGGCAGCAAAGTTAGGATGAATTGTTAGGGCCGAGAGAGAACATGGATTTTTTTCTTTTTTACTCTTCGCACTTAAGTTTTCGGCGATGTTGCCACTCGGTTCGCAATTTTCATGTATTCTGCATACACTATGGTTGCTCATCCTCGTAGCGTGTTGCCGAAAACCCAATTGCTGTGAGTCTATTAAAGTTGATGATTTTGTGGTTTTGTATTTAGAAAAGGGATGTGTTTGTAAGCGATATCCAAGTGCCTTTAATGAGGCTTCATTGTGTACCCATGCGTTAAAGAAAGCGTTGAGTTTTTTTTCTCCCGTTAAATGGCTTAGTTGTTCATACTGGTGAGCAGGAAAAAACCGATAAGCAATTTTATCCATGTGTTTCCTTTGCACTTTATATTCAAGATCAATGCCGATGGGTGTATCTAGCGTAAAAGCAAAAGCGACTCTTTCTCTTGAATGGGATAAGTTAAATTCTATGGATTTGTTTGGTAAAGAATTGGCGAAGATAGGCTTACCCTGTTCAGTATAAGAAAATTGAATTTTTTCAGGTGGTAGTTTGCTGTATATAGATAATAGCTGACGTAATAGTCCTCGAGCGAGAATAAAATGTTGTCGATAGGGTAACTTGATTTTTTCTGCACGTATTTTTTCTTCGTCAGATAGCCAGCTTTGAAAAAGCGCATGATGTCCGCTATGAATATCAAGCGAGGTGTGAAAAACGTGAATAGATCCACTTTCAAGGGGTATCATAGTCTTAAGTTATTTTTATTTGTCAGCATTTGACATGATTCTTATCGCAGTGATTTCTTTACTCTAGCAATGCTTAGAGGCAAGGCTATGATTTAAAAACCTTGCTGTTTATACAGGAATACATTTTAAAGTACTTTGTATTAGACCTTTCGATAGTTATTTTTTGTATTGATTCTATCATTAAAATAATAGGTCCTATCCAGCAAGGTATTTCAGTAAGTCTCCACTTTAGTTCCTATTTTAGACGCGATTTATTTAATGTGTCAACACATTTAAATTAAATTTAGGTTATACTTATTAGCGCCCCATAGAATCGGGGTTTACGTAAAAACCTGTCTTTTGGCGCAGCCCTAGCTTTGGCCGGGATGGGGTGGCGTACAATTTTCGCGTGAGTTTATGGAATCTAAAAATAATGGAAAATCAAATAACAAGTGACTTTATAAAACGTTTAGTATCAGAGGGTGTGTTAACGAAAGAAAAGTTTGCAAAGGTGATGGCAGAAGCTGAACACCAGCAAATTTCATTTATTACTTACTTAATTAAAGCAGAAATTATCGATTCTTCCGGTTTATTGCAACAATTATTAGCAAAAGAATTGTGTTTGCCATTTGTTGATCTGGATACCGTTGATCCATTGCGTTTACCTATCCACTTAATAGAAGAAAAAATGCTACAAAAATACCATATCCTACCACTATGGCAGGATAAAGAAAAAATAGGTTTAGCGATGGAGGATCCTATTCAGCCGTTAGCAATCGATGATATGAGATTTCATACTGAATTGGCGGTTGAAAAGATTCTGGTTGATCCAAAAAAATTAAAACGCTTACTTGGGAAAATAACGTTAAAATCAAGTTTTACGCAAGAAGGAAAAGATAAATCCGAGGTAGTGGATGATCTAAAAAAACAACAAAACGTTTTAAAATTTTCTTATATCAATGAATTAAATCCCGCGACTATTCCGTGCTTAGAGGGTGAACATACCGATAATGATACCACCATCATCCAGACTGTACATAAAGTTTTGCAGTTGGCCATTGAGCGTGGCGCTTCAGATATACACGTAGAACCCTATCAAGACCAGTTACAAATTCGATTTAGGATTGATGGATTATTATATTTAGCGGTTACTTTCCCCGTTTATTTGACACAACGTATTATTACACGATTAAAAATTATGGCGCAGCTCGATATTGCTGAACGCCGTATTCCACAAGACGGACGCTTTCAGATAAAGGATGCTAGCCATCGAAACATTGATTGTAGAATTAACACGTGCCCGATTCTTGATGGGGAAAAATTAGTGATTAGAATTTTAGATAAAAATAACTTATTTTTAGCAATTAATAATTTAGGTACAAATAAAGTGCAAACAAGCTGTTTTTTGGAAGCGCTACGCTGTCCGCACGGTATGATATTAGTAACGGGACCTACGGGTAGTGGAAAAACCATTACTTTATATACCGCCTTAAATTTTTTAAATACTTCTTTTCTCAATATTTCGAGTGTGGAAGATCCGGTAGAAATCGTATTGCCGGGCATTAATCAAGTTAATATTAATCCAAAAATAGGTTTAACTCTGGCCACAGTTTTACGTGCTTTTTTACGTCAAGACCCTGACGTTATTATGGTCGGCGAAATGCGAGATCAGGAAACCGCTGAAATTGGAATTAAAGCCGCGCAAACGGGACATTTAGTATTATCTAGTTTACATACCAATAGCGCCACCGAAAGTTTGATTCGTTTAGCTAATATGGGGATACCATCCTATAATATCGCTTCTTCTGTCAATTTAATTATTGCACAACGTTTAGCGCGACGCTTATGTTCACGCTGTAAAATTAAGGAAAACTTACCAGAAAAGATATTATTAGATTTGGGATTAAATCAGCAAGAAATTCGATCGATAACCTTTTTTTCAGCGCAAGGATGTAGAGAGTGTACTGAAGGTTATCGCGGACGTACCGGTATTTTTGAAATGTTATCTATTACCGACGATATAAAAAGTTTAATTTTAAAGGGTTATGATGCAAGAAAAATTGCGTTACATGCTAAAAAAATAGGGATGCAAAACCTCTATGCATCGGCACTAGAAAAACTTAAGCAAGGAATAATCAGTTTGATGGAAATGAAACGTGTTGTAAAAGACTAAGTTGTAAGTGATGGTCGCTTTGAAAAAGATTTAATAGGAGAGGTATGTTTACCATCGTTAAGCTTTACGTTTGGCAAGGAATCACACGCATAGGTAGGGCTTGTAAAGGTAAGACATTAGCAGAGGATATTCGCTTATTACGAACAAAGTTAAAACAACAGGGTATTATTGTCAAAACGATTCAACTTAGTTTTAGATTAGTTATTATTAAACGTATAAAAGCAAAAGAGTTGCTCATTTTTACCCGACAACTAGCACGGTTGCTAAAAGCTGGTCTTCCATTGGTACAGATACTCGAATTATTAGAAAATAGTGCGAGCAATCTGCTTCTTAAAAAACTTAATCAACAATTAAGAATTAGTATTCAGAATGGGTATTCCTTAACAGAGGCATTGCAACAAAAAAAATCTTATTTTAGTAAGCTTCATATTCATTTAATGGCGCTTGGCGAAAAGACATCAAATTTAGATTTAATGTTAATGTATATTTCTGACGACATGGAAAAAAATTTAAAAATAAAGGCAAAATTAACTCACGTATTATTCTATCCTGGACTGGTGATAGGAGTTGCTATTGTCGTTTTTTTTGCCTTATTAATCGGGATTGTCCCACAATTTGAGCAACTTTTTACAGAAGTAGGTGCAAAGTTGCCGTTGTTAACACGTTTAGTAATTAGTTTATCTCGGTTTTTAGAGTCTTCACTGTTATTTATCAGTCTATTTTTTTGCTTATTATGGTTGCTTTTCTCTTGTTGAAGAAAAAATACCCTATTATTTCAATTCGGCAGGATCAATTGTTAGTAAAAATACCTATCGTCAAAAAAATGTTGGGTGAAGTAATATGCTTACGCTTAAGTCGATCATTGACTATCACATTGTCTTCTGGATTGCCTTTATTAGATGCACTACACATTATCGCCGATATGATTAAAAATTATGTTTATAAAAACGCGATTTTATCGAGTTGTGAGTTAATACGTAATGGCGAAAGTATTTATCAAGCTTTTTTACTGCAAAATATTCTACCTGTCGAATTTTTACAATTTATTAAATTGGGCGAAGTTTCAGCGAGCTTAGCCGAAATGCTCAATAATGTCGCCGAGCTATTTGAAGAAAGGCTCGATTATTTTGTGAGTAATTTATCTAAATTACTGGAACCTGTATTAATTATTACTTTAGGTATGATTATTGGTAGTTTGATTATAGCGATGTACTTACCTATTTTTAAATTGGGGAGTGTTATTTAATTGCAATGGATAGTTGTAGGCAGCGTAGGATTTTTTAGCTTGTTAATGGGTAGTTTTCTTGCTGTTATCGTGTATCGATTACCTTTAATTTTACACTATCAGTGGCTAAGAGATAATCAACAATTAGTAAATGAAAGCTCATTAGCGCATTCTTTTAATCTCTTGTTACCGTTTTCTCATTGTCCGAACTGCAAGCATACGTTTCGTTTTTTAGAAAAGCTGCCATTGTGCGCGTATTTGTATTTAAGAGGGCAGTGTGCTTATTGTCAACAGAAAATTCATCCTCGTTATCTGCTATTGGAAACGCTTACATTGATATGTTCTTGCATTGTAGCCTATCGTTTTCATGACGGAGTGCAAGTACTCGCTGCATTAATTTTGACGTGGGGGCTTATTGTATTAAGTGGAATTGATTGTGAGAAATATCTATTGCCTGATGTTCTGGTATTACCTTTATTGTGGTTGGGTCTTAACTTAAGTACGTTTCATGTATTCGTTTCGCCAGTCGCGGCTATTTTAGGAGCAAGTGTTGGATATCTTAGTTTGTGGGCTTTGGCGAAAAGTTATGGATACTTAGCTAAAAAAGAAGTCATGGGGTATGGCGATTTTAAATGTTTCGCAATGCTCGGTGCTTGGTTAGGGGTTAATACACTGGTTAATATTTTATTAATAGCTTCTCTTTTGGGAACGGTAGTCGGCTGTATTTTGTTGCTAAAGGGAAAAAGTAGTTTTCAAAAACCTATCCCTTTCGGTCCTTTTTTGGCTGTTGCCGGTTGGCTCACTTTGCTATGCTAAAGCTTCTAAGCCTTTTTTTTCCACTATATTAAGTAATTTTAATGAGGTGCCTCTGGGATGTTTCTCGCCGGTTTCCCATTTTTTTATCGTGGACGGAGCTGTATTTAGAAAGGCTGCAAAAACAGGCTGACTTACTTTTTCACGTAACCTAAGTCTTTTTATTTGATAGGGACTTAGTTCGTGTACGGGTGTTAAACACATAGTATCAAATGTGCGCATTGTTTCTGCTTCTAGCAAGCCAATATCATATAAGCCTTTTGCTGATTCGTGGACCGTTTTAAGTATAGATTTTTTCATAATATCTCTATAAGTTCCCCAGCTTCTATTGCTCGATTAATTTGCGCTTCACTATAAGAAAAATAAAGCATTGCTAATGTTTTTAAAGCTTGTTTTTCTTTGAGTGTTATATTTGAATTTGACCGTTGATTCTTAGCAAATCCATAAATGAAGAAAGCACTATTATGGGATTTAAAGGAGACTATCGTTCGTGCTCCATTACTTTTACTTTTGCCTCGATTCCCAAGACTTATTCTTTTTTTGAAGACACTGTCGCCCAAATTGGCTTCAAAAAGTCCATCTTCTATTTCCTGAATAGTTTTTTTTAAGGCAATATTAGTTAACTTTCTTCTTTTGACCAGCTAAAAAAAGCTTTATTTTTAAAAATCCGCATATTATTCTTCTTATTAATAATGTACCACTTAGTGGCATATTTTGCAAGGGGATTTCAAGTAAAGCCTACAAGTGAAGTTCCGTAAATGGCGACACATCCTAGTTTTCCTGCTGGCTTTTTATTTTGCCGTGTTTCATCGTATTATAATGGTTTAATGGTTTAGATATGTTTATTAATAATCGGAAACTAATAAATGGCAGATTCAATTAACTCCTTTTCTCCTATCGCTATATTAGGTGCGGGTGCATGGGGAACTGCGTTAGCACTGCATTTGGCACGTAATGGCCAGACTATTAAGCTGTGGGCGTATGAGAAAGAACGGGTCGAACAGATAAATACCACGCGATACAATGAACGCTACTTACCTAATCAGTTATTACCCTCTACAATTGTCTGTTCGCATGATTATCAAGAAGTACTTGCTGAAGTAAGAGATATATTGCTTGTTGTTCCTAGTACGGCTTTTAGGACTACTTTATTGGCAATAAAACCGTTGTTAAAATCGGATCAACGCTTACTATGGGCAACCAAAGGTTTAGATAGAGAGAAGCACCAATTATTACACGAAGTTGCCAGAGAAATAGTGGGTGATATTGATATGGCTGTTCTTTCGGGTCCTAGTTTTGCTAAAGAGGTGGCAATGGATTTACCCACAGCTGTGACTATTGCCTCAAAGCAATCGGAGTTTAGTCGGGAGTTATTAAATCGATTTCAGAGTAAAAATTTTCGTGTCGAGCTAACGACAGATGTCACGGGAGTTGAATTAGGAGGTGCTATAAAAAATGTTCTTGCCATTGGTGTAGGTATTGTCGAAGGCTTGGGTTTTGGTGCTAATGCGAAAGCGGCATTGATGACGCAAGGTTTAGCAGAAATGATTGAATTAGGTATTTCTTTAGGAGCAAAGCAATCAACCTTTTTAGGCTTATCGGGGCTTGGAGATTTAATATTAACGGGTACCGATAATCAATCGCGTAATCGTCGTTTAGGTTTGGCATTGGGACAAGGCCAATCTTTAGAGCAAGCAAAAAAAACGATAGGCACGACTGAAGGGACGATTACCGCTAAAAATATTTTTTATTTATTGAAAAAATATAAAATTAATGCTCCTATTTGTGATGCCGTTTATCGTATTTTAGCTGAACAGAAAAAACCGGAATCTATTTTTGATTTTTTTAATTAATTAAAATAAATTATTTTATCGACTTAAAATGATTTCTTCTATTAATTTGAATTTTTAATTAAATTGCATAAGTAGCGAATTGCAATACAAAATGCAATGTATATATTTATTTTTGTTTAACCCAATTGATAAGACCACCGGCTAATAAAACGTTTAATTCTCTGGGACTTAGTGTATGACGTAAGGTATAAGTTTTATTCTTGGTTTTATTTTTAACTGGAAGGGTTTGTTCTTTTTGAATAGACTCTCGAATATTGTCTAGTGCTAAAATATCGCCTTGCGTTATATCGTCATAATCAGTAGGGTTATTGAAAATAAGCGGCAAAATTCCAAAGTTGATAAGATTTTGTCTGTGAATACGCGCAAAACTTTTGCAAAGAACGGCGGATACACCTAAATAACGAGGTGCGATGGCGGCGTGTTCGCGACTTGAACCTTGGCCATAATTTTCACCGCCTAAAATAATTGAGCCTGTTTTTTGATATTCCAAGGCGCGTTTTGAATAAGTCGGATCAATTTGATCAAAGACGAACTGACTGATACCAGGGATATTACTACGAAAAGGTAGTATTTTAGCGCCAGCGGGTAAAATAGTATCCGTGGAAATATCATCACCCACTTTAATCAAAACAGGGCCTTCAATATGGCTAGAGAGGATACTAAATTCGGGTAACGGTTGGATATTAGGACCTTTTACCAATTCTGTAGAAGCATTGATATTTTCGGGTGAAAGCAGCATAGCGGTATTGATAATTATTTTAGAGGGTTCACACAAACGTGGGTAAGTTATTTTTTCTAGAGTTCTTGGATCGGTAATCACACCTGTCAACGCTGAAGCGGCAGCTGTTTCTGGACTGCAAAGATAGACTTGATCTTCTTTAGTTCCTGATCGACCTGGAAAATTTCTAGGTACCGTACGTAGACTAATTTTTCCTGTTGCAGGTGCTTGACCCATACCAATGCAACCATTACAACCGGCTTGATGAATACGGCCGCCTGCACGAATGAGCTTTTCTAAAATCCCCAGTTCCACCATGTTTTCTAAAATTTGTCGTGAAGTTGGGTTGATGTCAAAGGAAATACCAGAAAATATTTGTTTGCCGGCAACAATTTCAGCAGCCACAGCAAAATCACGTAAACCTGGATTGGCAGAGGAACCAATCATCGATTGATAAATAGGTCTACCGGCAACATCCTTAACTGGAACTACTTTTCCAGGGCTAGAAGGTAATGCAATTAAAGGTTCTAATTCCGATAAATTAATTTCTTCATTGATGTCATAAGTTGCATTTTCATCGGCAAGGATAGCTTGCCAATCGGCTTCACGTTGTTGTGATTTAAGAAACTCGCGTGTTATTTCGTCGGAGGGGAATACTGACGTGGTTGCGCCTAATTCTGCTCCCATATTGGCGATGACATGACGATCCATTGCAGATAGGTACTGAAGTCCAGGTCCATAATATTCAATAATTTTACCGAGGCCGCCATCAACATCATGTCGATGTAATAGTTCCAATATAATATCCTTAGCACTGACCCAATCAGGCAACTTCCCCGTTAATTTAATCCCCCAAATTTTAGGCATTTCGACATGAAATGGCTGACCGGCAATCGCCATCGCTACTTCAAGGCCTCCTGCACCAATGGCTAGCATACCCATGGATCCGGCTGCACAGGTATGACTATCAGAACCCAGTAAGGTTTTTCCTGGTTTTCCAAAACGTTCCATATGTACCGGATGACTGACTCCATTTCCAGGACCGCTATAATGAAGACCAAATTTTTTGCAAGCGCTAAGTAAGAATAAATGATCGTCGGCGTTTTTAAAGTCGGTTTGTAATAAGTTATGGTCAATATATTGAACAGAAATTTCGGCCTTTGTGTGATTTAATTGCATGGCTTCACATTCCAGCATGACCATCGTCCCTGTTGCGTCTTGACATAAGGTTTGGTCAATCTTGAGAGCAATTTCATTGCCGGGGTGCATTTTACCCTCAATTTTATGTGAGCTAATTAATTTTTGAGTGACGTTCTGCGGCATAATGCGCTCCTCGTCAAAGTTAAACTTACTGGACTTATAGATAATAAATTACCAATATTTTTGGTTAAAAAGCTAGACTATTTTGCAAAATAAAGCAAAAGCCCTTTTGCCTTGTCATATTTAGAATATAATGTTTGTTGTGAATTTGAGAAATTCGCATTTTCAATAATCAGTACTAAAATAATTACTCCCGCAATTGAATTGCGAATTAGCAATTTCAATTGTCATCCTTTCGCAATGGGGATTTTTAAGGGGGAACCGCGGTTTCTTCCCTTACAATAGCGGTACAAGCTTTGCTTGTGCCCGTTACATTTAATTAAAAATGTCGCGTTTTCTTTCGCGGGCAGTATATAGTACACTAATGCCTTAAATTAACGTCAGGGATTCATTATGAATTTACCCGTTACCCGTTGGACGGATCTGCTCACTTTTTTTGTTTGTGTCTTATTTTTAGCAGTAGCGGCTTATTTACAGTATGCAGTAGCGGCTTATTTACAGTATAAGGTAGGACTTGTTCCTTGCCCCTTATGTATTATCCAACGATTTTTAATAACCTTATTAGGCCTTTTATTTTTAATGGGCGCACTGTTTAATTTTTCAGGTTTAACCCGCTGTTTTTTGCATACTTTTACTTTTTTATTGTCTGCGTTAGGTGTGGTTGTAGCTAGCCGACAGCTTTGGCTAGAGCATTTTCCATCAGACCAATTGTCGAGCTGTCAGGCAACGCTAGCGCATTATAGTAACTCTACCTATTTTCATCATGTGATCCAACTTTTTTTTCAAGGTACCAGTAATTGCGGAAGTGGGGATTGGCGTTTTTTAAACTTGAGTATGCCCATGTGGACTTTGTTACTTTTTATTTTTTTAGCGGCTATTGCTTTACGGCAGGTTTACATAAATCGATTAGCACATAAACGCTCTTTATTTTTTTAGATTGTTCTCATGATAAGTTACTAGGGCATGTCATCATTTACGGGAGGATGAGGCAAAAAGTGTGTGTTTTCGAGTATCGTAACGGAGCATACATGAAGTATGTGAGTAACGAAACACAGAAAACACACGCTTTGTGGCCATCATCGTGCTAAATGATGACACGCCCTAACTATTTACGGCCAAACTTGTACCTATCTGTGCTAGTGGTTGTACTAAGAGAATGGTTAATAATTTTAAACCTATAATCAAAACCAGTGGTGAAAAATCGAAGCCTGAAAAGCTTGGTAAAATAGTACGTACGGGCCTTAGTAAGGGCTCACTTAGCCGAACTAAAATTTCAATTAAGGGACCCTGTGCTAAGGGGCTTAACCAGCTTAAAATAGTTAACGCTAAAATAGCATAGAAGAAAATATTAATCAGCTGGTTTAAAATCTCAGCAAATGCAAGGATAAATAAACCACCCAAGTGCGGTGTTGTGCTGATTTGCAACCAAACTAAAAAAGCAAGTTTAATCGTTTCTAGGCCTAATAAGAGTGCGATAGCGGCAAAATCAATACCATGAAGGTTAGGGATGATGCGATAAATGGGTTTAAGCGGCGGATTAGTTAGTTTAGCAACGAGTAAAAATAAGGGATTATGGGAGTCGATATGCACCCATTGCAATACAATGCGTAATAGCAAAATAAAAATATAAAGATCAAAAATAGATTGAAGGAGGAATAAACCTGCATTATTAAAGGGGGTTAACATAAAAAATTAGCCTGTTATTTTATTTTAGAACGTGCCTTCAAATGTGTTAGGACGAGACAAAAAATGTTGTTTTTCGAGTATCGCAACGGAGCATACATGAAGTATGTGAGTAGCGAAACACAGAAAAACAACATTTTATGGCCGTCATTGTGCATTTGAAGACATGTTCTTAATTGTTAATTGTTAATTGTTTTTTATTACTGTCTAATTCGACGGGCGTACCCAATGGTAGACTGCGATTTGTTTTTCCGTGGCCGATGCCAGGAATACGAAATACTGGAAAATTTTGTTCTTCTGCAAAACGGACTAACACCGACTGTGTGAGTGGTACATCATTGGCGTATTGAGGTGGAATAAAGTCTCCGAATAAAATCGCTTTCACATTTTTTAATATTCCTGCTTGTTGCAGGTGCTGTAGCATTCTATCAATACGATAAGCAGATTCATTGACTTCTTCTAAAAATAAAATCTTATTTTCTGCATTGATTTGCCAAGGCGTACCAAGACTTGCTTGGATAAGTGTGAGTGTTCCTCCGGTAATAGGGGCCCTAATAATAGCAGAATTTATTGCATTAAATGGGCAAAGTGAAAATTTTAGTTGTTGTAATTGGCCAAAAATAAGTTTTTTTAATTCCTGAATACTTGCAGAGTCGATGTGTTCGTGAGCAACTTGATTGGCGGAAGGTCCATGTAAGGTTTGCCAATGCCATTTTTGTTGCAAAAATAAATGTAGCGTTGTGATATCACTAAAACCAATAAATAATTTGTTAAGTTTTGGTGCTTTTAGTTTGGACAATGCAGGGATTAAACGTGTGCAGCCGTAGCCGCCGCGTAAACACCAAATAGCATTCGACGGTGAATCAAATAAGGCTTCTTGCAATTGCTGCAAGCGATTTTCATCGCTATTGGCACAAAGCAAGTCATTATCCAAGAGATCGGGAGAAATACGAGGATTTAATTGCCAGTTCTGCAATAAGGTTTTTACGTATTCTAGTGTATCCGATGCACATCCACCTGCCGGCGCAATGATATCAACAGTTGCTCCTTTTGTTAAAGGTTGCCAAGCTTTATAAAGTAAAGATGTCATACTGAATTAATTAAAAAGGAAACCGGCTTTCTCCCCCATCAACAGTAATCGTGGAGCCAGTAATAAAGCTAGCGCCTGCTGAGCTGAGGAATACGATGGGTGCTGCAATTTCTTCAGCTCGTCCTAGTCTGTTTAACGGAATAGCGGATCGTCTTTGTGCAATGATATCTTCTAGGCTTAGTTGCTCATTTTTTGCAGCGGTTTCTAAGAGTTGGTTTGTCCGTTCAGTGTGTGTCCAGCCCGTTAATATACTATTAACAAGAATGTTATCTTTTGCGAGTTCATCCGCTTGCGTTTTAGCTAAAGCAACAACAGCCGCGCGGATGGAATTAGATAAACCTAGCTTTGGAATGGGGTTACGTACTGATGAAGAACAAAGATGAATAATACGCCCCCATTTTTGTGCTTTCATGCTAGGAATGACGGCGCGTGATAGGCGTACTGCACTCATTAACGTGAGATCGAAGGCTTCTTGCCATTGTTTATCATCCAGATCAACAAAAGATCCTTTAGGCGGCCCACCGATATTTGTGATACAGACGTGTAAGTTTCCAAAGTGATGAATGACTGAGTTAACCCAACCTTGAATGGCTTCAGCTTGAGTGAGGTCAACTGTTTTGGCTAAAACTTCTGCATTAGTTTCCTTGCGAATTTTTTCTGCCGCATCTTCAATTTTACGTTGATTATGAGAACAAATAGCAATGTGCGCACCTTCATGGGCAAAGGCTAAAGCAGTCGCATAACCAATACCTTGGCTTGCACCAGCGATTAAAACGATTTTATTCTTAAGTTCTAAATTCATAAACGAATCCGCAAAAAAGTTTTAGAGCGTGTCTTCAAATGTGCTAGGGCGAGATAAAAAACGTTGTTTTTCGAGTATCGCAACGGAGCATACATGAAGTATGTGAGTAGCGAAACACAGAAAAACAACGTTTTTTGACCGTCATTGTGCATTTGAAAACACGCTCTTAAATATCTAGATTGTTAGCATCGATGGCATTTTGTTGAATGAAGTCACGGCGCGGTTCAACTTGGTCACCCATTAAGGTAGTAAATATTTGATCAGCAGTAATGGCGTCTTCAATGTTGACTCGTAATAATCGCCGTGTATTAGAATCCATCGTCGTTTCCCATAACTGATCTGGGTTCATTTCTCCCAGCCCTTTATAACGCTGTATGGCTTGACCGCGTCTCGCTTCAGCGAGCAACCATTCATAGGCTTCTTTAAAGTTTTTGATCTTTTGTTTTTTATCGCCTCGTTGTACGTAAGCCCCTGATCGGATTAAACCATGGAGTTGATTGGCCATATCAAAGAGGCATTGATATTCCGGCGTGTTGAAGAACTCATCAGTCAATTTATAGATCGTAGTTGTACCGTGGGAGATACTCGTGATTAAAGGTAGAAAAATATGTCGTTCGGTATTTTCATACGAAGTAATCTGGTACTGAATGGCTTCATTATTCGTTGTTCGTTGCAAGGTGCTTTCCCACTGCTTAATCCAATTAAGCATCGCCGATGAATCTTTAAGTTGTTCAGCTGATAAAGCTGGGAGGTCAAGCAGTACTTGCATGACCTCGACGGGGTAACGTCGTGATAAATGTTGTATAACTGCTTCAGCTTTACGATAATTCATGACAAGTTTTTCTAAGCTATTCCCATGAATAGGCAGTTCATTAGTTTGCGGATACAAAGCGGCATCATGTAATGCTGTTTGCAAGAGATAATCCTGCAAAGCCGTATCGTCTTTTAAATATTGCTCCTGTTTACCTTTTTTTATTTTATAAAGAGGCGGCTGCGCGATATAAATATTTCCACGCTGCAACAGTTCTGGCATTTGTCGATAGAAAAAAGTTAATAACAAAGTGCGTATGTGCGATCCATCGACATCGGCGTCCGTCATAATGATAATGCGGTGGTAACGTAGTTTATCGGGTTTATATTCTTCTTTGCCAATACCACAGCCCAGGGCAGTGATTAATGTTCCCACCTCTTCTGAAGCGAGCATTTTGTCAAAACGTGCTTTTTCCACATTAAGAATTTTACCTTTAAGCGGTAAGATAGCTTGGTAACGACGATTTCGTCCTTGTTTAGCGGATCCACCGGCTGAATCTCCTTCAACGATAAATAATTCGCAAAGCGCCGGGTCAGTTTCTTGGCAATCAGCGAGTTTTCCAGGTAAATCAGCGACATCTAAAACGTTTTTGCGGCGTGTCATTTCGCGTGCTTTACGTGCGGCTTCACGCGCGCGTGCCGCATCAATTATCTTCATGACAATGGCTTTAGCGTCTTGTGGAGTTTCTAATAAAAACTCCTCGAGCTTTTCAGACATGACGGCTTCAACAACGCCTTTAACTTCAGAAGAGACTAATTTATCTTTGGTTTGTGAGGAGAATTTAGGATCGGGGACTTTAACCGATAAAACCGCCGTTAGGCCTTCGCGAGTATCATCGCCACTTGTTGCTATTTTTAATTTTTTACTACTGGTTTCGCGATCGATGTAAGTATTGAGTGTGCGTGTTAATGCGCTACGAAAACCAGCAAGATGGGTCCCGCCATCCCGCTGCGAAATATTATTGGTAAAACATAAAATATTTTCTTGAAAGCTTTCGTTCCATTGTAAAGCGACTTCGACAGTAATGTCATCGCGTTCAGCACTAAAATAAAAAGGTTGTTTATGTACTAAGGTTTTATTTTGATTAAGATACTCAACGAACGCTTTAATTCCGCCTACATATTTCAGTTCAATTCCTTCATTGCTACGTTCATCAGTCAGGTTAATACCCACGCCAGAATTTAGGAACGACAATTCGCGTAAACGTTTAAGCAAGATGTCATAATGAAATTCGAAATTGTGTTGAAAAATGGCTTTGCTGGGCCAGAAGCGGATTTCAGTTCCTCTTTCTTGGGTTTCACCGGTGATGGTAAGCGGTGTTGTCGGTTCACCTATCAAATAGGTTTGCTCGTAAACTTTATTATTACGCCGAATAGTCAACTTTAATTTTTCTGATAAAGCATTAACGACGGAAACACCCACGCCATGTAAGCCTCCAGATACTTTGTAGGAATTATTGTCGAATTTACCGCCGGCATGTAATACGGTCATGATGACTTGTGCGGCAGAAACACCTTCTTCAGGGTGAATATCAACAGGAATACCGCGTCCATTATCTTTGACAGTCACGGAATTGTCGCTGTGTAGAATAACGTCGATTTGAGTACAATGACCTGCTAAGGACTCATCGATAGAGTTGTCAACGACTTCAAAAACGAGATGGTGTAAGCCAGTACCATCATCGGTATCGCCAATATACATACCAGGTCGTTTTCGGACAGCGTCAAGCCCTTTGAGGACCTTAATATTGGAAGAGTCGTAGTCAACAGGTGGCTGCTTGGTCATGCTGGATTCACCATTTGGGCTTGAGTTTTCCTCATTAGGGTTCAAGCCAGATGTAAGGGGGTCATTTATTGTAGGGGCGGTTTCAAGTGCTGTAATAGACAAGGTATTTTCCCCCGAAATCTGATTTTTAATCGACATACGTAGCAAGCTAAAAACTGAGAATTATACCATAAATTACCCTGTTTAACCGCATATAACTATTGCACTTGAAAATGCGGAGTAGCATTTTCAAGTGCTTTCTTTTCGCGGTGGCGATTTTCAAGTGCAGAATCGCGGTTTCTCCCCTTGAATGACGGCACGGAAGCTTGTCTTTCGCCCGTCATGTAATGGGATATTTATTGACAGAAAAATCACTTGCCGCGATACTCTTGGCTTTTGTTTTAAAGAGCCTGATATGAATAGCAATGCGCTGCGCGAACTCTTTCTTGATTATTTTAGAGGAGAAGGGCATACGATTGTTCCTTCTGCTTCATTAATTCCAGCGCATGATCCCAGCTTATTATTTACCAATGCAGGAATGGTGCCTTTTAAGGACGTTTTTTTAGGGCTAGAAAAACGGTCTTATTCTCGTGCGACGAGTGTTCAGCGTTGTATGCGTGCGGGTGGCAAGCATAATGACCTTGAAAATGTCGGTTATACTGCTAGACACCATACTTTTTTTGAGATGTTGGGCAACTTTAGTTTTGGTGATTATTTCAAACGCGAAGCTATCCGTTATAGTTGGCAATTTTTGACGGAAAATCTCAAGCTATCTCCGGAAAGGCTATGGATTACAGTTTTTGAAGAGGATGATGAAGCCGCTGCGATTTGGCTAAATGAAATCAAAGTCGATCCGACACGTTTTTCTCGTTGTGGGCTTAGCGATAATTTTTGGTCTATGGGCGACACAGGCCCCTGTGGACCTTGCTCAGAGATTTTCTATGACCATGGTCCCGATATCTTCGGCGGACCTCCTGGCTCACCTACAGCAGACGGTGATAGATATGTGGAGATCTGGAACTTGGTTTTTATGCAGTTCCAACGCGCTGCCGATGGAAAAATGACACCACTTCCTAAACCTTCTGTCGATACGGGTATGGGTTTAGAACGTTTAGTGGCGGTGATGCAGGGCGTTACCAATAATTATGATACCGATTTATTCCAACCTCTTATTAAAGCCGTGGCTGAGGAAGCTGGAATAAGCGATTTGACCAATACCTCTTTGCGTGTAATCGCTGATCATATTCGTTCTTGTGCTTTCCTCATTTCCGATGGCGTTATCCCTGGCAATGAGGGCCGTTCTTATGTGCTACGGCGGATTATGCGTCGTGCTATCCGACATGGTCATAAAATAGGATTAGATAGCCCCTTTTTTTATCGTCTGGTAGAACCGTTGGCTCAGCAAATGCATCAGCCTTACCCAGAATTAGTGAGAAAACAAAAATCCATTGAAAAAATTATATGGCAAGAAGAGCAGCAATTTTCGCGTACTTTAACGCATGGTATGAAATTACTTGAACAAGAAGTGGCTAAATTACACGGTAAAAAACAGATTTCTGGTGAAGTTGTTTTTCGCTTGTACGATACTTACGGATTCCCGACTGATTTAACAGCGGATGTGGCAAGAGAGCGTGGTTTAACCGTTGATATGTCGGGTTTTGAATCTGAAATGAAGCGGCAACGTTGTCAATCGAAAGCGACTAGCCAATTTACTGTAACGCCTACACTTTCGTTGCATGGAAAACCCGCAACTGAATTTACTGGTTATAAAAAAGTAGCACAAACTCGTGTATTAGTTGTTGAATTGTTAAAAGGAAATGAAGTGGTTGAAACCTTATCAGAAGGGGATGAAGGCTATGTGGTGTTAATGAAAACGCCATTTTATGCAGAAAGCGGTGGGCAAATAGGGGATACAGGGCGGCTTGTTAGTGAAATCGGCGAGTTTTTGGTGACAAATACTTCAAAAGAAGGTGACTTTATACTGCATAAAGGGCGATTACTGCGGGGTCTTTTAAGGAAAGGCGATAAGGTTAATGCAACAGTTGATGATGTGAGACGGCGTGCTATTACGCTAAACCATTCTGCAACGCATTTGTTACATGCGGCTTTACGCCAGATTTTAGGTGAGCACGTTTTACAGAAAGGGTCATTAGTAGAAGCTGAGCGTTTACGTTTTGATTTTTCTCATACAAAACCTTTAAGTGCAGAAATTTTGCAAAGCATTGAAGATATTGTTAATCAGCAAATTCGTAATAATTTTCCGGTGCAAACTAAAGTGATGGCAACTGAAGAAGCCAAAAAAGCGGGCGCTGTTGCTATTTTTGGCGAAAAATACGGTGACTCCGTACGCGTATTGACGATGGGTGATTTCTCGAAAGAGCTTTGTGGCGGCACTCATGTTTCGCGTACAGGTGATATTGGTTTATTTAAAATAATCGAAGAGACAGGTATTGCGGCAGGTACGCGTCGTATCGAGGCGGTGACAGGGCAATATGCGTTAGATTGGGTGATGCGTTTAGAAGAGCAAATGAGTCAACTGACTAAGCTTTTCAATGTTTCTAAAAATAACTTGCTTGAAAAAGTGCATAATGAACTTGATGCAAAGCAATCCTTACAAAAACAGATTAAAGAGTTACAGCGTTCAGTCGTGGGTATGATGGGTGATGAATTGATTTCTCAGGCCGTAGAAATACGAGGAGTTCATTTTTTAATGAGTGAAATCAATGGTGTTGATGCCTCCGGATTACGATTTTTATTAGATCAGCTCAAAGATAAATTAAAGCGTGCAGTAATTATTCTGGCAAATAGTGAACAAGGACGGGTGCAACTGCTGATAGGAGTAGCTAAGGGGCTGACGGATCAAATTAAGGCGAATGAATTGGCCAATGCGTTAGCACAATCTATTGGCGGCAAAGGAGGTGGGCGACCCGATTTTGCACAAGCAGGTGGCAATAAAGTAGAGGGCTTAGAAGTTGCGTTTAAAAAGGCAAGAGCTTGGGTTGAGGCACATCTAAATGACAACTATGCTTAGAATTGAAGAAACATTTTATAGATAGAGACATGGCTTTAATTATACAAAAATTTGGCGGTAGTTCTGTTGGAAATATCGATAAAATTCAACACGTTGCTAATAAAATTATTGAAACAAGGGCTCAAGGCCATAACTTAGCTGTCGTCGTTTCGGCCATGGAAGGGGAAACCAATCGCCTCATTTCGTTGGCGAAAACATTAAACGAGCAACCCGATGCTAGGGAATATGACTTATTATTGGCAACGGGCGAACAGGCTGCTACCGCTTTATTGGCCATGGCTTTATTGGCGCAAGGGTGTCCAGCGCGTTCCTATAATGGGTTTCATGTTCCTATTTATACGGATAATCACCATAAAAAGGCACGTATTTTAAATATAGAAGAATCTATTTTACGAAGCGACATTGAAGCGGGGAGAGTGCCAATCATTGCCGGTTTCCAGGGAATTTCGCCAGAAGGAAATATGACTACCTTAGGGAGAGGGGGATCCGATACCACCGCCGCAGCGCTTGCTGCCATTTTAAAAGCGGATGAATGTCAAATCTATACCGATGTTGATGGTATTTATACCGCTGATCCCCATATTGTTTCGCAAGCTAAACGCTTAGATAAGATTGGTTTTGTTGAGATGACAGAGTTTGCGCGTGCTGGTGCAAAAGTAGTTCAGCACCGTGCTGTAGAGCTTGCCAGTAAATATCGTGTTCCTCTCCGGGTATTATCGAGCTTTCGTCAGGGGGCAGGTACCTTAATTTCCCCTAATGAAGAAGGCATGGAAATAGAAAAGGCGACAGTGACAGGAGTAACGGCCAGTCGCCAGGAAGCTAAAATGACCATTCAGGGTTTAACTTGTCAAAAAGAAGCACTAGCACAATTTTTCTCCTTACTTAACCAGGCACGGATTGAAATTGATATGCTAACCCAGCAACTGACTTCTGAAACCTTGATGGATATTACATTTACTTTAGCGAGAGCAGACTATCGCCAAGCAGAGCATTTATTGCAAACCTTACTCAGATGTGGTTACGCACAAGCTGTAGTGGGGGATATGAAGGTGGCGAAGCTTTCCTTAGTTGGTATGGGATTGCACTCTCATCCCGGAATTATGCATACCTTATTTCAAGCATTAGGTGCTGAAGGCATTAATATCATTCTCGCTTTATCTTCCACGCTAAGAATTTCTCTGATGGTAGATGAGTCTCACGTTGTGCGTGGAATACAGGTTTTGCATCATGCATTTGGTTTAGGAGAAGAACAAAGCCTATAGAGACAGGCTGGATTTTCGGCTTGTACTTATTGATTGACTCGAAATTTTGGCAAATAATGGATTTTTCAGGGGAATCAACGAAAGGAACGTCTAAATTTCCGAGGAATTTTCAGTTTTTTTGTATTTTATTAATTTTTCCTTAAGGTTTGGTTAGTAGACTAACTGAGCGAGTATCCCTATGTAGACTGAGTACCTATTTCTATTCGTTAAAAACTGATTAGGTAGTGCAGAGGGAATCGATTAAATGAGTCAACTAAAGGAGAATCATAAAGATGCTTATTCTGACACGGCGTATTGGAGAAACACTTATCATCGGTGACGACTTTAAAGTAACTGTATTGGGTATTAAAGGACACCAAGTAAGACTAGGGATTGACGCACCTAAAGAAGTTTCTGTGCATCGCGAAGAAATCTATCAACGTATTCAACAAGAAAAACAAAAGCAAGATGGACATGTTGATGAAGAAGATTTAGAAGAAGATAAAGACTAAAGGATAGTACAACTATTTTATAAAATGGTAGGTAGTGCTATACTCGCCACCCTCAATCTCGGAGAGATGGCCGAGAGGCTGAAGGCGCTCCCCTGCTAAGGGAGTATGGGCTTTAAATCCCATCGAGGGTTCGAATCCCTCTCTCTCCGCCAGAATAAAAGCGCCCGTAGCTCAGCTGGATAGAGTACCAGGCTACGAACTTGGTGGTCGGGAGTTCGAATCTCTCCGGGCGCGCCAATACAATCTCATTTTTCAACGGGTTACATAAATAACACGTCTAAATATTTCCTAATAACGCTGTGTCCGCATAGGTTTTCCTATGCCTATGAATGATGGTTATGAGCACAGATACCGTTAATTTTTGACTGCTCTATGATAATCAAGGATTTATCGTGAGTGAAGTACATGGATGCAACGTATAGAAAGAGTGGTAAACCTAAACCTATTGGTTGGTTTACTGATCAAATTCGGGTATGGATATATCCTCTTACAAAACATGATCCTATTTTAGTAGACTGCCTAGGAGGAAACAGTAACAGTCTAGCAAGAACACTAGCGGATGAAATGGGTTTTAACTATTCCCATATTACTTATTCTGATCCAGGCAGTGAAAAAAATCTACTAACAGGTCATTGTTCATAAATCTTTACTTGCTTTAAAAAAATCCTAGCTTTATTTAGGCTTGTTGATCTATTTATTGATTTTTCAATATTTAGTTAGGTAAAAAATATTTTATTCAAGAAATAAATATTAAAATAAATTTCCTAAAAATTTAAAAATGAGTTAAATTTATGAAAATTAAATCTATATTAGCTTTAGCAATACTCCTAGGCACTGCTATAACAGAATTACCTAGTTTTGCTGCTTTCCCAAGTAAGGATGATGATGGTTGCTATTGGAAAAACGTTGGTGGTGATTATCAATGGGCATGTCCTTCACAATATTCTTTATTAGGTCAATTAAGGAGAGAAAACATTTTAACGGCAGCTTATAGCAAGCAACATAATTACTCTAGACAAAATTTAGAAGCTGCGTTACATAAATTAAATAAATTAGAAACTATTATTGCAAAAGAAAAAGCTAGTATAGAAGAAAAATTAAATGAATGGACTCCCTTACATGAATGCATGGTTGATCCAAATTGTTATAAAGTTAAAGGGGATTTTTAAACAGAACTTATAAGCGAGTTAATGGCAAATAATGAGTACTCAATCTAAGTATTTACCCATACAGAGTAAATAAACTATCAAACTAAAAATCCATTTGATCACTTTTTGTGATGGAGCGTCAGTATTATCAGCCCTAAATTAGGGAACCTGATAGATGAAAGTTAATTCAACTTAATTTTATTTATCAGGTTTTTATGTTTGATGTAAATAGTTTAGAAGCAATATGCTAGTTATTTGATATAGAGGTTACGCTGTAGTATCAAAACCGTTTAAACGCAACAATACGATTGAAGAAAAGGATTAAAAATTAGCGATTTTATGAGAGAATTACATTGAAGGTGAACAAGGCTATATTTATCCGTTGATAGAGCACCAAGCAATCTTTCGCCGTATGACTCCTTTTCAAATTATAGGTTGTGTTATGATATAGAAAAGCTGGAGTGTTCTATAATACTTAACTTACTTTTAGAAGAAGATAGGGTAAAAAAACATGCTCTCCTTGAGCTTTTTCAGCCTATTTGGGCAGTTACAAGTATTTATCACCCCTTCTATTTTCTTCCAGTTCGTGTAAAAATCTAAAATAGATAACGGGGATAGAAAAAATGAAAAAAATTACTCAACTGCTTCGTCGCCTACTCTCCTTACAGGAAGATAGTACAAAAACAAGTGAAAATTTATCCAAAAATTCAATTTTGTTAGCAGAAGATAATCCAGTTATTATCTTACCTATAAAAAATTTACTTGAACGGCAAGGTTATCACATAACGGCTGTTGAAGATGGTAACAAAGCACTCATTTATTTGAAGAGTTATACCTACAGTTGGAGTTTATTAGATCTGATGCTACCAGAGATGGATGCACTCGATCTGGTAAAAAATTATCGTATTTGGGAAAAACAGGCTAATAAACCTTATCTACCTCTGTTTGGATTAACGGGGTACCCTTTTGAAGATATGGAGTTAACTTGCAAAGAAGTGGGTATGGCTCTTGTTTTTGGAAAACCGTTCAGGTTAGAGGATCTTAAGCGCATCGAAAATTTTATAAAAAACCCTCAACAAGAAGCTTCATTGAAAAGATCAGAAAAGTTACATAGTAAAACTGTATAGTTAACTTTGTGAGATACCTAAAAAATCGGGCCGTGACTTTTGTTTAACCATGGCCAGCATTTGTTTTCTGTGGTAATGATCATCAGTATCTTTATTCCCTGGATTGTTTCAGCCAGTCAATAATTGCAAGTGGCGTGTCAAGCATGGCACTGGCTTTCCAGGTAGCCGCTTCTTTTTTGCTAGGGATATAGCCATATAACGCAACCAAGCTGCGCATACCAGCCGCGTTAGCAGCTTCAATATCTCGTTTAGCATCGCCAATATAAACGCAGTTTTCAGGAATACCGCTAATGCATTCACAAGCATATAGTAAGGGTTTGGGGTGAGGTTTACTGTATTCTATAGTATCACCGGCAATAATACATTTTGCCTTTTTTAGTAAAGGAAAATGGTTAACTAAGGTTGTAGTTAATGCGGTTGATTTGTTAGTTACAATTCCCCATGTTAAATGGTTTTTTTGTAGATAGTGAATCAACGTGGCTATTCCGGGAAATAATTGTGTTTGTTTACAGCTATGTTGGCTATAATAGTTTAGGAATTGCTTGGATAAACGAAGGAATTCAGGGTTTTTATCTGTGATATTTAATCCTAGTTTTAATAAGCCAGCGACTCCTTCGGAAATGAAGGGGCGAATACTGGTTAGTGGTAGAGGTTTAGCTTGTTGTGTTAATAAAATAGCATTGAGTGTAGCGGCTAAGTCAGGTGCAGTATCTAATAGTGTTCCATCGAGATCGAATAGTACGGCTTTTATTTCCGGTTTAGTGTTCATTAAATTTAAGTGCAAAGTGTATACTTTTGAAAAGCAGCAATGTAGTTAATCTGTACAGTATTTGTTAGTTTAACGGAGCGAGTAAACGGATTATAATAAATGCCTTGTAATTTTTGTAAACGCAAGCCCGCTTTGCGTGCAGCGGCCGCCAGTTCTGACGGTCGAATAAATTTATCATACTGATGCGTTCCTTTGGGTAAAAGTTTCAGTAGATATTCAGTGCCTATAATAGCCGTTAGATACGCATAAGGATTGCGATTAATCGTGGAAAAAAATAGCCAGCCACCGGTTCTGACAAGGTCACTACAGGCTTTAATAAGAGAAAGGGGGTCGGGTACATGCTCAAGTAGTTCCATGCAACAAGCGACGTCAAAATAGGCAGTTTGCCTTTCTGCCAAGGTTTCTGCTTCTTCACTAAGATAGTGAATAGTTAATGCATTTTGTTTGGCATGTTGATTTGCAATGTTTATTAGCTCGCCACTCTTATCAATTCCAGTGACTTGAGCACCTGTTCGGGCAAGCTCTTCTGTTAATAAACCCCCGCCACAGCCGATATCAATTACTTTTTGTTTTTCAAGAGGGGCATATTTTTTTATAAACTGTAAACGTGCTGGATTGATGTCATGTAAAGGCTTGCAAGGACCTTTTGTATTCCACCATTCTTCAGCCATTGTAGAAAATTTATTGATCTCTATGGGATCGCTATTAGAAGTTGACATAAAAAAGGATCTCTTGCATTGGTTTTTTATACAGAGCGTATTACAATAGCTTAGTCTACATTCACCCCCAGAGTGTGTCTATTGGTCATGACAGGAGTATAACTACACTTAATGCGGAAAATTGGAGGTCGTTTTTGGCAAAGGTCTGCGAAAGGCGTTTTATCGCGGCGTACCTAGGGAAAACGACTTAAGAGGTTTTTTTGCTAATGTAAGTGTAGAGCTTAGGATAAACTGCCAACCCTCATGGGTCGGACTCTATTTATTTTAGATTCATATGAATAACCTTATTGACCGTTCTTATCAAGATATCCTGGAACAAATTTCAAGACTCGCTAAGCAAAGGATAGCGAAAGAGCAAGTTTCTCTTTTTGCTGGTTTTATTCAGCAATATTATGCCCATACTGACTTGGAAACACTTAAGAGTCGTTCTATAGAAAGTTTAGTGGCGGCAGCTGTGTCTCATTGGAATTTGGCTTATCGACGTTTGCCGGGTCAAAATAAGGTACATGTTTACAATCCTGATATGGCAAGAGACGGCTGGGATACTAAATATACCGTACTCCAGTTAATTACAGACGATAAACCGTTTTTGGTCGATTCGACTTGTATGGAGATTAATCGGCAGGGTTTAAATATCTTTTTTAGTTTAAATGTGGGAGATATAAAATTACGACGTAATTCATCTGGCGAGATTGTCGAGATTTTAGCTTGGGATGCTGTTTTACCCGACATGCAAGTTGAAGCTTTGATTTATATGGAGATTGACAAAACGTCCGATGACAACTTTCTTAAAGAACTTTCTAACAAACTTGAGAAAGTATTAGAGCAAGTTAATCGGGTTGTCAAAGACTGGCCGCAAATGTGCGCACGAATGCAAGGTTGTTTACAAGAATTAGAGCAAAATTCTCCTCCTTATGATCCTGAGGATGTGGCAGAGTCAAAGGACTTTTTGCGTTGGTTGCTTAATGATCATTTTACTTTTTTAGGCTGTCGCGATTATGAGTTAAGCAAGGACCATAAAGCATTGCGTATGATTAAATCATCCGGTTTGGGTGTGCTACGAGATGAAAGTAGAAGTAAAGAAGAAAAACCTCTGACTGAATTACCACCGGAAGCGCGTCGCTTAGCTTTTTTTCCGCAAGTATTAGTTATTTCTAAAACTAATACCAAAGCCAGAGTTCATCGTCCTGTTTATGCAGACTATATTGGCGTTAAGCGCTTTAATGAGCAGGGCGAGTTAATTGGCGAACGTCGTTTTATTGGTCTGTATACTTCTACCGTATACCATAGTGATCCGCGGCATATACCATTGATAAGGCGTAAGATCCAATTGGTTTTGAAAAACTCGAATCTTCCTTTAAAAGGACATGCGGGTAAGGCCTTATTGGATATATTAGCGAGTTTGCCAAGAGATGATTTATTTCAAGCCAGTGCGAGTGAGTTGACGCAATTGGCTATGGGTATTCTACATATCCAAGAACAACGAGCGGTGCGTTTGTTTATACGTCAAGATACCTATCGGCGTTTTATTTCTTGTTTGGTGTATATGCCTAAAGAAAAATTAAACACCGATCTTCAAAAGGAAATGGAAAAGATTTTAGTACGTGAATTTTCCGGTATAGAAATCGGTTTTTCTACTTTGTTAGGCGATGCTACGCTTGCCCGAGTTCATTTCTTGATTCGTACGGATCCTAAAAAAGAATTAACCTATGATGTTAAAAAAATAGAAGCACAACTCATTGAGGTTGCCCGTTCTTGGAAAGAAGAATTACGACAGGCGTTAATCAGTTATTACGGGGAAGAGCAGGGTACTTATTTAATTCAAAAATATAGTTATGCTTTCCCAAGTGGTTATAGAGATACCTTTCCTGCGATAACGGCTGTTCATGATATTGAACATATCGAAAAAATTTCATCAGAACGTCCTTTAGGTATGAACTTCTATCATCCAAAGGATGAAACCGCTGTTCCTTTACGTTTTAAGTTGTTTCAAGCTGACAAGCCGATTATTTTATCCGATGCTCTACCCGTATTAGAGAATATGGGTTTGCGTGTTATCGACGAATGGCCACAAGAAATTACTTTAGGTAATGGACAACGTATTTGGATTAATGATTTTGGTGTTAAACCGGTACAAATCGATGATGTGAATGTTTCTGAAGTCAAAGAAATTTTTCAGGAAGCTTTTCGAAGAATTTGGTTTGGCGAGGTAGAAAATGACGGTTTTAATCGTTTAATACTGGCGGGTCAGTTAACCTGGCGTGAAGTTTCTATTTTACGTGCTTATACTAAATATCTACGCCAAGTCGGTGTTCCATTTAGCCAAGCCTATGTAGAAAGTGTCGTATCACGTAATACAGATATAGCCAAAATTTTGGTGAAATTATTTAAGTATTATTTTGATCCTGTACGCCAAGGAGAGGGAGGAACGGGCAGTATTATCGCGAGTCTGGAAAAGAGCTTGCAGACAGCATTAGATGCCGTAGTGAGTCTGGATGAAGATCGTATTTTACGTCTTTTGTTGGAAGTGATGAAAGCGACGTTACGGACGAATTATTTTCAAAAAGAGTCGAATGGCAAGCCTAAGAGCTGGTTGGCATTTAAATTAAATCCGGCATTAATTAGTGATCTTCCGTTACCACGGCCACTTTATGAAATTTTTGTGTATTCGCCCAGTGTTGAAGCGGTACATTTGCGAGCGGCTAAAGTAGCGCGCGGTGGTATTCGTTGGTCAGATCGACGCGAAGATTTCCGGACCGAAGTATTAGGCCTTATGAAGGCACAACAGGTTAAAAATGCAGTGATTGTCCCCGCTGGCGCCAAGGGGGGATTTGTCTGTAAGCGATTGCCTGAAAATGGCGATCGTGAAGCGATTATGAATGAAGTGGTCACGTGTTATAAAACGTTTATGCGTGGTTTATTAGATTTAACAGATAATTTACAAAACGGTGTATTAATTCCTCCTGTTGATGTCGTGCGTTATGATGAGGAAGATCCTTATTTAGTCGTTGCAGCAGACAAAGGAACAGCCAGTTTTTCTGATATTGCTAATGGAATTACTGCTGAATATAACTTTTGGTTAGGAGATGCCTTTGCTTCAGGAGGTAGTGTCGGTTATGACCATAAGAAAATGGGCATTACAGCGCGTGGTGCCTGGGAATCTGTTGAACGTCATAGTAGGACGTTGGGTCTAAATCCTGATAAAGATGATTTTACCGCCATTGGTATTGGTGATATGTCAGGTGATGTCTTTGGTAATGGGATGTTGTTGTCGCGACATATCAGATTGGTGGCGGCGTTTAACCATATGCATATATTTATTGATCCCAACCCAGAGCCAGAAAAAAGTTTTGCAGAGCGTCAACGTTTATTTAATTTGCCGCGCTCTACCTGGCAAGATTATGAGTCTACTTTGATCTCAAAGGGGGGTGGAGTTTTTAGCCGTTCACAAAAATCTATTTCTTTATCACCAGAGATAAAACAATTATTAGATATCAATCGAGACTTTATAGCGCCGGATAGTTTGATTCGAGCCATTTTAAAAGCCAAGGTTGATTTACTTTGGAATGGTGGTATTGGCACGTACGTCAAGGCCTCTAATGAAAGAAATGCAGATGTAGGCGATCGTACGAATGATGGTTTACGTATCAATGGAAATGAATTACGTTGCCGTATTGTTGCTGAGGGAGGCAATCTTGGCCTAACACAATTGGGGCGTGTTGAGTATGCTTTGAATGGCGGATTAATCTACACTGATTTTATTGATAACTCAGCTGGGGTCGATTGTTCCGATCATGAAGTCAATTGTAAGATTTTGTTAAATGCCGTGGTTACAGCTGGCGATATGACGCTGGAACAGAGAAATCAATTACTCATGGAAATGACGGATGAAATTGCTAAGCTTGTTTTATACGATAACTATTGCCAAACACGGACGATTAGTTTAGCTACAGCCCATGCGCCGCAAGAATTAGAAGTTCATCGACGCTATATTGAAGAATTAGAACGTGATGGAAAATTAGATAGAAATTTAGAATTTTTACCTGATGAAAAGGGATTATTAGAACGTAAAGCATTGGGTAAAGGTTTAACGAGTCCTGAAATTGCTGTTTTGTTAGCCTATACCAAAATGTGGGTCAAAGCGGAGTTGTTAGAATTTCATAGCTTAGAAGAAGACTATTTAACGCGAATACTTGAATCTGCTTTTCCAAAGCCATTGCGAGGCCGGTTTTCGCAATTTATGCAACACCATAGTTTGCGGCGCGAGATTATTGCGACGAAGATTAGTAATGCTATGGTCAATGACATGGGTATCACCTTTGTATTTCGTTTGAAAGCAGAAATTGGTGCGGATATTGCTTCTATCGCCCGCGCTTATGCGATTGCTCACCAAGTATTCGGTTTTTCGGAGTTAGTTCACCTTGCTGAGCATTTAGATGACACCATAGCTTCTGAAACCCGCTATGCGATTATGCGCCAAATCAACCGTTTAATTCGGCGTGCAACACGTTGGTTTATTTATAACTATAAAGATCAGTTAGCCGATATTTTGGGTATGGTTAGCTGTTTTAAGCCGGCTGTTTCTTTGCTACATGAAAAGTTAGCACAGTTAGTGGTTGGTGAGGAGAAAGAGCAATGGGAGCGAAATGTGCAAGGTTTGCAAGATGCTGCTGTACCGGAAGCAGCGGCTAAGCGTATAGCAAGTATCGATCACGAATATGCTTTGCTGGATATTATTGAAGCAGCACAAAAAAATAATTTACCTTTATTCAAAGTGGCCGAACTTTATTTCATGATAAGCGATAAGTTTGAGTTTACTTGGTTGCGATCGCAAATTATGAAACAGACAATTGAAACTTTATGGGATACGCTGGGTCGAGTTGTTTTACTCGATGATTTGGATACCCAGCAGCGTCACTTAACGGTTGCTATTTTGCAATGTGTTGTTGATGAGCAAGGAGACAATCGAATGTGTTTAGAACAATGGGAAAGTGATAATTCCGTATTCCTAAAACGTTGGCAACGTCTTTTAGCAGATTTACGTAGTACCAGCGAATTAAAATTGATGATGTTTTCTGTTGTTGTGCGGGAATTAGTAGGCATGGTGCAGAATTCTAGTAATTCTTTAACTACTTCATAAATACTTTCTTTTACCTTATTAAGAGCGCGACAAGCGCTCTTTCGACGAGACAATGAGAGCATTGCGGAAGCAATGCGAAGTTGAGGAGCCCGCGATAGGCGTGCGTTGACGGGCGAAGCAGGAAACGCATCACGCCGT
>CAYQIM010000060.1:0-12680 GCA_964417555.1 Rickettsiella sp. | reverse complement strand
GACGCAGGACGAATCGCGGCCTAATTTCAGTCGCGTGATGCGAATTAATTTTGGGGACACGATGGCCAAAATTTTTCATGAGCATAGCGACTCGCTTGTTCCACGACGCTCTCCAACGTACATTTTTAGAGCAATTTCAATGGCTGAACGTTCCACTTGGTCGAAGGTTCTAACTAACTCAGCTACTTCATATTCTTCATTCCATAGATTTGAAAGAGAAAGTCGCCAAGTCAAAACGCTCTTTTTTCCTTGTTTTTTACAAGCTTCTATCGCTTCTAAGCCGTAAATAAGGCGATTGTCTTGATCAATGCAGGCAGATTGCTGAGACGCTGAAAGCCCCTTTTTATCAAGAAAATATGGTACTTTTTCAGGAATAATGATATGGCTTATCGGTACCTCCACTAAAGAATCAGGAAATTTCTCTATCTCTAAATAACACCGTGTTTTTTCAGAGATTAATGTTTTATAATTAAATTTTCCCAATGTTTTAGCTTCAATTCTTCTAGCAATATGTTCTGGTATTTCTTGACCCTTTAAAAAACGATAAATAGTAGGGCGAAGAATGCCAGTTTTCTTCGACATCTTATCCACACTTCCAAAATGATGAATGAGTTCTAAGACAGTTTTTTCTTGCTTTAAGTGCATAAATAAAATCCTTATTTTTTAAAAACCGTCAAAAAATTTTATGCAAGAAATTTGTTCACAGGTGAACATTTTGTTCAGGTAATCTAAATGTAGTTTTTAAGCAATCAGAGCTAACAACTTCGGATAAAAAGATTTAGGAGATGGATATGCAACCGCGTTTGATTCGTTTACGTGATGCGCCGAGTTATTTAGGGATGGACAAAAATCGATTTAACAAAGAAGTCAAACCTAGCTTATCGGTTATTCCGATAGGTAAACGAGGTGTTGCATTTGATCGACTTGATTTAGATGCGTGGGTTGAGCATTATAAGCAATGTAATGGCCGCCCCGCTAACAAGAGGAGTAAAAGATTATGGGGCGAAAAAGAACGTCGGGGTTGCTTAACCGTAAAGGGATATGGCACATCAACAAAAAAATACTCGGACAACGAATTTGCGAAAGTACTGGATCAGATTCTCTCGAAGAAGCCGAAATCTACCTCGCAAAGCGTATCGAGGAAATAAGACAAGCTAAAATTTATGGGGTTAGACCTAAAAGGGCTTTTAGGGAAGCAGCGACAAAATATTTGTTAGAGAACCAACATAAAGCAAGTATTAAAGAAGACGCGAGGTATTTAAAGTATCTTGATCCATTAATTGGTGATATGCCGTTAGAGTCCATACATATGGGAAGTCTACAAAATTATATTCAATTAAGGAGAGAGTCAGGTGTTAAAGCGCGTACAATTAATTATGCATTGCAAGTTGTGCGTCGTATTTTAAATCTTGCTTCGAGTGAATGGTTAGATGAATCTGGCCTTACTTGGTTAACGAGTATTCCAAAAATTAAGTTACTGCCAGAAAACGACAAAAAGAACCCTTTTCCTTTGAATTGGGATGAGCAAAAAAGGTTGTTTGCTGAATTGCCGGAGCATCTTCAGAAGATGGCGTTGTTTGCAGTCAACACCGGTTGTCGCGATCAAGAGATATGCAATTTAAGATGGGAGTGGGAAATAAAGGTGCCGGAAGGTTCGGTATTCATTATTCCTAAGTGGCGAGTAAAGAATAGGAATGAACGTCTTGTGGTGCTCAATAGGGTAGCGCATCAAGTGATTGAGGAAGTGCGTGGAATACATTCTGAATATGTATTTACTTATCAAGGCAGACCTATTAAGCGTATGTTAAATTCGGGTTGGAAATCAGCGCGTTTACGTGTTGGTTTTCCTTATGTAAGAGTACATGATCTTAAGCATACGTTTGGACGGCGGTTACGAGCGACAGGAGTAAACTTTGAAGACCGACAAGACCTGCTGGGGCATAAAAGTGGACGGATTACGACGCATTATTCGACGGCTGAATTAAATAATTTAATTCAAGCGGCGAACAAGGTATGTGATATGGAACAAGGATCACGCTCAACGTTGCTTAGGATGAACTCAAACAACGCATGCCCCGCAAAAGTCCCGCAAGGGAATTTAAGGGAACGGTTAAAAATAGTGTAAGTGCTTGATTTTACTGGTGCCAACGGCCCGAATCGAACGGGCGACCTACTGATTACGAATCAGTTGCTCTACCGACTGAGCTACGTTGGCCTGCCAATGAAGCGACAGTATAAAGACAAGCTATGGTTTAAACAAGGAAGGCTTGTTAAACTAGTTGGATTCAATGAAATTCTTTTGGGAATTCAGCCGGTAAACAACTTTAATCGTGGGGGCGTGTATGAGAGTAAGTAGGAAAAACCAGAAAGGACTTACGCTACTCGAACTGATGATCGTTATCGCCATCATCGGTATTTTGGCTTCTATCGCTATTCCTAGTTATCAAAATTATAGTAACCGCGCTGAATTTTCAGAAGTTGTGCAATCGGTAGCTCCTTTTAAATTGGCTGTTACGACCTGTGTCCATGAACATGATGGTTTGAGTGCTTGCGGTGACCCTGGGCAAAATGGTTTACCCAATAACTTTAAGGCTGAAGACCCGGCTAAAGGCTATGTGTCAACGGTCGAAGTGGGTAAAAATGGCCAGATAGTTGCGACTTCGCAGCGAATTCATGTGAATAAACTTGATCATTTCAGCTATATTCTGACGCCCGTTTATCAAAACAATGGACAGTTGCATTGGGATATCAGCGGTACTTGTGTGCCGCAGGGTTTATGTAAAGCGGAATAGTCTATTCTCGCACACTTAAATTTTTAGCCGCCGCTTTCGCAGTTTTATGGCACTTGCCAAAAAAACCATTGTTTTGAATATATTTTCCTATATTGAACACACTTCAATGCGTGTTATTCTAAGCCCTTTTAAGGTAAGGGCAAAAAGGGTGCCACCTTATGGCACCTAAGTGGATGACATGACTGATTATAAAAACACGTTAAATCTTCCTCATACTCAATTTCCTATGAAGGCAAACCTGGCTAATGCGGAGCCAGCCGTTTTAAAACAATGGGAATCTTTGGCAATTTATACAAAATTACGTGAGAAAAATCGTGGAAAACCAAAATATATTCTTCACGATGGCCCGCCTTATGCTAATGGCCATATACATATAGGTCATGCGGTTAATAAAATCTTAAAAGATATCGTTGTCAAATCAAAAACCTTAAGTGGTTTTGATGCACCTTATGTGCCAGGTTGGGATTGTCATGGTCTACCTATTGAATTAAATGTTGAGAAGAAATGCGGATCTGCTGGGGCAAAGCTAACAGCGAAAGCCTTTCGTCAGGCCTGTAGGGAATATGCCCAGCAGCAGGTATCCATACAACGTGAGGAGTTTAAACGCTTAGGTGTTATAGGTGATTGGCAAAACCCTTACCTAACCATGGATTTCAAGTTTGAGGCCAATATCATTCGTGCCTTAGGGAAAGTGATTAGTCAGGGGCATTTACAGCAAGGGTTTAAGCCGGTGCATTGGTGTGTTAATTGTGGTTCTGCTTTAGCGGAAGCCGAAGTGGAATATGCCGATAAAATTTCGTCGGCGATTGATGTACGATTTAGAGTGCTTGATGAAAAGGAATTTTTAAACCGTCTGCCTATAACATCGGGTTATGGTCCTATCAGTATTCCCATTTGGACGACAACACCCTGGAGTTTGCCGGCTAATGAAGCCGTTGCTTTAAATCCTGCTATTGAATATGTCTTAATCCAAACGGAAACAGAACGTTTATTACTGGCTGAGCCATTATTAGAGGCAAGTTTGGCACGTTATAAGATAATGGACTATCAACGTTTAGGCCAAGCAAGCGGCAAGCTATTGGAAGGTATTTTATTACAACACCCTTTTTATCATCGCCAAGTCCCGATTATTCTTGCTGAGCATGTCACAACTGAAACGGGGACGGGCGCGGTGCATACTGCGCCAGCACATGGTTTAGAGGATTATTGGGTTGCTCAACAGTATAAATTGCCGATGGTAAATCCTGTTGATGATAGGGGTTGTTTTTTGCCAGATACCCCTTTGTTTGCTGGCGAACATGTGTTTAAAGCAACCCCTCATCTGATTGCTGTACTACAAGAACATGGGAATTTAATAAATGAAGCGTCTATCAAACATAGCTACCCACATTGTTGGCGGCATAAGACACCTTTAATTTTTCGTGCAACACCCCAATGGTTTATTAACCTAGAACAACAGGGATTACGCGCCGATAGCTTAGCTGCTATTAAACAAGTGAATTGGATACCTGAATGGGGTCAAGTACGTATTGAATCCATGGTTGCTAACCGACCCGATTGGTGTATTTCCCGGCAACGAAGTTGGGGGGTTCCTATCCCTTTATTTGTTCATCATGCATCGCGTGAATTACATCCAAAAAGTTTAGACCTATTGGAACAAATTGCTAAGCGCGTTGAAGAAGATGGCATCGATGCTTGGTATGATTTAAACCCGGTAGAATTATTAGGCGCAGAAGCAAAAGAATATGAAAAATTAACTGATTGCTTAGATGTGTGGTTTGATTCAGGGGTCTCACACTATGCGGTGTTAATGCAAAACCCTGAGCTAGTTTGGCCGGCGGATTTGTATTTAGAAGGTTCTGATCAGCATCGGGGTTGGTTTCAATCTTCTTTATTAAGTGCTGTGGCCATGTTTAACAAGCCACCTTACAAATCAGTATTGACGCATGGCTTTACCGTCGATGAAAAAGGGCACAAAATGTCTAAGTCATTAGGCAATGTTGTTGCGCCTGATAAAGTGATTCAGAGTTTAGGGGCTGATATTTTGCGATTATGGGTTTCATCAACCGATTACCGTAAAGAAATGGCTGTTTCTGATGAAATTTTAAAGCGCACCGCAGAAGCCTATCGTCGTATTCGTAACACGGTTCGATTCTTGTTAGCGAATTTACATGATTTTGATCCGGATAGTGATTGCATTCCTTCGGATCAGCTTTTGTCTTTAGATAGCTGGATTATAGAACGTGCTAGCTTACTACAAGAAGAAATTATTAATGCGTATGAAGATTATCAATTCCATAGTATTTATCAGAAACTACAACAATTTTGCATTAACGATTTAGGCGGCTTTTATCTGGATATCATCAAGGATCGTCAATATACCTTACAAAAAAACAGTTTACCTCGACGTTCTGCGCAGACTGCACTTTTTCATATTGCTGAGGCTATCGTTCGTTGGTTGGCGCCTATTCTAAGTTTTACCGCTGAGGATATTTGGCAATATTTGCCTGGAAAACGCGAAAAAACAGTATTTTTGAATGAATGGTATGTGTTACCTATTTCGTTTGAAAAAGATCCATTAAATGCTATCTATCAGCAATGGGATAGGCAAACCTTTTGGAGTTTATTGAACCAAATTCGTAATGAAGTCAATAAAGTGATCGAAAAATTACGAATCGAAGGCGAGGTAGGTTCTTCCTTAGAAGCTGAAGTTGAACTTTACGTTAAACCCGATACTAAATTAGCCCTACTGTTAGGCGCATTAAAAGATGAATTACGCTTTGTGTTAATTACTTCAGACGCTAAGCTTTCAACATTGCCATATCCTGAGCAGGCCATACAGGTAACAATAAACGACGAAGAGTTAGGGATAAAAGTAATTTCTACAGTAGGACATAAAGTGAAATGTGCGCGTTGTTGGCATCGCCGTTCGGACGTTGGCAAAGAGCCGAATTACCCTACACTTTGCCACCGTTGTGTTGAAAACCTGCCCGACGGAGAAGGGGAACAGCGCTTCTACGCCTAGTGCGTGTCGTCATTAGGCATGATGCTGGTTATAAACCGCGGTATTTTCTGTGTTTTGTTAAACCACGCTTTCTGATTCAGCATCGCTAAATGAAAGACACGCACTAGTAAACTTAATTCTAAATTGAAAAAATATGCAAAGTAAAAAAACGAATCAATTATCTTGGCTTTGGTTAAGTGCGCTGGTTATTGCACTGGATCATATAACTAAAGTATGGATGAGTTATTGGTTAGATGGATCTAGCATTATTCCGGTATTTCCGTGTTTAAATTTTATTTTGACCCACAACCCTGGGGCGGCTTTTAGTTTTTTGGGCTGGGCCGATGGGTGGCAACGTTGGTTATTTGTCGCTATTAGTGTAGGGGCCAGCTTTTATTTAGTACGTTTACTGTATCGTGGTGGGGCTAGCCAATGGGTGGGGTGTGCGATTGCATTGATTATAGGCGGGGCAATCGGTAACCTCTATGATCGTTTGACCTTAGGCTATGTCATTGATTTTATCGACTTTTGTATCGGTTATTGGCATTTTGCTACTTTTAATTTAGCAGATAGTGCGATTTCCATCGGTGCTGTTATGTGGGTTATCGCCAGCTACAAGTCCGGAAAAAAATAGTGGGGGCTTAAGCTAGGTTTATTTCGTGGCTAAGCTTCTAAAAAATGATAATGAGAAGATAAAATGAAGACAAATATTAGCACTAAACCGTTAGGTGTTTTTAGTTTGGCAATGATGAATGTCATTGCAGTAGATAGTTTGCGGTCACTGCCGATTGCTGCTCAGTTTGGATATTCACTTATCTTCTTTTATTTACTAGCCGCCATTTTATTTTTTATTCCGACGGCACTTGTCACAGCAGAACTTGCAACGACTTGGCCAAGTACGGGAGGGGCATATATTTGGATCCGAACGGCTTTTGGTGCGAGTTGGGGTTGGCTGGCTATCTGGTTACAATGGATTTATAACGTTGTTTGGTATCCGACGATTTTATCTTTTGTTATCGCGGCTGTTACTTATTTATTTAATCCGCAATGGATTCAACATAAAGGCTTTGTCTTAGGTCTTATATTAGCGACTTGGTGGTTAGTTACTGGTTTAAGTTGTTTGGGTTTGCGTGTCTCTCGTTGGCTAAGCACTGCTGGGGCATTAATTGCTACCTTGCTTCCGATGTTTTTCATTATTGGGTTGGCTGTTATTTGGATTGGAGGTGCGAACCCGCTTGCGATTCACTTTTCTGCGCATGCACTTTTACCTAGTCTAAAAGACTTTAATAACTTTGCTTTTTTAACAACTATTGTTTTTGGTTTAATGGGCTTAGAAATGTCGGCTGTCCATGCTGGAGACGTACGATGTCCGCAGAAAGATTATCCGCGCGCCTTACTTTGGTCTGCGGTATTAATTTTGCTGACACTTATACTGGGTTCTTTATCTATTGCTTTAATTGTTCCTGCACAGCAATTAAGTATCTTGTCAGGTTTGACAGATGCTTATGTGGCATTTTTTGCTAGCTATCATTTAAATTTTTTAATTCCGATTGTTATTGCTTTCATTATTATTGGCAGTTTATGCAGTGTATCAACTTGGGTGATAGGTCCTACACGAGGTTTATTAATTGCTACGCTTGAAAGTGAAATAAAAGGTTTGCGTTGGGTTTCAAAGATAAATCGTTTTGGTGCGCCTATTAATTTATTGTTATTACAAGGTGTTTTGGTTTCTTTACTAACGAGCTTTTTTATACTGATTCCTACCGTAAACGAAGCCTATTGGCTGTTGAGTGTTATGACGGCACAACTGGCTGTTTTATTTTATATTTTTCTATTTTTAGCGGCACTGCGTTTGCGATACAAAAAAGAATGTCCATCTCGTGTTTACCGCATTCCTGGAGGAAAATGGGGTATTTGGATAGTGACAGGATTTGGTTTGTTTGCCTGTATGGCTACATTTATTATGGGGTTTTTCCCCCTGTTGGTGTTGCAGTGGACAGCGTTTTAAAATTTGACACCATTTTATTACTGGGCGTTTTATTATTTTGTTTACCACCCTATTTTGTAGCTAAAGCTCAACGGCAGTAGATATATCTATGTTAAGTGCTCTAGAAATTCATGGAGTGCCTATCGAATGTATTAATCAAGCTGCTGTGGTTTATCAGGTGCCAGCGGAATTAATTCTTTCTGTATTGGCGATAGAAGGAGGCCGGGTTGGTTTAGCCTTGCCCAATAAGAATGGAAGCTTTGATTATGGCCCCATGCAAATTAATTCTATTTGGTTACCACGTCTTCAAGTCTATGGTTATACAAAACAGCAGTTGCAATACGATCCTTGTGTCAATGTCATGGTGGGGACATGGATTCTAAGTCAAAATATTGTGCATGCTTCTACAGCGTGGCGCGGTATAGGCGGTTATCATTCTCATACTCCCGCTTTGAATTACCATTATCAAACAAAGGTTTTTGAAGTTTATCAACTCCTTTCTCATTATTTGTCTGATCCTGCTATTAGTTGAAATAGCCAAGCGAAGTTTATTAAATTTCTGCCATCAAATTGACATACTTATCTTTTATCTTAGACACATTACTTTTTTAAAAACTATCTAATTATGGCTAAAGTAATTGAGGCGGCCACTTGCTATCTTTGCTGAGCATATTAAAAAAGACCAAAAAAATATTAAGTAAGCTCGATAATGAGCGCTTAGCGATTGCTACTGTTACGTTTGTTGGCTTAAGCTTATTGTTGTTTTTAATTATTGCAGCACCAGAATTACTCGAATCAGAATGGTTTTTAAATATTCTTTCGGTTCTTGCAGAATATGGTAGTTTTATAGCAGGTGGTGCGTACATAGGTCGTTTGTGTAATTTATTTACGGCGCGTTTATTTACAGAAAATAATAAAGAAAAAACAAAAGTCACGACTGTTTTGAATAACGAAGTAGTGATGGGTCGTCTTATAAAAAATCAAGAAAAGGGATTGACACCGGTAGGTATGTTGCTAGGGATGGCGCTTGCTATTGCTTGTATCGTATTGCATGCGACAATCCCTTTTGTCAATGTATTCTCTTATTTTGCCTATATTCTTTTTATACTAGGCTATGCTTGTGCCTTGGGCGGGTTGTTTAATCGCTTAGGTAGTTCCATGGATGGCTCACGATTATCCCAGGAAAAAAGAGCCATTTTGTTTGGGGCTGTCTTTGGCTTATTTTTTGCGCTGGGTTTAATTGCCCTACTAGCTGTGACTGGAACTTTACCATTCGTTGCTGTAGCGGGTATTAGTAAGGTTTTCTTCGATCTTTTTTTGCTACATAAAACACTGTTTACTATCACTTTTATTTTAAGTTTAACGAGCTTAAGTACTTCTTTTTTTGATTATTTTGCCAAAGCCTATTGTTTTTTAAAATATAGTTTTAACTTACACGGAGAAGATGACAAGCTGAATGTTTGTGTGGAGTCACGATATCATGAGTATCGTGGTGCTTTTTTAGGTTTAATGGCAGGCACTTTATTAGCGATAGGTATTAGCACAGGTTTAGTCGTAACAGGCGGTTTAATTGCAGTACCTATTGCTGTCGGTACGACGCTTTTTCTTACCACAATTACCTGTGGTAGTGTGGTTTCTGCACTTTTTTCTAGGATCGGACGCGTTATTGATGGATTTAGTCGAGCTTGTATTCCGTCTCCGCTCATTGAGGAAAAAGATAGCAATAAAAATCTGACTTCTTTAATCCCGAATGCTAGTAAGAAAACAACATGTAGTGAACGTGATAAAGCATGCAATCCCGTTATAGCTGCCAATGAAAATTCTAGCGAACGATGCAAAGAGCAACCTTATCCTATTAATACTATGCCAGTTCAGGTAGGAAAAAGCCCAGCTAATATTTTGGAGCATAGCGTTTTTTTTCAACCGCCTGCTGAAAAAGAGCAACAAGAAGATTGTTTTTTAGCAGCGAATAGGAGTTACGTTAGGGTTTAGGTAAAGAGAATATTTGAGTATAAAATTAATTTTTTAAATACAATCTCATAGGTCAAAAAATACTTCTTTTGGGAAGGGGAAAGGACTAGAATAGTTCTCTGGACTCTCGCGAAAAAGCCGTCTTTTAACGTATGTCCAGCCTATAACAAAACAATGGGATGCTTCTTATGGCGGTTAGCATTTTTGATTTATTTTCGATTGGTATTGGACCTTCAAGCTCTCATACCGTAGGGCCGATGAAGGCGGCCTATGAATTCGTCACCGATTTGTCTTTGGATTTCGTCAATCGGCTACAGATTGATCTCTACGGTAGTCTTGCTTTAACGGGTCGTGGTCATGGTACTGATATAGCTATTTTAAACGGACTGGAAGGGAAGCTACTTGATACAGTGATCCCTGAGGAATTACATGGGCGTGCTGAGGAAATTTTACAGCAACAACGACTGTATTTGGCCGGAAAAAAATTGATTTCTTTTTGTGAAAAAACAGATTTTTTATTTCATCAAAAGGAGTTATTACCCTTGCATACCAATGGCATGCGCTTTTCTGCCTTTGATATAGAAGGCAAGGAGTTAAAAAGTCAAGTTTACTATTCGATAGGCGGAGGTTTTATTGTGACTGAACAGCAGTTTGGAAAGCAGCCGCAGTCGATTCCCATTCCTTACCCTTTTAGTAATGCGAATGAACTTTTTAATCAATGTAAACAGCACGGATTAACCATCGCGGAAATTATGTTTGCCAATGAACATGCACTTGCTCCAGATAGAGATATTCGTGCGGATCTCATACAAATTGCCAATATTATGCAAGCCTGTGTGGAAAAAGGGTGTCATGCCGACGGAATTTTGCCGGGTGGGCTTCAGGTTAAACGTCGGGCACCGGAACTCTATAAAAAACTAAAAAATAAAAATACCCCAAAATTACTTGATTTTACCGAATCCTTTTTATGGCCTACGGTATATGCAATGGCGGTGAATGAGGAAAATGCAGCCGGTGGCCGTATAGTCACAGCGCCTACGAATGGTGCCGCGGGTACTATTCCAGCGGTGTTAACTTATTACTGTCGTTTCTATGAAAACGTTAATGACGATAAAATTGCCGGATTTTTACTGACAGCAGGGGCTATTGCTTTGCTGTATAAAATCAATGCTTCTATATCCGGTGCTGAAGTGGGTTGTCAGGGTGAAGTTGGCGTGGCTTGCTCTATGGCAGCGGGTGCTTTAACGGCTGTTTTAGGCGGTACTCTTGAACAAATCGAAAATGCAGCAGAGATGGCGATGGAACACCATTTAGGGATGACTTGCGATCCCGTTGCTGGTTTAGTACAAATTCCCTGTATTGAACGCAATGGCGTCGGCGCAGAAAAGGCCATTAAGCTTAGCTATCTGGCACTAATGGAAGATGGTAAAGATAAGAAAGTTTCTTTAGATAAAGTGATTGAAACAATGTTTGCAACGGGAAGAGATATGATGGCCATCTATAAAGAAACTTCGTTAGGGGGTTTAGCAAAAACTTTAGCCGTAAACATACCAGAGTGTTGATTAATTATAGCAGTGCCGTTGCCTCTGTCCCTAAGGAATCCCTTATTTAACTTGTAATTTATCAGGGGTATCGGGTGAAAGTATATTAATCAGTCCGTTTGTAATGATCGATTTCGTCAACATAGCATTTATAGCTTTTTAAGCTATATTTATCCCAATGCTTAGATAACAGGGAAATAGAATGCAGTTGTCTAGAGTTATTGCAGCCTTAGGATTGTCTGGTGTTTTATGTTTAGTTTCGTGCCCTCTGTATGCAGTGCGCACTGGAATTATTCCGCCACGTTGTTATCATCCCCATCATTTCTATTTTGATCTCGGTGTGGGTAAGACCTATGATTATGCGCGTAGTAATAGTTTTTTAGAGTCACCAAGTGGGACTTTACTAGGCAATTTGCGTACTGGAAATTCGTATAGCACGCCATTTTTCTTTGTTGGCATCGGTTATCGATGGGCACAGAACTATCCTTGGTTGCCTAGTGTTAATGTGGGTTTACAACACCGCTATACTTCGCCTATCAATGTATTTGGTAGCTCAGAAATAGCTTCTGTTGCTCCTGGTCCTACCAATTATAATTATAGGGTACAGCAGGAAAGCTGGCTTATCATGACGAAAGCGGATCTCTATCAGTGGCAACGATTAATGCCTTATATTGCAGTAGGTTTAGGTGCTTCATTTAATAGAATTAGTCAATTTTTTGTAAACTCTCCGACCTTTGCCAATCAACTTGGCGGTTCTACTAATTTAACAGGCGATTTCAGTTACAGTGTAGGTACGGGTATCGATTATCAGGTAAAGGATAACTTTTGGTTAAGTCTAGGTTATTTTTATGATGACTTTGGAAGAAATAGGATAGGTAGTGTATTTACTAACGGCACCTCTACTTCCATTGGTACATTACAAAATGCCAATTTGCATGCGAATAGTTTTTTTCTAAGTGCGCGTTATCTTTTTGCCTAATTTCACACGTTTAGGATCTATCATCATCGTTTAGTAAGGGTCTATTATGATATTCGAAAGCCTATGCTTATGCTGCCTCGTCCTAATTAATGTATAGACCGAATCAAGACGGCCAGCACGGTGGTTTGAATAACCGATACGCCTAAAACCCATTTTGCTATTTGGGTATTAATAGAACCTTTTACTTTTTCAATAGCAAGCATTAAGTCTTTTTTAGCTTCCGCTATTTTTAATTCAAGTCTCGATTCTACATCTTTTATTTTTAATTCTAGATTTGATTCTATATTTTTTATTTTAAGTTTCAGGCAAGCGAGTCGCTATGCTCATGAAAAATTTTGGCCATCGTGTCCCCAAAATTAATTCGCATCACGCGACTGAAATTAGGCCGCGATTCGTCCTGCGTCCG
>CAYQIM010000059.1:0-184061 GCA_964417555.1 Rickettsiella sp. | reverse complement strand
GCACATATTTCTAAAGAGAAAAAACGTCGCTGTCTTAACAACGGTATGAATGCAATTTATACCAAACCTTTAACGGCAGCTAAAGCCGCTGAAATACTCCACGCCTTTCTATCTCACCCGCAATCATCCGATCTGACTGAAGAGAAGCATAGCCAATCTCTAGATACGTTAGAATCATTGCCTATTCTTGATAAAGCTCAAGCCGTAAAATTAGTAAACGATGAAAAAGTTGTTATTAAACTACTGACTTTATTAGCCAGTGAGTTAACAAAAGAATTAGAGCATCTAAAGCAATATCACCAATCTAAGGATTGGTCAGCGATACGCGGGCTTGCACATAAATGGCAGGGCGGAGCAAGTTATTGTGGAGCCCTACGTTTAGAAAAAATTTGCAAAGAGATAGGAAACGCAAAAGCTGAATCGGTTGAAAAGGCTGAAAAACTTTACCGCCAGTTATTACATGTGGCTGAAGCAACTAAAGAAGCGATTGATCTTAAAGAATAGTAGTTAGTTAAATTGAGTAAAGTTTTTTTAAGCTTCCATCCTAGTTCATTGAGTATTTCTCATAAAGAAGAGGCTATCTTAATGATATATTATATGGTTAAACAAAGCTCTAATATATAAACTATTAGCGGGTTTTATTTTAGACATGATTTTTTTTTAATGAGCTGTGAGCGCCTGAGAAAGAAGCATGCCATCTGTATAACCTAATGGTGGGGATGGAGACTGAATTGTTTTATTGGCAAGGAAACAAATGGGTAAACATATTAAGTTTGTTTTTACTTATAAAGGAAAGCCTATTGAGCAGTGTAATACTAAGGCGTGGCGGAAAGCATTGAAGCGAGCAGGAATAGAAAGTTTTCGCTGGCACGATTTGCGACATACCTGGGCTGTGGCATGTACAAAATGGGACATCATTGCAGGAGTTACAGCAGCTCGGTGGATGGTCTTCGTTTGATATGGTTTTGAGATATGCTCACTTGAGTAGTGATCATTTAAAAGAAGCGGCTGAACGTGTGGCTGGTACAAATTTGGTACACCGGGAGTTTTTAGTTTAAGGTAGTGAATCAGAAAGTTTATATAAGTCTTTGATTTAACACCATTATTCTGGTGGCTATGGGTGGACTCGAACCACCGACCCCAGCATTATGAGTGCTGTGCTCTAACCAGCTGAGCTACATAGCCGAACGGTCGCCTATTGTGCTAAAGCCGGTGCAAGCCGTCAAGCGAAACCTTCACTTTTATCGTGTACATAAAACCGCTTTGTTTGTGCTAGTGCGCTTAATAGGGTTTTCATGGGTAGCTGGTTTGTAGGCAGTACTTGTGCTTGCAGGTTTTGTATTTGAAAGTAACCCGAAGGATAAATAGTAACAATCTGCTTATTCTTGATAACACCTAAATTAGTATAGCTATGTAGGAGTAAGTAAGGTCTTTTTTTTGTATCAAATAAGGATTGTCCAATACTGTAATCGCTTATGGGGTTTTGGCAACCAAAAAGTCGGTTTAAGAGTGTTGGGACAATATCGTAGTGTGTAGTGAGATGCTTAATGAGCGCAGGTTTTTGGCCTGGCCAGTATATAATTAACGGGGTTTGTGTTTGGTAATGCGTGAAATTGCTGGCGTGGCCCCAGTAGCCTAAGTGGTTATCGTTAAATTCGTTGCCGTGGTCTCCAGTGATAACCACGATGGTATTATCTAATAGGTGTCTTTTTTTAAGTAAAGCAATATCTTGGGCTACCAATTCATCGACGTAATACAAACTATTTTTATAACGATTAAAGGTGGGTATTGGATTCGTCGAATTAGTATAGGTTAGTCGATCGCAGACAGCGATACTGGGTTGGAAAAGGCGAGGAGGGCTATTACCATAACAGAAGCTGTGTGCCCCATCATAGAATAAAAAGCTAAAAAAGGGTGATGAAGTCTGCTGTGTAATAAATTGTTTAAATTCTTTTGTGATCTGTTGATCTCTATTATAAGGCCAATGTCCTGTGGTTGTAGTTTGTAGGTTTTTTATCTTTGTAAAGACATTTTGATTAAAGGGTGGCGCCAATAAGGATGCACTGGCAAAAATTCCCATATGGTAACCCGTATTTAGAAGTTTATCGATAAATACAGGACTTTTATGTTCGTTTATTGTAGCGGTCCAATAAGTAGCGGGTAAACTATAAAATAATGAGAAAATGCCCGGTTGTGTGCCATTGCCACCGCTAAAATGTTGTTGGAACTGCCAGCTTTTTTGCGCGAAACGATAGATATTGGGCGTGTTGATTGCATTTAGCATATCAAATCGCCAAGTATCGATAACAATAAAGACAATATTGAGCGGCTTTTGTGTGGGACGATAAATTAAAGGGTGAAGTGGGTAATGTAGTTTTGCATTAGAATGATTGATTTCAACAAAATCAGATCGATATAAGCTTTCTAACGCTGGGAGTCGATTTCCGGGTAAAAATTTGGCAAGGACTTCGTAGTACAATGGAATTGTATAGGCTTGTTGATTTAACGATAAGGCACCGGCGAATTGAACGATCAGTGCCAACATATAATAAGAAAATAATAGGCATCCTATGAAAGAGAGAGGATATTTCGAACGAAATGGTTTATGACGCAGTTTTTTCCATACTAGGACGGCTAAAATAATTTCTACCCCTAATAGCAAGGCGGAGAGTAACCCAATAGCCAACCATTCCAACCAAGAAAGATCAAAGATCTCGGTAGCTTGGCCACTGGTGATTAGATCCCATATGATCCCATTTAAGTGAAAGCGATATTGGCCGAATACAAAAGTATCTAAGCAAAGCAGCCAAGCCGATAAAAAAGCAATGATTACCGCGCTTGCGAGAATAAGGATTTTTCTAGGGTATAAAAAGGCAAGCATGGTCGGTAGGATAGCGGCTAAACAGGCAAATAGACCTAATTGACCGACAAAGGCACTGATTAAAAATAGCCAAGCAATAAATTGGTTGGTTAGTGTAGGAGCAGATAGATGAAAGGGAAGAATGGTGGAAAAATAATGTAATCCTATTCCACAGAATAAAATGACATTTCCAATAAAGAACCAGAATATCCAGTTTAAATAAGCTTTTCTTATTGTAGAAGACATTGTTTTTTTATTTTTTATTGTTATTTTTTTTATAGGAAGGGACTAAGGCTGTTAGGCTTTAATTATAGTTTACGCGAGATCGTATTGTTTTAGTTTTTTTCGTAAGGTACCTCGGCTAATTCCAAGCAATTTAGCGGCTTTGGTTTGATTGCCACGAGTTTGCCGCAATACCACCTCGAGTAGGGGAGATTCTACCTCCGCTAAAACGAGCTCGTAAAGATTGGAAGGTGAATTTCCTTCTAATTGGGAAAAATAATTTTCCAATGCCTGTTCTACACAGGTTTTTAAAGGTTGTTGAGGTGTACCTGTACTAGGAACCTGAATGGGAAGAACAGGGAGTTGATCAAGTGCATTTTGCATATACAATATCCTTTGATTCTTGACTAGGTCAGAGGAACTTCCATGATATAGTAGGGGCGGTGTCGCGACAAGCTCTTATAGTGATCATTTGCACTATTTTGAGGCAAAAATAGAGGAAATGATTCTAATTTAGTGCATATATTTGGCTATCTTAAGGGAAGAGATGATCAAAAGGATTTCTAAGCCTCTATAAAATGGCGATTAATAGCGGTATTTTTAGTAAAATGTGCTAGAAAAGAGGCATAGAAAATACTATCTATTAAAGATGTTTAAGTTAAATTCTGCAGAGAAAGTGTCTTCAAATGTGCTAGGACAAAAAAACATTGTTTTGAGTAGTAAGGGAACGTCTACTTGTGGTAGGGATAGCGAAGCACAGAAGAGCATGTTTTTTGGCGTGTGAAAGCACTTTTGAGTATTTTGCCATTTTAAGGGGATAGTAATTTTGTTATTTCTTGATAAATTATTTAAATTTTTGTTGCTGTGTTTATTATTCGGCGGTCTATTATCTCCAGCCTGTGCCGACCCGTTGCCCGTTACACAAGTTTTTCAAGCGCTAACAAAGCAGATCGACGCTAAAACACTGGCCGTTCATTGGACTATTAAGCCGGGCTATTATCTTTATCGTGAAAAAATCCACTTTCGTAGTGACCAATTAATCGAATCGGTGATTTTGCCACCAGGCATTCCGAAACAGAATAAATTTGTCGGTAAATATCAAATTTATCAAAAGGGAGTGACCGTTTTGTTAAAGTTTGCACATCCATTGCAAAATACCTTAGCACTTACGGTGAATTATCAGGGATGTGCGGCGGCTGGTTTTTGCTATCCACCGGTGACTAAAGTATTTTCATTATCGTTGCATGAGCAAGGAACAGGAGTTAAGCCAGCAAAAGCAGATAAGCCGATAGGTGCCAGTGAACAAGGTAAGGCGATGCAGCTATTGGCGAGTCATAATATTTGGCTGATTTTATTAGGTTTTTTTGGTTTTGGGTTATTGTTATCTTTAACCCCTTGTGTGCTACCGTTAATTCCGGTTTTGTCCGCTATTATCTTAGGGCAAAAAAAACAATTAACTACGTTCAAGGCTTTTACTTTATCGTTAACCTACGTGCTTGCGATGGCACTAAGTTACGCGTTGGCCGGTGTTTTTGCTGGATTGGCAGGGAGTTATTTACAAGCATTTTTGCAAAGCCCTTGGGTTATTATTTTTGTTAGTATCGTGTTTGTATTGCTTGCTCTTTCTTTATTTGGTTTTTACGAATTACGTCTTCCAGCAAGCTGGCAAGAAAAATTAATGAAGATAACGAACAAGCAGCAGGGTGGGAATTATTTGGGCGTGGCCTTTATGGGTTGTTTATCCACCTTGGTTATTTCTCCTTGTATTACAGCACCTTTAGTCGGCGTTTTGACCTATATTGGTAATACCGGAAATGCGGTGTTAGGCGGCTTTGCTTTATTTATTTTAGGTTTAGGCTCTGGCATCCCTTTGTTGATTATTGGCACTTCTGCTGGGAAATGGTTACCCAAATCGGGCCCGTGGATGAATGGCGTGAAGATAGTTTTGGGAATCATGATGTTAATCATAGCAGCATGGCTATTATTACGTATCGTTCCTTTGAATTTACGACCTTTCCATTTGAGCAACACAAAACAAGTGACAGTGCTAGATAAAAATAAGATGCAAACGATTAAAGGACTACCTGATCTTAATAAAGCATTGCTGAAAGCAAAACAGGAAAATAAACCGGTATTAGTTGATTTCTATGCCAACTGGTGTATTTCTTGCAAAGAAATGGAACAGGCGGTATTTACCGCACAATCCGTGAAAACTTTATTAGCCAATTTTATTGTCTTACGTGCCGATGTGACCGCTAATGATGCGCTAGATAAAGCCTTAGAAAAAAAATTTAATGTGATTGCGCCGCCGACCTTTTTATTCTTTACCTCCGATGGCCAAGAATTAAATAGTCAAAGAATAGTGGGGCAACTCGGGAGTCAAGCGTTTGCCAATCATTTGAACCGTGTTTTATCGCTGAATAAGCCACGAAAATAAACAAAACAACTGTCACGCTGAGTTCTGCACTCTTCAGAAATTGTCGATACAATATTGTTTCAATGAAGGTAGGTGAGGGTTTGTCATGATTTTTTTAATGTTTTGCTAATGGGGGAAACTCCAGTAAAACTGCGCTTTTTTTGACCATCATTGTGAATTTGAAAACCCTTTCTTAGGAAACTGTATTAGTATTACCCCGAGTAAGATCGTAATAATCCCTAACCCTTCTGACCATCGTGGATGATTGTGAAAGAAAACAAAATCCCAAAGAATAGCCATGATGGGAACGATATACATCACAGCACTGGCTCTAACCGCATCCCATTCGCGAATAAGATAGTAATAAATAATCCATGCTAAAGCGGTGGAAAATAATCCCATATAAATACTGGCTACCCAGAGTAGTGGTGTGTGAAATAGCACCGCTTTGCTAGGCAAATTTTCAAAACAAAGTGTAGCAAGCACTAAAAAAACAAGACTGGCCCAATGCTGGTGGTAGAGGTTAGCGTAAAAATCTGATTTACCTTGGCCGGATAACATTCGTTGATTAAGTAGATTGCCTACTGAATAGCTGATCGCCATTAATAATACGGATACTGTACCTAACAGATACTGTTGGATATGACTAAAACTGACTAATGGCCAAAAAATAACACAAATACCTAATAGCCCCATCAATAAACCTAAACATTTCACAGAAGAAAAATTTCTTGTTTTAGATGAAGTTAAACTAAATAGTAAGGTCCAAATAGGTACCGTCCCATTTAAAATCCCTGCTAAGCCCGATGAAATATATTGTTCACCCCAGAAAAGAAAGAAAAACGGGAATCCTTGTGAAAAAAGTCCTAGAATCCAAATACGCCAACGGATGGAAAAAGGAACGGATACCCTTTTTTTCAAAAGGCAGAATATCAGAATAAGGAAAAATAAACCTAGCCCAACCCGCAGCATGGCGCCAAAAAAGGGAGGAACTGTACTAACAACGGCTTTAATCGCAACAAATGAACCGCCCCAAAAGGAGGCAAGTAAGAAAAACCACAGGTAATTTATATTTTTATTTGTCATAGCAAACTCAATTTGAGTTAACCGTTAAACGGTCTAGTTTTTGTAAACCGCGAGGGAGTTTATGTCCACGTTGTCCACGTTTTCCGTGATAATGTGCTAAATCTGAAGCTTTTAAAGTCAGGTGTCGTTTGCCGGAAATAAGGGTTAAGGCACTATTTTTTGTTGGTAAAATCGCGATAGCGATGACATATTCCTCGCGTTTCTCTACTTTTTCGCCAGCTATTTGAATTATTTTGTTTCCTTTCCCTCTAGGAAGAATAGGTAACTCTTTAGCGTCAATAATTAATAAATAACCCGTATTTGTTGCGATAGCAATCTGATTCGTTTCAAGATTATCTATCATTTGTGCTTGTAATACATGGCTGTGCGATGGAAGTTTTAGCAGCGTTTTGCCATTGCGGTTTTTAGAATAAAGTTCGGCTAATTGAGTAATAAACCCATAACCCGCATCTGAAGCGATTAAAATAGATTGTTCTGGATTTCCTGTGATAATAGCTTCGAAACTGGCACCTGGCGGCGGATTAAAATGACTGGTTAAAGGTTCACCGGCACTGCGTGCTGAAGGGAGTGTATGAATGGGGGTTGAATAGGATCGACCTGTAGAGTCGATGAAAGTGACAAGTTGATTGCTACGTCCTGGCACGGCGATCTTAAATGAATCACCGGCTTTAAAATTTAAGCCACTGACATCAAAGTCATGACCTTTTGCGGCACGTATCCAGCCTCGTGTAGAAAGGATAAGGGTTATCGGTTCGGCAGAAATAATTTCTGTTTCTTTGAAGGCTTGTGCGGCGCTGCGGGTCACTAGCGGTGAGCGACGTTCATCACCGTAGATCTTTGCGGCTTCCTGTAATTCTTTGCGTATTAAGCGTTTTAATTGTGTTTTAGATGCCAAAATTTTTTCTAATTCATCGCGTTCAGCGCTAAGATCTTTTTGTTCGCTACGAAGCTTGATTTCTTCAAGCTTGGCTAATTGACGCAAACGTATTTCTAAAATGGCGTTGGCTTGTTCTTCGCTTAATTTAAAGCGATGGCGTAACTGAGTTTTTGGATCATCATATTGTCGAATAATCTGAATGACTTCATCAATATTCAGATAAACAAGCAGAAATCCTTCTAGCAAATGCAGACGATGTAAAATCTTATCCAAACGGAATGCTAAGCGTTTACGAACAGTTCGTTGTCTATATTCTAGCCATTCCTGCAAGATAGTTAGCAGATTTTTGACGTGTGGACGGCCATCGAGGCCAATCATATTGAGATTAACACGGTAACTACGTTCTAGATCCGTGGTGACAAATAAATGATTTATTAATGCTTCACTATCGACTCGGTTTGAGCGCGGGACAATAACGAGTCGTGTTGGATTTTCATGATCAGACTCATCGCGTAAGTCCTCGATCAGAGGAAGCTTTTTTTCGCGTATTTGTTCAGCGATTTGTTCTATAATTTTTGCACCGGATACTTGATAAGGTAAGGCAGTAATAACTAATTGGCCTTTTTCTTCATGGTAAACGGCACGTGCACGTACAATGCCTTGGCCTTGCTGATAGATACGATGAATTTCATCATTGGGGGTGATGATTTCAGCAAGGGTTGGAAAATCAGGACCTTTAATATGGTCAAAAAGATCCATTAGTGTCGCTTTGGGATCATCTAATAAGCGGATGCAGGCACTTACCACTTCTTTAAGATTATGTGGGGGAATATCTGTTGCCATCCCTACAGCAATACCCGTTGCACCATTTAAAAGGATATTAGGTAAACGCGCCGGTAAAAGTTGCGGTTCTTCTAAAGTGGCATCGAAGTTAGGAATCCAATCGACGGTACCATCGGTGATTTCTGTAAGCAATGATTGGGCATATTGCGTCAAGCGTGATTCCGTATAACGCATAGCAGCAAAAGATTTAGGATCATCTTGTGAACCCCAGTTTCCTTGACCATCGATCAAGGGATAGCGATAAGAAAAGGATTGTGCCATTAATACCATGGCTTCATAGCATGGCGTATCACCATGAGGGTGAAATTTGCCCAGCACGTCACCTACCGTTCGTGCCGATTTTTTATATTTTGCTAAAGCCGTTAAACCTAATTCTGACATCGCATAGATGATGCGGCGTTGGACGGGTTTTAGTCCATCACCTATATGAGGTAATGCTCGGTCAAGAATGACATACATCGAATAATCAAGATACGCTTTTTCAGTAAAAAGACGCAGCGGTTGATGCTCAATGGTAGCGTGGTGTTCAGTTGTTTTGGCCTTGACCATGAATAAGCCCCTTTAGAGGATGGTTCCTTTCTAGTGTAATGTGTGTGCAGTATAAGATGCTTGTTAGATTTTACAATATACTTATGCCGAAAGCGGCAGGATCCTGCGATACCTGCATTTTCTTCTACAAATAAGATGAGTTTTTAAAACTCGTATCCTAGACTCCATAAATGCTTAACGTCAATTCCTTGATTGGGGGGTAAAAGTCCTGCATTGGAATAATGTAAGTAATGATAGCTAAATGACCAGGCATGGGTTGTTCCACAGCGTAAGCCAATACCTAGTAAATCTTGAAAAGCAAATTGGCCACCTAGATTTCGATGTCCTAAGTGATTGTTGGACAGTAGGCTGGCACCTATACCAAGCTCAAGGTAAGGGCTGACTGGATAAAAAGTATTTTTTTCGCGCCTGTAGCCTGATGATAGGGGAAATAGCGAAGATTTCGATAGTGCTAGGCTGGTCGAATGTGGTTAGTAGGCTGCCTGGAGTGACGTTCCAGTGGGCAAAACTCAGATCCCAATAACCGGTTAAATTAAGGATAGAATCAGGAAAGCCCATAAAGGGCCAAAAACTTTGTAAAGCCATTCGATAACCTTTCAGATGATCCGGTTTCCCTTGCCCATAAGAAAGATTGACTCCAAGTGCAAAGGATTTTTCGCAAAAAACGAGTATGAATAGGGTTGTTAAGCTAAAAAAGACAACTTTTTGTGTAAGTTTAGATAAATTTTTGATGTTTATAATAGCTAGCCATCCTTGGCTGTTTTTTTAACTGTTTAAGATAAATATATTAAGTATTTGTCATAAAAAAGCTTACTTTTATACTTTTTTATTATTAATATCTGATAATTTAAACATGATAGGCTGGCTTTTTCCATACCAAAATTTGGTTTTAGAATTCCTTCTGTTATAATGCCGAGCTAATTTTGTTTTCAGGGGATATAAAAATTATGCAGCAAGATATCCATCCGGCTTATCGCGAAGTTACAGTGACTTGTAGCTGCGGGAATAGCTTTAAAACTCGTTCTACTTTAGGCGATTCCACCCTTCCTATAGAGGTTTGTGCTAAGTGTCACCCTTTTTATACCGGTAAGCAAAAAATCGTTGATTCGAGTGGGCGTGTCGATAAATTCAAACAGAAATATGGAAACCGTTCTGGTAAAGTGACTTCTGAAAAATCCAGCGATACCGCAGAAGCCGCTTAGTCTCTTGTTATTTCATGAATCGGCTAGCTTAATTAATTCTTATTTATAAACAAAGCTGGCCTAATTTTCTAATTATTATAACGGTAGGGTAAATTTATGCCAAAAAAACGTATTAGCTTGTTTCCCTGGTTAGTATGTGGTTTGGGAGCACTTTTTTACTGTTATGAATATTTTTTGCGAATCTTGCCCAGTGTAATGACTGAAGATTTGCTAAAAATGTTTAGTATCAGCGGTGTGGCATTTGGTAACTTGGTGGCCTTCTATTATTATGCTTATACCCCGATGCAATTACCGGTTGGGATAATGATGGATCGATTCGGTCCTCGTAAATTACTGGTCATTGCTTCTTTGGTTTGTGCTTTAGGAACCTATTTATTTGCCCACCACTATCTACCTACTGCACAAGTAGGTCGTTTTTTGGTCGGTTTTGGTTCCGCGTTTGCGTTTGTCGGTGTTCTTAAGCTGGCTTCACTTTGGTTCCCTCCATCGCGTTTTGCCTTTATTGCCGGTATGGCTACTTCATTAGGCATGGTGGGTGCAATGATAGGCGATATTGTATTGTCAAAATTGGTTGTTTCTTTAGGTTCTAATACCACACTTCATCTTGCCGCTATCGTAGGCTTTGGTTTGATGGTAGCGATGTGGTTTGTGATACCGGAAACTAAGGCTGTTCGAACAGCAGCGGCGTCCGCTTCTTCTAGTTTAAGCTATAGAGAGTTTTTTCAGGCCGTTTTTAAGCTTTGTAAAAATCCACAAATGTGGCTAATTGGCGTTGTGGGCAGTTTTTTATATTTATCATTGTCTGGATTTGCTGAGGTTTGGGGTATCCCTTATTTAATACGTGTTTATGGCTTATCAAACGTCACCGCAGCGACCGCTATTTCTTTTGTGTTTTTGGGCTGGGCTATCGGTAGCCCCTTAGTGGGTTGGATTTCTGATAAAATAGGTAATCGACGTTACCCTATTATTATAGGTGCTTTATTAGGGGCATTACTTTTTGCATTGATTATTTATTATCCAACTATGTCTAGCCAATCCTTGAAGTTTTTTCTTTTTATATTTGGTGTTTGTAGTTCAACACAGATTATTGTTTTTCCTATTGCTAGAGAACTTAATGTAGTGGCTTTGGCGGGAACGGCTATTGCTGTCACTAATTCATTGGTTATGTTAAGTGGTGCTTTATCTCAACCTTTGATAGGTAAAGCCTTGGATGTACTAACCGGTATTCATGTACAAGGAAATTTAATGGCGTTCTCTGTTAAAAGTTTCCAGCACGCATTAAGTATTATTCCTATCGCATTTGTCGTGGCAGCGATATTGATGTTTTTTGTTAAAGAAACCCGCGGAACTATTGTTAAATCATAGTACTTTCTATTTCTTGTAACCCTGGTTGTCGCACAGTGTCTAGTTTCTTCTCTAAAATCAAAAGAGATTTTTAATTATAGTTTTTAAGTGCTTCTTTTAATCGCTGTAATGCCTCTTTTAAATTCGCATCATCAATAGCGAAGGAAAGCCGTAAATAGTTCGGTGTACCAAATGCCGATCCAGGGACGGTTGCGATATTGGCTTCATTAAGCAGATAATCGGCCAGTGCATAGTCAGAGCGAAATGCCTTATCTTTGCCAATGAAGTTTGCGAAAGAAGGGAAGCAATAAAAAGCTCCCATCGCTGCTAGGCAGTTTACGCCAGGAATATTATTGAGACCTTGCGAAAAAAAGAGATGCCTTTGCTGATAAATCGTTTTCATTTCATGCACACACGTTTGGTCACCGCTTAACGCGGCCTTTGCTGCTATTTGGGCAATAGAATTGGGATTAGAGGTACTTTGCGATTGTATATTGGCCATGGCTTGAATGACTTCTTGTGGCCCTGCTGCATAGCCAATTCGCCAGCCGGTCATCGCATAGGCTTTCGAACAACCATTTAATACGATCGTTCGTTCACCGAGTTGAGGCCACACATTCAGTATATTTTTGAAAGCGTGATCTCCCCAATAGATATGTTCATAGATATCATCGCTAAGGATAAAAACATGGGGATTTTTTACTAAAACCTTGCCAAGTGCGTAGAGTTCTTCCTGCGTATAAACCATTCCGCTGGGGTTTGAAGGGCTATTGATAATAAATAATCGTGTTCTGGGTGTAATCGTTTTCGACAATTGTTCAGGCGTAATTTTTAGGTTTTGTTCGATGTTGCTGGGGATAATGACAGGTTTCGCTTCCGCGAGTAATGCCATATCGGGGTAAGATACCCAATAAGGCGCAGGAATAATAACTTCATCTCCTGGATTTAACAGCGCTTGCATGAGGTTGTAAATACTTTGTTTAGCGCCACTTGAAACAATGACTTGGCTAGCGTGATAGTCGAGTTGGTTTTCATTTTTAAACTTTTCGACGATGGCCTGTTTTAAGCTAGAAACGCCATCAACCGCTGTGTATTTGGTGCAGCCATGGTCTAAAGCTTGATGAGCCGCTTGTTTAATAAATTCAGGCGTGTCGAAATCCGGTTCGCCAACGGTAAGATTAATTATAGGTTTGCCAGCGGCTTTTAGCCGGTTTGCGGCGGCTGAAAGACTCAGTGTAGGTGAAGGTTTTATCTGTAAAACGCGATGCGAAAGTGTTATTTTCATAATTAAAGCATTAAATGACAAGATTAAGTCTACGAAAGTGTCTTTATTGGTACTATTATCGGCGAGGGCCTATAAATAAAGCAAGCGGCGAGGGACAATTTAGTGCCAGGATAATCACTTCATATTGTTGAGATATAACATTGTGTCCAAAATCTTTGAATTGGTTTCAAACTTTAAACCGGCCGGTGATCAGCCGCAAGCCATTAATGAGCTAATGAAAGGCTTAAAAGCAGGTTTGGCGCATCAAACCTTACTCGGTGTAACGGGTTCCGGTAAGACCTTTAGTATCGCGCATGTTATACAAAAATGTCAGCGGCCTGCTCTTATTCTAGCACCTAATAAAACATTAGCGGCGCAGTTATATGGTGAAATGCGTGCTTTTTTCCCAAAAAATGCGGTGGAATACTTTGTTTCGTATTACGATTATTATCAGCCAGAAGCCTATGTGCCGACGACAGATACCTTTATTGAAAAAGATGCAGCGATTAATGAACATATCGAACAAATGCGTTTATCGGCGACGAAATCCTTATTAGAGCGGCGCGATACTATTATTGTTGCTACTGTTTCTGCTATTTACGGCTTAGGTGATCCGAACACCTATATTAACATGATGTTACATATTCGTCGCGGCGACAAAATAGAACAGCGATTTATTCTACGCCGATTAGCAGAATTACAATACACGCGCAATGATACCGATTTCCGTCGCGCCACTTATCGTGTGCGTGGCGATATTATTGATGTTTATCCGGCAGAATCGGCTGAAGAAGCAGTACGTATCGAATTACTCGATGATGAAATTGAAAATTTAAGTTACTTTGATCCTTTAACCGGAGAAGTACTAAGACGGGTTCCGCGTTTGACTATCTATCCCAAAACGCATTATGTGACACCACGCGAACGTATCTTAGAAACGATAGAATTAATTAAAGTCGAATTAAAAGAACGTTTAGCACAACTCAGAGTAGCCAATAAACTGGTGGAGTGTCAGCGTTTAGAGCAGCGTACGCGCTTTGATATTGAGATGCTATTGGAATTAGGCTATTGCAGCGGAATTGAAAATTATTCTCGCTATTTGTCGGGGCGTGATCCCGGTCAACCACCGCCTACTTTACTCGATTATTTACCTAAAGAAGGTTTATTAGTGATTGATGAATCACATGTCACTGTACCTCAGTTAGGCGCTATGTATAAAGGCGATCGTTCACGTAAAGAAACCTTAGTCGAATATGGTTTTCGTTTACCTTCGGCGTTGGATAATAGACCGTTACAATTTCAAGAGTTTTGTGATTTTTCGTTACAAACAATTTATGTCTCTGCCACGCCCGGTCCTTATGAGCTAGAACATTCAGGTGCAGTGGTTGAGCAAGTCGTCAGGCCGACGGGTTTGGTTGACCCTGCGATTGAGATTCGGCCCGTAGCAAGCCAAGTCGATGATTTACTTTCTGAAATTCAGCAGCGGGCTTTATTAAAGGAACGGGTATTAGTCACGACGCTAACCAAGCGCTTAGCCGAAGATTTAACTGAGTATTTGACTGAACACGATGTCAAAGTGCGTTATTTACATTCGGATATTGATACGGTCGAGCGTGTAGAGATTATTCGTGATCTACGTTTAGGACACTTTGATGTATTGGTAGGAATTAACTTGTTGCGTGAAGGTCTCGATATGCCAGAGGTTTCTTTAGTGGCGATATTGGATGCGGATAAAGAAGGATTTTTACGTTCTGAACGTTCATTAATACAAACTATTGGCCGCGCAGCACGGCATATTCATGGGCGAGCTATTCTCTATGCTGATAAAATAACTGGATCAATGGAGAGAGCGATAAGCGAAACAGATAGGCGTAGAGAAAAGCAGCAAAGTTACAATAAAAAACATCATATTACGCCGAAGGGTGTTGCCAAAGCGGTGCATGACATTTTAGAAGGTGCGCGTTCTGACGATGCAACTAAGCCACAACGCCTCCTTAAAGTAGCAGAAGAGCAGGCCTACTATGCCGCGCTACCACCCGAAGAATTAGCTAAGAAAATCAAACAATTAGAGCGAGAGATGCGGGAGCATGCTAAAAATCTTCAATTTGAAGAGGCAGCTAAAGTCAGAGATAAATTAAAAATGCTAAAAGAAAAAATGATAGGGATTGATTAAGCAAAACAAGAATGTTATTTTCTCCCTCCTTTAATCTTAATTAATATAATCTTATCGTGTGTGAAAATAGAGGATACGCGGGTGACAACGGAATGCACTTTTTGGCAGCGTAAGTTTAGCAGAAAAGTGCATTCGTTGGCAGGTCCGCGTGCCACTGCGTCAACGATGGTAGACACGCGATAAGTGACTGCAGGCACGTAGCTCAGTGGTAGAGCACCACCTTGACATGGTGGTGGTCGGTGGTTCGATCCCACTCGTGCCTACCATAATTTTTATAGAATTAGACCTCGATGCCTATAATTACATTACCTGACTCCACAGAACTGACTTTTTCCGAATCCCTCACCGCTTATCAAGTGGCTGAGCATATTGGTTCTGGCTTAGCGAAAGCAGCGATAGCGGCTGAGGTCAATGGGCAACAAGTTGATTTATCTTATTTTATTGAATCTAATGTTTCATTGCGTATTCTTACACTACGTGATTCTGAATCGCTTGACATTATTCGGCACTCTACAGCGCATCTACTGGCTCATGCCGTTAAGCAATTATTTCCGCAAGCGCAAGTGACAATTGGGCCAGTAATAGAAAATGGCTTTTTTTATGACTTTGCTTTTGAACGTGCTTTTACACCGGATGATTTGAACCAAATAGAAAAACGTATGCAGGAATTAGTCAAGCAAGCGCTTCCTGTGGAACGTTTTACACTACCTAGAAAAGAAGCGATTTCTTTATTCCGTGAAATGGGTGAAGAATATAAAGCGAAAATTATCGAAGCGATTCCGGAAGGAGAGGTTTTATCGCTTTATCAAGAAGGCGATTTCATTGATCTTTGCCGTGGGCCACATGTGCCGAATACTAATAAATTGAAAGTTTTTAAATTAACCAAGGTTGCAGGAGCGTATTGGCGTGGTGATGCTAAAAATGAGATGCTACAACGCATTTATGGTACGGCCTGGCTGACTAAAGATGATTTAGCTGCTTATTTAATGCGTCTTGAAGAAGCGGAAAAGCGTGATCACCGTAAATTGGCCAAGGATTTAGACCTCTATCATATCCAAGAAGAAGCACCAGGAATGATATTTTGGCACCCTAAGGGTTGGGCTATTTACCAGCTCGTTGAGCAATATATTCGTTCAAGTCTGGCTAAATGTGGTTATCAGGAAATACGTACTCCTCAATTATTAGCACGTCAGTTATGGGAAAAGTCGGGGCACTGGGACAAATTCTTCAAAGAAATGTTTACCACAGCCTCTGAAAATACCGAATTTGCGGTAAAACCGATGAGCTGTCCGGGCCATATTCAAGTTTTTAATCAAGGCCTAAAAAGTTATCGCGATTTGCCCTTACGGTTATCTGAATTTGGTGCTTGCCACCGTAATGAGCCATCGGGGGCTTTGCATGGTTTGATGCGTGTACGTGGCTTTGTACAGGATGATGCTCATATTTTTTGTACTGAAGAGCAGATTCAATCCGAAGTCAGTGCCTTTATTGATTTACTTTATGATGTCTATAAGGAATTTGGCTTTGATGAAATCCTTCTTAAACTAGCGACTCGTCCGGAGGTCCGCGTAGGGTCAGACGTGAGTTGGGATAAAGCCGAGCAGGCTTTAGCACAGGCCTTGGATGGAAAAGCGCTCAAATGGGTATATTCTCCAGGCGAAGGTGCTTTTTATGGCCCCAAAATTGAGTTTTCTTTAAAAGATTGCTTGGGTCGTGTTTGGCAATGTGGTACGGTACAGGTCGATTTTTCTATGCCTGGCCGCTTAGGGGCTGAATATGTGACAGAACAAGGTGATCGGAAGACGCCTGTTATGCTACATAGGGCTATTCTGGGTTCTTTAGAACGATTTATAGGTATCCTCATAGAGCATTATGCAGGGAATTTCCCTGTTTGGTTAACGCCGCTACAAGCTGTTGTGCTGACTATTATCGATAAACAGCAAGATTATGCGCGGATTGTGGGCCAAGCGTTAGAGGACCTAGGGCTTAGAATAAAGTTGGACTTGAGAAATGAGAAAATCGGCTTTAAAATCCGCGAACATACTTTACAAAAGATTCCTTACCTACTCGTGATTGGCGATAAAGAAATAGAGGCCAATAAAGTGAGTGTACGTAGACAAACAGGTGAAGATTTGGGTAGTATGCCGGTCCAAGAATTTTATCAGATGGTTCGGCAGGCTATAGTGCAGCGTGGTCGAATTGATGCGGAGAAGTAATTATTAGCAACGAAAAAGTGATTCAGTCAATTAGACCCAGACCGGCAGGGGGGTATCAACCTAGGTCAGCAAGTAATAATACAAAAAAAGTCAGGGTGAATGGAGAGATTCGCGCGCCTCAAATCAGGCTAATAGGTTCTTCACGTGAACAATTAGGTGTTGTATCTTTAGCAGAAGCCTTGCGGCAGGCGGGCCAAGCTGGTTTAGATTTAGTAGAGATTGCGCCGACAGCGGCGCCACCTGTTTGTCGCATTATGAATTATGGTAAGTACCTTTTTGAGCTTAGCAAACAGAAAGCGGTACAGAAGAAGAAACAAAAGCAAGTTCAGTTAAAGGAAGTTAAATTTAGACCCGTGACAGACGAAGGAGATTATCAGGTCAAGCTACGCAACCTGATTCGTTTCCTACAACAGGGTGACAAAGCTAAAATCACTGTGCGGTTTCGTGGTCGTGAAATCACTCATATTCATTTGGGTGCTAAGCTGATTGAACGCTTAGAAAAGGATCTGACTGCTTATGCAGTGATTGACGATAAACCCAAAATGGAAGGAAAACAGATGGTTTTAGTCGTTAGTCCTAAAAAAACGAAGTAACAATATAATGTAATAAGTAATGCGGAGTACGCTATGCCAAAGTTAAAAACCCATCGAGGGACTGCGAAGCGATTTAAGCCAACAGCCAAAGGTTATAAATGCGCGCAATCACATCATAACCATATCCTCACCAAGAAAGATACCAAGCGCAAACGAAATTTGCGTCAAACTAATTTGGTGCATGCCAGCGACGTTCTTTCTGTGGATCGATTGTTGCAAGGTTCTTAAAAACAATGAAGATTTATATAGAGGTTTAATACAATGCCAAGAGTAAAGCGTGGAGTGACCGCTAGGGCCAGCCATAAGAAAATTTTAAAAGCAGCGAAAGGTTATCGAAGTGCTCGTAGTCGCGTCATAAGAGCGGCTAAGCAAGCCGTAACCAAGGCGGGTCAATACGCTTATCGTGACAGAAAGCAGAAGAAACGTGATTTTCGTGCGCTATGGATAGTTCGTATTAATGCGGGTACGCGTGAACATGGTTTGACATATAGTCGCTTTATTGCCGGTCTTATCAAAGCAAAAATTGCTGTTGATCGTAAGATCTTGGCAGACTTAGCTATAACAGATAAAACAACGTTTGCTCAGTTGGTTGAAAAGGCTAAACAAGCTTTAGTCTAATTACGTAAATCGTCGTCCTGCGGCTTGACGGCAGGATCCACATTGGCCCCCAGCGAAAGCTGGGGCTGCCAATATTTCTTTAAGTCCAAGCTTATTTTTTGTTTTAGTGTGCTAAATGCAAATCGCTATTTAAAGCGATATTGGATTGATTTTCGTGATCTTTATTGTTTTCTTTTGTTGTATTAGCATGGGAAGCACTGAAGAAAGAAGAGGATATCCTTGAGCTAAGATAAGTTGCAGTGATTGGGTACGTGCGAGTTAAAGCGCAAATTAAGCGTAATTCTTTTTCATCTGTTTTTTCTACCAATGCAATAGCATTCTTGACCAACGAATTAAATATATTTTCAATAGCCATATTTATAGCTTTGCCTGTAGAGTCTGGTTTTATGTGTGTTTTACGCCATTCTTCGTATTCCATTATCTCAGTGGGGCTAAACTGTTTTTTATTTCTTGCTAAATAATCATCAAGAAATGTTAAAGATTGTGCCACCCAAACTAATTGCATCGGTAATTCATCCCAGTATACCGTGGTTTTATTCGTTCCCGAATCAGGCTCACGAGCAATATTATCTAGTACACGATAAATTTCTATTTTAGAAATTTGAACGGCATGATAAAAAGAAAAAATAGAGCAACTGAGAAGATCTTTTTGTAAATTATTATATTTATTATTAATCATTCTAGCGTTTGTAATAAAACTTTTATCGAATGAAAATTTATCCATTATTTCTTGTAAATAGTGTTTTCTATTATTACCGGGAGCATCTAGTAAGAAATATTTTTTTTCGTCTGTCGTCCATAAAATATCAAGTATTGAATAATGGCCATCATCATTTACTATTACTTGAAATCGTTTATTTTCCGTCAAATTAGGTTCACGTAAAGGGGATAAAAATTTCTCTAAACATTTAGAATCTACTACATAGCATTCAAAAGGCCTTTCACGTCTAGCTAATCGCTCTCTTTTTTCGTTATCAATCAATAAACGTAGATGTTCTGGCAATATTGTTCTAGTGGATGTTTTTTTAGGATCTAATAAATTATTTAATTGAAACCGTAATGCTATTTTCGTTATCATAGTTATTATTATTTTTTTAGAAAAAAAACAATAATAAATTTAGTTGATTAAGATTTTATTAATAAATAAATTTAAAAATATATCTATCTGAGATTATGGGGTTTTAAATTTTTTAATGAACTTGAGATAGTAAAATTTAAAAATATCTATAATAAATGTATCATGAGTGCCCACCCAATCATTTATAGGCCTCACATTTTTTTGTGGCTATTCTAAGCTACTATCCGATACAACGATTATTTTTAAATAGGCAATTAAGAAAAACAGTAAGTTTAGGAAGCGTAAAAAATAATTTATTTAGATCGATTGCTTATATAAAATATTTTCTATACTATTTTATTGATTATCATAAAAATAGATAAGAAGCCAGCTTACTAAATATATTAAACTAATAATAATGAGGGACTATATTATGAAAGAATCGGAAGCATCTATTCATATTGAAGAGCAACCCGCGCAAACTAGAGAAAATTTACCCGATATATCGGTGCATAGTGTTGTAGTAGAACCTAGTACTGAACAATCACGTTGGCGTACAAATTGGTTTGTCAAAAATTGTCTTTCTCCTTTACCCATGGTGGGTGGATTTTTTAAAACGGCTAATGTTAAAAAAGCGCTGCATCATATGGGGTATTCTACCTCCATGCTATTAGGAGGAGCGTCGATGATGATGTTGAATCCAACAAATATTCAAGTGGATAATTCGGCTGAGGAAAAATTTGCCAAGATGACGGCAAATATGGCATTAGGGATGGTAGGTGCTGTTGTTGTTTACGGTACTTTATTTTCTATTGCTCAGAAAGTATCTTCTTTAGCTTGCCAAAGAAGTCACGAACAAGTCGCGCAAGTAGAATCAGAACAGTCTGCACTCGTTAGGGGTAGCGCTACGTAATAAGGGCGGTGCAGGGGGTATGTGTTGAAAAGGGTGGAGGGAACCACCCTTTTTTATATTTCTTCGTTCTGCCTTCCAAATAAGAAGCGTTACCGATATTCTTCAATAATAACGCGAGAATGTAATGAACGGGTTAGCGTATTTCCATCAATAAACTCGAGCTCACTACCTAAAGGAACGCCATGGGCAATACGGCTAATTTTTATGCCGTATTTTTTTACTAATTCAGCCAGATAGTGCGCGGTTGCTTCCCCTTCTATAGTAGGATTGGTAGCTAAAATAATTTCTTGTGGCGGATTTGTATTGAGCCGTTTTATAAAGTGTTTTATCCCAATTTCTTCAGGTCCAATCCCATCGAGAGGAGATAACCGTCCCATTAGCACAAAGTAAAGACCGTGATAGCTTGCAGTCTGTTCGATAGCCATAACATCAATAGGCGTTTCAACAACACAGAGTAAATTATTGTCTCGATTAGGATTTTCACAAAGCGTACAAAGCGCGGTTTCACTCAAGCTGCGACATTGTGAACAGTGTCCTACCTTCTGAATCGCTTGTTCCATAATTTCTGCCAGGGCTAAACCCTCTGGACGTGCTCTTTCTAGCAAGTGAAATGCCATACGCTGGGCAGATTTAGGTCCAATACCCGGTAAACAACGTAATTGCGAAATAAGCTGAGTTATTAACGGACTAAAAGCCATGCTAGGGACCGTTGTCGCTTAATCTTCTTTTTAGACATCGCTAAATTTAGTTTGAATTTGAGCTGTGAGATCACTTAATTTTTGGCGTGAGTTTTTTTCAATTTTTTGCAATGCGTTATTAAATGCGCTGACTAACAACTCTTCTGTAAATGCTTTATCTTCTTTTAACAGACTAGGATCAAGCCAGATAGATTTAACCGTGTGACGACCATCCATATCAATCTTAATTAAACCGCCGCCGGCTTCGCCAGTAACGACTATTTTTGCTAGCGCTTCTTGTGCAGATTGCATTTTAGACTGCATGTCTTGCGCTTGTTCTAAAAGCTTTTTAAGGTCAACTTGCATATTCATGGTTATTTTCCTCACTTATTATACCGCTCAGACTTGAGACAGTTGTTAAATTATCGCAGTATACCCGATCATGTAACAGGCGTCAGTTTTCGTCTAAAAGCTGGATGGTCTCGGGTTGCAGTGTAGCATCAAACGTCTTCATAATGGCTTGAAGAGTGGGGTCTTTTTGTAAACTTTCAGTGGTTTGTTGTAGTCGCTGCGATTGCTGTTGTTGTTCCTGACGTGCAGGTGTTAATAGATTGATGTCTCCTAAGCGAATGGATAAGGTTACCGATTTACCAAAATAGTGAGAAAGGGCTTGGGTTAGCTTTTCTTCTTGTTTTGGCGTATGCAATGCGGTTTGTTTTGGGTCCAGTAACAAGCTTACGTGGTTATTGGAATAGTCCTGTAGAGCACATTGACAGGCAAAAGTATGCGTTATCCCGGTTAATTTGAGTTGTTTGACTAAGGTGATCCAGTTTAACCCTGTGTTTTCTATCGTGTTTTTTGTACTTGAACTTTCGCTGGTATTGGCACTCGTTTCGCCGTTTCGCGGTATTTGTTGAAAACCCAGAGAAAGTGCTTCATTACTAGCGGCGGGTTTAAAGGCTAGCATTCTTAGCAGCATCATCTCAAAACCCAAACGGGGAGTAGGAGCCAATGCTAAATCACGCCGGCTTAATAAAGCAATTTGATAATAAAGTTGAGTATCCTCCGGTGAAAGTTGCTGAGCTAAGCGTTGGATTGTTTCATTTTCTTTTATAATTTCAGCGCTAAGTATTTGCGTGAGGGCAATCTGATGTAAATAGCTTAGCAGCTCATCGATCACCTGGGAAAAATCAGCCGCTTGTTGATTCAATTGGTCTATGGCGGCCCAGAGTCTAATGCTATCACGGGCTATAAGTGCATCAAATAACTCCGTTATATTGGTAGTGGATACGCTGCCTAACAACGTTTTTATATCCTGTTCTGTAATGTGTTCACTGGCATAGGCAATGGCTTGATCCAGTAAACTTAAGCTATCCCGTAGACTTCCCCGCGATGCCTGAGCAAGGATTTGTAAGGCCCCTCTGTCGTAAGCTATTTTTTCATTTTTTAAAATAGTTTCTAAATGACAGCTAATCTGTTCGCTAGAAAGTGCTTTTAAATGAAACTGTAAGCAACGCGAAAGAATAGTTGCCGGTAGTCGTTGGGGATCGGTGGTTGCTAATAAAAAGATGACATGCGGTGGAGGTTCTTCCAGTGTCTTTAGCAAGGCATTGAAACTATGTGAAGACAACATATGGACTTCATCAATAAGGTAGATCTTATAACGGCCTTGACTAGGGGCATAGTGAACGTCAGCGAGTAGATCGCGGGTATCTTCTACTTTAGTGCGTGAGGCGGCATCGACTTCAATGAGATCAGTAAATCGATTACCGTTAATCGCTTCACACGCGGTACATTGTTCGCAGGGTTCAGCGGTTATTTTTGTTTGGCAGTTTAGGCATTTAGCAAATAAGCGCGCCAGGCTTGTTTTCCCAACACCACGCGTGCCTGTAAAAAGATAGGCATGGTGGATCCGTGCACTTTGCAAAGCATTTTTTAAAATTCGACAGGTGGATTCTTGGCCAACTAATTGTGAAAAAGAACGAGGCCGATATTTTCGAGCAAGGACTTGATAACTCATTGTATAAACTCATAGCAATAAGATTTTTGCCAAAAGCCGCGAATGTGAATTGAACGGCAATGCTGCCAAAAATTCAAGTGCGAAGCGTATATCACTTTGGTTTTACAAGCCTCCAAAAAATGGCGGCGGTCATACCAGCCACACCTCGGCACCCACATCCACAACTACCGCTGCTTCCTTCCGGACCTGACGGGGTTCGCTGCTTCGCGCTGCGAAGGGACCAATACAACCACCATTGGCGGAGAGGATGGGATTCGAACCCACGGTAGGGATTAGCCTACACACACTTTCCAGGCGTGCTCCTTAAACCGCTCGGACACCTCTCCTAAAGAAAGGCGCCCAGGTTAAACTAGAATACTTAATTTGGCAATTAGCTACCGCTAAATTTTGTTTAATCAACATAGGGTAACATAAATGACGGTGTTTGTTATCAGAGAAAAGTCGTCTTTTAGTCTAGTCCGACGAAGGCTGGGGTATGTCAATCTTTCATGCAAGTCCAGGTTGAAGACATCCGCCTCTATTTTACCGAGTAAAGTTTAAACACTTCTAAAGGGTAGTAGTGTAGAATAAGCTAATTTAATGATAGGGTTTTTATTAATTAATAACCGTAACCAATTACTAAGAAAAGGTTGCTTACTCGCATGTTAGATTCCTCTTATTCTGAAGAAATTCTATCCAGAAGAACCTTCGCTATTATCTCTCATCCGGATGCAGGTAAGACAACCCTGACTGAAAAACTTTTATTGTGGGGAGGCGTTATACAGCTGGCGGGGACTGTAAAGGCGAGGAAAGCCGCGCACCATGCAACGTCTGATTGGATGGCCTTAGAAAAAGAACGTGGGATTTCGGTTAGCACGTCGGTGATGCAGTTCCCTTATCAAGGTTGTATTTTTAATTTGTTAGATACGCCAGGACATGCTGATTTTTCGGAAGATACTTATCGCACCTTAACGGCTGTTGATTCGGCATTAATGGTTATTGATGCGGCTAAAGGGGTAGAGCCACGTACGCAAAAATTGCTTGAAATTTGCCGTTTACGGCAGATTCCGATTTTGACATTTATTAATAAGATGGATAGAGAAGCACGTACACCTATTGAATTGCTCGATGATATTGAGTCGACATTAGGGATTTCTTGTGCACCCATGACCTGGCCTATCGGTATGGGTAAACAGTTTAAGGGTATCTATCATATACAAGAAAATAAAGTTTATTTCTACGCACCTTCGAGTAATTTAAAAAGAAAAGAAAGTGAGTGGTTTGAAGGTTTAGATAATATTCAGGTAAAAACAAGAATTGGTTTTTTATATGATGAGCTACAAGAGGAATTAGCGCTTATACAAGGGGCGTGTCCTGTATTTAATGAAAAAGCGTATCGAGATGGAACGTTAACAACACCGGTATTTTTTGGTTCGGCCATTAACAATTTTGGTATACAAGAGCTATTAGAGGCGCTTGTTAAGTTTGCTCCATTTCCGCAACCTAGAGAAACGGATGTTCGCCTTGTAAAGCCAGAAGAAGCGAATTTTAGCGGATTTGTATTTAAAATCCAGGCTAATATGGATCCGGCACACCGCGATAGAATCGCCTTTTTGCGTTTATGCTCTGGAAAATATACTCCCGGAATGAAATTATACCAAGTGCGCACACGGCGTGAGGTTGCTATTAACAATGCGCTGACTTTTATGGCAGGTGATTGCAGCAGAACGGAAGAGGCTTGGCCAGGTGATATTATTGGTTTGCATAACCATGGTACGATCCAGATTGGTGATAGCTTTACTTCGGGTGAAATTTTAAAATTTGTCGGTATCCCCTCTTTTTCACCTGAATTATTTCAGCGAGTGCGGCTAAAAGACCCACTTAAATCAAAGGCCTTGCTAAAGGAATTAGTCCAATTATCAGAGGAAGGTGCGATACAAATTTTTCGGCCTTTGGCTGGTAGTGAATTGATTTTAGGTGCTATTGGGATTTTACAATTTGATGTGGTGGCCTACCGTTTAAAATATGAGTATAAAGTAGAGTGCGCTTATGAGGCGATTAACGTTGTTACCGCACGCTGGGTGAGTTGTAATGATTCTAAGCGCTTGGAGGAGTTCCAAGCAAAGGCTTTTGCTCATTTAGCTTTGGATAGTAAGGAGAATCTGGCTTATTTAGCACCGAGTTACGTCAATTTGAATTTGACTATAGAGCGTTGGCCAGAGATTAATTTTTCTAAATTAATAAAAGGAATAAAAATGCTAGAAGAAAAGGGTCAGCGCTTACCCTCAATTATAAGAATTGCTAGAGATGCTGTTATAGCGAATCGTGCTAAATCTAAATTTGTTGCTAATTTAAGCTACGAGTTGCGTAGTGCATTAACAAGTATTGTGGGTATGGCACAGCTATTAAGTATGGATTGTTTACTTCCTACTCAGGAACAGTGTGTGACGGATATTCTTAATGTCAGCGAATCTATTCTCCCATTAATCAATCGTTTATTAAATCTTTCGGAACGAGAAACGCAACACGTTGGTGTGATAGTACAGGCTTTTAATTTAAAAAAATTATTGGAAAAAGTGGTGAAGCAATTGGTGTTTCAAGCCAAAAGTGCAGGCATACAATTTTTATTAGATTATCCCAATCATGTTCCCGTTAATGTAATAGGCGATCCCCATTTGATCCATCAAATAGTCCTACATTTAAGTAGCTATGCGCTAAAAAATACTGAGCAAGGTTCGATCATAATACAGATTGATTATAGTCAAAATGAGCAGGAAGGAGATTTTGATGAATTTAGTGTACATATCCAAGACAGCGGGAAGGGGATGCAAGAAAAAGAGCTGAAAAAGTTAATGGCGTGTTTGGATCAAAGCTATGTTCATCTGGTGCAGGATTATAGAAGCATTGATTTAGGTATGGCTATTACCTTAGCTTATATAAAATTACTAAAAGCGAAACTAGAAATAGAAAGTACGCCTGAGAAAGGAAGCTTATTTATTTGTCGAATACCACTGAAACGGCAAACTAATGCCGCCTACGAAAGCTTGTCAGTGCCGCGGGAAGATAGCTCTTTTATGTCAGGACATAAATTACGGATTTTATTGATTGAGGATAATGAGCTTATCCAAAGAATCTATAAATCTATGTTGGAAAAAATAGAGGGATGTTTTGTAGATAGTGCAATAAATGCTCAAATGGCATTGGAGTATTATATGCAATATTCTTATGACCTTATCTTTATGGACATTTGTTTACCCGATAGTAACGGCATAACTATTACACAGATTATTCGGCAACAAGAAGTCAAAGGAGAGCGAATACCTATTATCGCCATAACGGCGCACGGCGATGCAAAAGATAAAGAAGCATTTCTTAAAGCAGGTATCGACGAAGTGCTCATTAAACCTATTAATCTTGAAGAAATAATGGTGTTGTTAGAAAGATGGGCGGTGCCTAAGAACATGTCTTCAAATGCACGATAACGGCCAAAAACACTTCTGATTTTTAGCAAATAACACTATTAATTTAACGTCTTTATTTGTAAACGTTCTTGATCTAAGGAAATATGAACACCGCCTTTGCTAAGCGTCGGTAGTAAATCCTGTAAATCCTCACTTAGCCAATAATGACCCGCAACGGCAACCAGTTCAGCTTCTAAGGTTTTGCAAAAAATATGGGTATTTGGGTTACCGGTTACGCCTGCCAGCGCACGACCTTTTAATCGACCATAGATATGGATATTGCCATCAGCTAATAATTCTGCGCCAGGACTGACTGAAGCTAATACAATTAAATCACTATTTTTGGCGTAGATTTGCTGGCCGGAGCGTACAGGCTGCTTAATAATTTTGGCCGTTGAAGAGGGAATAGAGGGTGGTTTAGGTGATGTTTCCGTATTTTCTAGTTTTATATTAGACAAAATAGCGAGTCCCGCTTGCATAGCAGAGGCTTGCTGTTCAGTGTTTCCGCCGCGAACGCCAACAGGAATAAGGCCAGAACGTCGTAAACAACTTATGATAGCAGAGAAGTCTATTAACGGAACTGAATTAAGCTTCAAAGAAGAGATGTCTAAAATAATAGGGAGTTGTTGAAAGAACTGCGGTGTTTGTTCAATCAGTGGCTTTAATTGTTGTTGTAGCAACATGGGATCGGCGTTAAATAAATGAAATGTAGTCAAGGTGAACAAACTTGCTTTTAATTTAAAGGCTTCTTGTGATGTCCCCATCAGACTATGCATAAAAAATTTACCTATGATGACGCGATATCGAAAATAAGAGTAAACATTATATACTAAAAGAACCAGCTTAGTTTGGTCCAAGGTGCGTATCGTAAGCCCAGTTACAATCAAGGAGTATAGGGTGAGAAATGGAAAAGATTTGGTTAAATCGTTACCAGCAACAAGTCCCTGCTGAAATTAATCCGGATGTTTATTCTTCGCTCAATGCTTTATTTGATGATTCCTGCAAAAAATTTAAAAGTTTGCCAGCACTCAGTTTTTTTAATAGATCGATCAATTATCAAGAGTGGGCAAAATTGAGTGAGAATTTTGCGACCTATTTACAAAAGCAATGCAGATTAAAAAAAGGGAGTAGGGTGGCATTGATGCTTCCTAATTGTCCGCAGTATATGGTAGCTGTTTTTGGTGTGCTACAAGCGGGCTTGACAGTGGTGAATGTGAATCCACTGTATACAACTCCAGAGCTTATTCAACAAATTAAACACTCTCAAGCCGAAGTAATTGTTATATTGGCAAATTTTCTGCCAACCTTAGCGCATGCATTAAAAGGAACACACATTAAATACGTGATTAGCAGCGATTTAGGTGATCTATTAGCTTGGCCACATTCTTGGGTAGTGAGTTGGTTTGCACAACGACTGATTAAAAATGGTCGACGGCAAGCTAGCCATTGTTCAACGATTAAATTTTTGAAAAGTTTAAAAGACGGCAGTCGTTTACGTTTGAGACCTGTCGCTATTCAAAATGAAGATATTGCTTTTTTACAATATACGGGCGGTACTACCGGAAAGCCGAAGGCCGCCATGTTGACGCACCGTAATATGTTGGCGAATATTGAACAGCTAACCGTTTGGGTAAGACCTATTTTAAAAGAAAGATCAGAAACCATGATTACGGCTTTGCCGCTTTATCATATTTTTTCTCTAATGGTTAATGGTTTAATGGGATTACGGCTGGGTGCAAATAATGTCTTAATTCCAGATGCGAGAGATATTAAACAATTAATCCGTGTATTAACCAGACACCGTTTTAGTGTGTTGTTGGGAGTCAATACCTTATTCAAGGCACTATTAAAGCAAACAGCATTTTCACAACTAGATTTTAGTTTTCTAAAGATTGCATTAGGCGGTGGTGCACCATTGCAAACTTCGGTGAAAGAACGTTGGAAGCAAGTGACAGGGAAACTGTTATTAGAAGGTTATGGTCTTACTGAAGCTTCACCTGTTGTTTGCGCACCTCCCTGGGATTTGATTGCCGCAGGAAATCATGTCGGTCTGCCTTTGCCATCTACCAATATCCTCTTACAGGATGAGCAGGGCCATGAAGTAGCCTTAGGGGAGGTAGGCGAATTATCGGTTAAAGGTCCACAAGTGATGAAGGCGTATTGGTCGCAGGATTCAGAAACAGTGATGCCATTTGATAAAGCGGGTTGGCTGCTGACAGGTGATTTAGCGCGTTTAGATCAACAAGGATTCGTTTATATCGTGGGTCGTAAGAAAGAGTTAATTCTTGTTTCAGGATTTAATGTTTACCCTGCTGAAATAGAAGCTATTATCCAAAAGCATCCTAAAGTCAGCGAAGTTGCTGTCATAGGTATTCCTTCTGAAACTACTGGTGAAGCGGTCAAGGCATTCATTGTGCGTCGCAATACTAGTTTAACTGAAAAAGAATTATTAGCTTATTGTCGTCATTATCTGACCGCCTATAAATTACCCGCCAAAATCGTATTTATTAATCATCTGCCTAAATCTTCTTTAGGAAAAATATTGAAAAAAAATTAAAAAATAGTTAATAGTTAATATTTATTTTTAGATTATTTTTCATTAAAAATAAGCTAATTTATTCGCTTGATTAAATTAATTTTTATAAATATTATTAATATATTTTATTAATTAATTTGACAATATTAATTTTCGAGGTTAATATTTTTTTCGCTAAAAAAGACAATTAAATATTTATTTTTTTATATTTAATTTTTATAAATAATAACAACAGTGAGGTTTTGTTTATGAGGAAGCGCTATGCCGATATTTTAATTGAATTTAAAGAAAGGCGTGAAAAACTAAACGCGAAAGCCCCGATTTTTATAGTCTATTACAGGCGTGCTGTGAAGATTTTTTTAATGATATAGAAGCTTTATCTTATAAGAAAAGTTTTGAATATATTAAAGAATATAATTTTAATTCATTGTAGGGGATTAATGAAGAAGAAAACACACTTGATAGCTCTAATATAGATCTTCAAATTCTAGCTTGTATAATGACCTTAGCCATTAATAAGTATGGTATTGATGTATTGGTAAAAGATTTACTGCCTAGTTCTGTTAAGAAGAGCGAAATGGGCATATTTTACACTTTGATAACTAAATTTATTTCTTTATTTCGTAACCCGAAAATTAATATAAAGAACGACTTGGTTTCAAATCAGCAATTATCACAAGCCGTTATTGGCATAAGGAAATGGCAAGATAGAAAAGAACTGCCTTATTTTGATAGAGACCAAAGTTTTTTTAATAATATAGCTATTGTTTGTCAAAAAACCCTTAAAAAATATCTCAAACCTTCAGAAAATCTTGCGGGCTGCCGAAAAATTTTATCAGACGAAATTGTTAAAGCAAGAGAGCTGGAAAAAAAGACGATTGAACGCAATCAAGATTGGAAGTCTAGAAAGTGCCCAACTTATTCTGACATGTCGGATAATGAGGACTGGGATGATGCTGAGGACTGGGATGATGATGCTTCTAGCGCCAATGAGTCAGTAGAACCTATTTATGCGAATCTTCTGGAGCTAAATCTAGGAAATGGAGTAGGCGATAGCCGATCAGCGAATGTACCAGAATTTACGATTGCATTGGAAAGAACCGCTGGTATAAAGCGATCGGCAAGTGTGTCAGGGTCTACAGCGATTATATCGGAGAGAACTGGTGGAATTAGACGATCGACAAGTATGTCGGGCATTACGGCCGCTATGCTTGCCGGATCTTTGATAGGAGTTTTGGGTAATGGTCAGAATAAAGACGAAATGAGTGATAGTCATATCTCTGAGATACCGCCATTTGTTCCTTCTCGTTAGGTTATGTAGCAACAGTTATTGATAGCAACTGCCCATCTTTAATTCGTGAGCAGTAGATAAATAATTAAACTAATAATTTTTCTACTGCTTCTAAATTATTTTTTTAATCTTATTTTTCTGGTATTTTTTTGAAGTGTTTTTATTTAATTAATTAATAATTTTTTGTTATTCTTTTATTTATTCTTTTAAATTAATTTGACATAAATTGATTTATAAATATAATTGCTTTTGAAATTTTTTTATTAATTTTTTTAAATTTTAATTTAAAATATTTTATATATATTCAATTTTATAATAATAAAAAGAGGCACTTATGGTTCAGAATAAATTGATAAAATTAGCAAGTAAATATGAACAGGAAATTGAAAAACTGGGTGTAAAACAATCAAGTTATAATTTTTTACTAAAAAATATCACTAAGAATTTTTTAAATGAATTAAGTGCAATAAGCAAAGAAAGCGTTGTTAATTATATTCGAGAGTATAATTTTTCTTCCATTTTTAATGAAGATGGAGCTCCAATTAAAACAGAAGTGGCAGAAAAAAATCTTCAAGCTTTAGGATATTTTTTATTTTTTGCGGCTGAGCGATATGGTGCAGAATTTGTTTTTAAAAATTTACTACCGGCTAGTACTGTGCATAAAACCCATTCAAAATTTAATCCAATTAATTGGCTTAAATGGATTTTTAATAGAGTTGTCTGGTCTGAGATTTTCATAAATCCAAAATTAGAGCAGGATGAAGCTTTTACCGCTTCCGTTGAAAAGTTTAAGGCTTTATCTGCCACATCCTACAAAGTGTTAGAAAGTGTTGATTTATCTAAAAATGAAGATTCGTTGCAAGCTTTAAATTACATTATTAAAAGGGCTGCCGGAGAAGGGGAACGTTTAAATGAATTAAAAGCTTCAGCTGAAGTGTCGATTCCTGCGATTCCTGCAACACTGCCTGCGCAGACTCAACCTGCAGCCGCTGTGCAACCAACACCGCCGCTGCCTCCTGTAAGTAATACTACGCCGGTACAACAGACTGCAGCCGCTGCGCCTCCACCACCACCTCCTCCTTCTGGAAGTAGTGATGGAGTAACACAACCGGCATCAGCACCGCCTGCTACGCCAGCAAACAAGGGGGATAGGACAAGTTTGCTTGCCGCGATAAATGGAACAGGAGGTGCTGCTAACTTTCAATTTAAGAACCGTGTTGGGCTGCCAGAGGAAAGGGATCCTAAAAATAAAGATAAAAAGCCAGGTGAACAAAGTGGTGTGGCTATTATTTTGCAAAGACGTATAGCATTGATGCCAAGTGATACAGAAAGTGAAAGATCGAATAATTCACATTCAAATGATAGCGAGTGGGACGATGGGGAAACAAGCACTAAAAAACCAAAAAAACGAGTTAAAAGAAGACATAAAAAAGAACAACCTAAATCCACAGTCAGCGTACCTCTTGCGGCTGCTAATGATTCGGCTAATACTCCTTTGAATCCTGTGCAGGCTGAACCGTTGCCAATGTCAACACCAAAGCCTGAAGTTACAGATGAGCGGTCTAGATCAGAGGGGGTGATTTCATCAAAGCCCGCGCTTCCACCAAAGCCTAGTTTGGCGCCAAAACCCAGTTCAAACGTGTCTAATTCTGCTGAAAGTCATTCAGGTACAGATTCTGGCAATCAAAGTGGTTCGGATGACAAATCTGCTATCCCAAGTACTGTGAGTGATATGAAAGCTAAGTTGTTGGCTCAGGGATTTTTTTCCAAACCACCCATTTCTTCTGCAGTGGAAAATAGTCCAATGCCTTCTTTACAGGCAGGTGCTTGAGTTGGAACCGTAGGTTGAATGGTTTGTTTAAGGGTATTGTTAATCCGCAATACCCTTTTACTTTTTAATTATCTGAAATTATCTAACAATAAACTACAGTGAACTATTTTTAGGAAATCTAACTTCTACCTTGAGTCCTGTTCCCTCATCGGGTTTGCCTAAATGAATCGAACCTTGATGGAGATTTGTAATTTGCTCAACAATAGCAAGTCCCAAGCCACTTCCTTGTGCACTATTTCCTAATACACGGAAAAAACGCTCAAATACACGTGAACGTAATTTTAAAGGAATTCCAGGGCCATTATCGATCACTTGTAAAAGAAGCGTATCAGATAGATTTGAAATGATGACCTTAACCATCCCTCCGCGTGGTGTATAGCGAATAGCATTATCAACCAGATTACGAATTAGTACATGTAAACCGGTAGAATTTCCTAACAGCTTATATTCAGGGTCTTTGGCGATAAGTTCAATTTCAATTTGTTTTAACACAGCTTGGGGTGCTAATTGCGCAATGATTTCAGCGGCTATTCGTGCCAAATTAACCTGGGTAAAGTGCTCTGGCATAATAGTTTCGGGGCTTAGGCGACAGAGTGTCAATAATTGTTGGATGACGTGTGTACTACGATCTACGCTAGCAATGACTTGTTTTAAATGGGTATAACATTCTTGCGGATCCGCTGCTTTCAGGGCAAGTTGAGCTTGGGTTTTTAATGCCGCGAGTGGTGTGTGGAGTTCATGCGCGGCATCAGCAGCAAAGCGTTGTTCACGTTCGAAGGCTTGTTGTAAACGCAAAAAGAGCTTATTTAGTTCATCAACTAAGGGACTAATTTCTATCGGGACCTCATTCAGATCAACGGGCTCAAGGTGATCGGCGGCACGTTCAGCGACTTCTTTGGCAAAAAAGCGAATGCTTTTTAAACCACTGCCGATGATAAGCCAAATGAAAAGTCCCGATAAAGGGTAAATGAGTAGTGTAAGATACGTGTCATCAATGAGCATGTGTCGAATCATGCTATGACGCAAGCTATATTGTTCTGCAATGGCAAGAATCACACCGCGATGGCGATCATAAATAGTAAAAGTACGCCATTTTTTACCATCAATGATTTTATCACTGAGTCCAGGTTTGCCGATTAATGGTAGTGCGGGTGAATGAGGTGAGTTTAATAGGAGTTTACCGTCGCCATCCCATAATTGAAATTTATAACGATTATCCTTTTGAATTATTTCATTAGTATTTAAATCTGTAGTGTGACAAAAGTTTTTTTTAGGGAACGGTGTAGCATTTAATTGTGATTGAATCGCCTTTAGTTTAGATGGAGTCAGGAGATGGGGTGTATTGGTGATCGTTTTGAGTAAGCAGCCGGTTTCTACTAATAAATTATCCAGGCTGTCATTCATCGCTTGACAGTCAATATAATAATTACCAAATGCGGTGATGATGATTGTAGCGATTATCGTAGTCAGTAAATTGAATAATAAAAATTGTCTGATGGATAGTATGGTATACATCAATTATTTTCCTTTTCTGCCATATAACCCACGCCACGAATAGTACGAATAAAATTAATTCCGGCAAGTTTTTTCCGTATATTATGGACATGTACCTCAAGCGTATTACTATCAATTTCGTCATCCCATCCATACAGGCATTGATTTAACGAGTCACGAGAGATGACATGGCCTGCGTTTTCTAGTAATTTTTGTAGTAGGCTGAATTCTCGGCGAGAAAGGTTTATCTCTTGGCCCTTAGCAGTGACAGTAAATGCGCTTGGATCAAGTTCTATGTCGCGATAGGTTAAAATAGAGACAGCACGATTACTCGAAAAACGTCGTTGTAAAGCCCGAATTCTCGCGGATAATTCGTCTAAATCAAAAGGTTTAGTTAAGTAATCGTCAGCGCCACTATCTAAGCCTTTTATCCTATCTTCTACCGCATGACGTGCAGTTAGAATAAGAACAGGGGTTGTTACGCCCGCACTTCGCATTTCGTTTAGAACCGTTAGGCCAGGTAAGCCAGGCAAGTTTAAATCAAGCAAAATAACGTCAAAGGCTTCTACTTTGATAAAGCTCAAAGCGGTTCGACCGTCCGTAAGCCAGTCGACAGTATAGCCGTAGTGTTTAAGCCCTTTGTAAATGCCATCTCCTAGGGACTCATCATCTTCAACTAAAAGAATACGCATATTTGCCTCTTTATTGTTATTATTTTTTAGCGCGAGGTTGGTTTTAAAATCAGTTTTTATAGGATTTTTTCAAATCCGTATTTTAATTACGATTGAATAAGTAAAGTACCTACTAACACAGGTAAATAAAGCAAAGACTTGTTGCTACTACCCTGTAGGTCAAGGTTACACTTTAACAAAGGGGTCTAATAAACTGTATAAGCTGTTAAATGTCAATACGAACTTGAATTAAAAGCAAAGTTACCTATGAAAACAGCAGTTTCGTGGTTATAATTCTGACAAATTATTGTTTTAATAGTTTGAGAAACGCTTCCTCCGTTAAGGCTGTCACGCCTAATTTTTTTGCTTGCGTAAATTTTGAGCCTGGATCGGTCCCAACCACAATATAATCTGTCTTTTTTGAGACGCTCTGACTAACTTTTGCTCCTTGTTCTTGCAGTCGATGAGTGGCTTCTTCACGTGTTAAATGCGCTAAACTACCTGTTAAAACAAAGATTTTATGAGTTAATAGCGAATGTTTTTTTGCACCTGGTTTTGGCCAGTGGACTCCGGAATCAAGAAGCCTTTGGATAATTTCTTGATTATGCGTTTGGGTAAAAAATTTTTTAATATGGGTGGCGACAATAGGACCAATATCGGAAAGTGACTGCAGCGTTTCTCTATCGGCTTGCATTAATGAACTAAGCTGCTGAAAGTGATTGGCAAGATTTGTCGCTGTGGAAATGCCTACATCACGAATGCCTAATGCATAAAGAAAGCGTGCAAAGGCTGTTTTTTTACTGCGGGTAATGGACTGACATAACTTAGCGGCTGATTTTTCGCCTAGGCGCTCTAAATGGGCGAGCTGGGGTGCGGTTAGCGTATATAAGTCAGCTACATTTTTAATTACCGCTTTTTCAACGAGCTGGTCAATTATTTTATCGCCTAAGCCTTCAATATTCATGGCCTTACGAGAAGCAAAATGCTTGATCGCTTCTTTAAGTTGTGCAGAGCAATATAAGGCACCATTGCAGCGGGCGGCAGCTTCTGAGGGTAATTTGGTTACCTCGGAGCCACAGACGGGGCATTGCTTGGGTAATTGTACAGGAAGGGTATGGGGGGGGCGTTTTTCTATTATCACACGAACCACTTTTGGAATGACATCACCGGCACGACGTACTACAACAGTATCCCCTATGCGTATATCTTTACGTTGGATCTCATCAATATTGTGTAAAGTGGCATTGCTGACCGTCGCTCCTCCGACAAAGACGGGTTCTAAGCGTGCAACAGGGGTTAATGCGCCGGTACGGCCCACTTGAAATTCAATGGCTAATACACGGCTTAATTCTTCTTGCGCTGGAAATTTGTGCGCTAAAGCCCAACGGGGAGCACGTGAGATAAAGCCGAGACGTTGCTGGAGAGCAAGGGAATTTACTTTATAGACAACACCGTCGATTTCATAAGGTAAGTTGAGTCGTTGTTTTGCAATTTTGTCGTAGTAAGCTAAACAGGCATCAATACCCTGAACGCTTTGTGTTTGCGGACAGCGAGGAAGGCCCCATTGTTCGAATTGTTGCAGAATAGCGGTGTGCGTGGTGGCTAGTTTCCCTTCTTTTATTTCACCGAGACTATGGGTAAAAAAGGCTAGGTGACGCTGTGCGGTTATTTTTGGATCGAGTTGACGTAAACTTCCTGCGGCGGCATTACGTGGATTAACAAAGGTTTTTTCACCGGCTTGTTGTAGTCTTTGGTTAAGTTGTTGGAAGCGCTTTTTTGGAATATAAACTTCACCGCGTACTTCTAAGATTTCGGGATAATCCTGACCACGTAATTGTAGAGGAATACTCAAGATAGTTCGAATATTTAGCGTAATATCTTCACCGATATTTCCATCACCTCGTGTTGCCGCCCGGACTAATTTTCCTCGCTCATAGCTTAAGCTGACGGCAATACCATCAAGTTTGGGTTCACAGCTGTATTCAATGGCTTTATCGGTGGCTAGCCTATCTTGAATACGTTTGTTAAATGCTAAAACCTCTTTCTCTGAGAAGGCGTTATCCAGCGAAAGCATCAGTAAAGCATGTTCAACTTGCTTAAAGCTTGTAAGAGGGGTAGGACCTACACGTTGGGTAGGTGAGTCTTCGGTAATAAGTTCAGGGTATTGTGCTTCTAATGCTTGTAAGTCGCGAAATAGCTTATCAAAAGTAGAATCGCTAATCAGCGGATCGTCAAGGATGTAGTAGCGATAGTTTTGTTCATTGATTTTTTTTTTAAGGAGAGCAATTTTTTTTAATATCGTAGGGGATGGTTTAGGCATAGGCATATAATTGTGAACGATAATGCGTTAATGCGATGGACGTAAGTGGTTCGCGTTGCTGATCGCAGAGTGTACCGCCTAAATCTTGAATAAGTAACTGTGCGGTTTCCAGCATTAATTCAAAGTTATTGAGTGCGTTTTCATGAGGTTTGAGTGACATAAATAAATATAATCCTGGTGTATGGATCTCGCCAATATGATCGAGATCAAAAGTACCAGGTTCAACAGACGAAGCGAGACTGAATAAACGTTCTTTTTTTTCGTCTTGATCGGCATAATAGTGAAAAATATTCATAGCACCATAGTGAAATCCGGCGCTACTGAGCGTTTGGACAAGTTCATAACCCCGATAAGGTCTTTCCTCTGTTGCCAGTAATTGTAGGATCATCAGTGTTTCAGTGCTAGTTTCTTGTACAATTTTTTCGTCCGGAAGTTCGCTAAATAGCGGTTCTTGAGGTTCTTTTATATTGGAATAATCCGCAGCTGATAGAGAAATATTCTTATCATCATCCACAAGGGAGGTGGTTTGCGTGGTATGCTTTTTTTTACTGCGGAAATTTCCATATTGCCAAATGACAAGAATTAAGCCAAAAATTCCGATAAAAACAATGCCGGGTAAAATAATCAATATCCATAATGATAAGGAAACCTCAGTTAAAAGCATTTGAGACACTTTCTTAAACTTAAGCACTAGCCATCGCCATCGCTTTTTCAATATCTACCGCTACTAAGCGTGATACCCCAGGTTCATGCATGGTGACACCGGTTAAATGTTGTGCCATTTCGATAGCCACTTTGTTATGACTAATAAAAATAAATTGCACTTCAGTGGACATCTCTTTCACCAGTTTGCAAAATCTGAGGACATTTGTATCATCTAGCGGAGCATCCACTTCGTCAAGCATACAAAAAGGCGCTGGGTTAAGCTGGAAAAATGAAAACACCAACGCGGTGGCGGTGAGTGCTTTTTCGCCGCCAGAAAGTAATTGAATACTACTATTCCGCTTGCCCGGTGGTTGCGCCATGATGCAAACACCGCTGCTTAATAGATCAGGGTCTTGAAGTTGTAATGAAGCTTCGCCACCTGAGAATAAGCGTGGAAATAAAGCACTAAAGTTCTGGTTAATTTTATCAAACGTTTCTTTAAAACGGTTACGTGTCTCCTTATCCATTTTTTGGATGGCGGTTTGTAAGGTTTCTAATGCTTCCACCAGATCTTGATGTTGTGAATCTAAATAGTTCTTTCGCTCTACAACCGTTTGATGTTCTTCTAACGCGGCTAAATTAACAGCACCCATTTGTTCAATACGATGCGTAACTTCGGCTAGTCGTGATTCATAGCGAGAAATATCAGCGTCGGCAGGTAATTCTTTTAACAGATTCTCGAGTTCGTAATCTTGTTCATGTAATTGCTCTTCTAGCGTTTTAGCACGTACCCGAAGTTCTTGGCATTGTAAACGCTGTTGTTCTAAATCATCGCGCTCTAGGCTAAGGTTGTTTTCTATGGTTTGTGTTTGCGCTTCTTTACGTTGCAGTTGCTGTTCAAGTTCTTGAAGTTTAGTTTGTTTTTCTTTGAGTTGAATAGCCAGTGTATTACGTTGGGTAGTTTGGTCATCCAGTGCTTGTGTTATCGTTTGTAGAGGATTTTCCGCGCCAGCCAGTGTTTGTTGCAAATCAGCAACTCGTTTTTTTACCTGTTCTTGTTGTTGTCTTAGACGTGAAGCAGTTTCTTGCGCTGTTTTTAACTGATGTTCTGCCGTTTGGCGACGTAATTCCAGTTGATGTAGTTGGGTTTCCACATGTTTGACTTTTTGTGTTGCCGCAGTCAGTTTAGTCTGTAGAGCAGTTTTGTTTTCGAGTAAGTCTTGGCGCTGCTTTTCAATTTCAACCAGTTGTGTTTGCGTTGTTTTTTGCTCTTGTTCTATTTGAACTAATCTTGCTTGAGCTTGTTCGAGTTGTTGTTGATTTTCTTGCTGTTCTTGTTGTAGACGTTGGGTACGTTGTTTTGCCTGTGTTAAACGAACCTCTTTGACCTGATAGCGTGTTTTTAAATCGGCTTGTAAGCTTATTAATTCAGAAAGGTGTTTTTGTCTCTCACCTTGTTGCTCTTCCAGAGTTTTGAGTTGTTCTTGGGCCGCGTTATAAGCATTTTGTTTGGCATCAATCTGTGCCTGTAAGTCAGCGCCTTCTTTTTTTAACTGTTTTATTTCACTTTCGCGTTGTAAGAGACCTGTTTTTACAGAACCTTGCGCATTTAAACTAACCCAATGATTACCTAGGCACACACCTTCGCGTGTCATAATAGATTCATAGCCTTTTAATTGTTTGGTATGAGCTAGGGCTTCGTTTAGAGTTTCAGCAACGTAAATGCCGACTAATAAATTATCTAATGGCCAAGGTGCAGTTAATTTTGTACTCAGTAAACTTAAGGGTAATTGTGATGTAAAAGCACTAGCAGAATGCTGACACGGTGTCGATTTTGTCATTAAACTTAAGGTACTGTTTGGCAGCGATTGATTTAAAAAATCCTCTAAAGAGTCACGATCGGTGAAACAAACGGCTTGAATATGCTGGTTTAAGGCAACTTCCACGGCGCGTTCCCAACCGGCTTCTACTTGGACTAATTGCGCTAGGCGAGGATGTTCTGTCAAATTATGTTGTTTAAGCCAGGTAACGAGTGATGCCTCACGTTGTCCTAAAGCTTCTTGTTGCAAGGCCATGAGAGAAGCAATATGCCCCTGATTTTTTTGTAAAAGGCTTTTGCCGGCATCTAATTCTTTGGCTAAGTGTTGTAATGCCGAACGTTGGGCATGGATTGTTTGTCTTGTTTGTTCTTGCTCCTCTTGCGCCCGCTGTTGTTTTTGCTGTGAGTCAATGAGTGCCTTTTTCAAATCCGTTGTGTCATTATCATGGCTAAGTATTTGATTTTGTTCCGATTGTTCCTGTTCTAAGCGTTCAAAGCGGTTTTTTAGGTTTTGGCATTGTTGGTGGTAGTGTTGGCTTTGAGTTTGCGCCACGCGGTTTTGTTGAGTCAATTGAGCAACATGGGCTTGAAAAGTTTCCCATTGCGCTTGCCAATTTTTCAAGTCAAGTTCGTTTTGCTTTAGTAGGGTTTGGCTTTGCTGTGTTGCTTCTTTAATTTCATTCCATGCTATGTTTAATGCGGTTATTTCTTCGCTTAATTTATTTTGTGTGGTTTGATTTTCTTGAGATTGTTGCGTTAAGAAACTGTTTTTTTGGCTTAGTTGTGTTTCTTCCTGTTGATTTTGTTTGAATTGAGTGGTTTGACTGCGTAATTTTTCTTCTAAACGTGTTATGTCATTGCCCAATTCGTAATAACGATTTTGTAGCGCATCGCAACTGGCTCTTGCTGCCGTTTGCTGTTCACGATCGTTCAGCAATTGTTTTAGCAACGATTGTTGCTGTGTATGCGATTCATTAACCTGTTCTTCTGCTTCTTTTATAGAGGATAATTTGTCTTGTAGTTGATCATAAAAAGTTCGATAACGTAGTGCTTGTAGATGAGCTTTAAGTAAGCGTTCTTCTTGTTTTAAAGTTTTATAACGATCCGCCGTATTAGCTTGACGTTGTAAATGTTTCGCTTGTTTGGCAAGTTCTTCTCTAATATCATTGAGACGGTTTAGGTTCTCTTGTGTATGTTCTAAGCGGTTTTCTGTTTCGCGCCGACGTTCTTTATATTTTGAAATTCCAGCAGCTTCTTCGATATACGCACGTAATTCATCCGGTTTAGCTTCCACAACGCGTGAAATCATGCCTTGTTCAATGATGGCATAGCTTCTAGGGCCTAAACCGGTGCCTAAAAAAATATCGCGGATATCACGTCGTCGACAGCGCGTGCCATTTAGTGTGTAAATAGATTGGCCCTTGCGGGTGATTTCACGCCGGATAGAAATTTGTGCATAGCTACTATATTGACCACCAAGTCCCCCATCCGAGTTATCAAAGTTGAGTTCAATGGCGGCTTGGTCTAGGAGTTTACGCGTTGTGCAGCCATTGAAGATAACGTCATCAAGCGATTGACCTCGTAGCTGCTTAGCCGAGCTTTCGCCCATCACCCAGCGAATAGCGTCGATAATGTTTGATTTTCCACAGCCATTAGGTCCCACAATCGCGGTAAGATTGGCAGGGAAGGTTAGGGTGGTGGGATCGACAAAGGATTTAAACCCAGCTAATTTAATACTCTCTAGGCGCATATAAGGAAAATAGTGATTTTAAGCGTCAAAGTATAGCACTTAATTGGATAGTGGGAGAGTAGGTGTTAACTGTCTTATGCGAAAGAATGTACGTCTCCCCATCCTAGTGAAAGCCGTGGACTATGCAAAAAGACGGTTTTTCGTATAAGACCAGTTACCAACGGGGTGATAGGATAAAAATGGATTATGAGTGTTACTTTGAAAAGTTAAAAAAATAATAATTCAATAATCAATAACTTGGCGCCTCAATGGAAAAAAACAACGATCATGCCAAGTTTGAGTTAGCATAATTAAAAACAAGGATTTTTTGACGAAAATATTGATTGTTGCATTGAGTTAAAAAAAAGTATATTTTTTTATTAATTGCTACGACTTTATAGTTATCATAGCGTAAATTTTCAAAATTTATCTTTTCTAAGAAGTCGACTGGAAGTACTTGACTAGAAAAGGTTAAGTTAAGCAGATCATAAATATAAAATTTAATGGCTTCCTCTTGAAATAAACTGATAGGAAAAATAAAAATTTTTCCTTCCACTCTACAATGCATATGTGTTAATGAATTGACAGTACTTAGACAAGATTGATAGTTATTTTTTTCTGAGCAACGTAATACTGGAAAGTTAGGAGAGGCTAAAATCATATTTCCGGTTTCATAAAATTCTTCTTTTTCCGGCAATAGAATGCCTCTTTCCTCTATACAGGGCTGTGTAATATCTCTATTACCTCCTATCACGATAATTTTATTTTGAAAGTATTCAATCAATGGATTATCCCGCGCATAACTTAATTGTTGTCTGGGGTAAGGTGCATAATGCGTAGCCTCGCTTTTTATTATGCCGCTACGACCTGATAAATCTATTCCAATATTCCCCCCAACACATAAGGATAGTTCGCTATATTAGTTAAACTCGTGTTATTTAAAGCGCAAGGTGCCGCATAAAATTGTTGATAAGAACCTTGAAAGTTATTCAATAAGTCAACCTTGAGAGAAAAAACCCCTATTTTATTCAATAGAAAACAAGTTATTTGTTTATCTGTTATTCTAGCAAATATCGCATTTCCATTTTCTAAGTTTTCATCCCCTGTGACCAGATAAACGAGGGGGACAGCGTTTGTTTCTGTACATCATAGCTGGCTATGAAAATGCAATCACAGGCTTTGCCTTTGTATAATAAGTAGATAGTATTATCATTATTAAATGTTATTCCAATGAGATTGACAGATTCAAAAAGGTAGCTTGTAGCGTTAGGATTGATTTTTATTTGTTGTGATCCTTCCATATACCAACTTACTTTTTCTGTTGAAACAGGGGTTTCATTAGCTTCATTTTCTTGGTTGTCCTCTATTTTTATTTGGGAGTTAGGGATAACAATGGGATAATTTTCCGTTTCAACAGCTGTTTCTTCTTTGTGGGGTAACTCAAGTGACAAAATTAAACTTTCAAGGTTCATTCTATTTAAATCCTGACTAGAACAGTAAGCGATTAAATTTAATTTACCTTCGGGATCCTTAAAATAAAGGCCAAATTCATGTACTCTTTCTTTATACTCAGCAGGAACGGTGACCTGAAACTCATAGCGCTTTTTCTCATCCAGTGATTCGATTTTGGTCACATTAATTTGTTTTAATTCATGATCTAAGCCACTGAGTTCAGGAGAGCTAGCTTGATTACCATCGCCAATTCCCACCATGACTTGCTTCGATTCAATGTTAGCCGCTTGCGACCAATTGAATTTATCTAATAAAGCAGTAGGCGTTAAATTAATATATTTTTTATCTTCTGCGATTGTTTCTACTGAAATAGGATTTGTTGAGTCCATAAATGCCTTTTTATGTCTATATTAATTTAAGGATTGATATCTAAAGAAATTATTTGAGTTGAAAGATAACTACGTGTTGAAGCGGTTAAGAAAAAGATAGCAAATCTTTCGGCAGCAGAAACTATCTGAAGACTATCATATTTTTTTGCTTTAGCTTCTGGGAAGAGTTTATCTTGTAGTTCGTTTGATAAATAACCGGTACTTAGCGCTTGATCCAAAATATCGTAAATAAAGAAAGGGGGTTCTGCTTCATTGTTAAAAATATCACGAGGAAATATGAATATCTTTCCTCCTAACTTACAGATCACATGCGTATTGGCGTTAACCGTTTTTAAAAAGTTATAATCGCTGATTAGCCCGTTAATTTTGGGTATGATAGTAGTTTCTGGCGAAAGTTGATTAAAGTACCAGAAATTTCCATTTGCTACGACTTTAATAGGTTTAATTTCGATAGCGCTATCAGAGAGCTTAAGATTACCGCCAAAGAAATAAACTTTGTTATCCCAATAGAGAGTCAGCGGTTTCTCACGCGGATAGGTTATATACGATTGGGCGGCTAAACAAGCTGTTCCCTCGTAGGCCCATCCGCAAGAAGAAACGGAATTTCCACTATTATTACCTGCTATATTCCCGCCGGCTAAACAGGCATTGTCATCAATATTAAATACCGTACTATTGCTTCCTACGGTAGATGGATGATACTGCTGCTTGCCAGTCGATCTTAATAGTCCTGCTAAATCGATTGTTAAAGACCAAACCCCAGCAGGGTGTGATACATACGCCTTCATCTCCCGTTGTTTAAGTTGGCCAAATATACCATCTGTATTATGAATAAGCGTTTCAAGCTCAGTAGAAAAAAAAGGGGAAGTTAGCTGATTGTTTTCTGTATCATAGATACGTATATAAATATTAGAGGAAAATTTTCCTTTAAATAATAAATAAATACTATTCAAATTATCGAATCTTGCCGCAATATTATCAATCGGTTCGTTAGCGTACCTTCTGTCATCCTTATTGACAGCTATTTGATTGTTAAATTCCTTGCTCCACACATATTCTTTTTTTTTAGGGCTCCAAGCGGCAGATAAGGCCGAAAGTCCTAAACTGGGGGAAGCCATTAGTGAAGAAGATTTTATTGTTTTTTTTTGCTCCAAATTATTTTCTGAGCTAGTGTCGTCACGATCATCTTTATGAGGCAAAACAAGTGTTAAGCTTAATATTTCTGGATTATATAAGAACTCCTCTTGGCTATAATAAGCAATTAAAGTCCATGTATTTTCTTTTTTAAAATACAGACCTATTTCCCTTATATTTTTTTTCCACTGCGGAGAAACATTTGTTTTTAATGTATAGATACGATCACCATTTTTTTTTGTAAATTGGATATCCGTTGCATCAACGCGTGCTAACTCGTTTACGAGCTCAGTCGGATTAAACTCTTTTTTAAATCCGTCACCTAGCGCAACCTGTAATTTATTAAGTGGCATATCCCCATCAAATATAAGCCTATCTTTTGGCTTAATTTGAGTTGTAGGGATAAGGTTAATCTCAGTTTTTTCTTCTTCTTCTAGATTCATACAAACTCCTGTAAGTTAATTTAAAAAATGATAATACAGTAAAAAATAAATGATATATGAAAATTCTATATAATGTATTTTTTAAAACTATAAATACTAGGAAAAGTATATAAAAAATTATTATGTTTATTATTTTAGCTGAAAATAAATATTCTAATACATAATATTGATTAGTATTTAGAATAAAATTTAAACTTGCTACGATTCGATCATCAATTTTATAAAAATTGATTAACACACATCAGAATTATTAACTGTTTAAAACAATAGAAGGATTTTATTATGTTTCCTATGCAATATGGATCTCAAGCGCAATCGATGATGATGCCTTACTCAAGCAGTTCATGCGGATGTTCTCATTCACAATCGAATAATGGTGTAGGCTTAGAGCAATATATTAATCTTATTGTAGCTAATAATATGCTGCAATTTCAAAATATGGGCTTGTACAATCAGTTAAGACAGTTTACGCAACAAGGCCACCAACAAAATCAGCAACAAAGTAATCGAGATAATACACAGCAAGACGGAAAATTAAAAACCTGTGAAGAAGAAAATACAAAATTAAAAGCTTCAATGCAAGAATTACAAAAAACGATGATTACAATGAAAAAAGAGGTTACAACGAATACTGAGTCAATGAAAGGTTTGCTCGATAAAGCAAATAAAGAAAAACTTGAATTAATAAATAAGCTTAAAGAATATGAAAGCAAAAATAAATAATATTTTTTAATTAAATTGCTACCTCTGTTATTAAATATAGAAACTATAAGATAATAGAGGGCGGCATTCTTTCACAAGGGTATTTGAGGATAAAAATGATAGGGTTTATAACTTGTTCTTCACAAAGAAACTATATTTGTGAATTAAGATTAATGAATGACGAATTGGTAAATTTAAAATTCCAGCTACATGAAGCTAATTTAAAACTGTTACGATCCGAATATGATAAAAATAAATTATCACAATCAGAATCAATGTTGAATACGAAACTAAAGCAAAGAGAGTTAGAAATCAATAACTTGAACTCGCAGAAGTCTATTGCTTTTAGTCAGGAAACTGAAGGAAAGAGTAATTTGACAAAAAAAGAAAAAGAAGAACTAATTAATAAGATTGATGCATTAATTATAGGGGTAGAGGAGAGAAGAAAAATTATAGAAGAACTAACCAATGGCAAGGAAGAAATTGAACGGAATCAAAAAAATTGTACCAGTGATAAAGAAAAATTAATTAAAGAAATCGATGAGTTAAAAAAGAAGATAGAAGAAGATAAAAATATTTTAGAAGAGACAATGGCTAGTGAAGTAAAAATTGAACGGGAACAAAAAAAATGTATTGGTGATAAAGAAAAATTAACTAAAGAAATCGATGAATTAAAAAGGAAGATAGAAGAAAATAAAAAGATTCTCGAAGAAACAACATCAAGTAAAGAAAAAATTGAACAGGAACAAAAAACTTGTACCAGTGATAAAGAAAAATTAACTAAAGAAATTGAGGAGCTTAAAAAAAAATAGAAGAAAATAAAAAAACTATAGAAGAAATTACAGCGAGTAAAAAAGAAATTGAGATATTGAGTAAAGATTATACTAAAGATAAAATCATATTGAATGATCAAATTAATGATTTAAATGCCGAGATAGAAAGAAAGAAAAAAGAAATAGAAGCCCTAAATAAGGTTTTGAATGAAAAAAATAAAGAAATAGATAGTTTAAATCAAACAAAGATTGCAATAGGAAAGATTAATAAAGAACTTGAGAACTCAAAAAATCAACTAACAATAAAGGTAGAAGAATTAAATGGATTGCTCGATAAAGATGGAGAGCTGCAAAAAAGGATAGATGAGTTAAATAGACAACTAAAAGATAAGCCTGATAGTAAACATCTGCTAGAGGCCATATCTAAATTAACAGTGGAAATACAGGAAAACAATAAACGAGTAAGCAAGCTGCAGGAAGAAAGAAATAGTTTAGAAGAAAAATTAAAAAAATATGAAAAAGAAATAAATGATTTGAAAAATAGCAAAGATAAATTAGATGCGTATACAAATTTAAGAGATTATTTGATTGAAATCAATATAGAAGACTATTTAGTTGGCGAACCACTTATAAAGGTTAAAAAATTGTTAGAAAAAATTAATTTAGTCAGTGTATAGATCAATACATAATTTTCTATAAAATGTTAAAAGTAGGTATAAAATTTAATAATAAGGAAATTGTTAATGGGAAACGATACTTGGTCACATCTTTTTGATAAAGATAACGTTAATAATGAATATGTGAAAATAATTTTAAAGCTCGAACTAAAAATTAGTGAGTTAGAAAATATTAATAGAATACTTAACCAAGATATAGAAAAAATTAAACGTGAAAAAGAAGAATTGGTTTTTAAAATAAATGAATTAACTAAACTTCTAGAAGAAAAACAAAAAATGATAGATGCATTAATTAATAACGAAGGAAAAACTGATCAGAATTATAAGATCTGTCTTAGTGATAAAGCAAAACTACTCAATGAAATTAATGAACTAAAAAGGAGGCTAGAAGAAAATAAAAAAACGATAGACGCACTCACTATTAGTAAAAAAGAGATTGAGCAGGCACATCAAAGTTGTGGGGAGGAAAAGAAAAGATTAAATAATGATTTGGTTTCTTGTAGAATTAGTAAAGATAGTCTTTCAAGCGTAATATTAAATTTAAAAGATGAGATAGTAACATTAAAGGATGAAATTGCTACGCTAAAGAAAAAATAGAGTTTATATAAAAATAAGTATAATTTCTTATAAAAAATATTAAGATTTATGTAAATAAAACTATAAAAACAAATCTTTATTTAAACTGATGAGAAATTATACTTATTGGTATTCTAGTCAATTGAGTACAAGACAAGGATTTTTATCTATTATCAGATGTTCGATTGTATTAATAATCAATGGCTAAATTGATTGTTAGAGTTTTATTATTTAACCTTAAAAAAGGAGTTTTTATGTCAATGTACCCGGGGTATCCGAACTATATTAATTATGGCTACAATTTTTGCCCTCAAACACCACCGACGCCTTGTGGAGGTACCCAACAATATGCAATGCCTGCTCCCGTTGTAGCGCCTTACGTCGTTCAACAATGTCCACCACCACCAATGCCTGTTGCTGTACCGGTTGTTAATATCAATCCCAGTAATTCATCAATGAATTCATGCTGTCCACCCACCAACTCAATGAGCACATGTAATATTGGGTTTGATCAATATCTTAATGCGATGTCTCTAAACAATATGTTGCAGCAGCAAAATGCGAGTCTTATTAATGAACTCAATCATTATGCTAATGACAGATCTCAAAGTAGAACAAACGGCGATAACGATAGCACAATGGGTGGAAATACTAGAGAAAGAGAATTAGAAAAAGCAAACATTGAAAAAACTAAAAAATTAGTAGAAGAAATGTCAGCATTAGAAGGGCAATTAGAAGTTGCTACCGATGAAGGACAAAGAGAATCTATTAGGAGAAAAATTACAATCATAGAAGAACAAATTGAAGCGACTTCTGGGGGCAATGCTGGCGTTAAAAAATTTAGAGAGAAAATTGAAAGATTGGAAAAAGAGTTAGAAGCTTCAGGTGGTGGCAAAGCGAATGTTGAAAAAAGTAAAAAAATAATAACAGAAATTACAGAATTAGAAGGACAATTATTCTCGGCTAGCAATGAAGGGCAAAAGGAAGGTATTAGAAAGAAAATTACAACCTTAGCAGAAGAACTTGCGTCTTCATCGGCTTCAGGAGGCAATATTGCTGTAAAAAAATTCTTTAGTATGTTTCAACGATTAGAGGCAGAATTAAAAAAGACTTCTCAAATGTCTACTGATGAAGGGGTAAAAAAATTACTTAGCCTTGAACAAGAAAAAAACAAAAAATTAGCGGCTGCTTCAGATGCATTAAAAACCGCGGTGTTGAAATGCGAAACGGTACCCAACATTAATCAGGTAAAAGCAGATATCAATAACAAAAAATACGATGGTAATTTGGAAGAAAAATCATTTTCTAACGATGGAAAGTCTTAAACCTAATTAAGATAAAAGGTTGAGTTTGAGCATACTTGCAAAAGCAAGTCTGCTCAAACACCCTCAATTTATACTTACTTATTGAACAGGATAGAGTTTGCCGTCTCTACCGCGGTAATATCTGACCTGGTTGTTGGTATTATTTCCCGTACCTCTAGCCAATGAACCACCAGCAACTGCACCGAGTCCTGCACCAGCGATGGTAGCGACGGTTCGGCCCGTACCGCCACCTATTGTATTACCTAAAATACCGCCGACAGCAGCACCGCCTAATCCACCTGCAACCATGCGTTGGTCAGGAGTCATAGAGTCACAAGCCGCCAGGCCAACTAAAGCCACGCCAATAAGTAGAAAAGAATGAAACTTTTTCATGATTATTCTCCATGAAGAAAAAAATTTGCTGTATTTTTGTTCAGTCTCTATAAGAAAAGTATAGGTAGGGCATAGATTAATTGCCAGCTAGCTAGGGTATAATTAGGGGCCCTAAACCGGAGGTTTATATGCAAAAGAATATACAGCTTAAAATTCTGGATCCACGTCTTCAGAAAGCTTTGCTGCCGGCCTATACAACAGATGGCTCTGCTGGTTTAGATTTACGTGCTTGTCTGCCAGAAACTGTTCAATTATTACCCAATCAGGTAGAAATGATTCCAACAGGTTTGGCTATTTATATTGCCCAACCTGATTTAGCTGCTGTTATTTTACCGCGTTCTGGCTTGGGCCATAAGCATGGTATTGTCTTGGGAAATCTGATTGGTTTAATTGATTCCGATTATCAAGGCGAACTCAAGATTTCTTGTTGGAATCGTGGCCAAGATAGTTTCACTATCCAGCCTGGAGATAGAATTGCCCAGTTAGTATTTGTTCCTGTTGTCAGAGCACAGTTTGATATTGTCCCTGAATTTGTCGAAACTGCGCGTGGGCAAGGAGGATTTGGTCATTCAGGAATTCAATAGAGGCTGTCTTCAATTGCACAATGATGGCCAAAAAGTCCCGTTTTTCTGTGTTGCGTTACTCACACGTCGAGTATGCTCCGTTACCCTCCTTAAAAAAAACGACGCTTTTTGTCTCATCCTGGCACAATTGAAGATACCCTCTAACTATTTAAGCAAATATATTTAATCTCTAAATAATCTTCGATGCCGTATTTCGATCCTTCGCGACCTATGCCTGACTGTTTAAATCCACCAAATGGCGCAACTTCATTTGAGGTTCGCCCCGTATTAATCCCGATAATACCGTAGTCGAGTTGTTCTGCAACGTAAAGCATTCGACTTATATTATTAGTATAAAAATAAGCGGCAAGTCCAAATTCGGTTGCATTAGCGGCATTAATCACTTCATGGGTATCGGTAAATTTAAATAAAGCCGCTACAGGACCAAAAGTCTCTTCGTTGGCAATTCGCATCGAGGGCAAACAGTTTTTTAATACCGTGGGTTCGAAAAAAGTTCCACCGAGTGCATGTACTTTGCCGCCGCAAACGATTTCAGCGCCTTTTTCTAGCGCGTCGGCAATATGTTTTTGCACTTTTTCAATAGCAGCGAGGTTGATTAGTGGCCCTTGTTGACTATCTTTTTCTAAACCAGGTCCAACTTTTAATTGTTTCACCGCATGACTAAATTTTTCAGTGAAATCAAGATAGATTTTTTCATGGATGTAGAAACGGTTAGTACATACACAGGTTTGACCGCTATTACGGAACTTTGCTGCGATGGCACCTTCGACTGCTTGTTCAATATCGGCGTCATTAAAAACAATAAAAGGTGCGTTGCCACCTAATTCTAATGATATTTTTTTTATTTGCGCAGCACTTTTTTTCATCTTTTCATCAGCAATTTTCCAACATGGGTTGAGCCGGTAAAGGAAAGTTTGCGTATGGCAGGATGTTCGGTAAAAGCGTTACCAATGGTTTCAGAATCACCTGTAATCACATTGAATACACCCGCAGGAATTTCGGCTTCTTCAGCCAGTGCGGCTAAAGCGAGCGCTGAAAAGGGCGTTAAAAGGGCCGGTTTGATCACAACGGTGCATCCCGCCGCTAAAGCAGGTGCGCATTTTCGTGTTATCATCGCATTAGGAAAATTCCAGGGAGTAATGGCGCCAACGACGCCGATCGCTTGTTTTATTACAAATAAATGTTGTTTAGGCAATTTAGCAGGAATAATATCGCCATAAATACGTTTGGCTTCTTCAGCAAACCACAAAATGAATGAAGCACCATAACGAATTTCTTCTTCCGCTTCTTGCAGAGGTTTTCTTTGTTCAGTGGTTAATAGCGTGGCAAGACCTTGGCAATTTTTTAAAATCAGTTCATGCCAGTGCATGAGTCGTTGTGCACGTTCAGCGGCAGTTTTTTCGCGCCATTTAGGCAACGCGGTTTCAGCGGCTACAATCGCTTGTTGTATTTGTTTATCCTCTAAAAGTGGTACATTACCTATCGCTTTCTGCGTTGCAGGATTATTAACAGTTATGGTTTTTTGGTTAGTTATCCACTGACCATCGATATAACATTGTTCGCGAAAAAGATGTTTATTAAGCAACATAGCCGATCCTCGTTGAATGGATTTGAAGGGACTATTCTTTTTTAACGATGACCTGTAGTAAACGAATTTGGCGGTTATCCGCGCGTAATATTTTAAATTGAAAGGGGAATAGGGTAATGATCACGCCCCGTTTGGGTAGATAGCCAAAACGATTGGCGATAAACCCACCAATCGTATCAAACTGCTCGGTGGTGAATTCAGCTTTAAAATAGCTGTTAAAATCTTCAATAGGCATTAGCGCTTTTACTATAAATTGATGAGGGTTTTGTTCTTGGACAAAAATTTCTTCGCTATCGTCATATTCATCCTCAATTTCGCCGACGATTTCTTCTAATACGTCTTCAATAGTAATGAGTCCGGAAACAGTACCATATTCATCGACGACAATGGCCATATGGTAATGTTTATGCTGAAATTCCTCGAGTAAGCTATCTAAGCGTTTACTTTCCGGTATAAAAACGGGGGGACGAATAATAGTCGAAATGTTGAAGCTATCTGGACTTGCTGAAGGATTAAATTTTAGTAAATCTTTAGCCAATAATAAGCCAATGACTTCTTTATTATTATTGCCAATAACGGGGAAACGCGAATGACCTGATTCTGTCACAATGGGTAAAAGCTCAGGCAAAGTAGCGAGATTGGGAATCACTGTCATTCTAGCGCGTGGAACCATGATGTCTCGTACATGACGGTCGGATATTTGTAAGACACCTTCTATCATTTTGAGTGCTTGTGCATCGAGTAGTCGTCGTTGTTTTGCAACGCGTAATATCTGGATTAACTGTTCCCTATTTCTGGGGCCACGTAATAAAACTTGATTAACACGTGTTAACCAGGGCTGACGATTTTTTTTCTTTTTAAGTTTATCGTCAGAGATAGGGGTTTTCATAAGCTAACTCCTCTAATAATTGAATTTCTAATGTTTCCATTTTAAGTGTATCTTCAGCGCTTATATGATCGTAACCGATTAAATGTAAACAGCCGTGTATCACTAAATGTGCCCAATGTGCTAAGCGTGTTTTTCTTTGTTGAGTCGCCTCTTGATTGACAAGTGCGGCACAAATAACGAGATCACCTAATAAAGGTGAATAAATATCAGGGGGCGGTTCAAAAGGAAAAGATAAGATATTGGTCGGTCCTTTTTTACGACGAAACGTTTCATTCAGGAATGTACTTTCTTTTTTACCCACTAAACGGAGGGTAATTTCTGAGTGCGATGTTCGATTAAGGAGTGCTTTATTGATCCAGCGTTGAAAATAATAACGACTCGGAATAAAAGAGCGACTCGTTCTAATTTGTAGTGCAATTTTAATTTGTTTTTTTGGGGATTTCGTGTTGCGCATAGGCCTGTAATATGGCTTGTACTAGAGAATGCCGGACAATGTCATAGGTATCAAACTCAGTAAAGCTAATACCTTTAATATCTTTTAAAATCGTTAAACAATGACGTAACCCGGATTCTACGCCGCGTGGCAAATCGGTTTGGGTGATGTCACCGTTAACCACGACTTTAGAATTGAAGCCAATACGTGTAAGGAACATTTTCATTTGATCTTTTGTTGTGTTTTGTGCTTCATCGAGAATGATAAAGGCATCATTCAATGTGCGGCCACGCATGTAGGCTAAGGCAACGACTTCAATAATATGTTGTTCTATACACTGTAATACTTGTTCAAATCCCAACATTTCGTTTAAGGCATCATAGAGAGGACGGAAATAGGGATCGAGCTTTTGTGAATAATCACCGGGTAAAAAACCTAATTTTTCACCGGCTTCGACAGCGGGGCGTACTAATATAATGCGGCTAATGTGTTCTTTCTCTAATGCGGCAACAGCGCAGGCAACCGCTAAGTAGGTTTTGCCTGTTCCGGCAGGTCCTAAGCCAAAATTGATATCGTGATTTAAAATACGTTTTAGATACAGTGCTTGATTGGGACTGCGAGGTTTAATGGTTCCACGTCGAGTTTGGATGAGAATCTCAGGTGACGATAGATCCTTTTTTATAGGCACGTTGGAATCGGTTTGTACACTCTGTAATGCTAAGTGAATAGTTGTTGGCGTTAATGGTGTTTTTCCTTGAGTTTCTTCGTAAAGTGTATGTAAAACCTTAGTAGCGACTTCAACCGATGAAAGAGGTCCATTGATCTGAAAGTCATGGCCACGATTATAGATACAAACATTCAGTTGTTGTTCAATTTGACGTAGATGCTTATCAAATGGTCCGCACAGGTTAGCTAAACGATGATTATCTTCTGGACTAAGTTGAAAGCTAAAAGGCTGAGTATTCAAGTGATTACTAGCTCCCCCCGTAAAGAATTTTTTAAGACCTCAGTAATGGTGACAGGGACTATCTGGCCTATTAAGCGCGATTTTCCTTTAAAGTTTACCACGCGGTTATTTTCTGTACGTCCCTGCAGCTCTTCGGTATTTTTCTTAGAAGGCCCATCGACGAGTATTTGTTGTACATTGCCACACATTTGTTCGCTTAAGGTCTGTCCTTGAAATACTAGGAGATTTTGTAGAATCTGTAAACGTTGTTTCTTGATTTCTAGGGGTACATTATCTGGCAGCTCTGCGGCCGGGGTGCCAGGACGACGACTATAAATAAAACTGAATGAATGATCAAAGCCTACTGATTTGATTAGATTAAGTGTTGCTTCAAAATCTTCAGCGGTTTCTCCAGGGAAGCCAATGATAAAATCAGAAGAAATGGCAATATCAGGTCGTATTTTGCGCAACTTTCGAATTTTTGATTTGAATTCTAAGGTGGTATAACCGCGTTTCATGGCCGCTAAAATGCGATCTGAGCCACTTTGTACGGGTAGATGCAAATGGCTTACCAATTTGGGGACGTCGGCATAGGCTTGGATTAATCGCTCAGAAAAGGCCAATGGATGTGAAGTTGTAAAGCGAATACGCTGAATACCCTCTAAAGTAGCGATATAGCGAATTAAGTCAGCCAGATCAGCTAGGCCTCCTTCATGGCGTGGTCCTTGATAATCGTTAACATTTTGGCCTAATAAAGTAATTTCTCGCACACCTTGTTCGCAAAGAGCGACGACTTCGGCAAGCACATCGTCTAAAGGACGGCTGATTTCTTCACCACGGGTATAAGGAACCACGCAATAGCTGCAGTATTTGTTACAGCCTTCCATGATGGAAACAAACGCACGTACGCCTTCCGCCCTAGGTGCCGGTAGATGATCAAATTTTTCGATTTCTGGAAAAGAAATATCGACAATAGGGCGCTTCTGTTCTAAAACGTGGTTAATCAGTTCTGGCAGACGATGTAGGGTTTGTGGACCGAATACCATATCGACAAAAGGTGCACGCTGACGAATTCCCGCACCCTCTTGGCTAGCAACACAACCACCCACACCAATAATAATATGTGGACGAAGTGCTTTTAGTTTACGCCATTGACCAACTTGAGAAAAAACCTTTTCTTCTGCTTTTTCACGAATGGAACAGCTATTTAATAGCAATACGTCGGCTTCTTTAGGATCTTTGGTCCGTACTAAGCGATGAGATTGATGCAACAGATTAGCCATGCTGTCAGAATCATATTCATTCATTTGGCAGCCGTGGGTTTCGATAAAAAGCTTTTGTAACGTCATCATTTATCAAGTTTTTGTTTAAGTAAACTGTTTAATTGTTGTGGATTTAATTTTCCACCGGATGCTTTCATGACTTGGCCAACGAAGAAGCCATAAAGCTTGTCTTTTCCTGCCCGATAATCCGCTAATTGTTGCGGATGGGCGGTTAATACCTGATCGATAATCTGCGTAATGGCAGTTTGATCCGTGACTTGACGTAAACCTTGTTCTTCGATAATAGCATCAGCAGTTTTTTGGCTTTGCCATAGTATTTCAAAGATGTCCTTGGCAATTTTACTTGAAATAGTATTATCGGCAATGCGTTGTAGTAAGCCAGCCAAGCGTTCTGGCGATAAAGGAGATTCGTTGATGCTTAAATTAGTCTTGTTTAGGGCGGCTGATAATTCTCCCATAACCCAATTCGCGGCTAATTTAGCGGGAACTTTTTGTTTGACAACTGTTTCAAAGTAGTTGGCTAATTCGCGATGGCTAGTGAGTAAGCTGGCATCATAAGCGTTTAGTGCGTAGATATCCTGAAAGCGTTGATTTTTTTTGTCGGGTAATTCCGGCAAAGATTGGCGTAAATTTTCTATAAATTCCGCTGTTAGTACCACAGGGCATAGATCCGGATCGGTAAAATAGCGATAATCATTAGCGTTTTCTTTGTTACGCATGGGACGCGTTTCTTGTTTATCAGAATCATACAGACGTGTTTCTTGGTTAATTTGGCCACCGTTTTCTAAAACCTCAATTTGACGTTCGATTTCATATTGGATGGCTTTTTCGACAAAACGAAATGAATTTAAGTTTTTGATTTCGACACGGGTGCCTAGCTTCCCCTTCTTTTTACGTACAGAAACATTGGCATCACAGCGAAATGATCCTTCTTGTAGATTTCCATCACAAATCTCTAAATAACGTACCAGTGTGTGTAAGGTTTTTAAATAGGTGACCGCTTCTCTGGGAGAGGCTAAATCGGGTTCTGAAACGATTTCTAATAAAGGGACGCCGGCACGATTGAGATCAATACCGCTCATGTTTTCTAACCCTTCATGCAGCGACTTTCCGGCATCTTCCTCTAAATGTGCTCGTGTTATCCGTATGGATTTCGTAGTGCCATTTTCCAAGGTGATGTTTAATTGGCCGCGGCCGACAATAGGACTTTCATGTTGGCTAATTTGATAACCTTTTGGCAGATCAGGATAAAAATAGTTTTTTCTGGCAAAATCAGAATGTCTAGCAATATCCGCATCGATACTTAAACCAAATTTAACGGCCATGTTAACGGCTTCAGCATTGAGTACGGGCAATACGCCAGGTAGCGCCAAATCAATTGCACAGGCCTGGGTGTTGGGATCGGCCCCATAGGTGGTTGCCGCACCTGAAAAAAGTTTGGATTGAGTCGATAATTGAACGTGAACCTCAAGTCCAATAACCGGTTCCCAATCTTGCAGATTCTTCGCACTTAAGTTTTGTGTGTCTGTTATTTTTTTATCGCTAGCGGAAATCATTATTTAAACTTCTCCGGTAATTTTTTATGCCAATCGGTGACTTGTTGATAACGGTGCGCGACATTCAGTAGTTTTGCTTCGGCAAAAGGACGGCCAATCAGTTGCATTCCTACGGGTAGCCCATCGATAAATCCAGCGGGTATTGATAGAGCAGGTAAACCGGCTAAATTAATCGCAATCGTGTAAATATCAGAAAGATACATGCTGATGGGGTCTTTGGTTTTTTCACCCAATTTAAACGCTATGCTAGGTGTGGTTGGCCCTAACAGGATATCAACTTGTTGAAAGGCTTGTTCAAACTCTTTAATCATTAAGCCACGAATTTTTTGTGCTTTTATATAATAGGCATCATAGTAACCGGCCGATAAGACATAAGTCCCCATTAAAATTCTTCGCTTGACTTCATCACCAAAACCTTCAGCGCGCGTTCGTTCATATAAATCGCGTAGATCATTGGGATTAGCGCAGCGGTATCCATAACGTATGCCATCATAACGGGCTAAATTAGAAGAACATTCTGCTGAAGCAATAATATAATAAAGTGGAATCACTAAATGGCAGTTGGGTAGACTTACATCATGGATGCTTGCACCTAAACGCTCATAGTGTTTGATGGCGCTTTCTATACAGGCCGCCATGTTAGGATCGAGATCGGCCGAGAAATATTCTTTCGGTAAGCCTATCTTTAGGCCTTGTAAAGAATCATTGAGTGTGTGCCTATAATCAGGTACGGATTCGTTAATGCTGGTGGCATCGTTGGCGTCGAAACCGGCCATGACATTCATTAATAACGCGGCATCTTCGGCGGTTTGCGTCATCGGGCCGGCTTGATCAAGGCTGGAAGCAAAAGCGATAAGACCATAACGCGACACGCGTCCATAGGTGGGTTTAAGTCCGGTAAGATTGCAAAGTGCAGCCGGTTGGCGGATTGAACCGCCGGTATCGGTACCGGTTGCTGCCGGTGCGAGACGTGCTGCTACGGCGGCACTCGAGCCTCCTGAGGAGCCGCCGGGTACACGTGTGAGATCCCAGGGATTTTTTACTGGCCCATAAAAACTGGTCTCATTGGACGAACCCATCGCAAATTCATCCATATTTGTTTTCCCGAGTAGAACCGTGCCAGCTTGATTTAACGCATGGACCAGCGTGGCGTCATAGGGCGCAATGAAATTATCTAGCATTTTAGACGCACAGCTGGTTTTGATACCATCTGTACAAAAAATATCTTTATGTGCGATAGGAATCCCTGTTAAGGGACCTGCGGTCCCTTTTTTATATTCTTCATCGGCACGATCGGCTTGTTGTAAGGCATGTTCTGCTGTTACGGTAATAAAGCTATTGACATCCGAATCATATTTTTTAATACGGGCAAGGAAATGTTCTGTCAATTCTCGGCTCGATATTTTTTTATTTTTTAAGGCAATCGATAGCTCAGTCAGTGTCGCGTTATGCATAGTGATTTAGTCTCGTCTTTATTCTATAACCGGAGGTACACAGTAAAGTCCTGCTTGAACGTGTGTAGTCAATTGCTGCAAACGTTCGCGGGTGTTAGTTTCAGTCACTCTATCAGGGCGCAAGCGTTGTATCACATCGAAGCAATGTGCTACTGCTGGAATAGCATCTGTATCAACCGTGTCCATTTGATTAGCCAGTTTCAGAATTTCTTGTAAATTTTTCAAGTAATGATTTGCTTCTTTTGGATTGATTTTCAAGCTAGCTAATGCTGCTACTTTATTTACGTCGTCAAGTATGATGGTCATGTAATAAAAAACTCCACAGAGGTTATTTTTAAGCGAAAGCTGTTTTTTTTAGGTTTTTTAGTGTATCTCACGTTGTTGCTGACTTTATCTGCGATACTCATTTACATACAAGTAAACTCCGTTCCTCGAAAAGCCGGCACCGCATACTACAATCAAAATACAGTCTTTCGTAAGGTCAATACAACAATTCTGCTATAAAAAAGTGCACATTGTACCTGGTTGCTTGCATAAAATCTTCCATATTTGCTAAAGTGCCAAAGCACGCACTATATTGTGTAGTTAAACGCTCTAGGTAGGTAACCAACTATATGCTAAGCAAATTCCGCGGATTATTTTCAAAAGACATTTCGATTGATTTAGGTACAGCCAATTCTTTGATTTATGTAAGCGGGGAGGGAATCGTGCTGAATGAGCCTTCCGTGGTTGCAATTCGCATGGAAGAGGGCAATCAACGCTCTGTATTGGCTGTGGGCTGGGAAGCGAAACGCATGCTAGGTCGTACGCCGGGTAGTATTAATGCGATTCGCCCTTTAAAGGATGGTGTTATTGCTGATTTTTACGTAACTGAAAAAATGCTGCAGCATTTTATTCATAAAGTACATCAAAATCGTTTTTTACGTCCTGCACCCCGCATATTGGTTTGTGTGCCTTGTGGTTCAACACAAGTTGAACGCCGTGCGATTCGTGAGTCCGCTTTAGGGGCTGGTGCAAGAGAAGTCTATTTGATTGAAGAGCCGATGGCTGCGGCTATTGGTGCCGGCATGCCCGTTGATGAGGCACGCGGATCATTGGTTGTTGATATTGGTGGCGGAACAACGGAAGTTGCCGTGATTTCTTTAGGCGGTGTGGTCTACGCACAATCTGTACGTACCGGAGGTGATCGTTTTGATGAAGCAATTGTTAATTATGTCAGACGTCATTACGGTAGCTTGATTGGCGAGCCTACAGCCGAGCGAATCAAGCATGAAATCGGTACAGCCTTTGCATTGCCTGATGTGCGAGAAATGGAAATACGCGGACGTAATATTTCTGAAGGTGTACCGAGAGCCTTTGTCTTGAACAGTAATGAAATTTTAGAAGCGTTACAAGAGCCTTTAGCCAATATTGTCGGTGCTATTCGTACCGGCTTAGAGCAAACTCCACCTGAGTTGGCAGCAGATATCTCCGAAACCGGTATGGTTTTAACAGGAGGTGGGGCTTTATTGAGGAATCTTGATCGCTTGATTATGGAAGAAACAGGCATGCCCGTCGTCGTGGCAGAAGACCCTTTAACCTGTGTAGCACGGGGAGGTGGGCGTGCCTTAGAGATTATTGATGAAATGGGTAGTGGTTTTCTAGTAAAGGATTAAGGAACTTTTACCATTAAGCTATTATTTAATCGTGGTAAAACCCCTTTATGGTTGCGCTTGGGTTTTTTTATTGTTTTATCGGCGCTATTGATCATATTGGATTATCACCATTATTTATCTTCGTTGCGTCGCGTATTAAATGATGCAGTAGCACCTTTACAATATGTTGTTGATGCGCCTATTCGCTTAGTGAACAATTTATCCCAAGGTTTTGTGACGCGAAAGAAGTTAGAAGCAGATAATACGCAATTGTATGCACAGGAATTATTGCTTAAGGCTAAGTTACAACGATTTGAAGCCTTAGAAAGTGAAAATAGGCAGTTGAATCAATTATTATCGGCGTCTGAACATTTAAAAAAACAGCGCTTAGTGTTAGCGCGTTTGCTGTTAGTAAATGCCGATCCTTTGCTGAATGAAGTGATATTGGATAAAGGACAATCCAGTGGTGTTTATGTGGGGCAAGCTGTTATTGATGCTGATGGAATTATGGGCCAGGTGATCAGTGTTGATTTATTCACGAGTCGTGTACTTTTACTGACTGATTTTCGCAGCGCTATTCCTGTCCAAGATGTACGTAGTGATGCTAGAGGTATTTTGGTGGGTCGAGGGCGACTCACCAAATTACTCCTAAAAGATACTCCGGGCACCGTTGATATTAAAGTGAATGATTTATTGGTGACCTCGGGTTTGGGTGGGCGTTATCCGCCAGGTTATCCAGTAGGAATTGTCAGCTCAATTAATACCAATGTGGCAACGCAGTTTGCCAGTATACAAGTCGATCCCAGTGCGCAATTAAATCGCAATAGACCTATTTTGTTGATTTGGTCGGATAAGTCGCCGGTCACAACGACTAAAAAAACCACCGTCGCCCCTCATTTAAACGCGCGAAAAAAATAGATATTGTATGAAACCGCTCTACTTTTCTACTTTACTGTTAATTATCTTAAGTTTTTTTTCTGCTATTGTATTAAATATTATACCTTTAACGCCGAGTTTGGCATTAATTTATCCCTTATGGCTGCCCTTGATCTTAATTTATTGGGTCATGGTCTTGCCAACCCATATTCATCTTAGTTTAGCTTGGATATTAGGCTTAATTATTGATGTATTGCACGGTAATTACTTAGGTGAGCATAGCCTGGCTTTATGCGTGATCACCTTTTTAGCCTACCGTTTTCATTTGCAATTTCGCATGTTTCCTTTAACACAACAAATGTTATTTGTTTTTATTTTGTTGGTTATTTATCAGGGTATACTCGTGTGGATGCAATCGTTTGTCAGTGGGTCGATTGTGTTGCGTTGGGTATGGATTTCTTTAATCATCAGTGCACTGATGTGGCCGCTATTACAAAAGTTATTGAAAATAAAGCGTCAGTAAAAATTCAAAATAATGATTTATTTGGACAAAAAACATAAGTCTATTGCATTATAACTTTTGCAAGGTCTATCAATTTAAAAAGGAGAATAAATATGGGTATGGAGTATATGCAGCTAATGTTATTGTGGGCGACATCAGATAGGGAAGCATTAGATCAGTTATATGACAAGGTAATTAAAAAAGCTAGATTTCGATTGAATGAGCTGGGACAAAATCAAAAACTAAAAGCTCGTTTAAGCGAGTATATAGGCATGTTGGAATCTAGCAAAGATATGAATCTAGAGGCATTAAGGATGCTCAGTAAGCAAAAGACTGCTTTTGCTAATTTCATTGCTGAAGGAAAAAGCGTTGATTTACATGAAGTGCAAACTTTATTTAACCAAGCTAAAACGGATTACTCGGCCTTTAATCAGGAGTCCTCATTACTGGCTTATATATTAAATTATCAGTTTTCAGAAACTAAATTAGATGATTATTTTAAATTTTCAGCGGCTTCATGGAATCCCTATTAATTTTGCCTAAATCGCTGAAGAAAAAAGATTTGTAGTTTTTCAGTATGGATTTACGTGCCATTCTGTCGAGTGGCACGTAACCCTTTCCTATACTAGCATAGCTTTGCTGGTTACTTTTAGCCTTTCGGCTTCATTGAGTTAATATTTTACCCTAATGATAAAAAACGCTTTATTTTTAAGTATTTTTTAAGCTTGAGTGTTTATTCTACCAGTAATTATTTTATTGGAGAATGACTATGACCGTGCAAGATCCAGCAATAGATGAAGTTGATGGTTTGGCCGAAGTAGAACCCATTTTATCAGGTGGGCTTACTTTTGAACTAGATATGGATGAATATAAGGGACTACCAGTCCAAGATCAAAAAGCCGTATTGAAAGTCATGAACCTGTTTGTTAATAACCCGGAAATATCAGTTAAAGAAATTAAAGCTGAACTTAAAAAAGATAAGCTGAATTTTTCAGCAGAAGTAGAAGGTTATTATAAGAGTATTCATAGCTACTATACCGAATCGCAAAACTCTGCACCTAACCATATCGTTGATCAAGAAAAATATAAAGAGTTTTCTAGTATCAAGGACTATTTGCGTGCTATTACATTAGATGCCATTACCAGTTTTATCTATAAAATAGATGATAGCGTAGCTAAATTGTCAGATGAACAGCGATATAAAGCGGTGCGCGCGGTTGTCCAAGCGAGTAGTATGAAAGAATCAATAACAGAAGCCTTTGAAAAAATAGGCCTAGCCAAAAACGGCACGATAAAAGTTAACGTGACTGAAGCGCAGATTAATATTTGTTTAGCCGTACCTAATCAAAATAAAATGCTAATGAAAGAAAAACTTTCTTCTCTTTCAGCACAAATTTCTTCAATAAATCCAGCAGTGAAATTGGAAATAGCTAAAATCCGTTCAAAAGAGTTATTTTTTGCATCGTCTTCTTATACAGAGTTGACTCTACCCAACGACGCGTTTGCTTATCAAACACTTATCAATGCGGCGAATGCTATTGCAGAAAGAAATGAAGGTAACGAATTGTTGAGACAAGGACGCTCTTCTTCTTTCAGTATGAGCGGCGGTGATGTCCCGGATTGTTAATATTGCTTCGCTATGAACATAAATCAATTTTGCTATTGGTTACAGGGCTATTTTGAAATAGCCTGTAACCCCTATTTGGATGTTGAAAAATTATTGATCATCAAAGATCAATTATCACGTATAAAAGGCGAAAAAAATGAGTTTATAGCCTGGTTAGAGCGAGTGTGTGATTACATTGAAAAAACGTCTAATGTGTCGGTTACACTGGATGAATTTTTTCCTGTTATTAAATCGAGTCTCTCTTCTGTTTTTTATCATGCCATTGATGATAGCTATGAAGGTGTCAGTAGACAAGAAAGGCACCAGGTACATGAGGAAGGTTTAAATGACAAATCTTGAGTTGAGATATTGGCTGCAAGGCTTTTATGTATTACCAGATGAGCTTTCACTGGACGAAAAACAAATCAAAATGATAAAAAACCATGCCGATCTGGTGAAGAGAACCGACCGAAGGTTATCTCGCACAAGATATAGCGCATTTTATTAAAAAACTTGAGACAATTAAAAGTGTAAGAGGACTTTTTGAAGAAATAGTTAAAGAAGTTTCTTAGTTTGATTTCTGCAAACGGTGGGTAACATTTGTATAAGTTGTGAGGAAACTTTTGAAAACTTGTGTATAATACAATCTTTTGCTAAAATTATTATACGTATTTGTATAAAATAATGTAAGCAAAATTCACATATACAATATGTAGTTGTTTTAAAAATAATAAACACTATATTTAGTAATATCTTATTTAAAGTTTACGCATAGAGATAGAGCCTTATAAATGATAAGAAAGGTTTGATAGCATGGTAAAACTTAATGATAAGAATCTTTATCTATCAACGATAGCCTAGTCCAACACAAAATTTAAATAAACGACAAAAATTTCAAGTTTAATCATAAGTAACATGGATTGTATTTTCGAATAAAACGAAAAGTTAAACAAAAGGTAGTTTAACTTTATCTACAAACTAGAGAAAATGGTTCCAGGGGGGTATTCATGTTCAAATATTCAGGCGGTGCAGCGTTTAAAAAACGTATTGCTCCTAAAATAGCAGCACATATTCGAGGGCCGATAGACGTGCGTATTGCAGGGGAAGATACCTGCTTAAATGCATGGCTAATCGAAAACTTGAGTACCATTTCACCACTTCATATTACATTGGTAACAGCTTCGCAGAGGCCTGACAAACGCTGTAAGAGAGCGAAATATGAGTAAAGTTACGATTACACTGGCAGATGGTACAAGCTTTGAGCATGACTTTGGCTATAATCAACCTTACGCGGAAATGTTTCAAATTATTCGGGAAATTATTGGTATCGATTCGCGCGTTAAATGGTTCAAAGATTTAAAAGACGAATTTTATAATATACAGTGCTTTGGTGATATTAAGGTTGATATCTCTAAAGATAGCTAAGAAAGTGCCTTCAAATGCACGATGACGGTCAAGAAACGTTGTTTTTCTGTGTTTTGCTACTCACATACCTCATGTATGCTCGGTTGCGCTACTCGAAAAATAATGTTTATTATCTCGTCTAGTACATTTGAAGACACCTTCTAACTTATAATATACTCTTAGCACTTGAATTTTTAGCGGCATTTTGCTTTGCGGCACTTGCTAAAAATTCCATTGGTGTGAGATATGTCTATTTTCCCGAATGGGGATACCGAGAGCAAGAAGGATTTAGCGTTGTAAGGATATGGTCAAATTGCCGCCAGGAAGGCTATTAATTATTTGTACTCGCCGTATTGGCGATGTTTTATTGGTTACTCCTTTGATTCGGACTTTCAAACGTCACTGGCCGGATACACAAATTGATCTATTGGTGTTTAAAGGTACGGAATCAATTTTAGCCTCTAGTCCAGATATCAATACCATTCTTACTATTCAAGAACATCCGCATTTTTTTGCACATGGTCGATTAATAAAAAGAATTTTTCGCCATTATGATTTAGCACTTTCTACTTTGCCGGGAGATAAATCGACTTTATATGCTTTTTTGGCGGCACCTTATCGAATGGGTATGCTGGGCGATGATAATAGCCGTTGGTGGAAGTCACTTATACTTTCCGAAGCGATAGAGTTCGATAATTTAGCTACTCATACTGTCATCATGAATCTACGCTTGGCAGAAATTTTACAATTAACGACTTTTCCAGAAATAGTACTTAAATGGAATGAAAAAGATGCCAAAGTGGTATTAGATAGCATGGCTATAAAAGGCCGAAAACTTGCTGTGCTGCACATTTTTCCTAAATTTTCCTATAAAGAATGGTTTAAACTCGGTTGGGTGCATCTGGCTCATTATTTACAGCAGGATGGATATACGGTTGTTTTTACGGGCAAGCAAACCAAACAAGAAAAAGAAACAGTGGACGAAATTCTGAATTTTTTACCCAGTGAAGGTATTAATAGCATAGGTTGTTTGAGTTTAAGTCAGCTGGCTTTTTTGTTAAGCCGTAGCCAAATTTATGTTGGTCCCGATACGGTAGTAACCCATATGGCAGCCGCTTTAGGAATACCTACCGTGGCGTTGTTTGGGCCTACTAATCCCGTAAAATGGGGACCGTGGCCTGAAGCATGGCGTGTTCTTAGTAATCCTTTTGTCCGTATCGGCTCTCAACAAAGAAACAATGTTTATTTACTGCAAGGAAGCGGTGTTTGTGTCCCCTGTTTTCAAGAAGGGTGCGATAAACATGTCAATAGCCAAAGTCGTTGTTTGAAAGATTTACCGATACAAGCTGTTATTGCCGCTGTTCGTCTTATGACACAACCACAACCGCAATTAAAAAATAAAGTTCATCTCATTGATCAAGTACTAGTTGAATGAACTAGATTTAGTGTATATTGATAAGTCTGCCTGTTTATTTACTCTGCTTTTTTTGATCCATGCTTATTCTAAGTACCATTATTATAACGAAAAATGCGGGTAACGATATTAGTCGTTGTCTAGAATCGGTAAAATGGGCGGATGAAATCATTGTCTTGGATTCTGGAAGTAATGATAGTACGCTAGAAATTTGTCGGCAATATACCCGACAGGTTTTTTCTACGGACTGGCCAGGATTTGGTGAACAGAAAAATCGCGCCTTAGCTAAGGCGCAAGGAAAATGGGTTTTATCGATCGATTCGGATGAAGAATTGAGTACTGAATTAATTAAGGAAATAAAACGGATTATTCATGATCCTACTATTCAAAAAGAAGCTTATCTTATCAAGCGCATTTCTTATTTTTGTGGCAAAAAAATTAAACATGGCGATTGGGGAAACGATAAGGTAGTGCGTTTATTTCGAAATAAACCGACGATTCAATTCACGCCTATCATTGTGCATGAAAAAATAGTGGGTTATCAACGTTTAGGACATTTAACACCAGTTATTTTTCACTATACTATGCAGAACCTTAGCCAAGTGTTAATCAAGCTAGAAGACTATTCGACTTTTGGCGCACAAATTGCCTATCAGCAAGGTAAAAAAACTAGCTTAAGTAAAGCCCTTATCCACGGATTATGGTGTTTTGTACGCGGCTATTTTTTACGTCTGGGTTTGCTTGATGGGCGTGAAGGTTTCATCTTAGCCTTTTCTAATGCCTGCACTGTTTTTTATCGCTATGTGAAATTACTTTACTTAATACAAGTCAAAAGTCACCGTCATGGCGAACGAATGAAATGAGCGCTGCTATCCAGGTATTTTCTGAATGGCCACACGGTTTGCGATCGCAGTGACGATAAATACTTCTTTTTTCTTGCTAAACCGCGTAATTTAAATTTATAAGGATTATATGTCTATTAGAGTTACTAGCAAGCCATCAGTTTATAAAAGCTATTTAACTTATTTAAGCCAAGTTTTTGCTATCATTGCTGCATTTGCATTGCCCTTATCGACCGCCGCCTTAGAAATATTTTTATCAGCGAGTGTTTTATGCGCTTTATTGACTGGAAAATGGGGACAACAATACAAAATTTTGCGTACTAATCCCGTTGCTTTGATCTTTGTTATATTTTTTCTTTTGTTTCTCGTCGGGCTGAGTTATACATCGGCACCACCCCTAGCTGCTTTGCATACCGTTATTAAATACAGTAAATTTTTACTGGGATTTTTTCTATTTTCTGTTTTTCACGATGAAAAAACAGTACGTTATGCTATTGTTGCTTTTTTACTAGCCGCCACACTAACTTTATGCCTTTCCTTTATTAAATTCTTTAGCGCTTGGGATATCTTGCATCGCTTTGGTTCCGACTCCGGAATTTTTAAAGATCATATTTTTACTGGTTTTTTATTCGCTTTTACGAGTTATTGCTATGCGTTGTATGCATTGACAAATAAGAAATGGCGTTGGTTTTTTATTTTTTTATTTTTATTAGCCGTATTTAATGTATTATTTATTAACGTAGGACGATCGGGTTATCTTGTTTTTGTCAGTCTGATGTTGTTGTTGGCTTGGCAGCAATGGCGATGGCGAGGCTTGTTCTCGATCGCCATAGGTTTGCTTTTTTTCCTCGTCAGTATTTCATTTTTTTCTTCAAATTTTAAACAGCGTATACAGCTTGTTCAGAATGAAGTGTATGAATATGATAAAGGAAAGGCAGAGAATACTTCGATAGGATTGCGTTTAGGTTTTTATAAAAATAGTTTGCAATTATTTCGTCGACACCCTTGGCTGGGCATAGGAACAGGAGGTTATGCGCAAGCCTATACTCATATAGCCCCCCATGCTAGTTTGGGCGTAAAGAATAACCCGCATAATGAATATCTGAATATAGCAGTGCAGTTTGGTTTATTGGGGATTATTGTTCTGTTAGCCTTGTTTTATGTTCATTGGCATGAAAGCTTTAAAATGGCGTCAACACGAAAAAATTTTGCCCAAGCGGTTTTGGTTTCTATTGCGGTGGGCTCCTTATTTAATTCTTGGTTAATGGATGTAACACAAGGTAGCTTTTATGTCCTTTTTACAGCCTTAGCGTTTGCTTCTCTTTCTAAATTATCTCCTATTTATAAGTTCTAATTAAATTTTTTTCTTTAAAGGATTTAGATAAAATACTAACTGTGCTAAATTACTGTCTCGATTTTTCTTCAATATTTTCTACGCTAGCGTGAGACAAGGACTTTCTAATGAAACGTGCCTCCCTTTTAGAGCGTGTTTTTGGTTGCATGATGCTGAAGTGTTTTATCTCATTCTGGCACAATTGAAGACACGCTCTAAAAACCTATCATTGCTTCGCATGGATTAAATGAAACATTTGCTTTTTGTATTGCTGCGTTTTGCTGTTGTTTTTTTAGCCAGTAGCATTGTTTTTTTTGCACTGGTGGTTGTTGCTGCCCATCTTTTAACCCCCTATTTTAATCACCGCGGGCAAACGATTGAGCGTTTTGTCAGCGAATTATTGCATAAACCGGTGCAAATGGGTCAGTTTAGGGTGTCCTGGCGAGGGTTATCACCTGTTTTACAAGGAAGACAGGTGACAGTTTGGAATGATTCTAAAACACAGCCTTTATTGCAGATAAAAGAAGGTGATGTGGGCATTGATATTTTCAAAACGCTTTTAACAGGAAATATTAAATTAGCGGATGTAAAGCTTAGCGGTTTGGAATTGGTCATTCATCAAACAAAAGATAATCAATTTATTGTTAAAGGAATGAGTTCATTCGTTAATCCAGAAAATGAATCGACGCAAGGATTTAATGAGATACTGGGCTGGTTGTTGGTACAGCCCAGTTTGAGTTTGCAGGATATCGTTTTGGTTTACACACCGGCATCCGATCCTAAATGGCCAGCAATGCGGTTGAATGCAATACTAAAAAATAAACAGGATCATCATCAGTTAAGTGCTAATCTACAATTTTTGGAACCGCAATCCTCTCGGTTAACATTGATGGCAGATTTGACCGGATCGTATTCAGCACCAACGCGAACAACATTAAAAGGTCCTATATATTTGCAGGGACAATCTATTTTACTGGATAGATGGTTAGCCTTATTGAATAAAAAATATTCGCTTAAAAATGGGATAGTGAATTTCAAAGTTTGGGCCGATTGGCAGCAAGATCATTTTATATACCTACATGCGTTAGTCGATAGCCTGCGTAAGAGTCTATTCCAAGCTGAAACACAACCTCCATTTAACATAATGCCTTTTTCTGCCAACGTAGAATGGAAAGGGAAGGAACAGGCAAGCTGGAGTGTGAATACGATTGTACGGAATTTGGCCTTTTCACCTTGGAATAAGATACCCGGTATTAAAGGTTTAAATGTTTATTGCCATATCACACCTTTATCAGGAAACCTTATTGCACGTTCAAAGAATCTAGAAATAGATTTTATGAAATTATTTAAAGCGCCATTGCATTTCGATAATCTAGCGAGTGAATTGCATTGGCAACGCCGAGGGGATGGGACTTTAATACAAGTAGAAAAATTTGATGTCGCCAATGCAGATGTGGCCGCCAATGGCCAAATGGGTTTATTCATTCCAACGGCGAAAATAAGCCCGCAGATGAGTTTATTAGCGCATGTGAAAACGGTGCAACCTTCTCATATTGGTGATTATTTACCACTCCCTTTTGTCGGGCCGCAATTGGTTCGTTGGTTAAATAGTGCTCTCGTAAAAGGTTTTGGCGATGGTACTGTATTGTTACAAGGACCCCTTGCTGAATTTCCTTTTGATAAAAACGACGGTACTTTCTTAATTGATACACAGATAAAAAATACAGAATTGCACTACGAAGCCGATTGGCCGAACTTACAAAAAATTAATGGCGAACTGGTTTTTTTGGGTCGGCAGATGCAACTGTTCGTCAATTCGGCGCAAATTTTTTCAACCCCTCTAAAAGATATTAAAGCTACTATTCCCCTGATTAAGTCACATGTGCAAGCCGTGTTACATATTGCGCCAACAACGATTAATACCCGCTTAGAAAATGGTTTAGCATTCTTGCAAACAACACCGCTGGCTAAAGAAATAGGAAGTCTCTCAGGGATATTACTTGCTGGACCTTTAAAGTTAGCGCTACAGCTTACGATTCCATTGGAATCCGGAAAGGAAAAATTAACGGTGGCTGGGCTTGGTACTGTCGAAAACGCCACAGCAAAAATTCCTGCGCATGATATTCAAATCGACAACTTAAAGGGTCAATTCTCTTTATCACAGACGGGTGTACAGGCGCAAAATTTACTAGGCTTATTATGGAATAAACCGATTACGATAGCGATTCGTTCAACACCCAGTACGGAATTAGCCATTAACTATGAAGGTATTCAGACGCTATTGAATCCTGAAAAAAAGGGTTGGCGTTTTGTGCTTAATAATAAAATGGTACAAGGAAGTGTGTTAATCCCTAATAATAAGACCCAAGCCATTGAGGCAAATTTTTCTTCTATTCATTTGAATGCTACGGCTTCACAGAGTCAATGGAATATAGAACAAATTCCAAAGATTAATCTACAAGCTAAGGATGTTCAATACAACAATATGGATTTTGGTGCGTTACAATTAAAACTCCGTCCCATCTTGGCAGGAGTTGGCATTAGCGAACTACAGGCAGGTAATTCCAGCTATCATTTAATAGCCAGCGGTGCTTGGCATAGGCAAGAAAATAAACATACGGAACTGGTAGGACAATTAGACAGTCCTGACTTGAGTGGGTTTTTACGTAATTTAGGACTGCCGGCCAGCATTACTGCAGAACAAGCGCATATGCGATTTAATTTGCGCTGGCCTGGCGCACCCTATGATATGAATCTTGCGCAACTGCGGGGTAATTTTTCATTTAGTGCCACGAATGGCCAAATAGTGGATGTGGGATCTAGTGCCGAGGCAAAAATTAGTTTTGGTCGATTGTTGATCTTTTTAAGTTTACAAAGTTTAGGTCGACGATTGCAGTTAGATTTTAGTGATTTAAAAGGGAAGGGGTTTGACTTTACAAGCTTACAGGGACATTTCAATTTAAGAGGCGGTAACGCCTACACGCAAGATGTCGCTATTGAAGGACCCGTTGCGGCTATTACAATTACCGGTCGAGTGGGATTACAAGCAAAAGATTATGATCTTATTGTTAAAGTAGTTCCACACTTTACATCGAGTTTACCCGTAATCGTTGGTTTAGCAGGGGGTCCTATTGCGGGCGCAATCACTTGGGTCGCTAACACGGTACTAGGTTCTACGGTGCAAAAAATTGCAGAAACAAGCTATCGTATCAACGGATCATGGGGCAAGCCGGAAGTGGTGAAAACTTCAAAGTAAATTGAAAAACAAAGCAACTAGAACCTTAGATGTTTACCTTTGTGGGACAGTAGCATTATACGCGAGGTCTGTTGCTGAACTATTAGAATGAGAAGACAACGCATTTTTGTAAAAAAAGGAAGGAGCTCCATTTGATTTATAGGTTAAATTAGCATTTTCGACATTTAAATAATGCAAAGATTGTAAAATATTATGTTTTTTTAAATAAGTCTGTATTCTTTCCTTTTCAGCCGTTATATCCTCTTGTTGAAAAGCTAGATTTGAGTTAAACACGGTAGATAAAGATTTTTTTTCCGGTAAAGAGCGCTTTATACGGCAACCTGCGCAGTGCTTTCGGAAAATAGGACTATTTTTGAGTAGCCGATCCTCTAAATTAGCGGCTCGGCTCGCTTTTAATTGGTAGCTTAATAGAACAGACTGTTTAGCCTTATCACTACTTTTAGCGAGCGCATAAACAAGACGCTTATCAAATCCGTAGACAGCTTCGTCTAGTATTTTATCCGTTATGACAACAACAGCGCCGCGATTTTTTAAAGCGATATCAGTAGGAGAATCTTTAAATTCTGTTAATATTTGCACCATCTCATGAACCAGTTGGCGGGTTCTTTCTACCGGTAATAATCCTTTATCTGTTAAATAAAGAGTATCATCATTAAAAATATATATTTTTTTTCTTAAGTCACTAATAGCATGTACCTGTTTATTAACCGGTAATTCTGCACGTGCCGCTGAATCACTTAACTCAAAGTGCCATCGATTATCTAATTTTGATAATAGGTTATACCATCGATCAAATAAATAATAAAATGTATCACTTTTAATATATAAATTTGCATAAAAATCACGTAACCAGTCTATATATTGAGTTTGCGCTGAAAAGCGTTCGAGGAATCGTTCTTCAAAAGGCGGTTTTGTACTCACTTCTGGACTAGAAAGAGAGTGTTCAAAAAACGTATTTAGCTCTTGAATCGTATAACGAGAAGAGAGGTCTTCACCAAAAATATTTTCATATTCATCTATTGTGGGCGTATTATCAATAAACTTATCCAAAACTGATTTTCCTGTGCAATTAAAGGTCTTTCAGCTTCTCTATGGTGTTGGCATTGCAATTCGAAATTTTCTGAATTGGCATCCATCGAAGTTAAACGTCTATACATCATTCTTTCTGGAAACGAATAACCTGCTTCGCTCAAAATTTTATCAGTTAAATAAACGATAGGGCCGCGATGTCGAATATCGACTATTCTTAATGGATCGTTTTTCCCTGTCAAAGCATGAAGCATCTCATGGAGATAAACTTGCTCGGGATGGGATACTTCAAAATTATTTTGGCTGCTAAAGTAGGTGTGGGTTGCAATTTCTGCATCTGAGCCAATGTAGATTACGTTAGATTCAAAATCAGTACGCATGATGGTGTTAGGCTTAATTCTGATTTCCCAAAGTTTGTCTCGCTGGGCTGAGATAAAATCTTCATGAAAACGATTAAATAGCCTCCTAAAGCTAGGGCTAGTTTGATAAACTGACCGCAAGAACCGACGTAAATTAAATACGCTAGCACCTAAAGCTTTTTTGGTATCAAAGCATTTATAAAATAATGCCTCAAAGTTATATTTGATATAATTATTAGCTGTTTTAAATATTTCCTCTGTTTCTTTAACCGTGATGCGTTGTCTTAATTCTTGTTCAGTAAATTCAATTTTACTAGGATTTCCTCCTTTTAAGCCGGCACTGTGAGAAAAATATTTACCGGATTCTTTATCTTTATAAATAAGATGTTTTTTAGGGTCTACTTCCAAGGTGTGCCAATTAATTTCTCGGAAAGAGCCACCTTCTGCTTTCACGGGTACGACTCGATCTTCATCCGCTAAATAAACCAGTGGATACTCCTGCCAAGTTAAATCCCTTCTTCCAGCGCGCACTTGTTCGGCATTAAATTGATAGGCCACGGGTAATTCATCAGAATGACTGATACTAAATGGATCAGAGGTGATATAGATATTGTCATGCAAAGGTAAATCGGCAGGTGCTAGATTTAATTTCTTAAAACTCGTCTGTAGGGTATCGATGGTAACTCTTTCTCTTACCGGTAGCTCAATGGCTTCCGGTCTTGTTTCTGACGCTAATAAATCAAGTGCATCTAACGAAAGAAAAAAAATTCCGCACAGAACTTCTACAGGATCTTTATCACGAATACCTTCTTTGATGGTATACAATGGTCCAATTACAGGGAGGGTATTTACCCATGTTTTTAAACCCCTTATCCAGGCACGATGACTTTCAGTTTCTGTTTGGTAATTAGCTACAATACGTTTCACTTCTTGTGCGACAGCGTTATCGGTAATTTCCTTATCTGCATGCTTTAAATTATCGATGGCCTTATTTTTAACCCAGGGATTTTGATATAGGTGAGCATTGAAACGTTCTTCTGCTTGTTGTAGCGCTTTTTGCGGCTCAATTTTTTTTCCTTATAATGCATTACTTTGCCAATAACGCCATCCCAGTCAGCAATTTTTAAGAATTGTTCCAAGGGCGTACCAAAATAGCTGACGGATAAATTGGCATTATCCCCTGTTATGGTATAAAAGCGTTCTTGCTTAATTTCCTGCAAAGCCATACCTTGTGCTTGGAGAACAGCCATAGCTGCTTTTACACGATCAAACTGTGGCGGGTTTAAGAATATTTTTTCAACTTCTTTCTCTAAATAGTTAAAAAGTTGTTTGATGTTAACTTTCCAATCGGGATCAGAAAACGTTACATTATTGGATTCGGCTAAATGTAATGCTAATAATAAGCGGGGTTGAATGGGGTAATTTTTATGTTTTTTCCATTGCTCTTCGCTTTGTTTAAATAAATTTAGCAGTTTTGTTTGGCTATTGTTGTAAAGAGGTAGTTCCAAAAATTGATAATAGTAAATACGTTGCAAACTAGATTCCAATGAGTGTAACAAAGTTCCTATTTTATAGTATTCACTTTCGCCGATTTGATAAAATTTTTCCTGTAATAAACGACGTCGTTGTGCGGGCGATGATACTTGATAATCAGGTATTTTTTCTAATTCTGTGCAATTGATAAAATCAGTTAATAGCTTGCCGGCTGCGTTTTTAAATGCAATCCCATTAAAATAAATAGCTTGACTATTAGTAAGCATTTCTTCTTGTGAGAATAGTTGATCGATAATTTTTTGTCTTTGGTAAGACTTGGAAAGCGCATCAATGTATTCATTTTCCAATAAAGAGAATGAAAACGTCCCATTTTTTACTACGCTTTGCAATGTATCTGCTGGTTGTAGCTGTTTCCATAATAAGGCGGCTTCATCTAAAAAACGAATATTAGGGAAGTTAGCAATATCAACCTGTTGCTGAAAAACTTCATACGGGAAAGGTCGTCCGTACTGCGCCATGACAGCGTTTAAAATTTGATAAGGATTAAGCCAGTGCATTTTCGCACGTTGCCAATCGACCCAGCTATCTAAACTGTCTTTGAGGTAATACCAGCGTAATTCTACCATCGAAGGCGTCGTCATTGTTTTCTGCTTTAATAAAGATTGACTATAATTAAATGCTTCCTGATAACTACTCTCGGGATGATGAGAAACATATTTTCTTATATTGAGATCGGTAATAAGTTCTTGTTGTTGATTCGCCAACAACCCTTGCCAACTCGCTGTTAAATCCCCGTCTTCATAGTAAGGTGATAGTTTATGCAGTACTTGCTTAATAGCCAAAAGTCTTTGAAACGCTTGTTGTATGGATAGATACTGGTTTATAACCAAACATTGCACGAATAGCGTATCGGCTTTAATAACTTCACTGAGATTAGACCAATTCTCATGAAGTACTCCTTCGGGATCGCGTACAATTTTCTGTGGCTGCACCGCTAAACGAGCGGTATTTGTTGCCGACCAGTCTTTTAAGAAATGTTCAAGAAAAATAGCCTCTACATTCCCTTGTTTGTTTTGCAATAGCTTTTCTGATTCCTGCATACATTAACGCTCCAGCCTTTAGCATTCAAAAAATATTTTATATTCTAATCATAAAAATCAATAAACTAAGTTAGACAGCAAGAAACAGTAATGGATTAATATTATTATCTACGACTTGTAGCTAATGACGTATTCAAAGTATACGAACTCATTTTTGGCTTAGGACCAGCCAAAATTTTTCGTGAGGATAGAATCCATTTTTGTCTAAAAAATATAGACTTTAAACAATATGATAAGAGGTTATGAAAGCGATCTAATGCAATTGCATCCTATGCGTAGCTACGTTAGGATGAGAAGCATGATAAAAAGCAACCTTACCCTGGCACGCGAAGCCTTATTAGAGCCGGCGGGTCTTACAGAAAATCAATTGCAAACGGTGTTAAGCCAGTTATTGGGTCCGACTGTGGATATGGCGGATCTTTATTTTCAAGCGACGCAGTCAGAGAGTTGGCTATTAGAAGATAGCATTGTTAAAAGTGGCAGCTTCAATATTGACCGCGGCGTTGGTGTGCGTGCGATTTGTGGCGAGAAAACAGGTTTTGCTTATTCAGATGATATTCTGTTACCGGCTTTAGAATCAGCCGCTAAAATGGCAGGCAGCATTGCGAGAAGTGGGCAGCATGGACGGATGAATGCTTGGCAAAAAAAACCACTGGCAAGTCCCTTATACCCACCTATCGATCCCATTTTATCCTTAAATGAAAACGATAAATTAGCTTTATTACATCAGATTGATGCGGCGGCGCGTGCAATGGACCCGCGTATTCAGCAAGTCAATGTGAGCTTAGTCGGCGTACAAGAAACGATACTGGTATTGAACAGTGATGGTACGATGTCAGCCGATATCCGGCCTTTAGTTCGTTTAAATGTCAGCGTTATTGCTGAAGAAAAAGGGCATAGGGAGCAAGGTTTTGCCGGCGGTGGTGGACGCAGTGATTATCATTATTTTATACGTGATAAAGTGGCCATTAATTTAGCCGAGGAAGCGGTTCGACAAGCTATTTTAAATTTAGATGCGGCACCCGCACCGGCAGGCATGATGCCGGTTGTATTAGGTCCAGGTTGGCCAGGCGTGCTATTACATGAAGCCGTAGGGCATGGCTTAGAAGGGGATTTCAATCGCAAAGGCAGTTCTGCCTTTACCGGTCGCATCGGTGAACGTGTTGCATCACCCGGGTGTACGGTTGTGGATGATGGCACGCTACCGAATCGACGTGGTTCACTGACTATTGATGATGAGGGGACACCTAGCCAAAGGACAATACTGATTGAAAAAGGGATTTTAAAAGGGTACATGCAAGATAAACTCAATGCGCGTTTAATGGGAACCCAGTCAACAGGTAACGGACGTCGCGAATCGTATGCCTGCTTGCCGATGCCAAGAATGACTAATACTTATCTGCTGCCGGGGCCTTATGTCCCAGAGGAAATTATTGCTTCTGTCAAGAAGGGTCTGTATGCCGTGAATTTTGCCGGCGGGCAGGTTGATATTACGTCAGGTAAGTTTGTATTTTCTGCGTGTGAAGCCTATCTCATTGAGAATGGCCGTATCACGCGACCTGTTAAGGGTGCGGCGTTAATCGGCAATGGTCCAGAAGTGTTAACGCAAGTTTCTATGATAGGAAATGATCTAAAGTTAGATAGCGGCATTGGTAGTTGTGGTAAGGAAGGACAAAGTGTCCCTGTCGGCGTGGGACAACCGACTTTAAAGATTGATGCACTCACAGTAGGCGGTACCGCAACTTAAGAAAATGTCTTCAAATGCACGATGACGGTTAAGAAACGTTGTTTCCCTGTGTTTCGCTACTTACATACTTCATGTATGCTCCGTTGCGCTACTCGAAAAACAACGTTTCTTATCTCGTCCTAGCACATTTGAAGACATTTTCTAAGTTTAGGTACTTAAGCGGAGCTTGGCATCAGCAACGTTGAAAAACTATGACAGAATCTACATCCCATTTTTATACCTACCGTCGTTTATTGCGTTATGTACATCGTAACTGGTGTTGGTTTTTATTAGGGATAATAGGCACGGTTTTTTTGGCCGCTACCGATGCGGGTTTGGTATGGTTTTTAAAACCTTTACTGAATAAAGGTTTTGTGGATAAGGATATTCACTTTATCCGTTATTTGCCTTTAATTTTAGTGATTGCTTTTGTTGTGCGTGGCTTTTCCAACTTTGCTTCAGGTTATTGTTTAGCGCGTGTTGCGAGAAGTACGGTGATGGAGATTCGACAGGAAGTATTGAATAAACTATTACGATTACCAGCTTCTTTTTACGATAACACCACTTCGGGTCAATTACTTTCTACGATTATTTACAATGTTGAGCAAATAGCGAATGTGAGTACCAATTCATTAATTACCTTGGTGCAAGAAAGTGCTTTTATTGCAGGTTTAATTGTCATTATGTTAATGGCAAGTTGGCAATTAAGTTTTCTTTTTTTTGTTGCGGTGCCCACGATGATTTGGATAGCCCGTTATTCTAGTCGTCGTATGCGTGGATTAAATAAAGCAGTGCAAGATTCTATGAGCGAATTAACACAAGTCGCTGAAGAGGTGATTGATGGTTATAAAGTGATTCGCACGTTTGGCGGAGAAAAATATGAAACACAAAAATTTGAAAAATTGCTAGGAAAAAATCGCTTTCGTGAATTAAAAGTGGTGGTGACGAGTTCTTTGGCAAGCACAGCGGTTCAGTTGATTGCAGGGGGAATCGTCGTGATTACGATTTACCTTGCCACCTCACATTTGACACATATTAACGCGGGCGGATTTGCCTCTATGGTCACATCGATGCTGTTATTACTAAAACCGATGCGAAATTTAGCCGCCGTTAATTCTATTATTCAACGTGGTATTTCAGCAGCGAATAGTATCTTCAGTTTACTGGATGAGAAAGCAGAACCGGATCAAGGGACTCATATTTTAAAGACAGTAGAAGGCACTTTAGAATATAGGCAGGTTAGTTTTGCTTATCAACCCAAGCAATCGGTTTTACAAGATATTAATTTCAAGGTTAATGCTGGCGAAACAGTTGCTATCGTCGGGCGATCCGGTAGTGGAAAATCAACTTTAGTTAATCTATTGCCGCGTTTCTACGATAACTATAACGGAAAGATCCTCATTGATGGTATTGATATTCGCGAATTAAAATTACATGATCTGCGCAGTCAATTTGCTTTAGTTTCACAACATGTGACTTTATTTAACGATACGATTGCCCACAATATTGCTTATGGTCAATTAAGCCATATTAGTGAATCCAACATTATTCGTGCTGCAAAAGCAGCACATGCAATGGAATTTATTCAACAATTACCGGAAGGGCTTAACACTTTAATCGGTGAAAATGGTGTGCTACTATCAGGAGGGCAGCGACAGCGAATTGCTATTGCACGTGCTTTACTTAAAAATGCGCCCTTTTTAATTTTAGACGAAGCGACTTCCGCGCTAGATACCGAAGCAGAACGGCATATACAAGCGGCATTAGAGGAGCTTATGCACAATCGCACGACCTTAGTCATTGCACATCGACTTTCTACGGTAGAAAAAGCCAGCAAAATTTTAGTTTTAGATGACGGTTGCATTGTTGAAACCGGCACACATCAAGAATTACTCGCAAAAAATGGTTATTACGCCAAACTTTATAGTATGCAGTTTGCTGTTTAATTAGAAAGTTTATTATTTCGATATCTATTTCTCAAAAATAAATTTATTGGAAATTGATTTTCTTTTTTAAAAAATTACTTCGCCTTTTTAACTTAAGTTTAAGCGATGATTTTAAAGAATTAGGATTGTATATGGTTTCAAGAAAATAGGAGTTTCGTAAATAAAAATTCATCGGCGCCGGCTGACGCATAGGCTAATCCTGCACTTAATTTGAAAAAATTAAGTGCAGGATGCCGAGAGCGACAGGACCCGACGATTCGAGATGTATCGATTCGCGAAACTCCTAGAAAAGTCAATTCAGAAAACGACTTAATAATTTAATAAAAATTGTTATAAAAGGAATTTAAACAATGTATTTATTCTCTGCCTTTATTGCGTTTTTTATTACATTAAGCTGTATATTTTTGTTGAAACCATTGGCGCTACGCCTTGGCTTAGTCGATGCACCCAATAGTCGCAAACAGCATCAAGGCGATATTCCCTTGATAGGCGGATTAGCGATGTTTATTGGCTTTCTCGCTGCACTTTTAACCTTACCGATTTCTTTACAATATTATCGTAGTTTTATTGCTGGCTCGGCATTATTAGTTTTTGTCGGTTTATTGGATGACTTTCATGAACTTTCACCTAAAAGCCGATTTGTAGCGCAAATTTTTGCTTTATTATTGATGTTTTTTTGGGGCGGAATAAAGTTAACGCATTTGGGTAACTTGATTTTTTATAGAGAGATAGGGTTAGGTATTTATAGCCTTCCCGTCACTATTATAGCGGGATTAGGTATTATTAATGCGATTAATATGACAGATGGTATCGATGGTTTGGCAGGAACACTTGTGTTGATAGAATTACTCTTATTAATTTATTGTGCAATAACGAACGGCCAAATTTCAGCCGTGCCTATTTTATTAGTTGTTATAGCGACTGTATTGGCTTTTTTATGTCTTAACTTTAGATGGCCTAGTCGTTTGCATGCCCAAGTTTTTATGGGAGATGCAGGTAGTATGTTTTTAGGGTTTGTTTTGGTTTGGTTTTTAATTGATCTTTCTCAGACCGGAGCGCAGATAATAACACCCGTTACTATGTTATGGATTATGATATTACCTTTATTTGATACAACGGCTGTAATGCTTTATAGAGTGAGTAAAAAGAAATCAATTTTTTCTTCGGATCGACAACATTTACACCATTTATTAGTTGGATTTAATTTTTCTGCGCTGCAAATTTGTCTAGTTTTAGGGGGTATAAATTTAGTACTCGGTAGCTTAGGTTTATTGGCCTATTATTATCAATTGGCAGAAGGAATTTTGTTTATTAGTTTTTTAATTCTTTTTGTGCTTTATTTTATAAGCATAACTTATTTACGACGCCAGCTTTATAGAAAGAAAAATAGTATAGTTTTTGCGCATTTATTGAATGAAAACTAAAAAATACTTGCATTCTTTTCTAATTATGTATAAAAACTAAGTTGTTGCTAGTCATGAATACGCTTTAGTTGTTGTCAACATCGATCTAGCGACAGAAAAATTTTTCTTAATCCATTTTTATTACAGGGGATAGATGATCATGATCATGAAAAAGACGGGTCTCGTTATTGCAGCCGCTGCAGCTGCTATCATACTTTCAGGTTGTGCTACCGGTGCGCGAAATGTGCCAGAAAATACGCCTATTTGTGAAACACCTTGCGCTGCACCCTGCAATACTTGCAAGTGCATGAGTAGCTGTAAACAAGTATGTCCTACCAAAAAACATAAAAGACGCCATCATCGCCGCTGCCGAGCAGAAAATACACAAGTACAAATGAATGCATAAGAATTCATCCACGTTTGTCTAATGGCTTTCCATTAGCAAATAGTGTGTGTACAATTAAAGCCGCGTTTGAAACGCGGCTTTTTTTATAGCCGTTATGAATAGTAGGTTGTTTTTCTGATGGATTTTCTTGGCTTCGGTCTCGGTTTACGTGCACAACATTACACGGCTATTTTAGAAACGCATCCTAAAATTGATTGGTTTGAGGTCATTACTGAAGATTATTTGGTATCGGGCGGCAGACCACTTTATTATCTCCATCGTATTCGTGAATTTTATCCGGTCGTGATGCACGGCGTATCCTTATCCATAGGAAGTTGTGATCCGATTAATTTTGATTATTTAAAAAAAGTAAAAGAATTAGCTGCCTCGGTACAACCGGCATGGGTTTCTGATCACTTATGTTGGACAGGTATCAATGAAGTGAATGTTCACGATCTTTTACCGCTTCCTTATACCGAAGAAGCGTTAAAGCATGTCGTAGAGCGGGTGAAACGAGTACAAGATTTTCTAGGGCGGCAGATTTTATTAGAAAACGTGTCCAGCTACATTGAATATCGAGCTTCAACGATGAAAGAATGGGAATTTTTAGCCGCTATTACTGAGCAGGCGGATTGTTTTATTTTACTTGATATTAATAATATTTATGTCAGTTCAGTGAATCACCAGTTTGATCCATTGGATTATATCAATGCGATTCCAATCGATCGTGTACGCCAATTCCATTTAGCAGGACATAAAAATTGTGGTGATCATATTATCGATACGCATGATGCGTCGGTTATTGATTCGGTTTGGTCGCTTTATGCGACCGCTTTGCGCCGTTTTGGTCACGTGTCTACGATGATAGAACGTGACGATAATATTCCGCAGTTGGCAGAATTATTAGCCGAGTTACAACAGGCAAAACAGATCGCAGAAACAGTATGGAAAGAGGAAAATGTCTGCATTAGTTAGTTTACAACAAGCATTCCAAAACCATTTGTTGAAAGAGGATGAAGGGATTACGTCACAATTAATTTGTCCAGTGAATGGTCTCCTTGACGAACGATTGGCTGTTTATGCCAATGGCTATCATTGGCGGCTTCTCGATGCGCTAGAAAAAGAATATGGGGTGCTACATACCCATCTCGGCGATGAGCGTTTTGCTGAGCTATCTGAGGTCTACATTGATGAATACCCCTCACGTTTCTACTCTATTTCTCAATTTACCAAACAGTTTCCTCAGTTTTTAGCAACTTGTCATGAGGAAGCTTATTTAAGTGAATTAGCCGCCATCATTTGTGCCCTAAGTCTGAGTCTAGAGGCTGCCGATGCGCCTTTTTTAAGTCACAGCTTATTGTCGGGGATCCCTACGCAGAATTGGCCATCCCTCTGCTTCAGGTGTCATCCATCTGTTCAATTTTTAAACTTTCAGTGGAATACGTTTGCTTTTTGGAAAGCATTAGTTCAAAAAGCTGAACTTCCTGCCTTACATAAAGAAAATTCGTATTGCATTGTTTGGCGCAAGGAATTACAGTCTTATGCCATGAGTTTGACAGAGTCGGAAGCCATCGCTTTCCAAGCCTTTCAAACAGGTGCCTGTTTTGCTGATGTGTGTGCATCAGTTTATGCCAGTGGTATAGCGAGTGAAACCCAAGCGGCTACCTTAGTGGCAAACTGTCTGACACGATGTTTAGATAATCAATGGTTTTCGGAGGTTTACATTTCTTAAATGGCAACGCGATATATTTTTATTACCGGTGGCGTCGTTTCTTCTTTAGGGAAAGGCATTGCGGCAGCTTCTTTAGGGGCGATATTAGAATCCCGCGGTCTTAAAATTAGTCTGCTTAAACTCGATCCTTATTTGAATGTTGATCCAGGTACCATGAGCCCCTATCAGCATGGCGAGGTGTTTGTCACCGAAGATGGTGCAGAAACCGATCTTGATCTCGGTCATTACGAACGCTTTGTTCGTGCTAAGATGACGCGAAATAATAATTTTACCGCGGGTCAGATTTATGCTCGTGTACTGCGTAAAGAGCGTCGTGGTGATTATTTAGGAGGCACTGTCCAAGTCATTCCTCATGTGACGGATGAAATCAAGCATGCCATTATTAAAGGGGCCAATGAGGCAGATATTGCTCTAGTAGAGATCGGTGGCACTGTAGGTGACATTGAATCATTGCCATTTTTAGAAGCGATACGGCAATTACGTATTGAGTTAGGGAGCCAGCAAACCTTATTTATCCATCTAACCTGGGTGCCTTATATTGGTACCGCCGGTGAAATTAAAACCAAACCCACCCAGCATTCGACAAAAGAATTACGATCGATTGGTATCCAAGCCGATATGTTAATTTGCCGTTCAAAGGAAGAAATTTCAGAACATTCACGAGAAAAAATTGCGTTGTTTACTAACGTTGAACGTGCTGGAGTTATTTCATTGCCGGATGTGAATAATATTTATCGTATTCCTTTACTATTACATCAGCAAGCGCTTGATGAAATGGTACTGCAGCGATTTGGTTTAAGAGATTATCCAGCCGCTGATTTAAAGGCCTGGGAAGAGGTAGTGGCTGCCAGAGAGAACCCTACAGCAGAAGTGAAAATTGGGATGGTAGGCAAGTATATGGGCTTGGCGGATTCTTATAAATCCTTAAGTGAGGCATTGATTCATGCCGGTATTAAAACGCATACCCATGTCAATATTGTTTATATCGATGCGGAAGCTTTAGAACAGCAGGGAACAAAATTATTAGAACCTTTAGATGCTATTTTGGTTCCTGGTGGCTTTGGTAAGCGCGGTATTGATGGCAAGATAATGGCAGCGCAGTACGCGCGTGAAAACGGAGTACCTTATCTTGGCATTTGCTTAGGTATGCAAACGGCGCTGATAGAATTTGCTCGCCATGTAGGATTGAAAGATGCACACAGTACCGAATTTAATCCAGAAACCGCTTATCCTGTGGTTGCTTTAGTCACCGAATGGATGACACCTGAAGGTCAATTAGAAAAACGGGATAAAGATTCAGATTTGGGCGGTACGATGCGTTTAGGTGGACAGATCTGTTATCTTAAAGAGGGTACTAAAGCGAAAGCTTTATATGATAGGACAAAAATTATTGAACGCCATCGTCATCGTTATGAAGTGAATGATCAACTATTGCCTAAGCTGGAAGAACGGGGATTAATTATTTCTGGGCGCTCAGAAGATGGAAAGTTAGTGGAGATGATTGAATTGCAGGATCATCCTTGGTTTATTGGTTGTCAATTTCATCCAGAGTTCACCTCAAATCCGCGTGATGGACATCCTTTATTCGTGAGTTTTGTTGAAGCGACACGCAAACAGCATTTACAATCATTGAATGCAGTGAAAGTCATTTCAACTTAAGCTTAAGTTAATTTGATATCAGAAGATAGCGTTTAAGATTGTATACTCACAGCAATGCTCAATTTCAAATGTGAGGCTAAATAACATGGATGGCTGAAATGATAGATGGAATAAAAGAAGAAAACTTACCTTTGGATGATACTTACTCCATTCCTAAGCTTGCGTTAAATTCAAATTATCGTCTTGCATTAACAGATATTTTTGATGGACTGAAAGAATGGCGTATTTGGTTTTTACTTGCTTGGCAAGACGTTAAACTTCGTTATCGGCGTTCCACTTTAGGTCCTTTTTGGATTACTTTAAGCATGTCCATAACAATTTACACGATGGGATTATTATATGGGCGCTTGTTTAAAATGGATTTATCTCAATATTATCCTTTTCTGGCTACCGGTATTTTGGGTTGGAGCCTTATTTCATCCTTATTAACCGAAGGAGCGACTATTTTTGTTGAATCGGAACATTTTATTAAACAGATGAAGCAACCATACTCGGTGTTTGTTTTTCGAGCGGTAAGTAGATGTGTTATTATTTTTTTTCATCATATTATCGTTCTTGTCCCTATTATTTTTCTTTTCGAAGTGAAAATTAATCTGAATACGTTATTTGCTTTATTAAGTTTACTAGTTATTTGGTTAAATGGTGTGATTTATGGTGTGATATTGGCTATCTTAGGAACTCGCTTCCGTGATATTGCACAATTGATTATCAGTTTGGTACAAGTCATATTTTTTTTAACGCCCATTATATGGTCGCCAAATGTGCTACCTGAACACTACCAGTATATCGTTAACTATAATCCTTTTGCGCAATTTATGGAATTACTGAGAAAGCCTTTATTGGGCATGCTTCCTTCCAGTTATACGATTTGTTTTATTGCTACGGTAACAACATTAGGTTTATTCATTTCATTTGTCATATTTGCACGTTATCGAGCAAGGATTGCTTATTGGCTATAAGAAGTGAGGTTTTCTAAAAAGGATTAACAAATGGCCACTATACAACTTGATTCGGTTTCGGTCGATTTTCCTATTTATAATTTCAGTACACGCTCTCTAAAGAAACAATTTTTGCGTCTAACGACCGGAGGGGTATTAAACAGTAAAGAAAAAATCGTTATGGTGAAGGCCTTAGATAGAATTACACTAAAATTTAATCATGGCGATCGTGTCGGCCTGATTGGCCATAATGGCGCCGGAAAAAGTACTTTGCTGCGTGTATTAGCAAAAATTTATGAACCTATCCAGGGACATATTCATTATGAAGGTAAAATCTCGCCTTTACTCAATGTCATGTTGGGTATCAATCCGGAATCAACAGGCTATGAAAACATTATGGTTAGAGGTTTATTACTGGGTTTAACGCGTAAAGAAATTCAAGATAAATTAGGCCAAATAGCTGAGTTTACGGAGTTAGGTGATTATCTATTGGCGCCAGTTCGAACCTACTCAGCGGGAATGCAATTACGTTTAGCCTTTGTCGTCGCGACATGTATTAAGCCTGATATTTTATTGATGGATGAAATGATCGAGGTAGGGGATTCAGCCTTTATAAAAAAAGCACAAAAACGCTTAAGTGAGTTTATTGATCAGTCCAGCATTCTAGTATTGGCGTCGCATTCCAATGAAACCATTCAAAACCTTTGTAATAAAGTGATTGTGTTAGAAAAAGGACAGCTTAAATATTTTGGATCTGTAGACGAAGGATTTAAAGAATATACTGCTTTGAATCAATAGAGTCGTTATAACAGCTTAATTTAAGTTGGTATTTTATTTGAATAAATTTCATATCAATTTTTGCAGGGGAATTTGAAATTGAGCGCCATAACACAAGCCGAAAGCGTGTACTAAATTTTGATTAGTTATCGAGTACAAGATATATATGGCACTGAAAATGCGAATTAAAGGAAAAATCAGTGAATACTATCAAGTTATCAGTTAGTCTTGTTCTCTATCATGAAAGCTTTTCTGATATAAAAAATTGTTTACAGAATCTTATTAGTGTGATTCCCGAACACACAACGTACGACGTTACTATTGTTGACAATGGTGCAACCGCATTAAAGAAATCGTCTGACATTAAATTAGAGTGTTTAAACCATTTTCCTGGATTACCTATTTACTATGTGCCATCGCCTAAAAATGGTGGCTATGGTTATGGACATAATCAAGCCATTTTTTCTAGCCATGCTGATTATCACCTCATTATGAATAGTGATATTGTTATTCTACCGGACGCATTAAAAAATGCATTTATTTTTATGAACGATAACCTTAACGTAGGTATGGTAGTTCCTGATGTTTATGATATGGCTGACAAGCGGGTTTATCTTTGTCGGCACAATCCACGGCTTTGGATCAGTTTTTTGCGTCGTTTTTCTCCTGTTTGGCTTAAAAAAATATTTAATAAGCCGCTGACAAGTTTTGAAATGCGTAATAAAGATTATAATCGGCCTATTTTTAATTTGACCAATCCTAGCGGCTGTTTTATGTTGTGTCGATTAGCAATTTTGAAGGCTATTGGCGGATTTGATGAAAAATTCTTTATGTATTATGAAGATTCAGATATAGGGCGACGTTTGGCAAACGTATCTCAAATTGCCTATGTGCCTACCGTTAAAATAAAACATGCGTGGACACGAGCATCATACCATGATAGAGCCATGGCGTGGATTGCTATTAAGTCAGCGCTTTATTATGCTTGGAAATGGCGCTGGTAATTTTTAGCACCAGTAGGGCTGCTGGTATTGGCGCTGATCGTTTTGGTTCTGTTCAGTCTGACATACGGCATCATTTACGGCAGATTTGAAAAAAGACGACGACAATTGACTGAGATTTTTTGTCGCTTCGGTATATGAAGGAAGTATATTGTCGACAAGTCCAGCTGTGTTTTTTACACATTCTTCATAGGAAGGTAGTAGATGATTATCGAAGGTTTTTTCAGTGACTTCGATTGCTTCTTCAACATTATTCAATTTGCCCGCTATACTTTTTTCGAGTTTAGCGATATTGCTTAATAGAGACTGTAGCCTGTTAGGTAAAAGAAAATGAGGAAGACGAGGAATAAAAAAGTTTACCAATCCAGTTACTGCACTTATTCCCATGAATCCAAGACTTATTCCCAATATTACTGACATAATTATGGGAGATATAGGTATAAATGCAGCAGAAGCCAGCATGAGGATCGATAACAAAAATGAAATGCCCATAAAAAAAATAGGGCTAGGATAAAAAAAGCTAAGTCCATTAAAGTTATTCACTAACTTGAAATAATGTTTGAGATCCTGAACTAAAGCAGAAGCTTCTACTTTAGTGCACGAGGGACACGCTATTCTTTGCAGCACCTGATCAATGAGATGAGAATTGACTATTCCGTTTTTGTAAAAAAACGTAACCTCAACGGGACTGTTTGTGCGCTCATTTTCATCGGTTCTAAGCGATTGATAAAGTGCTTTCAGTGTACGCTTAGCTAAATAAGGTCTAAGCCCCATTCGCAGCGTGTTAAAGATAAACCTAAGTTCAACTTGACTAGGTCCTTCACTTTCGTCTTTCATGCGTAGGCCAAAATCTGCTGAGGTAGGTAAGTCTTTTAGTAAGCTTAGCAAACCGCGGCTCATTTTGTATGTCGTGTGCTGGAACATTCCTTATCCTTATTTTTAACTTCGTTAAAATTATTCATGCTACAATAAATTGAGCCAACAATAATAACATATCCTTTACAGATAGATGAAGTCTATTTTTGAATACTTAAAATAATAATTGTTCCGGTATATCTTTTAAAGAAGGGTACAACTTATCCTTATTCGACAGCAGCACTTTCTTTAGCGGCCAATCAATGGCTAAATGGGGATCTGACCATAAAATTCCAAGATTTTCATTGGGGTTGTAATAATCGCTGCATTTATAATGAAAATCGGCAGTTTCACTGAGTACACAAAAACCGTGGGCAAAACCTTTGGGGATAAAAAATTGATGATGGTTTTCATCACTTAAAATAGCACCAAACCATTTGCCAAATGTAGGAGAATTCCTTCTAATATCAACCGCGACATCGAACACTCGACCTTTTATTACTGTAACAAGCTTATCTTGTGGTTGTTGTCGTTGATAATGTAATCCACGTAATACCTGTTTTTTTGAGTGTGATAGATTATCCTGTACAAAAACGATCTGAGTATTGAGTATTTGTTGATAGTGTTTTTCTTGAAAGCTTTCTAAAAAAAAACCGCGTTCATCCGTATATCGTTGTGGTGCAATGATGACTAAATCTTTTAAAGGCGTTTTAATAAGCTTCATAACTGGGTTTAAGAAGTTGAAGTAAGTAGTGACCATAACTGCTTTTGCTTAGCTGATGGGCTGAGATTTCTAATTGCTCATCGGTGATGAACCCTTTTCGCCAAGCGATTTCTTCTAAACAGGCTATTTTTAAGCCTTGGCGTTTTTCGAATACCTGAATGAAATGTGAGGCTTCTAGTAGAGCGTCATGCGTTCCGGTGTCTAACCAGGTGCTGCCACGACTCATTAAGTGGTAGTCTAGCTTATTCAATGCTAAATAATGTCGGTTAATATCCGTAATTTCTAACTCACCGCGCGGCGAAGGCTTGATGTGTTTTGCAATATCAATAACCTGATTATCGTAAAAATAAAGGCCGGTAACGGCCCAGTGTGATTTAGGTAGCGTGGGTTTTTCTTCAATATCAATCAATAAGCGAGATTCATTAAAAACTGCGACGCCATAGCGCTGTGGATCATCAACAAAATAACAAAAAATACTTGCTCCTTTTATACGATCACGGATAGTTATTAAGGTATTAGAAAATTTTTCACCGTAGAATAAATTATCACCAAGAATCAATGCCACCTGATCAGGACCAATAAAATCCTCGCCAATAAGAAAGGCTTGTGCTAAACCTTCGGGTCGCATTTGTATCTTGTAATACAAATCGATGCCCCACTGTTCGCCAGTTTTTAATAGTCGTTGATATTGTGCTAGGTCTTCTGCTGTAGTAATGATTAATATTTCTCGTATCCCCATTAACATGAGCGTACTGAGGGGATAATAGATCATTGGTTTATCATAGATAGGTAATAATTGTTTACTTACACCCTGGGTAATAGGATGTAATCGTGTGCCCGAGCCGCCAGACAAGATAATACCTTTCACCGTTAAGTTCCCTTTATTTTATCGGATAAACTCCGTTTCAATGCATAATTAAAAGATGGAGATTGAACTTAAAAAATTTTGCGGTTCAATCGCACAGCGCTTATATATGAGATATACTAATACTTTAATTAGGGTATTTTTTATGGAAGGACCTAATATCCTAGCAGTTATAGTACTTTACCATCCCGATGAAAAGCAACTCCTGTCGTTACTTAAGGTTTGTACTGAATCTTCGAATGTGCATATTTTACTTTTTGATAATGCACAGATTTTTAATAGTTTGAAGCGCCAAATTCCTTGCTTTATCAATTATTTTCAAAGTCCAGAAAATGTGGGTATAGGTGGTGCACATTATTATGCTTGTCAAATGGCAGTTGATAAAAAATTTGACTTTGTTTTATTGCTTGATCAAGACAGCCAACTACCTGATAATTTTGTTGATAATATGATTGTTGGTTTTTACCAGGTTCAAAAGTATTATCCGCGTTTGGCTGCTGTGGGTCCATCACGTTCTGATCCCAGACTTACACTGCCAAAAAAAAATAAATGGCGAAGTAAGCTAGAAAAAAATGTACAGTTAAAGGCATTAATCGATCTGTGGCGGTTAAAAACATTATTGATTAGTTCCGGGATGTTGATACAGGTTTCTGCTTTAGAAACGATTGGTTTTCCAAAAAAAGAATATTTTATCGATCTGGTTGATACCGAATGGTGTTTACGCGCGCATGCTAAAACTTTTCAATTAGCTAGATTAGAAGATGTGTGGATGAGCCATACGATAGGAAATGTTAAAAAAGTGGGACGGTTTAATCTTAACTATCAAAGTCCATTTCGTTATTATTACACCATGCGAAATAGTTTGTTATTGTTTTCGGAAAAACAAATTTCTTTTTCTTTTCGTATGGTTATTCTGTTGAGAAATTTGCTAGAAATAAGAAAGTTACCCTTTGTTCCAGAGCCTTTAGCGAGTTTCTCGGCTGTTTGGCGCGGTTTAAAAGAAGGAGTTCGCCAATATGTCAATAAAACTATTATTAACGGGTGCCGGCGGCCAAATCGGTCGTGAAATTGTTGAGTTAGCAACAAAATTAAAATTTGATTTGTATCCTTATACGCATCAACAGTTAAATATTGCCTGTCCTGATACGGTAAAGCGTATTATTACGCAAGTAAAACCGGATTATTTATTAAATGCAGCTGCTTTTACTGCCGTAGATAGTGCAGAAGCAGAAAAAGAAGTAGCTTTTTCCGTTAATGCTAACGGTGTTCGCTATTTAGCTGAAATAGCGAGCCAATTTGACATACCTTTGTTACATATCTCTACCGATTATGTATTTGACGGTAAAAAGAAAACATCTTACGTGGAAGAGGATATTCCCAATCCCTTATCAGTGTATGGCCAGAGTAAGCTGGCTGGTGAAACCACTATACGGCAGATTTGGGCTAAGCATATTATTTTGCGTGTTAGTTGGGTTTTTGGGCGCTATGGAAATAATTTTGTCAAAACTATTTTACATAAGGCAAAAGCGATGTCCGAATTACGGGTTGTGTGTGATCAACGAGGAGGACCTACCTATGCGGCAGATATTGCGAAGGTGTTATTAACTATCATAGGTGCTTTGCACCAAGGTTCTCAGGCTTGGGGGACTTATCATTATAGTGGTCTACCAATGATAAGTTGGTATCAATTTGCGGATAATATTATTGAACAGGCAAAACAGTCACAAGCTTTAATAACAAAGACTATTTTTCCTATTCCTGCATCAGCATACCCGCTGCCGGCTAACAGACCGTACAACTCCTGTTTATTGTCGAATAAAATTGAACAGGTATTTGATATTCGTCCTAAGCTTTGGCTTGATGGGTTAACAGAGGTTATTAAAGATTTGTCATGAGTTATTTGCCAAAAAGTATGCTGGTTACCGGTGGTGCAGGTTTTATTGGTAGTCATTTTATTCATTTTTATCAAAAACATTATCCTGAACTGAGTATTGTTAATTTAGATAAATTAACCTACGCCGGCTGTTTGAAGAAATTAGCAGGTTTACCGTATCCACAACAGCATCGTTTTGTGCAAAGCGATATTAACGATAGACTTTTGATTGATGCTTTATTGCGAGAATATGAGATCGACACGATTGTCCATTTTGCTGCAGAAACCCATGTTGATCGATCGATTGCGGATCCTACTGTTTTTATCCAGACTAACGTGTTGGGTACATTAACTTTATTAGAAGCCAGTCGAAAATACTGGTTAGAAGAGAAAAAATGGGATACACAGTATTGTCGCTTTCATCACATTTCTACTGATGAGGTATATGGCAGTTTAGAAAAAAAGGATCCTGCTTTTACCGAAACCACGCCCTACGCTCCGAGTTCCCCTTATTCTTCAAGTAAAGCGGCCTCCGATCATTTAGTGAACGCGTATTATCATACCTATGCGCTTCCTACCAGCGTAAGCAATTGTTCGAATAATTACGGTTTTTTTCAACATGCTGAAAAATTTATTCCCACGGTAATTCATGCCTGTTTAAAGCAAAAATCCATACCGGTGTATGGGAATGGTTCTAATATACGCGATTGGCTTTATGTGGAGGATCATTGCCGTGCTATTGATAAGATTATCCGTCAAGGGAAGATAGGTGAGACCTATAATATAGGTGGTAATAATGAATTAAGTAACTTACAGGTGATTCAGACGATTTGTGAAATTTTAGCAGAATTAAGACCTACTGCTTATCATTATGCGGAATTAATAACCTTCGTAAAAGATAGGGCAGGGCATGATTGGCGTTATGCGATTAACACAGCAAAGATAGAAAAAGAACTGGCTTGGAAACCCGTTGAATCATTTTCATCTGGTATTCGAAAAATTTTAATGAATTACTTACGTTTATGCTAAATAATGGCTGCGTAAGTTAATAGCTTATTAAAAAAGGGTAGCGATGAAGTTTTTCCTTTATGTTTAAGATCAAGCGAAAGTTGTTCTATAAAATCCTCATTTTCATTGATCGTAGCAATGTAATGGAGTATTTGAGATACCGTAAAAATTTCACGGAAGCAAAGGTCCCTTTTTATAAAAAAACAATCTAAATATTCTATTAAAATAAGCGCAAAATAATGTATAAGTGAAAGACGTTCCATCGTATGAGCTATTTCTTTTAAATTGATCGGTTGATCAGAAGAAAAGGTTAATTTTGTGAGTAAATTATTATGGATGAGTTGCGTTAAACGCAATGGAGTAGTTTTATTAAGTACAAGTGATTTTTCTAAGGCGTTTAATATTTTTCTGTTTTCATAGATAAGCTTTATTGTTTTGTTAGGATGCGCTAATTTAAGAATGGTTTGTGATAAGATAATTTCTCCTTTATTGATACAATAAACGCGAGATGGGTACGGTTTATATCTTCTCCAAAATTCTTGTAAAGCATTTTCTAGAAAAAATTCTTTTTTAAATAAAATGAAATAAGATCCGATATGCCAATGATCCACATAACCTTCGGCTAATCCGATAACGTCATGTGAATAGGTTAGTATCTTGCGTAGAGAATCATCCTGTTCTTTCAATGGAAATACGATGCTGTCATTGACCAGAAGTATTTTCTTATAAGGTTTTAATAGATGTAAATTATTTAATAAATATAATATACCGTATTTATAAGAACCAAAATCACGGCCAAAGTTTGCACGTTGGAGTGCCATACAATGTCTTTGTTCCAGAAAGGCTATGTCGCTTGAATTTAACGGGTGTGGCGCTACAATCATAACTTTTACTTTATGGCGCGATAAGTAATTGATAGAACGTTTTAATAATGTCGATAAACCTTTAGGTTGGAAGATAGCGAAGACAGCTAAGGTGTCATAGCCACTATCACTACTATTAGAAGTGTGTTTTTCGTTAACAATCGTAGCAATAATTTTACTGTTGAACTGGTGAACACTGTAATAGCGGATCATATCCAGACAGTGAAAAAAAGTGCGAATTAAAAATAAGGCTATTTTTTTTATAGACTGTTTTATAACCTTGATTAGCAGTAATGCTGAAAATACATTTTTATTAAGCATGGTAATACCAGCCTTGCTTAATTGCCTCGCTAATGCGAGGCACAATAGGGTCAAAAGACCCTACCACGGAACGCTTATAAGGACCTTTCCTTTGTTTTTTTAATTTTTTTATAATGGCGACGCTATCATAAAAGGTGATAGCCTGTAGCCATTGGGCAATATGAATATCTTGTTCTGAAAAAGAATTTCGGGCTAAATCGTCTTCTATATGATAGAAGTTCAATAGGTCAGTAAATTTTTTAAAAAATTCTATTGAAGAGTTTTTACTGAGATAGGCTCCGCCATGACTATTCCAATAAGAAGTATGTAAATCTTCTACTAAATAAATTCCATCCGGTTTTAGCAAAGGAAAGAATAAATAAAAAGAATTTATAACATCAGAACATATATATGAACCATCATCAATAATGATATCAAATTTCAAATGGTTTAAATTTTTTTTAATGGCTTTTTCATCAGTGGCATCAAAGTTAAATATTTTTATATCATCGCCTAGATCTAATTGCCCTACCTTTGGATTAATATCTACACCATAAATTTTAGCATTTCTAAAATACTGTTTAAGAATTTGTAAGTTTCCACCATTTTGTATACCTATTTCTAATACAGAGGGAGTGCCAGCAACATAGGCTTTAAAAAAATATTCATAAACTTCAAGGTAGTTAACCCATTTGTCTGAGACATTTAAGTGATGCTGATAGTAAACTTTACTAAAGGGAGGGTTATCTTTTGAAATAACAGAAATAGAGGAAAAAAATAGTTTAAAAATAGAGCAAACTAAAAGATATAACTTAACTTTAAGTTTATACAACTTTATAAGTAATTCCATCATCAGCTCAATCCTTTTGTAATTTACTTTAACACTGATAAAAAAAGGTAAATTATAGCATAGATAACAGTAAGCATAAGTAGTAAATTAACTTTATCCTAAAATTTCGCAAGTAAATTGTCTAATTTAGGTGTACTTTTTTGACTCTAGCTGTATAATTCGCAGATATATTTGATCATTATTTATCATATATATAAGTATTCTAGGAAATAGGGATCTATTTTTTCTGCAAATTTTGCTTGTAGTAGAAATATAGTCACTAAAAAGGAATTTGAAGCATGGAAGCGATTCGTAGTTTGTTCCCAACATCTAGATTGACTCGCGCTGATTACTTCATAGGTGGGGTGGTACTTTTATTTTGTTATTTTTTTTTCCAGCAAGCCGATCTTTATCTAATTGGTTGGAGTTCTTTAAACTATTTATTTGGCAATCCGCTCAGTTTTTATGATAATTGTAAGCATTTTATGAGCCTTGATGCGTCAGTAACGGCTAGTTATCCTCCCACTACGTTCGCTATTTTTGCCGCATGGCTTTACCCGTTTAAACTATTTGGACTAATAAAATCACCAACCTATTTCCCTATTTACCTTGTGTATTGGCTAAAGTTATTGACGTCAATTGTCTATGTGCTAACGGGGATATGTTTCTATAAAATTACACAAATTTATAATTCGAACCACGTATGGGGTAAATATGTTACTTGGCTTTGGCTAACCATGCCATTAGCCTTATTTTCTCAATTTATTATAGGGCAATGTGATATTTTTTATATTTTTCTTACACTTATAAGTTTTTTTTATTTTTTAAAGGGTAGAATCTATTTACCTTCTTTTTTATTTGGTTTATCAATTACGCTTAAATATTTCCCACTTTTTGTATTTTTATCTATACTTTTACTAGTAGAAAAAAAATTTATAAAGCTTTTTTTTGTGGAATTATCTTTTCACTACCTATACTTCTTGTAAAAATAATATATGGAAATTCTCCTGCTTTTATAGAGGGCGTATTACATTTTTTTTCACTATCACGTGTTTTCTATGCTGTAATTGATGAAGCTGAAACAAAAATTTATGTTTTATTTTTATTGTTTGCAATAATATTAGGGATTTGTTCTTCATTAAATATAAGAAAACAAGATTTAGCTGTAATTGCTGCTTATATTTTTCTTGTTAGTAGTTCATTTCCATTTATACTGATGCTTTGGCACCCTTCATGGGTAATATATATTACATCCGCTATTGTATTAACTACAATTCAGCAAAATAAAGATAAAATAAGTAAATTGCTTCTTTTTGATTTAGTAGCTGTGCTGATTTATATTGGCTATATTTCTGGTTTTGCAGATAATACAGATGCAGCGATGTTTCAAGCACAGTTATTGCATATTGCATTTAATAATCATTATAAGTTAATAAATATATTTTATTTTTTTAATCAATATAGCTTTAATTTCTATTTTTCTCTATTTTCTACCTATCTAATTTTACAATGGATTCTAAAATTTCCACGACAAGTCGTCTTTAAAAAAAAATTAATTTGCCAGCAAGTTTCTTATAAAAATGTGCGAATTCGATTTTATTTTACTTTCTTTGTTTATATCTTATTGACTATATTTATTGTATATAAAAATACAACGCAGCAATCCATAGAAAGTATAAAAAGTGAAAATGCTTTCTGTATGAACTCTCTCAATAATCCGGAGTATGGAAAACATTATATTTTTAGATGTCCTGTACTAAGTCAAATCGCATTGTTTCATCGCCAACATTCGTTGATGAAACCGTAATATAAGTAGACAAAAAAAGGAATAATTTTTTTATTTTAAAGAGTAGATTGAAGAATCCTAATACAAATCAAATTTTTTAATGGAAATGTAATCTTGAAGTTTTTTACTAAATTATTTCCCCTATTTAAATGGAGTATAACTGATTATCTGATTAGTATTTTTTTGTTGAGTATTATTTTTTTTTCTTTTTTTCATGTAGATATCTACTATACAGGTTGGCGTTCTTTAAATTATCTATTTAGCAACCCATTAGATTTTTATGATAGTAAAAATGATGTTATAGCTAATTATCCGCCTTCGATCTATATTATTTTTTCAATATGGCTTTATCCGCTTAAGATTTTGGGATTTATAAAATCATCGGAGCATTTTTCTTTATATCTTGTTTATTGGTTAAAAGCGCTGACTTCGCTTGTATATATAGCAACAGGATTTATATTTTATAAAGTTACACAGGTTTATTGTTCAGAAAAATCGTGGGGAAAGTATGTTGCTTGGCTTTGGCTAACTACACCACTTGCTTTATTTTCACAATTTATTTTTTCTCAATACGACATTTTTTATGTATTTTTTACAGTATGGGGATTTTTATTTTTTCTAAAAAGGAAAATACTATTAGCCTCTTTTTTATTCGGGTTAGCAATTACCTTTAAATATTTCCCTTTTTTTGTATTTTTCCCATTACTTTTATTTTTTGAGAAGAAAATATTGCGCTTGGCTTTGAATAGTTTTGTTTTTGCGATTCCTACGCTTTGTATCCAACTTATATATGGCCATTCGCCTGCTTATATTACTAACGTAATGGGTTTCTCAGCAATTGGGCGTGTTTTTTCTGCTTACTTATCTATTGGAACTGGAAAAATTTATTATATATTTCTAATATTTAGTTTACTAACTGGAATAAGTTATTTATTAGATAATACTGAGGAAAATGCTAAGAAGATTGCGGCTTATATTTATCTTGTTTCTTCTATTTTCCCGTTTTTATTTATTATGTGGCACCCACAATGGTTAATTTTTTTTACACCCGCGATGCTATTGACCACAATGTTTATGAATGAAAGAAAACAGATTTCTAAATTACTTTTGTATGATTTAGTCGGCATGTTTTTCTTTGTAGCTTATATCTCACTAGCGTTTCAAAATAACGTTGATTTAGCATTGCTTCAGTCAAAAATCTTACATGTTGCAATGTCTAGAGCTGTTAATCTGTCAGATTTATTTAATGTTTTTAAAACTTTTAGCGCAAATATCTATCTTTCGCTTTTTTGGGGTTACTTGATTTTACAATTTATTGTTAAGTATAAAACGCCATTGAATGTAACTATAAATTGCAGCTATTGTTTTAGCGATGTCCGACTCAGATTTTATATAGGTCTTTTTATTTTTCTTCTTCCAGTAATATTGGCTTTATATATTAATTATAAAAATGTGGATCGCTATATAGTGAGTGTAGATAATATAGAGAATAGTATAAATTTTGGTGAGCTTACTTCAGGAAGAATATTTGAGCAAACATTTATTGCAAAAAATTCTATTTTAAATCAAGTAGATTTATTTTTAATGACTTATGATCGAGTCAATCATAAGCCTTTTAAACTAGAGATACTTAATAATGAAGGTAAATTAATTTTTTCTATGAGCCGATTTGCTTTCCAGATTATAACTAATAGTTGGAACTCATTTAGGTTGGGAGAAGTTAAACTTAAAAAAAATCACTTATATCGTTTACGTTTATCTTCCAACGAGAGTAGAACGGATGATGCCATTACCTGGGGAGCTTATAAGAAAAATACTTATAAAGAAGGTTTTGCTATTGTCGATGGCAGACCTCAAAATTGTGATTTTGCATTTAGGTTGAAATTTGGTAAAGGTTAGATACTAGTGACAATTTAAACTATTTGAATTACAATTCCCTGCTTAGTCTAAAAAGGATATTTTATGAAGGCAGTTATCCTGGCAGGAGGCTTTGGTACTCGGATCAGTGAGGAGACAGATTTACGTCCAAAACCCATGGTTGAAATTGGTAATAAGCCTATTCTATGGCACATCATGAAAATATTCTCGAGTTATGGTATTCATGATTTTATTATCTGCTTAGGTTATAGGGGTTACCTAATCAAGGAATATTTCTCTAATTATTATCTCCATACTTCAGATGTTACTTTTGATATGACGAAAAACCATATGGAAGTTCATCAAAATAAGGCAGAGCCTTGGCGAATAACATTGCTAGAAACCGGTGAACAAACGATGACCGGAGGCAGATTAAAAAAAGTTGCACCTTATGTCGGAAATGCCGATTTTTGTTTCACTTATGGCGATAGCCTTGGCAATGTTAATATTGCTAAATTAATTGCTTACCATCAGCAGCAGAATACCTTAGCCACCTTAACAGCGGTACAAGCTTTAGGTAGATTTGGTGCACTTAATATTGATGAAGGAAAAGTAACGGCTTTTAAAGAGAAGCCACAGGGAGATGGTGCTTGGATAAATGGTGGTTTTTTTGTTTTATCGGCTAAGGTTTTTGAGTATATAGCGGGTGATGATACGTTGTGGGAGAAGCAACCGCTTGAAGCGTTAGCGAGCGAAGGCCAACTTTCTGCTTTTTTCCACCATGGTTTTTGGCATCCCATGGATACACTACGCGATAAAAATGTTTTAGAAAAGCTGTGGGCCTCAGGGAATGCGCCTTGGAATTGTTGGGCCGAAATAAATAAAAATCAAGAATCCGCTGTTTTCGCTTAATTGTTAAGGTTTTAAAGAAATGGAATTTTGGCGAGAGAGACGAGTATTACTTACCGGCCATACTGGTTTTAAAGGAAGCTGGCTATCATTGTGGTTACAGTCTTTAGGCGCAAACCTTGTCGGCTTTTCATTGTTGCCGCCGACTCTGCCTAATCTTTTTGAAATTGCACAAGTTGAAAAAGGAATGGATAGCATTATTGGAGATATTCAAGATTTTTCCTTGCTGCAAAAAACAATCAATTACCATCAGCCAGAAATTGTGATTCATATGGCAGCGCAATCGCTCGTTCGATATTCCTATCAAGAACCATTAAAAACGTATACAACAAATGTAATGGGTACGGCTAATCTTTTAGAAGCGGTGCGTTTAAATGACTCGGTCCAGGTCGTGGTTAATGTAACCAGCGACAAATGTTATGAAAACAAGGAGATTGATCGAGGGTATCGTGAAACAGATAGATTGGGCGGGTATGAGCCCTATAGTAATAGTAAGGCTTGTGCGGAATTAGTGACACAAGCTTATAAAGATTCTTACTTCAAAAATAAAGGGATGGGTATTGCTACAGTTCGAGCAGGAAATGTTATCGGCGGTGGAGATTGGGCAAAAGATCGCTTAGTTCCTGATGTGATTAATGCTTGCCTCAATCAGCAAGCTATTTACCTACGTTATCCCAACGCATTACGTCCTTGGCAGCATGTTTTAGATGTGTTAGCTGGTTATTTGGTACTTGCGCAACGTTTATATGAATTACCTGCTCAATATTCTGGAAGCTGGAATTTTGGCCCAGATGATGAAAATATTAAATCGGTAAGCTGGATTACAGATGAGATTATTCGGTATTGGGTAGCCCTATATCTTGGGTTTTGGATAAAAATTCTTATTACCACGAAACAAGCTGTCTTCGGTTAGATTCTAGCAAAGTAAAAATCAGTTTGGGATGGCAGCCACGATGGAATATTGGGAAATTGTTAAGCAAAACAGTAGCGTGGTATCAGAGCTATCAAGTCAATCAAAATTTGAGGGAAAAGACACTTTCCCAGATTAATTCGTATATGTGTGATGAAAGTTTTAATATTTCATTAACTAGAGAATTATCTTAATAGCATGGAAACTAAACAGCAGATTATAAATTATATATGGGTAGGAGGCGTAAATACGCTCTTTGGATATGGTTTATATGCTTTTTTTATTTTTATAAGTGTTCATTATTTTTTGGCCGTATTATTTTCAACTGGTTTAGGCATAGTATTTAATTTTTTTACAACTGGAAATATTGTTTTTAAAAATTTATCTAAAAAAAATTTTTTAAGATTTATTTTAATTTATTTATTTTTATCTGTTTTGAGTATAGGTTTCATTAAACTATTGAGACTATTTGATTTAAATTTTTATGTATCAGGAATCATTACTATAGTTTTACTATCAGTAATAGCCTTTACCTTAAATAAATATCTTGTGTTTAATCCGAAAGAAAAAAAAGTTAACGATTTGAAAGGTAAATTTTATGCTTAATGCAATCATTGAAGAAGATATGGAGATGATAAGTAAAACAAATCTTCCTTGGAATAATTTAAAAAATAAAACAATTTTAATTTCAGGCGCCAATGGTATGCTACCTGCCTATATGGTGGAAACTTTATTATATTTAAATGAAAAAAAGAATTTAGGCGTTACTATTATCGGCTTAGTGCGAAATAAAGAAAAAGCATTTAAACGGTTTAAAAATTACCAAGGAAGGAATGAGCTTCAATTGCTCACGCAAGATGTAACGCAAGTTTTTACTATAAAGAAAAAAATTGATTACATATTTCATGCGGCCAGTCAGGCTAGCCCTCAATATTATGGGACAGATCCTGTAGGAACTTTATTAGCAAATGTGTTAGGGACGTATTATTTATTAGAACTAGGAAAATTAAACTCTATTGAAAGCTTTCTTTATTTTAGCTCTGGTGAAGTTTATGGAGAAATTACTGAAAAAAATATTCCAACTGATGAGACAATGTATGCTTATTTTGACCATCTTAAGCTTAGATCTTGTTATGGTGAAAGCAAAAAAATGGCTGAAACAATGTGTATTGCCTATACGCATCAATTTGGGTTTCCAGTAAAAATAGTTCGCCCCTATCATGTTTACGGGCCAGGAGTAAATTTAAATGATAGTCGCTCTTTTGCTAATTTTATAAGTGATGTTATTAATAATCGCGATATTACCTTATTTAGTAATGGATCTACCATAAGGTCATTTTGTTATCTTGCTGATGCGACAGCAGGTTTTTTCTCAGTGTTATTAAAAGGAAAATCTACTGAAGCGTACAATATTGGTAACCCTAATATTAGCTTATCTATTTTTCAGCTCGCTGAATGTTTAATAAAATTATTTCCTAATAAAAAATTAAAGATAATTAGACGTGAAAGATTAAAAACTGATACTTATATGCCGTCAACTATTAAAATTTCTTCCCCTAATATTTCAAAAGCAGTTAATTTAGGCTGGAAACCAAATGTTTCTATTGAAGAAGGGTTAAAGAAAACAGTAAGGAGTTTTGATGAGTTTAATAGAATGTCAGAAGCGATTTAAATCAGATGCTATTTGTAAAAAAAAATATGTTGAAGAAATGTATCAACTACATTCAAGTTTATTTGAAATTGGTGCTTTCCATGCACCTAAAAAAATTTTCATATGGACAGGATTTTTAAATTCTTTATCTGCTCAGGCGCTTTATTCGGGTTATGGTGAAATTCTTAAGTTTGTACTGATTGCGGGTAAGCAAGATTTTATGGAGTTAATGGATTTATTTACCAGCGCTAACCTTCAAATTGATTGTTTAAGGACTACTATTTATCAAAGTTTAACCGTTAAAAAGGATTTTATTCAACAAGATGAGTTTGATACAGGTGTTAGGCGGCTGCTCAATTATGGCCATACTTTTGGTCATGCATTAGAACTTATAACAGACTATGCTATTCCGCATGGTATAGCGGTTACTTACGGTATAGATATCGCCAATTATATCGCTTTAAATAAGAAATTTATTGATGAAACTTATTATGAATCTATTCATGAGTTTATCAAGCATAATTTTTTTGCTAATGAAAAATATACGATTGATGTTCAGTTATTAATTAAACATACCAGACAGGATAAAAAAAATTCTAATGATAAACTTAATATGGTTTTTCTTAAAAAGCCTGGTGAACTTTTTATTTAATCACTTCAGTTTAATAATGAATTAGATAGTATTATCGAAAGGTATATACAGGCTAATTTATCCTAGATCCGGAATACTCTCAATTAGCATATTTTCAGCTAACTCTTCTTTACTCAAAAAGGGTGCTAAATCTTCTAGGGGTTTTGATCGCATTTTTCCATTCGGTAGTTTTTTTGAGGATGCTTTAGGGGAAAAATTTTGGTTTGGGGTTAAAAAGACTTCGCAAATCGTGGGGAGGTTAGATTGTAGTGTGGTTTCTATAGCCCGATACATCGTGGTATGTGTATCACATTTTACATAAACTATTCCATACGCCTTCGCTATTTTCTTGAAGTTAGGAAATCCTAAACCACTTTCGGGACCACAGCCTACTAATTTTTTGCCAAAAAAATTATGTTGTGTTTGACGTATAGAGTGATAACCACCATTATTCAAAATAAATAATTTAATAGGGTATTGGTTAAAAGCGATGGTGCTTAATTCTTGCAGGTTTTGTTGAATACTCCCATCCCCTGTAATACAGATAATTTTTTTTCTTCCCGAGCCTATACAAGCACCTATGGCGGCAGGTAAATCATAACCCATCGAAGCGCAGCCTGAATTTGTATAGAGTCGTTGTCCCTTTTTAATAATCATAGCTTGAAAAGCGGTAACGCAGGCGGTGCCGTTACCTGTTACTGTAATTTGTTCTTCTGCTAATTTTTCGCTTAAAGCGTGCATAAAGCAGTAGGGATTGATCTTAAAGTTAAGCAGCCAATATTCATTGAGTACAACTGGGTATTTTTTTTGTCTTTCTTTGCACCATTGCAGCCAGTGTTTTTTTTCTGGCATAGGATTTTTTTTGATTAAAGTGCTTAACTGTTCTATAAAATCTGCTAGATCACTATGTAGTGAAATATCTATTTTAAAGGTGGGTTTTAGTAATTCAGATAGATCAATGTCAATCATTATTTTAAAAGCTGCCCGCGCAAATGTTTCCCAGTTATATCCAATTTGACGTATATTGAGGCGAGAGCCTAGTATCAATAGAAGATCCGCATTTTGTACTGCAAAATTTCCGGCTCTATCACCTATTGAACCCGGCCTGCCTACATAATAAGGATGATTATTGGATATCAGATCATGCGCATTCCAGGCAGTGGTAACGGGAATTTTTAATTGCTTAACTAAATTTAAAAATTTATCATGGGCTTTAGCTATTCTTATACCACTACCTGCTAAAATAACAGGCCTTTTAGCGTGTTTAATCTTGTCTACGACTTCTTGAAGTTTATCTGGCTTTATTTTGGCAAGTAGTGTTATCTCTTTGCCAGGAAAAAATTTTTTTAAGGCTTTTTCTTGTATTAGCGCGCTTTGTACGTCGATAGGGATATCGAGCCAAACAGGGCCGGGTCTACCTTCTGTGGCGAGATAGAGTGCTTTATGTAAATGATATTGAATTTCTTTTGGCTTGGTCACCATGATGGCGTATTTGGTAAAGGATTTTACTGATTTCACGACGTCGCATTCTTGATCACCGAGTTGACGTAGATTTAATTCAGTACTGTCAACTGTTGTTTGATAGGTAACTTGGCCTGATATAACTAATACAGGGATAGAGTCAGTCCAAGCACCAAATACCCCGTTAAATGTGTTTAACCCACCAGGACCCATTGTAACATTGACTACGGCTATTTGCTGCGTTAGTCGTGCATAGCTTTCCGCCGCCATTGCACAAGCTTGTTCATGATGATTGAAAATAACCTGTAGTCCAGGGTGTTTTCCTAATGAATCATTAAGATGCATAGCCCCACCGCCAGTTAACATGAATACATGGCGTATACCGCATTTAACGAGGTAGTCAGCGACAAAGTCTGAAAGTTTCATGGTATAGCGAAACAACTTGTTGAATGGGTAGTTTTTCGTTTGCTAACCTTATCTGCAAACAACCTAAATGAGTGGTGAACATGAGCTATCATTTCTTGCGTTAGGCCATGGTGCACAGCAAGCAAAATACCTCCACGCATAACGTTGTCGGTATTGCCATAGCCCTGTGAATTTTTTATATGTTTAATTTTATTAAAGCCGGGTTGGCGCAAAATGTTTCCAGTAAATATTGTTCGGGTTTGAATATTTCTTTCTTCCAAGAAAATTTGCAATTCAGTACGGGTAAAAGGGGCTCTATTTTTTATGGTTAATGGAAAGGCTAACCAAGCAGTTGATGCGCTAGGTAATTGTTTGGGTAATATAAACCAGTCTTTATAGGTAGAAAAAAAATGATAGTGTTGCTTAAAGTGTTTTTCTCGTAGGTTAATATTTTTTTCTAATTTGCTTAATTGAACTAAGCCAAATGCAGCACCTATCTCAGAAGGTTCGAAGTTATATCCAATGGCTTCAAAAATAAATTTTGAGTCGTATTCAATACCCCCTATTGTAGTATTGAAGCGATTCTGAATGCTTTCGGATTCAACAAATAAAGACGAACTTCTTCCCCAACTTCTTAAAAGCTTAGCTCTTTTGGCTAGTTCTTCACTATTAACGCATAGCATTCCTCCATTACCAGCACAATTGATAATATGTGAACCATAAAAACTTGTAGTGCTGATATCAGTGTAATACCCTATTGAATATCCATTTAACTTGGCTCCTAAAGTATCGGCAGAATCTTCGATAAGCAATAAGTGATGGCGATCGGCAATTTCTTTTATGTATGGCCAATTAGGTAGATTCCCTAGTAAATTGGGAATGAGCAGGGCTTTCGTTTGCGGAGTAATGAGCGTTTCAATTTGTGAACAATCAATATTATAAGTGTCTTCACTCACATCAGCAAAAACCGGGATTAAATTGTTTCGCACAAGTGGTGCGATGGTGGTGGAAAAAGTTAAAATAGGTGTAATGACTTCTGAATTGGGTTCAAGTTTCAGGATTTCTATCGCAAGCTCATTAGCCGATGAGCCCGAGTTAACCATAACTCCGAACTTTTTATCGAATAACTGTGCTACTTTTCTTTCCATTTCGTGCACGTGAGATCCCATTTGAGTAGAGCTTTTTAGCACATTTACCACGGCGTCTATTTCTTCTTTTCCGTGGACAGTCATGCCATAGGGAACACGTAAGAAAGTATCCATATTCGATTATTCCATTTTAGGTCTATTTATGTTTTATATAGAGCGCTAAACCATTTTAATTTTAAGGTAACTTTTTATCTAAAACAATATGTTTATAGTGTTTATGTACTCTTTCCCTTTGACTTATTCTAAGGCATTTTTAAAATAACCCAAAATTCATTGTTGCCATATAAAGTAGGGTAGACCCGTTCTGTACTGAATTGGATATAAGAAAGTTCGTTTAAAGCATGGATAATCTTCTTAAAGGAATCTGGAATAAAATACCACGCGTGGACGTCAATATAGTTACCTTGCGCCTCTTTGTGCTCAGCAAGGGCGCATTCAACTCTTTCTTTGATCGAGGAATAAAGCGTGCCATGCTCGCCTTGCCAATGTTTCTTTGATTCATTATGTGTGGTTAATGCTCTATGTTCAATAACACTGCGTAATGAATGAAGGGTTCTATTTTCAACATAAGCCTCAATAATCTGTGCTAAATTACTTGCCGGAATAAAGTGGTCGAAACAATAGCGTTTGTCGGGTATGAGTAAAAAATAAAAACCGCCTGGATTAAGTCGTTTTCCTACATTATCTAAGTGTTTTATCAAATTAGTTTGATGTTCTATACAATAACTGCTTAATATCACGTCAAATTTTTCATTAATAATGCTTAAGTCGCCCGTTGGTGAGACAAAATCTATTTTTGGGCAGGTTGATGCTTCTTTGACGAAGCCAAGTTCTTGTGCTCGTAATGTAAGTTGTTTTTGGTTTAAGACATCGAAATAAGAAACGTTTTCTCCGGATGTGAGAGGTCTAAAAAAAGGGCCAATTTCTAATACTTTTTTATTTTTTGGGATAAGCTTGATAAAATCAATGCGGTTTTTTAGTAGATTGGCTCTTCGTCCTTCTTTTTCCCCTTGGCTTTTTAATGATCATATAATTGATCATTATCGTACTGAGAAAGGTCTTTGTAGCATTTTTTATAGATGATTTCGTCGAATTCAGGCGGAAATTGAAAAGTATCAAATAAGCGAGTGGCGTCTAGTCTTTTCTTATCTTGACGGTACTTAATATACTTGAAGTTTGAAACGGTATGCTGTTTAACTTTTCTTAAAAAAGCTAACATAAGTTTAATTCCTTTTAAAAATGCTAGGGCATGCCATCATCGTACTAAATGATGACACGCCCTAGAATAGTTTTAAATAATTTGCTTCAATACAATGGTTTCTTCTCTATCTGCTCCAGTAGAAATAATACTGATGGGAACACCGGTGAGTTCTTCGATACGACGTAAATAGCGTTGAGCGTTGGCGGGTAATTTTGAAAATTCTTTAATGGGAGTCGTTGTTGTTTTCCAACCCGGATGTTCTTCATATACTGGCATACATTGTGCAAAATCTTCAGGATTTAACGGTAAATCCTTTAGTATTTGCTTGCCTAATTGATAAGCTGTGCAAATTTTAATAGTTTCCATTTCATCTAACACATCCAGTTTGGTTAGACATAGACTTGAAATACTATTGAGATGTACGGCACGGCGTAGCAAAATGCTATCGAGCCAGCCACAACGCCGCGGACGCTTGGTAACGCTACCATATTCATGGCCGCGTTCGCGTAGCGTTTTTCCATCTTCATCAAGTAATTCTGTGGGGAAGATGCCATTACCTACACGCGTGCTATAGGCTTTGCTAATGCCTAGTACATAATCAAAATGGCGTATGCCTAATCCACTACCTGTGGCAGCGGCACCGGCAATGGTATTTGAGGAAGTCACAAAAGGATAGGTTCCTTGATCGATATCGAGGAAAGTTCCTTGTGCACCTTCAAATAAAAGTGGCTTTTTTGCTTGGTGATAGTTTGCTAAAAGGGTAGGGATGTCAGTGATTAAAGGCTTTAGTTTTTGGCTTATATTTATTAACGAATCTAAGGTTTGTTGGTAGTCTATCGTGTTGGCATGATAATAACGTTGAAGAAGAAAGTTATGATAATCGAGTAAAGTTTTTAACTTTTCAGCAAATTGTTGGGGATTAAAGAAATCACTTATCCGTAGACCACGACGAGCGACTTTGTCTTCATAGGCGGGCCCTATGCCGCGTTTTGTCGTGCCAATAGCACTTTTAGCCGTTTTTTCTCGCGCTTCATCAAGCGCAATGTGTGAAGGTAAAATGAGGGGACAAGTCGCACTGATACGTAGACGGTGACTGGCAGGAATACCTTTTACTTCTAACTCATTGATTTCTTTAAGTAGGTCTGCAGGAGAAATAACAACACCATTTCCAATCAAACATTCTACCCCATCATGTAAAATGCCTGAGGGAATTAAACGTAATATCGTTTTTTTTCCTTGAATAACGAGTGTATGGCCCGCATTATGACCACCTTGAAACCTTACTACGGCTTTCACCTGTGGCGTGAGTAAATCAACAATTTTTCCTTTACCTTCATCACCCCATTGGCAGCCAACAATAATTACCGTTTTATTCATGATTTAACATCAGTTTGTTTAAAAAATAAATGCCGACTAACCTCAACCTTTCGCCATTTTAGTATAGCTTTTTACTGGATTAAAAAGGTCCTCTTTCGTATTTAATACCAGAAAATTATTGTTTGCCGATGATTGCGTAAAACCTTTTCGATAAGCTTCTAAATTAAGGTAAAACGCAGCAAACTGTGGGTTTTTGTCATAAGCATCACTATAAATTTTAGCGGCTTCGGCGTCACCTTGACCACGAATAATGGCCGCTTTTTCTTTTGTTTTGGCAAGTAGTAAGGCCGCTTGATTATCTGCTTTAGCACGAATATTTTCTGCGTTGGTCTTGCCGATGGCAAGTTGGGCCAATGCTAATTGTGCTTGTTCAGTACGCCGAGTTTTTAATAAAGTTGCGTTGGCTTCGGTGGGAAAATCGATAGATTTAAATCCTATGTCAACCAGCGTTATACCCAGCGTTTTGATTTGGTTATTTGCCTGTGTTTGTACCCTATTAAGGATTGACGTCTGCTCATTCGTCATAATGGCGTTAAGCGTGTTGCGCGCATATTCCTTTTCCAGCAGTGTGTTAATTGCTTGTGTTAACCTTTGTTGAGTTTTTTGGGTTTCAGCTTGAGTTTGCGCATAATATAACTCCGGCTGAGTAATTCGCCATTTTACGTAATAATCTACGTTCAGTGCTTGTCCATCAGCAGTTAACAGGTTTGCTTTGTTGAATAGAAAGCTTTGTAGACGCATGTCAATGGGTATGGTTTGTGCAAAAAAAGGCAGTTTAAAATGTAAACCAGGTCCGTGAGGTAATACTGCCTGTTGTCTGTTCGAAACAAGCGCTATTTGTCCTTCTGCTACCGTATAAACACTATGATAAAGGATGAATGAAGCGCAAATTAAGAAGCCAAGAATAAGGATTATTTTATTTTTAATAAGACTCATTCATAGCCTCCGGTGATATTGTAGCTACTGGGTAGTGTATTGTTAGTATTGGCTGATGTTCCGTTGAGTAAAGCTGGATTTTCCGCCGTCGGTTTCTCGGTGGTTTGAGTATTTTTAGTTTTTTCTGCAGGCGGCATGATAGAGGGGCCACTATTTAAAGACAGTGAAATATTATTCGGAGTATTAATCAGCATTTTATTACTATGTAGCATTATCGTTTGCATAGTGGCTAAATAAAGACGTTTACGTGTTAATGCGGGTGATGCTTCATAAGCGGGTAATAGGGCTAAGAAGCGTGCTGTTTCTGTTTTTGCATTGGATATGATTTTTTGCTGATAATTTTTTGCATCTTCAAGTAACTGTTCGGCCTCGGCTTGTGTTTTGGGCTCGATTTGCATCGCATAGGCTTTGGCTTGATTTTCAAGTTGTTCTTTTTCCGTTTGTGCTTGGTTAAATGCGTCAAAAGAAGCTTTTAGTTCATCGGGAACTTGAATAGGTTGTAGCTCGATATCACTTAATGCTAAGCCAGTGGCATAAAGGGATAATAATTTATTGATTTTTACGTATAAAGTTTGCTGTAGAGAGAAAAGATGGGTTGTTAAAAGCTGTTCTAAAGGGAGTTTTCCTAATGTTTGATTGCTGGCATTGGCAATGGCTTCTTGTAAGCTCTGTAAAGGTTGTGTATTCGAAAAAAGATATTGGCGTGGATTGGTTATCGTATAGTGTATTTTGGTAACAATAGATACCTTATTTTCATCGCGAGTCAATATATTAGTTTGGTAAGTATAGTCGATATTTTTTTCTGAAATAATCGTACGTGCTTCCACCGGTCGAAAGATCCAATGGCGACCTGGAGAAAGTGTTGTATGATATTTTCCAAAAAGAGTGATAACGGCTTGTTCAGAAGGTGCGACGGTAAAAAAACCAGAAAATAGCCAAGCTAATATAAGAAAGCTAAAAATTAAACCTAAGAGTTTAGTATTGAGCTGAGTTGGCAAAAGGGTTTTCGTCAAAGTTGTTTTACTTTTATTAAATGTTTTTGATTTAAACAAAGCAACAATTTTTTTACGTAAATCACGTAAAAATGCCTCCAAATCCGGAGGATTTTGTTTGGATCGGCCAGTCCAGGGATCTTTGTTGCTAGAATTACCCGGTTCATTCCAGGGCATAAGTGGCTCCAGTTCGGTTGTTTTTTAATAGGAACTTTAAATTAGTAATTAGGCATTTTAGGCATGCTGGCTCATTCTCGCAACTATTAATTTTCTATACCGTCGCTCGACCACAGTATTCAATAACACGTCATGGCGGGCGACAGTAGGGCATAGAAGCTTAGAAAATCTCAGCTTCCTGCATTGGCAAAGGAAAAAAATCGCTAGTGATTGTATTCTGCGGTTTTGGCAGTAGTTCAAGCAAAGCTTGCTGTAATAATTCCAGTCCTGATCCCGTGTTGGCTGAGATCCAGACCTTGCTAGGCAGTCCCGTATCATTGCGTTCTAAGCGTGGGCAAGCATAGGAAAGTAAATCAATCTTATTATAAACGAGTAGTTGCGGAATTTTATCAGCTTGAATTTGTTTTAAAACCTTGTGAACTTCTTCAATCCGTTCTCTCTTATCTGTGTTGGTGGCATCAATGACATGTAGCAATAAATCGGCTTCTCGGGTTTCTTCTAAAGTTGCACTAAAGGCTTCAATTAAATCATGGGGAATTTGGCGGATAAAGCCGACAGTATCAGCTAAAATAGCCGTTTTACCATTGAAAGTGCGTAGTTTACGTATACTTGGATCGAGGGTTGCAAAAGGCTGATTGGCAGCGAAAACAGAGGCGCCAGTTAAGGTATTAAAGAGTGTCGATTTACCGGTATTTGTATAGCCTATGAGTGAAATATGTGCTAATTGAGATTTTCGACGTGCCCGTTGGCTTTGGGCACGTTGTTTTTGAACCTTCGCTAAACGTTTTTTTATGATCTTGATTTGTTGCCGAATTAAACGTTTATCCGATTCTAATTGTGTTTCTCCAGGACCACGCAAGCCAATACCACCACGTTGCCGTTCTAAATGGGTCCATCCTCGAATAAGACGAGTTGACATATGGTGCAGTTGCGCTAGTTTGACTTGCAGTTTCCCTTCAAAAGTGCGGGCGCGCTGAGCAAAAATATCGAGAATTAGACCAATACGACCCAAAACGCGACAATGTAATTTTTGTTCTAAGTTGCGTTCTTGTGAGGGAGATAAGTCGTGATTGAAGATAACTAATTCTGCTTGATGTATTGCTAATGCAGCCCTTATTTCCTCCGCCTTACCCGATCCTATAAAATACTGAGCGGACGGTGTTCTTTGTCTTCCTGTAACCAAATGCATTGATTTTGCACCGGCTGCTAGAGCTAGCTCCTGGAACTCGTCTACAATTTCTTTGCTTTCATTCTTTTCTAGATAAATGTGCACTAATATTGCTAGCTCACCGCTCTGTGGACGTTCAAGCACTAACTTCTAATTCCTCATCAAAACTTTGTACATCATGGCTCTCATCGGCATTACTAAATTTAACATTTCGTGCTGGAACGACTGTTGAAATAGCATGTTTGTAGACCATTTGGCTGACTGAGTTTTTTAGTAACACGACAAATTGATCAAAAGACTCTACTAAGCCCTGCAGTTTGATTCCGTTAACAAGATAAATTGAAACTGGGACTTTTTCTTTACGCAATGCGTTTAGAAAAGGATCTTGTAGTTGCCCTTTAGACATAATTAGCTTCTCCATGCAATTTTAAATATAAATATAATCTCAAAAAGCCTTGGCCTTAAATTTATTTAGCTTATAACCAAGCCCAGTAAGTTTATCATGGGAAATGGATAGGGCATAGCCCCTGAAGAAGGTGGAGTTGGGATAATAGTATCTTTCTAAGTCGTAAAGACAGAAAGACAAAATTCAGGACAAAGACCAATAAATCTAGTGAGATTCATCCCAATTGTTGCCAATTTGGATATCCACTAATAAGGGAACACTTAACTTTACCACATTGACCATGCGATCTTCAAGCAATTTTTTTGCCTGGTTTTGGCAATGTTCTGCGGTTTCAACGACTAATTCATCGTGGACTTGCATAATGATATGTGCATCGAGTGCTTGCGAAGTCAACACGTGATCAATGTCTATCATGGCTTTTTTTATAATATCTGCCGCACTGCCTTGTAACGGTGCGTTAATCGCAGCGCGTTCGCTGGCTTTTCGTTGTAAAGGGTCGCTAGCATTAATTCTCGGTAAATGTAAGCGCCTGCCAAAAAGGGTGGTGACATAGCCTTGTTGCTGGGCTTGTTGGCGGGTACGTTCCATATAATTTCTTACGCCAGGATAGCGCTCGAAATAGCGATCAATATAACGTTTGGCTTCTTCACGTTCAATGCCTAATTGGCGGGCTAAGCCAAACGCAGACATACCATAAATGAGGCCAAAATTAACCGCTTTCGCACTACGACGTTGCTCAGGACTGACTTTTTCAAGTGGTATTTTGAGTACTTCGGCCGCTGTTGCTTGATGAATATCTTGGTTTTTGGCAAAGGCCTCTAAGAGACCTTTATCTTGCGAGAAATGGGCGATGATGCGTAGTTCAATTTGAGAATAATCTGCTGAAATCATTTTATAACCCGGAGCGGCAATAAAAGCACGGCGAATTTTTCGTCCCTCTTCGGTACGTGCTGGAATATTCTGTAGATTGGGATCGGATGAAGAAAGTCGTCCGGTGACAACAGCGGCTTGATGATAAGACGTATGTACACGTCCTGTTTTAGGATTAATTTGTTGGGGTAGTTTATCCGTATAGGTGGATTTTAATTTACTTAAGCGGCGGTGCTGCAAAATAACCTGTGGCAGGGAATATTTCAGCGCTAGCAGTTGCAAAACGTTTTCCGAGGTTGATGCTTGTCCAGTAGGTGTTTTTTCTATAATAGGTAAAGCTTGCTCAGTAAATAAGATAGTTTGTAATTGTTTGGGTGAGCTAAGATTAAAGGATTTACCGGCTAGTTCGTAGGCTTGTTCTTCTAGCGCCAAAAGACGTTTAGTTAGTGAAATGCTCTGTTTTTTCAATAATTTTTCGTCGATTAAAACACCGTAGCGTTCTATACGCGATAATACAGAAACGAGCGGCATTTCGAGTGTATTAAAGAGGGTTGCCAGGTTGGGCAATGCCGTTAACTGCGGCCAAAATGAGGCGTGTAATTGCAACGCCATATCACTATCTTCAGCGGCATAATCACCGGCTACCTCAAGTGCGATTTGGTTAAAGGTTTTTTGTTTAACGCCTTTGCCTGCAATGTCTACGAAGTGTATGGTTTTATAATCTAATTCTTTTAGAGCCGCATTATCTAGGCCGTGCTGATTACTGGCACTATCCAGCAAATAAGATTCTAACATCGTATCAAAAGCAAGTCCTTGCAGCTGTATGCCGTAATTTGCTAATACACTCATATCATATTTTAGGTTATGGCCTATCTTTCGTTGTTTGGGATCTTCTAACAGCGGTTTTAGTTTTTTTAATACGAATGTTCTGTCTAATTGTTTGGGTGCATCGGGATAATCATGTGCAACAGGAATATAGACGGCTTTTCCCGGTTCAATGGCAAAGGATAAGCCGACTAATTCTGCTTTCATCGCGTCTAAATCGGTGGTTTCTGTATCCAATGCCCATTGTTTCGCTTCTTTTAATTGTTTAATCCAACGATCCAAGCTTATTTCGTCAAGGATAATCGGATATTTTGTTTGAGTATTATTTTTTGGCGCAAGTGTGGGTTCTGTCGTTTGTTTTTCCGCTGAAAATGTTTTTTCTAATTCTTTCGTCCAGCCTTTAAATTCGAGTTTTTTATACCACTGCATGAGCTGCGTTAAGTCGGCTGTTTTAGGACGTAAATCATTTAACTCGAAATCGAGGGCAACGTCCTTTTTGATCGTGACTAATTGATGCGAAAGTGGAAGTTGGGCGAGATGGGCACGTAGATTTTCGCCCACTTTTCCTTTAATTTCAGCGGCATTTTTTACAATTGAAGCTAAATTACCGTATTGGTTGAGCCATTTTGCCGCCGTTTTAGGGCCTACGTTAGGGACGCCGGGTACATTATCAACGGCATCGCCGACCAAAGTAAGATAATCTGTTATTTGTTCGGGTGTTACGCCAAATTTTTCGATAACACCTTGGCGATCCAGTTGTGTGTTAGTCATGGTATTGACCAGCACAATGTGTTGATCAACCAATTGCGCAAAGTCTTTATCGCCTGTTGAAATTAACACAGGCATTTTTTTTTGCGCCGCTTGGGTGGCTAAAGTGGCGATGACATCATCGGCTTCGACGCCGATTTGTACGAGTCGCGGCAAACCCATACAATCAATAATGGCATACAGGGGTTCTATTTGTTGCTGTAGCTCCTCTGGCATCGTAAGGCGGTTTGCTTTATAAGCCGCATAAAGTTCCTCACGAAATGTTTTTCCTTTTGCATCAAATACGACGCCTATATGCTCTGGCTGGTAATCTTTCATCAGTTTACACAGCATACTGATTACACCATAAACCGCACCCGTAGGTTGTCCTTTCGTATTATTTAAGGGCGGTAGCGCATGATAGGCGCGATAGAGATAAGAGGTTCCGTCAACTAAAATAAGCGGTTTTTTCATAGAATTAAGTTTAACGATTCTGAATCGTCATGGCGAGTAAGTCGTTGATTTGCGAAACTTTGCCTATTAGAAGGCTAGGAGTATGATACCATACGCGGCGGCTAGAGCTGGTTTTGCGTAGTCCGTCTTAGTCTATTCGTTAATTGAGGTTACTCCATGCGTATTGAGCAAGAAATAAAATTTGATTTTAAAGATGTACTCATTCGTCCTAAACGTAGTACCTTGCAAACCCGAGCCGATGTCGATTTAACGCGAGAGTATACCTTTAAGCACTCGCGGTTTACCTGGAAAGGTATTCCGATTATTGCATCCAATATGGATCATACAGGTACATTTGCGATGGCTAAAGCTTTAGCCAAACATAAACTGCTAACGGCGATTGATAAATTTGCGGATATAAAAGTTTGGAAGCAGTTTCATACGAAATACCCCAAACTCCATAAATATTGTTTTGCTACCACGGGCATTAAAGAAAAGGATGGTGAGCTTTTGGAAAAAATTCTTAAAGCCGTTCCTACCCCCTTTATTTGTATTGATGTGGCAAATGGTTATACGCAGCGTTTTGTTGATTGTATTCGTGCCTTACGCAAAAAATATCCTAAAAAAACCTTGATTGCCGGCAATGTGGTAACGGCTGAGATGGCAGAAGAATTAGTTCTGGCCGGTGCTGATATTATCAAGGTGGGAATAGGGCCCGGTTCTGTGTGTACTACCCGGTTAAAAACAGGGGTGGGTTATCCGCAATTATCCGCTATTATTGAATGTGCCGATGCCGTTCATGGTTTAGGGGGGCATCTGTGTGCGGATGGGGGTTGCGTTGTTCCGGGTGATGTCGCCAAGGCGTTTGCGGCCGGAGCGGATTTTGTTATGCTAGGCGGTATGTTGGCGGGTCATGAAGAGTGTGCAGGAGAAAAGATCCAAGAAGACGGCAAGTGGTTTATGCGCTTTTATGGTATGAGCTCGAGTGAGGCCATGCATAAACATCATGGCAGGATTAATTCTTATCGGGCTAGTGAAGGTCGATCAGTGAATGTCCCGTATCGAGGTAAAGTTGAAAATACAGTGCTTGATATTCTGGGTGGACTACGTTCTACATGTACTTATGTCGGTGCGCAGCGCTTGAAAGAACTTTCAAAACGCACAACTTTTTTACGGGTAACCCAGCAGCTTAATGAGGTTTTTGCGGCGTTGCAGGTGAATGAATTAGTTAACGATAACTAAAGAGGATGTTTTCAATTGCACGATGATGGCTAAAAAGCGTCGTTTTTCTGCGTTGCGTTACTCACATACGTCGAGTATGCTCCGTTACGCTACTCGAAAAACAACGCTTTTTTGTCTCATCCCAGCACGATTGAAGACACCCTCTGATATTTTTAGGGATAGATTTTTTGCTTTCTTGGGTGTAGGCAAAGGCAATGAATGCAGTTCAAAAACAACGCTTACGTTTTATTATGCTTGCTCTGGCGGTAATGGCTATCGTTGTCGCTTTGTCACTATATGCGCTTAAACAGAATATTAATTTATTTTATACACCAACACAAATTGCTAAAGGTGAAGTTTCCTCAAACCGCTTATTTCGTTTAGGCGGTCAAGTTAAGAAAGGTACCATTAAGCAGGATACGAATAATTTACAGATCTCTTTTGTTGTCAGTGATTCTCTGCATAATGTGCTGGTTGAATATGAGGGTGTGTTACCTGATTTGTTTCGTGAAGGGCAATCTGTCGTTGTAGAGGGGCATTTGGATCCAACAGGGATTATGCAGGCTAACAGGGTATTAGCAAAGCATGATGAACGGTATCAACCTCGATCATAAAAGGAATTATCATGACATGGGTAAAAGTCATTGCGGCTATCGTGTCAATTGCCATTGCTAGCTTAGCCTATATTTTATTGACTCGATACTTTCCTAATGAAGAAGTTTCTTTTATGGGGCCAAAGCCATTGGTACGGGCATTGGCGGTTGATCTAAAAGTAAAGAGTAATAAAGATTTCCCTACGTTTTTAGCTGAAAACTCAGGTTTTTTGGTGATCCACCCGAGTAAATCGCCTGAAGATCATCGTGAGGATATTATTGAAACCCGTGATATTTTTGATTTAGTGGCAAAAAGCAAAAAAACGACGTTTCAAGAAGGGATACACTGTATCCTGAATTGGAAATATTATTTTTAAAAAGTACTTTAGTCGGATTGCGTGCAAACTATGTGAGTTTGACAAGTTTAGGTATAAAATCTGTCGTTTTTGATCCTAATTATTTAGCGCAGTTTTCTGAATTATACCAAGATAAACTACCCCATGCAGCAGGTTATACCGTTATGGCAGATGGAAGCCAACGTTTAATTCATGATATTCTCGTGGCAAAGAAGTAATGGATATTATGTGAAGCAGTTGGTTCAAGCGGTGGGGTGAGAAGTATGCAAGAAAAAATGAAGCATTTACGTTGGCAATGTCGCCGAGGCATGCTCGAACTCGACCTTCTATTATTACCCTTTTTTGATAAGTGTTATTTGCGTTTAAGCAGGACTGATCAGGCGTTGTTTGAGCAACTTCTCAGTTACCAGGATCCAGACCTTTACCAGATTCTGATTAAGCATCAATCTGTTGAAGATCCCAACTTACATATGCTGATAGAGAGTATTCTCCGTGGTCATTAAATTTTTTCGTTTAAAACCTTCTTATTATTTGGCAGTTTTATTGTTGGTTATCCATGGTGGTGCGTTGGCTTGCTTATGGATTTTAGTTTGGCCTTGGTGGACTAAATTGCTTTTAGCCTTAGCCTGCCTGATGAGTTTTGTCACGCTTTTTCGCCAGCATGTGTTATTGAACAATCCGCGTTCCGTGGTTGAATTTTGGCAGCAAAGCGGGGGGCATTGGCAATTAAGAGATAATCTAGCGGAGTTAAAAACGGTAAAATTAGCGGGTAATAGTATTTGTACACGTTACTTTGTTTTATTGAATTTTAACTGTCTGAATAAACAGCAAGCGCCTCGTATTAGCGTTTTGGTGTTTTCCGATAGCATGACTGACCATGACTTTAGGCATTTACGAAGGCAGTTGCGAAGTACAAATTAAGTGTTTATTGAAGACATCTCTTAGTAAATTCGTGTATAATTTACCCTATTTATTCAGGATTTGGTTCAATTTATGACAGAAGTCTTACAGCCGCATTCCATTAAAGAAGGCTTGTTGCCATCACAGTCAATTACGATGACAGAAAGTGCAGCCAATAAGGTTTGGGAGCTTATTCAGGAAGAAGCAAATTTCCAGTTGAAGCTACGTGTTTTTATCACTGGCGGAGGATGTTCTGGCTTTCAATATGGTTTTACCTTCGATGAGGTGGTTAATCCTGAGGATACGGTGGTGAGTAAAGCATTGCAGAAAGAAGACGGTTCTGACGATGCAGGTGAAGGTAGTGGTACAGTGCAATTACTGATTGATCCCATGAGTTTGACTTATTTGGTAGGCGCTGAAATTGATTATAAATCGGATCTCAGCGGCGAACAGTTTATTATCCGTAACCCGAACGCCAAAACCACTTGCGGTTGTGGTTCTTCTTTTAGCGCTTAATCTTTACCTCGCACTATAGATTTTATCTATTTCTTTATTGATAAATGTTTGTAGAGTAGGAGTAATGAGATATTCACTTTGTACTATTTGGTAGATGTCTTGTATCATTTCTTTCTGCTGCGTAGGTGATTCAATAGGTTTAAGATATTGAGACGCCATTGCCGGGTCAGGTTCTTTTAAGTAAGCTTCCCAATCTTCTATCGAATGAGCAGGTTTAATTGCTTTTCTATTTTTCTGTTGTTCAAAGAACATTAATTTTTTTATAAATACTAAGAGATAACGGAAATTTTCAGCTAAGCTTTTAAGTAAATTCCGCCTAATATAGTGGGGTTTTTAGCCGCTGTAACTTCAGGTAAATTACTGGTTTTTCCTTCTAGTGTTTGTTTGGCAAACCAAGCAAATGCCATCGCTTCCATCCATTCAGAAGGGATGCCAAGTTCATCACTCAGGACAATTTGATGCGTTTGGCAGTGATGTTTTAAGCGTTCTTTTAAGTAAGTATTTTTGCTGCCACCCCCACAAAGCACAATGGTTCCGCTTTTACTATTAAATTGTTGTATGGCTAGGCCAATACTTGTTGCGGTGAGCTCACATAAAGTGGCTTGGATAGTAGCCGGCGTTAATTTCTTATTAAATTCAGCAAGATGGGTTTCTAACCAGGTAAGATTGAAATAATCCTGGCCGGTACTTTTAGGGAGTGACGAATGAAAATAAGAGTCTGATAGAAATTGTTGTAGTAATCCCTTATCAAAAGCCGTACTGGCGGCCCATTTGCCGTCTTCATCAAACCATTGTTGATGTTGACTCTGTTTTTGTATCCATTTATCTAACAGTATATTCGCAGGACCGGTATCAAAACCTGTTACAGCGGTGCTTATATCGGCAGGTAAATAAGTGATATTGGCAATGCCACCTAGATTTAACACAATTCGGTTTTCTTTCTCATTACGAAAAATGAAATTATGAAAGGCGGGGGTTAAGGGTGCGCCTTGTCCGCCTGCTGCGATATCGCGGCGACGAAAATCAGCGATGGTGGTGATGCCTGTTTTTTCAGCGATACTGTTGGGATCGCCAATTTGTACGGTAAACGGATAGTGATGTTGGGGATAATGAAAAACGGTTTGACCATGACTGCCAATGGCGAGAATATCGTTCTTTGAGAAAGCGGTTTTTGCTAACAATTTTTTTACCGCATAGACAAACTGATGGGCTATTTTTAAATCGAGTTCATAAAGCTGAGTAATTTTAGGCGAATCTGTTTCACACAAACGAGTTAGATCGTGTCGCAATTCTTCTGATAGCTCAGATTTATGTGTCGCTATTAGCTGCGGAAAAGGCTTAGCAAAATCGACTAAGGCGGCATCGACAGCATCCATACTCGTCCCCGACATCAGGCCGATATAGAGTTTTTTCATCAGAGTGTCAGTATATATAAGTCAAAAGAATTAGCTTAATTTAACAACAATTTATTGCAATTACCACCCAAAAAATAGTACGCTGTGGCTGAGAGTTAGCTAGACAGTCGCTGTATTGAAAACATATACAGAGGAAAGTCCGGGCTCCTTCGGGCAAAGTGCCAGGTAATGCCTGGAAGGTGTAAGCCTATGGAAAGTGCCACAGAAAATATACCGCCACATACTCATGCAAGAGTAAAGGTAAGGGTGAAAAGGTGCGGTAAAAGCGCACCGCGTTATTGGTAACAATGACGGCATGGCAAACCCCACTTGGAGCAAGACCAAATAAGAACCTATTACGGCGTGGCCCACGTCGTCAGGTTCGGGTAGGTCGCTTGAGGTAGTGGGTGACCACTACCCTAGATGAATGACTGTCCACGACAGAACCCGGCTTATCGGCTGACTTTCTTCCTTTTTTGCTCTAAAAGCCTCCTGCTTAAGGTTCAGTGCTAAGCGCGCTTAGCTATCAGTTTTTTCATAAGTAACAATATTTAGTTCAAGTCGACTAAGTCTTGACAAGAGGACTTTCTAGTTCCTATAGTGTAATGAGGTGGAAAAAAGTGGTTAAATGTGGGTAAAAGTGGGTTAAATTATGTTTCGGGGTATAAGTTCAGTCGTGCTCGATGCAAAAGGTCGGATTAAGTTACCGGCACGTTATCGACAACTCTTGCCTACAGATAAAGCCCCCGAGGTTGTGGTTACAATAGATACAGAGTCACCTTGTTTGTTGCTTTATCCACGCCAGGAATGGGAATTAATAGAGGAGAAATTACAGGCCTTACCCAGCTTTAATCCTGCGGCTCGGCGTATTCAACGGTTGTTGATAGGGCATGCAACGGATCTTGAGTTAGATACTAACGGGCGGATTTTATTGCCTTCCTTGTTGAGAGATTACGCCAACATAGAGAAGGACCTCCGTGCGGTGGGTCAAGGTAAGAAAATTGAGTTATGGAGTGCCAGCGAATGGGAGGCGTACCGTGCACGCTGGATCATGGAGGCTATTAAACCCGGGGATTTACCCGATGATTTACAGTCATTGGCTTTATAAATAGATCTCTCATGCAAAAAGAAGAACATAAACCGGTATTACTGGCAGAAGTTATTGAACATTTAGCGATTAAGCCAGATGGAATTTATATTGACGCCACTTTTGGCCGTGGTGGTCATAGTCAGGAAATACTGCGGAATTTAGGTCAGAAAGGGCGTTTGTGGGTTATCGATAAAGACCCCATGGCGGTGAGCTATGCGCAACAGCACTGGGGTCATGATAAACGTGTACAGATTTATCAAGGTTCATTTACAGAGATTGCGGAAATAACCAAAAACGATGGCATACAAGGTCGAGTAAATGGACTTTTATTAGATTTGGGCGTCTCTTCGCCGCAATTAGAACAAGCCGAAAGAGGATTTAGTTTTTTGCGGGATGGGCCATTAGATATGCGCATGGATCCTAACCAGGGGATCAGTGCGGCGGAATGGCTAGCTTGTGCAACAGAAAGAGAAATTGCACAAGTGATAAAGGACTATGGTGAGGAACGATATGCAAAACGTATTGCGAAGGCTATCTGCGTAGCGCGTAAGGAAACACCGATAGTTACGACGGTTCAATTGGCAACGATTGTAAAGCAAGCCCATCCTCAGTGGGAGCGGCATAAGCACCCTGCTACGCAGACTTTTCAAGCAATACGCATTTGGATCAATAATGAATTGGAAGATTTACAAACGTGCTTAGAACAAAGTTTAGACGTACTTGTGATAGGTGGACGTTTGTTAGTGATTAGCTTCCATTCTTTAGAAGATCGAATGGTTAAACGTTTTATCCGTAAACATTCTCAGGAACCTGTTGAATTGAAAAGGTTGCCAATAATGTCTATGGAATGGAGGCCTAAGCTAAAAAGTTTAGGTCGAGGAATTAAATCGGATGCGCAGGCGATTGCAATGAATCCACGATCGCGCAGCGCCGTATTACGAATAGCGGAGAAATTACTATGAATGTGGCAGCACGTGCCTTAGCACGAGGTTCTTTAACATGGGAACGAGGGCAGCGTTGGAAATGCCAAATTTCCCTACAGACCTTAGGCGTTATTCTCTTAATGTTAGCGATATTGTCTTCAGCGTTGTCAGTTATCTATGTTAAAGCCCTACAGCGTAATTTATATAGCGAATTGCAATCCAGTGAACAAGAACGCGATAGTTTAAAAACACAATGGAGTCAATTGTTACTGGAAGAGAATACCTGGGCAGCGCCTGTGCGTATACAGACATTGGCACAGCAAGAGTTAGGGATGCAGATTCCGCATACGAAGGACACTGTATTATTAACCCAGCTCACTTAGGAATGATGCGATTTCATGGGAGTGCGACACTTAAATAAAACAAGACGTACTTCATCCATTCTGACTGCTAGCCGTTTATGGGTTGTTGTATTCATCTTAATCGTGATTGCGTTTGGCTTAATTGCAAGATTGATTGATCTCACGATCATCAATCGCCAATTTTTACGTAGCCAAGGTAATGCACGAACCGTTCGTAATGTTATTATTCCTGCACATCGTGGCATGATCCTTGATCGAAATGGTGAGCCCTTAGCGGTTAGTACGCCTGTTAATGCGGTTTGGATTGACCCAGCATCTTTTAAACCACAGTCTTCACAGTTGCACGAATTAAGTCATTTATTGCATATTCCGACGCAAATTATTCGAGAGCAATGGTTGCATGCGCAAGATAAAGAGTTTGTTTATTTAAAGCGCGGGCTTAGCCCTAGTTTAGGCGCGAAAATTAAATCACTTAAAATTCCCGGCTTATTTTTACAAGATGAATACCATCGTTATTATCCGGAAGGGCCGGTGATGGCGCATGTCATTGGCTTAACCAACATCGATGATAAAGGTCAAGAAGGTCTAGAACTTGCTTATAATAATTGGTTAGAAGGCCGTTCTGGTTTAAAAAAAGTGATTAAAGATAGACTAGGGCATATTATTGCTGATGTGCATTCTGTTCGTGCGCCCAGCCCAGGCCATGATCTACAACTCAGTATTGACAGACGAATTCAATATATTGCATACAGAGAGTTAAAGGCAGGGATTGAAAAATACCAAGCGGATTCAGGCTCTGTTGTGGTGCTGGATGTACAAAGCGGTGAAGTTTTGGCGATGGTCAATTGGCCTAGCTATAATCCCAACGATCGACTCAATATTCAGGATGGCCGTTATCGCAATAGAGCGATAACTGATTTATTTGAGCCGGGTTCAACTATTAAGAGTTTTAGTATGGCCAGCGTATTGGCAAGTGGTCAATTTACGCCCAGCAGTCAAATTGATACTGCTCCTGGCTGGATGATTGTAGCCGGTAAGCGAATTATGGACGAACGTAATAATGGAGTGATGGATTTGACAAAGATATTACAAATTTCCAGTAATATGGGCATGTCAAAACTGGTTTTATCCCTGCCTGCCGAAAATCTTTGGAATATGTTACATGTAGTAGGTTTCGGTCAGATAAGCGAGAGTGGTTTTCCAGGCGAGAGAAGCGGTAGTTTACCGAATTTTAGGGTTTGGAATCCTTTTGTATTAGCCACGTTGTCGTTTGGCTACGGTCTTTCAGTGACGGCGCTACAACTTACGCAAGCTTATGCCGTATTGGCACACGGAGGAATTAAGCTGCCAGTGACATTTCTCAAAGTTCAAGGCGACATGCCGGCAGGACAACGAGTTATCGATGCCAAGATCAGTCGTGAAGTGCTGGATATGTTGGAATCTGTATTAACAAAAGGCGGTACCGCCCCTTTAGCACGTGTACCGGGTTATCGAGTGACGGGGAAGACAGGAACTGTTCGTATTGTCGGTGCACAGGGTTATGAAAAGCATCACTACAATAGTATTTTTATTGGTATAGCACCAGCCAGTCGGCCGCGCTTAGTGGTTGCGGTGGTATTGCATGATCCAAAAGGTCGATTTTATTATGGGGGTTATACCGCAGGACCTATTTTTTCGCACGTCATGAATAATACCTTACACTTACTCAATATTCCGCCTGATGATTTAGCCAGTTTAAATCAAGCACCACCAAAGGTGGTAGCGCCGCCGAAAGGAATGGTAGATTAACTCGAGGCGTCTTCAATATTTTGCGACACTTGCCAAAGATCCCATTGCCGTGAGTATATACTCACGGCAAATTTTGGTCGTCCTTGCCCCTAAAATTAGTTCGAATGACGCAATTAAAATTAGGCTGCGATTCGTCGGGCGTTCGCCACGCGCTGGTCCTTCTGGGCTGCGCGCAGTGGGCTACTACCACCATGACTTTACGGCGTGTGTTGCCTGCTTTGCCCGTCAACGCACGCCTATCGCAGGCTCTTCGACTTTGCATCGCTTCCGCAAGGATCTCCTTGTCGCATCGCTTGAAGGTGCAAATTTTTTTAATTTCGCAAGTATACTCTAATCACGCGACGGGTAAAGCAAAGCTTATGCACCGTCGTTAATGCTATTTCTCTCTAAAAAATTTTTTTATATTACCTTTTTTCTACAATAAATTGGCTTAAACCTCCAATATCTATATCAGCAGTATCTTCAAGAAGTACCTTTGATGGATTTATACCCGTATAGCTTTCAGGACTATGGCGAAATACGGTTAGCTTACAGTTTGAAGCTATTCTTACTGATTCAAACTTATCATTTAAGCTATCTTTCTCATTCTGAAATACTATATGATCGCCAATTTTATAAATATAACTTTCCCCATAAAATTTTTTTCCAGTATAGAAAATAACTTTATCAAGCGGAGCACTGTTTTTACCAATATCATCTCCAATATCATCTAGTACTAAATAAGTGGTTATGTCTCTTCTATCGTTAGGCGATTTTCTTTGAATTGCATCAGAATATTTTGTCACAAAGTTGAGAGATAAAACAAGAATTTCCGATGTAGCAAGATCAAATTTGATCTCAAACTCGTCATCTTCAGCAACAGCTGAAGCAGCAATTTTTTCATCACTGCCAACTATTTCAATAGTACTTAAAAAAATAATTCCTTTTCCTTCGTGCAACTCACTATCAGATTTTAATTCATCAATATCAATAATAGTTTCACAAAATACACGTCCTTCTTTTGAAACTCTAACTCTATCGATAAGAATATCATGTTCCGTTTCTTTATCTTCTAAATCAATAATTGTTAGGCGCATGGCCTTGAGTAGTAAATTTTCAGCTTTAGTCGTTATTTTCTTAAACCGTCTAAGACGCTTCAATTTATTCTCAAAAGATTTTTCTACCTCCAATGGAAAGCTACGCTTCATTTCTTGCAGTGCTTCTGGAGAGGCATATATTTTATTATGTTCCGTTAATTTATTTTCCTGCAAAGATATTTTTTGTTCCAACATATAATTTTCCTTCTAATTACTTATATCTAAAAGTATATTTATTTTACTCGTTTTTTTTTACCAGTTTGAATAAATATAGAATGTTAATTTCTATTTATAGGATTTAAAAGGAAAAATTAAAATTAGATTTTCTGTGAATAAGATTAAGGATAAAAAAAGCGAAAAAAGGATTTCTATTTTTTTAAAAAAAGTTTAGCCCTTAGAATGTTTAGTTCCAGATAGGAAAAAGTTATTTAAAATATACGAACTAGCAACTTTAAGTGCAATGGATATATAATCGTTTATGATGAAGCAACATATCCTTATTGTCGAAGACGAACTAGCTATACGCGATATGCTACAGCTAGTTTTTCAAACATCCCCTTTTCAGATTATGCAGGCAGAAAATGTGCAAATGGCGCGACAGCAAATGGCGCTGCAAACACCGGACTTAATTCTCTTGGATTGGATGCTTCCTGATATTAGCGGTATTGATTTTATTAAACAGATACGAGAAAAAACCAAAACACGCGATATACCTATTATTTTATTAACTGCGCGTGCTGAAGAAGCGAATAAGGTGAAGGGATTACAAGTCGGTGCGGATGATTATGTGACCAAGCCTTTTTCACCGCGCGAATTGCTAGCACGTGTACAAAGTGTTATTCGGCGCGGGCCATTACAGTCTCCGGAAGGGCTGATCGAATTTAAAACCTTACAATTAGATAGTCATCAATGCCAGGTTAGGGTGGCTGATCAACCCCTAAAATTAACTTCTTTGGAATACCGCTTACTGTATTTTTTTATGAAGCATCCTAATAAAGTTTATACCCGCGATGGGTTACTGGAATATATTTGGGGAGGTGCAGCGAATATTAATGCGCGAAGCATTGATAGTCAGGTGAAACGTTTACGTAAACAATTAGCCGAATATGGCTATGATATTTATTTGAAGACGGTTTGGGGGATAGGTTACCAATGGCATCAACCGGCATCATAATTGTCGTCTTTCATTTGATTTCGTTGTTGAATTGTCTTTTCCGATACTCATGTACTGGCGTGTACATTCCGCTTCTCAAAGCCAATTCGCCTAGAAATCAAATGAAATACTTGATTCTGTAATTTTTTAGTTAAATTTAGATAATAAACATAAAAATGAAACAAATGAAACCGACGAATCATTTACCGCAGCTATTGGCTTCATTGCCCAAACCTATCGTAACCCATATTCAGCATTTGGAACGTATGCGCCAGGATTTCGTCGCGAACGTTTCCCATGAACTCCGTACGCCATTGACAGTGATACAAGGCTATTTGGAAATTTTACTCGAGCAAGCATCGTGTGAAGTGATAGGAAAAAAAATATTAATCCAGATGCAGCAGCAAACCATGCGTATGGGGAGTTTAGTTGAAGATCTGCTTTTGTTATCGCGTTTAGAAGATCATTATCCTTCGCATAAACAACAGAAACCCATTTCTATCGTTAAGCTATTAAACCAGCTTGTTCAAGAAGCAAAATATTTAAGCGGTACATTAAATCATACGATTGATTGCCAGTTAGACCCAAGTTTATATTTACGTGGTATAGAGGGGGAAGTACGGAGTTTATTTTCTAATCTTATTTTTAACGCTATTCACTATACGCCTGCTGAAGGAAATATTCGCATTCGCTGGTACCAGACGACAGATAGGGCTTATTTTATCGTAGAAGATGACGGTATTGGTATCGCGGCTAAGCATATTCCGCGTTTAACGGAACGTTTTTATCGGGTCGATAAGGCCCGTTCTCGTAGTAGTGGTGGGACTGGGTTGGGGTTGGCTATTGCTAAACATGTGCTCATTCGTCATGATGCAACCTTGAAAGTAAAAAGTCAGCTCGGTAAAGGGAGTTGCTTTATCTGTAGTTTTCCTAAAAAACGTGTATTTGTTAAAAAAAGATTTATGCAAAAAAATTGGCAATCTCTCCTTAAGGAAGTCATTACCTCTCCCACTGAATTATTAGACCAGCTCGCTTTAGATCCCCGTTTACTCGCTGCGGCTGAGCAAAGTAACAAATTATTTCCTTTACGCGTACCGCGGGGTTTTGTTTCTCGTATGCAGAAAGGTAATCCTAATGACCCTTTATTACGACAGATACTGCCTTTGGGCGAAGAAGGCCTAGTCGTTGCGGGTTTTAGTCAGGATCCGCTCAATGAAAAATCGGCCAATCCACTTTCGGGTTTATTGCACAAATATCGAGGCAGGGTTTTATTAACGCTGGCAGGTGCGTGTGCGGTGAATTGTCGCTACTGCTTTCGACGCCATTTTCCTTACCAAGAAAATAGCGCCGGTGGTTCAGCATGGGCATCGATTTTGGATTATATTAGTGCGGATACAACAATTAATGAAGTTATTTTTAGTGGAGGCGATCCGCTATTAGCCAATGACAATTATTTAGAAAAATGTATTCGTGATTTGACGACGATTGAACATTTGAAAACTTTACGCATCCATTCGCGTTTGCCGATTGTCTTGCCGCAACGTATTACGACAGATTTTGTCAATCTGCTCGCGGCAAGTCGTTTACAAACGGTAATGGTCGTGCATTGTAATCACACCAATGAACTGGACGATTCAGTGGCAATAGCGATAGATCGGCTACGCGAAAAAAAGATGACTATCTTGAATCAGTCAGTGTTATTAAAAGGAGTGAATGATACCGTCGATGCGCTAGAGAATTTGAGTCGTCGCTTATTTGAATGGGGAATTCTCCCTTATTATTTGCATCTAATTAGATAAAGTGCAAGGTGCTGCGCATTTCGAAGTCGATGAAACGCGCGCACAAAATTTAGTCGCTGCGCTACGGACGAGACTTGCGGGCTATTTAGTACCACGCTTAGTGAAAGAACAAGCCGGCGCGCAGTCTAAATTAGCTCTTTAAAAATTAGGATCTATGACAGTTATCGTTACATGAAAATTTGTCATTGCGAGCGCGAAGCGCGTGGCAATCCAGAAAAGTCGTCACTGGATGGCCGCGCTCGTTACACTCGCTCGCCATGACGTTTTGTTTAATGTCTGCTAATGTGCGAAACTCTTGTTAATTAAAAAAGCATGTAAGGTGTTTTTATGTCAGAAAAGCAAAAGATGATGCGAACTGAAACCGATAGTATGGGCGACATCGAAGTTCCGGCGCAACACTATTGGGGTGCGCAAACGCAGCGGAGTTTGCATCATTTCGCCATTGCTAACGATAAAATGCCGCTGGTGGTCATTCATGCGTTTGGAATTTTAAAAGAAGCGGCTGCTGTAGCAAACAGCGCTTTGGGTTTACTTACCAAGGAAAAAGCCGAATTCATTATTCGTGCGGCTAATGAAGTAAAATCGGGTCAGCACGATAATGAATTTCCTTTACATGTTTGGCAGACCGGTAGTGGTACGCAGAGTAATATGAATGTCAATGAAGTGATTGCCAATCGTGCGATTGAATTAGCGGGTGGTAAACGTGGCAGTAAAACACCTATCCATCCGAATGATGATGTAAATAAATCGCAATCCTCGAATGATACTTTTCCTACCGCCATGTATATTGCAGCGGCATTAAGTATAAAAAAACAATTATTGCCCGCTGTAAAAGAATTATGTGCGGGTATAGCGACAAAAGTGCAAGAATTTAAGGACATTATTAAGATAGGTCGCACTCATTTACAAGACGCTGTTCCTTTAACCTTAGGACAAGAATTTTCTGCATACGTTGAGCAACTGGATGCAGCCACACAAGCGATTGAACAAACTTTAACGGGTATTTATTCTCTGGCGATTGGTGGTACCGCAGTAGGAACGGGTTTAAATACCCATCCGCAGTTTGCCGAATTAACCGCCAAGCATATTGCTAAAGAAACCGGTTTGCCTTTTATTTCTGCCAACAATAAATTTTCGGCTTTAGCCGCCCACGATGCCTTAGTGTTTGCTAGCGGTGCTTTAAAAACCTTGGCTTGTGCATTAATGAAAATGGCCAACGATATTCGCTGGTTGGGTTCGGGACCGCGTTGTGGTTTAGGTGAATTAATCTTGCCGGAAAATGAACCAGGCTCTTCGATTATGCCAGGTAAAGTGAATCCTACACAATGTGAAGCCATGACCATGGTTTGTGTACAAGTGATGGGCAATGATGCGGCAATTACCATCGCAGGAAGTCAAGGTAACTTCGAATTGAACGTATTTAAACCACTGATGATTTATAATTTTCTGCATTCGGTTGATTTACTCAGTGATGCTTGCCACTTATTTAACCTTTATTGCATCAAAGGGTTACGTGTCGATGAAACGCGAGTTAAGCATTTGCTTGATAATTCTTTAATGCTAGTGACCGCTTTAAACCCGGTTATCGGTTACGACAAGGCGGCTGAGATTGCTAAAAAAGCGTTGAAAGAAGGAACCACATTACGTGAAAGCTGTTTGGCGCTAGGTTACTTAACGGGGGAAAAATTTGATCAAGTGGTTGATCCGAAAAAGATGTTAGCGCCGTCCGTTAAAGAAAAATAAACCTATTCCATTGCACTTGCGGATTTGCAACTTCAAGTGCTTTCTTTTCGCGATGGGGATTTTCAAGGGGAGAACCGCGGTTTCTCCCCTTGAACGACGGCGCGGAAGCTTCGCTTTCGCCCGTCGGGTAATTGGATATACCGCTCGCCGTGAGTTTGAAAGGTTCACATCTTCAAGTACGAGCGGTATTATATTTCAATTTCTCCTTGAAACATCGTTTCTCCTTTTCCTGTTAGTAATACGGGTGAGCTATTTCCTTGCCAAACAACATTGAGTTGGCCGCCGGGTAAATGTACCTCTACTTGTTTTTTAAGTCGACTGAGTAAACGACCAGCAATAACAGCGGCACAAGCACCGCTGCCACAAGCCTGAGTTTCTCCTACACCGCGTTCGTAAACACGCAAGTCAATTTGTTTTGGACTTTGAATCTTCATGAATTCAACATTGGTGCCCTGCGGAAAATGGGGATGCGGCGATTGATTGAGATAATCACCTAATTCTTCTACCGGTGCATTTTCTAGATCATTAACTTGCAATACACAATGCGGATTTCCTAAGGAAAGCACACAGCAATCAAAACGCCCAAACGGTGTTTCTAACGGGTAAATAGGACCTGTTGAAAAACTAATGAATGGAACTTTTTCAGGAGCAAAAATAGGTAGACCCAGATTGGCGGTGACTTCGTGATCTTTACCTAATTGTAAGGCTAAAAAACTGGTCTTGGTTTCAAGATGAATAGGATTTTCGGTCGTGAGTTTTTCTGCTGCTAAAAACTGTGCAATACAAAGTGCTCCGTTGCCACATTGCGCTACTTCGTTGCCATTCGCGTTAAAAATACGATAGTAAAAGTGGGCTCGCTGACTGCGAGGTTTTTCGACTAACAATAATTGATCAAAACCGATACCTTGCGCACGATCGGCCCATTGACGTATTAAATCTGCATTCGGTTTAAACAATTGTTTTACGCCATCTACGACGATAAATTCGTTATTAAGTACGTGCATTTTTGTAAATACAATTTTCATACTAATAATTATTTCCCTGAATTTAGAAAAGGAAGTTCATTTGCCCATAACTGTGTTGTTGTTTCGCGAGATCGGATTAATGAGGCTTTATCCTTGTCGACGAGGACTTCTGCACTCCGTGGCCTGGAATTATAGTTGGAACTCATAGAAAAACCATAAGCCCCGCAGTCGCGAATGGCTAAGTAATCCCCTGCTTGAATGCGTAATGCTTTATCTTTGCCTAAAAAATCACTATTTTCACAAATCGGACCTACAACATCATAAATGGCTTCATTTAAATCAGGATATCAGGATATAAGTCAACTGGCTGAATCATTTGTTGGGCATGATAGAGGGCAGGGCGTAGAAAATCATTCATGCCGGCATCCACAATGGCAAAGTTTTTGCTGCCATGATGCTTGATATATTCGATACGTGTGACGAGTAGACCCGCTTTGGCGATCAGTGCACGTCCCGGTTCTATGATTAAGGTCAGGTGACTGTTTTTTTGACGTAATTTTTGTAAAACTTTTTTGCAGTATTCCTGTGGTGTCGGAATGATTTCTTGTTGGTAAGCAACACCTAAGCCACCACCTATATTAATATGTGTTAGATGAATAGCTTCCTTAGCCAATTGATCCGAAAGTGCTAACAGTTGGTCAATGGCCTGTAAAAAGGGGTGCAATGTGGTTAATTGTGAACCTAAATGGCACGCGATACCCTGAATTTTTAAGTGTTTAGAATTTACCGCGAGTTGGTAAAGCGGCAGGGCCTCCTGTAGGCTGATGCCGAATTTAGTTTCTTTTAAACCGGTTGTAATATAGGGGTGGGTATTGGCATTAATATCGGGATTAATGCGAAAAGCAATCGGTGCAACAGCGTTTGAATTTTTAGCTTCTGTTTCAATTCTGAGCAATTCAGCCACGGATTCTACATTAAAACAGCCAATGTTCACTTGCAGTGCTTGTTTAATTTCTACCGTGCTTTTGCCTACCCCTGAAAAAACACATTTTTTAGGGTCGCCACCCGCGGTCATCACTCTAGCCAGTTCACCACCGGAAACAATATCAAAACCGGCGCCTAATTTTGCTAGCTGTGCCAAAATGGAAAGATTAGAATTTGCCTTAACAGCATAGCTGATCTGATGGGGATAGTGAGCTAGTACGTCAGCAAAAGCATGCCACTGTTTGACGACTTCCGCGGTAGAATAAATATAACAAGGTGTGCCGTATTGCTTGATAAGATCACCTACGGCCAAGTTTTCGACTTGTAAGTGATGATTGTGGTAATGAAAAGACATCTTTTAACGATTAGCTTTAGATGAATGATGCGGGACATAAACCGGTGGTTTTTGATCGGGTAAATAAAGAGGACCCATCTGTCCACAAGCGGTCAAAAGAAAGGCGGTCAAAAAATAAGCGAGTTTAAAAAGGTTTTTTTTCATTAAAAATTTCCAATGGTTTGAATTGGGAAACTATGAAGTTCCTAGTATATACTCAAATTATAAACGGTTTAGGTAAGGGGAAAAGATGAAAAATACGCATTCATTGTCATATGTAGAAGTCAATCCGCTAACAACGCCTTCGGCTTGTATTATCTGTTTGCATGGGTTGGGTGCCGATGGTAATGACTCGGCTACGATGGCTAGGACCGTTGCGATTGGAACTGGTGTTCGTTTTGTGTTTCCGCATGCGCCAGTACGACCTATTACTTTGAATGGTGGTACGCCAATGCGGGCTTGGTATGATATTCATGGTCTAACCTTTGATTCAACCGAAGATGAAGAGGGAATTCGTGCGGCAGCTAAAAGTCTTTTTGAATTGGTTGAGAACGAAATTCAACGCGGTATCCCCGCTAAACGTATTGTTTTAGCTGGATTTTCTCAGGGCGGTGCGATGGCTTTATATACGGCATTACGCTACCCGCATGCGTTAGCGGGCGTGTTAGCTTTATCAACGTATTTACCCTTACATCGTTGTTTAGCCGAAGAAGCCAGTCCGGCAAATAAAACTACCCCTATTTTTATGGCGCATGGTGATGAAGATGATGTGGTTGCTCCCGCTTTAGGGGAGTTCTCTTATAATTGTTTAAAGGATTTGGCTTATTCCGTTCAATTTAACCGTTATCCCATCGGCCATAGTGTGAGTCCGCAAGAGCTAGCGGATATTGCGCAATGGTTGCAACAGCGCTTACTAAAATAAACCCGTTATAATGATAACTGTCATGCGAATTCTGCCCCTATTTTCATATAATGTGCGAAACTCCTGTATACTCCGCCAAAGTGTTTTCACACTTTAATTTAATAAAAGGCGGCGTATTTTAATTCATGCACAACATTCGTAATTTTTCTATTATTGCTCATATCGACCATGGAAAATCTACCTTATCGGATAGATTAATTCAGGTCTGTGGCGGCTTGAGTGAACGTGAAATGTCAGCACAAGTCCTGGATTCTATGGAATTAGAGCGGGAACGCGGAATTACTATCAAAGCGCAAAGTGTTACGCTCGCTTATAAAGCACAGAACGGCCAAATTTATCAATTAAATTTTATTGATACGCCCGGCCATGTGGATTTTTCCTATGAAGTATCGCGTTCACTGGCGGCTTGTGAAGGAGCACTTTTAGTGGTGGATGCGGCACAAGGAGTTGAAGCACAGACCGTCGCAGTGTGTTATACCGCTATCGAGCAAGGACTAGAAGTCTTACCGGTATTAAATAAAATCGATTTGCCGCAAGCGGATCCCGAGCGCGTTATTCAAGAAATTGAAAATATCATTGGTATTCCGGCCGCCGATGCGGTTAGAGTCAGTGCTAAGACAGGGCTGGGTATTACTGAATTGCTAGAGCGATTAATTGAAGTGATTCCCGCACCGCAAGGCGACCCATTAGCTCCTTTACAAGCCTTGATTATTGATTCTTGGTTTGATGCTTATTTAGGGGTGGTCTCGTTAGTAAGGATTAAAAATGGTTGCCTTAAACTGGGCGAAAAGATTCAAGTGATGTCGACCGGACGTGCTTATATTGTCGATAAATTAGGTGTTTTTACGCCTAAACGACAAGAACGTGAACAACTGAGTGCCGGTGAAGTGGGGTTTATTATTGCCGGTGTTAAAGATATCCATGGCGCGCCGGTAGGCGATACCTTAACTCATGCGGCTAAACCGGCAGCAACAGCATTACCGGGTTTTAAACGAGTTCACCCCCAAGTATTTGCCGGTCTATTTCCGGTTAATACCGAAGATTTTAGTGAGTTTCGTGAAGCGCTTGAAAAACTGAGTCTCAATGACTCTTCGCTCTTTTACGAACCAGAAACCTCAGAAGCCTTAGGCTTTGGTTTTCGTTGTGGATTCTTGGGTTTGCTTCATATGGAGATTGTCCAAGAACGTTTAGAACGCGAATATGATCTGGATTTGATTACGACCGCGCCAACGGTGGTGTATGAGGTAGTCACCACCAAAGGGGAAACCTTATCTATCGATAACCCTGCCGATCTTCCTGTGGCTAATCTGATTGCTAGCATGCGTGAACCGATTGTGATGGCGAATATATTAGTGCCTCAAATTCATCTCGGTGCGGTGATAACGCTGTGTAATGAACGACGGGGCGTGCAAACCAAATTACTCTATACCGGTAGCCAGGTTTCTGTTTCTTATGAGTTACCGATGAGCGAGGTCGTGCTAGACTTTTTTGATCGTTTAAAGTCCTTAAGTCGCGGCTATGCGTCGCTTGATTACCATTTTATCCGCTTTCAAGAAGCGGATTTGGTGAAGTTGGATATTCTAATCAATGGTGATAAAGTCGACGCCTTAGCCTTAGTTGTTCACCGAAGCCAAGTCCAATACCGAGGTCGCCAATTGGTAGAGCGGCTGAGAGAGCTTATTCCTAGACAGATGTTTGATGTGGCATTGCAAGCGGCCATTGGCGGCCATATTATTGCGCGAGAATCCGTTAAAGCACTACGCAAAAATGTATTAGCCAAATGTTATGGTGGCGATGTATCACGTAAGAAGAAATTGTTAGAAAAGCAAAAAGCCGGTAAAAAGCGTATGAAAAAGGTAGGGCGGGTGGATATTCCGCAAAGTGCATTTTTAGCTGTTTTACAACGAGATAAAAAATAACCTAAACGAGTTTTTGATTATGAATTTTGAGCTTTTATTAAGTATCGCTGTATTAGTCACCGGTATTATTGCGTTAGTGGATTGGTTAATCTTGTCACCACGACGCAAAAAGAAAAATGTGGCGAAGTCTTCGCAAATAGTTGAATATGCACGCTCTTTTTTCCCTATTTTATTACTGGTGCTGCTACTTCGTTCGTTTTTAGCAGAACCTTTTCGTATCCCTTCCGGTTCAGAAAAACCGGATTTACTGATTGGTGACTTTATTGTCACTAACAAGTTTGCTTATGGTATCCGTTTACCTGTGTTGCACAAAAAAATCATCACGATTGGCGAACCTAAACGGGGTGACGTCGTGGTTTTTTTGTGGCCGCGTGATACATCCACCTATTTTATTAAGCGTGTGGTCGGATTACCTGGCGATATTATTACCTATAAAGATAAACAATTGACTATCAATGGCGTTCTTGCTACACAAACATTACTCGGTGTGAGCGCCGATCATGATCATAAAGGACAAGCAAAATGGCCAGTACTGGTTAAGCAGGAAAATTTGTTAAATGTAAAACACCCTATCTTTATTCGACCCGATCAAACGGCTGATGATTTTTCATTACAAGTGCCGCCAGGAAATTACTTTATGATGGGCGATAATCGCGATAATAGCTACGACAGCCGTTATTGGGGATTTGTTCCGGAAAAAGATTTGGTCGGTAAAGCGATGTGGATATTTTTTAGTTGGGATAGTGAGCTTAATAGGGTGAGGTGGCACAGAATAGGATCACGCATTAGCTGAGAAAGTGTCTTCAAATGCACGATGACGGATTCGCTATAAACCCAACAAAATACTCAATTCTTTAAGTTTAATTATATAAGAGGTAAGGGTGAGACCAGAAGTTGGAACTTTGTGTAAGCACTTGGGATATCACTTTAAAAATCCTGAGCTGCTAGAAGGTGCCTTGAGTCATCGCAGTTTTCGGGGAAACAAAAATAACGAACGTCTTGAATACTTAGGCGATGCAGCACTTAACTTTGTGATTGCGTCGGCGTTATTTCGCCAAAATGGATTAGCACGCGAAGGTGAACTGAGTCGTTTACGTGCTAATCTAGTTCGTGGTGAGACCTTAACCGATTTAGCGAAAGAATTTGAACTAGGAAAATATCTGCGCCTAGGTGCCGGAGAACTAAAGACTGGTGGCGCGCAGCGTAAATCCATTTTGGCCGATGGTTTGGAAGCGGTGGTGGGTGCCATTTATTTGGATGGTGGCTTTAATGCCTGTGAGCAATGTATTCTCCGTTGGTATGAGGCGCGGCTTGAAAATGTTGAAACACTGCCGGATTTGAAAGATCCAAAAACTCGTTTACAAGAATATTTACAGGCGCGCAAACTACCTTTACCGACTTATACCGTTTTAGTGTTAGAAGGCCCAGCACATCAACAAATATTTAAAGTGGAATGTCAGCTAAGTGGACTGCCTAACAAAGCCATAGGCATGGGCAGCAGCCGTCGACGTGCTGAACAAGAAGCGGCAGAAAAAGTTTTACAAGAATTAGAATCTACGCACCGCTAAGAATGTGTCTTCAAATGTACGATGACGGTCAAGTAACGTTCTAATATTTATGGGTTCTTAAAAAAACGATGGAAAAACCTCAAACAACGACACGTTGTGGCACTATCGCCATTATCGGACGACCCAATGTCGGCAAGTCGACTTTACTCAATAAAATTTTAGGTGAAAAACTGAGTATTACTTCGGCGAAACCACAAACGACACGTCATCAAATTCTAGGCATTAAAACCCAGGACACTACTCAATGGATCTACATTGACACGCCGGGGTTACATCAAAAAACAGAACGTCGCTTGAGTCGCGAAATGGTCAGGGAAGCCATCAATGCTTTAGTGAATGTCGATGTGATCGGTTTTGTTATCGAAGCTGGACGTTGGTCGTCCGAAGATCAAGCTATATTAGAACGCTTAAAACAACAAGCACTTCCAGTTATTCTGTTGGTCAATAAAGTCGATAAAATTAAAGATAAGGCCCGTTTACTGCCGTTTTTACAATCCTGTTATGAAAAAATGCCATTTTTAGCAGTAATTCCGATTTCAGCACAAAAGGGAGATAATATAGCGGAATTGGAAAAAATCATTGCCGAACAACTTCCGTTAGCTGAATTTATTTATCCGCCGGAGCAATTCACCGATCGAAATCAACGCTTTTTAGCGGCTGAATTTATTCGTGAAAAACTGATGCGTGCTTTATATAAAGAGCTTCCTTATTGGCTTACCGTTGTGATTGAAGAATTTGTCGAAGAAAAAAAATTAATCAAAATAAGCGCCATCATTTTGACCGAACGTCCGGGCCAAAAAGCGATTATTATTGGCAAAAAAGGCGAATTATTAAAAAAAGTGGGCAGCGAAGCGCGTTTAGACATGCAGCAGTGTTTTGGCAAAAAAGTGTATTTAAATCTCTGGGTCAAAGTTAAAGCCGGTTGGTCTGAAGAACAGAATGAATAAAAAATTATTAATTATCACTTTTATAAATGTGTATTTTAATTGTAGAATGATTTTTTTTTGAAATGATTTATTATTTGAAATTTTAGATAATTTTTATTACTGAATTAAAGAATAGTTTAATAAATTTTTAGTAGAATATAAAAAATATAATTTTAAAATCTTACCAATAAAATACTATGCCGAGTTTTCTAAACAAACCGCGTGATAATCAAACGAAAATCCTATTACCTAGTGCCTATGAAGACTACCTTAATTATTCAATAGCAAAACCGGGTAAAGGCTATTCTGATTTGTTTCAATTACCAGGCCTGTTCGTAGCAAGAAAGGAGGAAAATATTGAAGTTTCCATTGACCGAAGTACATTGCCATCTGATTGACAATCAGATGCTGTGCTTGATGCTTTACAGATTTTAGCATCGATTGATCAACTTCCAGAAAATGAGAAGGAAGGTTTAGCCGAAGCGATTTATCAACCGCTGAAAGATTATTTAGTATTCAATGATTCTAAATCGTTGCTGAAGCACACTGGCTTTCATTCAATGGTTTGGATGCTAAGCTTAGGGATTGCATCTGCCTTAGCATTTGGCGCGGTTATGACTTTCTTACCTGTTATTAATTTAACTTTGCTCGCGTTATTATTAAGTTCATGTACCGGTTTTATTTCTCATCGTATCTCTGCTTCGCAGCGGGCTAAGGTAGCGCATGAAAAATTAACGAAAGCCGTTGAAGAAGTATTAGAGTTATCCTTAGATTCTGCTGCGCGGACTGTTTTTGAATCACAATTTCCCTCCCTTGAACAAGCGACTACTCAACAAGATAGTGAATTTGAGCTTAGCAGCAACACTACTTCAGGGTTTTGGTCATCCTCTAATACAACACCTAATACGGAGGAAGAAGATCAACACGCTTTTTTACGGGCAAACCGATCCTGTTAAAATACTTACTCTGTGTTAATAACGAAGTTTTTTGCTAGCCGCATTAAGCTTTCTTGTAGTGGTTTGGTTTTAATATCGAGGGCTGTATTCTTGAGTAACTGTGCACTGTTATCGGATAAAGCAGGCAATAATGGGTTAGGTTGAGAAACAGGATGAAAATTCGGTTGGATATACCATTCAATCTTTTTTAAGTTTTTTAATGCCGAGTAGTTAACTAATTGTTGTATTAAGTCGGGAATCAAATAACGTAAACGTGTTACCCAAGCGGCATTATCTACTTCTATCACTAAGCAGTTATCGCGAAAGTTAGCAATACGGCTGTGTTGTGCTAAATCCGCTGTATTTTCTGTTTGCCATATTTCATTCAGTGTATTGAGCTCCATGACTTTTTTTTGAATAAAGCCTAATATACTTTGAGGGTCTTGCTGGAAAATACAAGACAGCGTTTTTTCTGCTATCGGTTTAGATTTCATCAGATTAATCAATTTTCATGGGTAAAATGACCAGTTGAGCACCGAGAAAATTTAAACGGCGCTGTAGTGTTATGGCTGTTTCATTGTGTAAAAAACGGGTTATCCAGTTATCTTTTTTAAAGATCAATTTACTAGCAAAAAAGATAGAATTTGGAAATTCCTTCATAATTTTTTTGGACAAATTAGTGAGTTTTTCGGTCGGATCCGTACCATAAGCGGCCAGCCCCTTGGCTGCCAAACCTTGTTGTTGGCAGTAAGTCACAAAGTAATCCAGCATCTCGTTGGATGCTGTTTGCATTGCGGTCAATTCTTTTTTTGCACTAAAACTTTCGACATCGACGATGCCCACCGTTAAAAAAATGAAATTTTTAAAATGCTGTGGAAATAAACGCAGTATCCATAATAGATTATGTAAACCAATACCGCGATGTTTTCCTACCATAATCACTGCCGTGGGTTCTAAAGGTTGTAAGGGCGTCACGACTTTCGGCATTTCCAGCGGCGTATTTGTCATCAGCAAATCAATGGCATGTAATTTTTTTGTCACATGGGTGTAGTGTTTTTTGATCAGTAAACAAAGCAATATAACCAAACTGGTAATGACAACGGTAACCCAACCGCCAAAAGTAAATTTGGAAATTAAGGTCACAATTAAGATGCTGGCGGTCACAAAAAAGGCAAAGGCCGAAAAACAAAACCTTGCCAGCCAGCGTGGAGACGCCGCACTTCGATTTTTTAACCAATACACACACAAGCCTAAAATAGAGAGTGAAAAGGTTAAAAATACATTCATACTATAAAGAATCACTAACCAAGAAACACGACCGTTACTCAACCAGAGAATGAGTAAGGCGGCCAAACCAAAGACAATGACACCATTTTGCGTCACCAAGCGGCTAGAGAGATGGCGAAAACGATTTGGTAACCAGCCATCCACCGACATATTCGCTAAAACACTCGGTCCTGCTAAAAATCCCGTATTCGCACCGACTAATAACAGTCCTGCTTCTAAAAACAACGTTATCATTAACATCAACTGACCGGCACTGGAATCGCCTAAAATCTTATGGAAAACAACCGCGTTTAAGGTTTGACCATAAACCGGATGCGCATGCCAAAGTAAATAAAGCAAAATGATACCGCCAGCGGTAAAGCTTAACGAAAGCGCCATATACAACATGGTCCATTTTCCTGTTTGCACACGCGGTTCGGCAAGCCGATTGACATTATTAGAGACCGCTTCAATCCCAGTATAGGTTCCACTGCCTAAGGAATAAGCGCGTAACAATAACGCAGTAATAAACAGCCACCCTGCTTGCTGAGACAGATGAAAGGTATCATTAACCGTATCTGAAATGACGCTAGGTAGATCACTTTTGTGTGAGACAACACCATAAATAATAAGAAAAAAATGGGTCACAACAAAACCGATAAAAATGGGCATCAAAATCTTTATCGATTCTTTCATACCGCGTAAATTAAGTGCTATCAATAAACCAATGATGCAGGCTTCGGCCAACAATTTATATGTTAAAAGTTGAACAGGAAGTAAACTAAATAAGGCATCAGCGCCGCTGGCGACCGAAATTGTAATGGTTAGCATATAGTCAACGATCAGTGCCGCCCCGGAAACGAGACCGGCATGCGGACCGAGTAATTGGGTGGAAACTTTATAACCCCCGCCACCACTGGGAAACAACGCGATAACTTGATTATAGGCGAGGGCGATGACGAAGACGGTCAAAATCGTTGCAATCGCGATGTAGAGGGCGAGGGACGCATAATGCGGTCCTAAAGCAATAAAAGACTCCTCAGGACCGTAACACGAAGAGGAAAGTCCATCTGCGCCCAAACCTACCCAAGCTAAAAAGGCGACCAGCGCAATATGGCGTTGTGCGTTCGGGTTTAATGGATTCAGAGGCTTGCCAAGTAAAAAGCGCGTTAGGCGTTTGAAAAAAGTCATTCTGTGAAGACAATAAGAAATTGGATCTACTATAGCGGGTAACGTTTTCTTTTTGAAGTCATATAAATGGATGGATAGCTAGTCCAACTAGATTTATATCTAAAAAGATAAAAGTGTTTAAATAAGCTTCAAAAGAATACTATAGTAGGTGCGCCATGTAAATTTTTGTTGTTTCAGCAATAAATTTATCAATGTGCTTGACTATTATTTGTGGAAATTATCACCCATGTTCCGGTGCTATGTTGATGCTGTCACAATGCTTCCATTAATAAATTCCCGCCAGTCACTAATTTGCCTTTATGACTAAAAGGCAACTGGGGAGTCACTCTGTTCATGAAAAATGGTCATCGTGGTCCAAAAATTAATTCAAATCACGTGACTGAAGTTAGGTCGCGATTCACCCTGCGTCCGCGACGCACTTGATCCATTCTGGACTGAGCGTGAGGGACGCTGGATGCTGGATAAATAGTAGCCTAAGTATTTATCCTTTGTCATTTTTATAACTTTCTATTTATACGTTTTCTTAATCTATCGAGCAGCATTTTTCTTTACTTTCCTTTTAACTTTAAAGTAACTGCAGTATTTCTATCAATAATTCAGTTTTATTACTACTTAATTCTCCTAAATTAACAAAAAATAAGAAAATTTTATCATCAACTGAAATAGCTTTAAAAGTTTTACTTATATTAAAATCATCGTCAAAGCCATCGTCTTCATCATAGTCATCCTTGTATTCTTCAATTTGATTGACACTAGTATAATCTAAACTAAGACGGTTCCAACTATTTGTCATAAAATTATGTTTATAAAAATAATGTTTTCCTGGAGAAAAAGTGCTTGGCTTAAAGATATAAATCTCATTTCCCACTACGCAAGCTGAATCAGTAGGGTCATTTCCAACAGGTAACCATTCTTTATAATTTAATTTATTATCCCTATGCGAATAAAATTGTGTGCTGGTAGCATCTGAGTAATTACCTCCCCACATTCTATCAAAATGATTTTTAGTTGTTTTTCCTCTGCCATAGACCGAATAACAGGGAATTTTATGGTACTCAACTAAATTAGCGAGACCTTTGTTATCATCCGGAATTATCCTGCCCCCTACAATATAAATATGACCAAATAGATTAAAAACGAGAGGATATTTCCGTGCATAATTTAAAAAAGAGTGGTAACTATAAGAACGGTCATAAGTTATACCGAGATTATTAGCATTGCTACCTATAACGCAAGGTAAGTGATCAATCATAAGTAAGCTAGCGTTTTTATATGAACCTTTTTGATAGCTTTCTAATTGAGATAACCCCTATCTAGGGATGGTTAACCTTTTAAGTTCATTATCTAGCAACAAAGACCACACTATTTTAATATCATCACAGCATTCAATACCTGCTTGTATACGTGTTGATGAGCCTTTATCCAACTTTCCAGCTTCTTTAAATGTAAATCTCTGTTTATGAATAAGATAGGAAATCAAGTATAACTTCAAAGAATTAGAGAAAAAAACTAATATATAAATTCTGCCAAAACCATCATAGTGTTGTCCTATAATATCAATTTTATCTTCAAGAGATAAATTTGGGATTAATTTTCGATAATTAGTAATACTTTGTGCTTGGTAAGAAGCCAGTAGTGCTCTCATATTATTGTTATGATAAGTTGAAGCGCTTAGAAAAGTTGGCGAAAAATCAATTGATATTTCAAATAGTATTTTTTGCTTGGAAACTTTTTGCATCATACCTGTTTTATACTCTGCAAGTATAGTTTGGTGGATTATATCTTTACCCTTTGCAGTTTTTATTTTATCTTGTTTGGTTAAAGTTATTTTCTGGAAATCAAATTCTTCGCCTTCCTCTAAAAGTGCTTCTATAATAATTTCATTGCTATTACCTATTCTCATTATTGATTCGAGAGGAATCTGATATATTTCTTCCTTAGAAGGTGTTTTTTCAACTGATTTATATTTTATAATATTTAACACCAGCTCTTGAAGTTGAATTTTTTCTGAAAGCAAATCATCTTTACACCGTAATCCATCTATTGTAGGAGTTAGTTTTAATTCATTTATAATGGCATTGTCCATATAATTTATCCTTAACTATATTTTGTTTATTAATTTACTTTTAAATCTGTTTTAGTTTATTATTTTTTTGATTAAATAATTTTTGTTCTACTATAAATTGTCTTAAACCAAGTATTTTTGAGGGATTACTAATTGTATACAACTTCCAGTTCGCGCCCATTATGAAAATACAAACCGATTTTTACCTTTTCTACACAATGCTTAGGAACAGTGACAGTTAGCTCATAGAGCTTATCATTGTCTTTTGGCATAAATTGTATATCGTCTAATTTAACGCGTGCTAATTCACTCATGATAGTTTCTGGATCAAAGCTATTTTCAAGCGTCCCGCCGCCTAGCGATATTTGCCATTCTGTTATCCACCTCCTACGAATACTTGCTCAGCATCAAATAATTGGCTGGTTGATATCAAATTTATTAAGGCATCTTTTTCTTTCATGCATCCTGCTCCATAGGTAATTTTATTAATAGAATTATATGTATAGCTAGTTTAATTTAATTTCAGATTAACTGATATTTAAAACAATAAATTGTTTAACAGGAAGATGATTTACATAAGCTAGATAAAATCTAAAAATATGGTTTAGCTAATTTATTAGTTTTTAACTTGCAATAGTGTTTGCCGATACTAGAAGAACATCGATAAACTTATTGCAAGCTTACGTTTCAGGAAAAGATTTAAAATAAAGCAGAGCTATCCATTGTTATTACTTGTACTGCAAGATTTTTTTGATGAGGTGACCAAAAAGAAGAATATGAAATTACCAATTGGTTCGACTTGATCTTTGAGTTTAATTTTTCGAGGATAGTTTCAGGTACTCCAAATATCATTGTTTTTCCTGCCGCACCTCGGCCTCGTTTTCCTTTAACCCATTCAGCTCCAAACCAAGATTCATTTACTTCGACTTCACCTCAAAAAGGTGATTTTTAGCTCACAAAACTTAGCTATCTTTTGACATAAAAGCTTGAGATAACGATTGATTGTATTTCGATTTATTTTGGTCAATTCAGCTATTTGTTGCATTTAAATCAAGTGCAAATAGCTTAACTATTTCTCTAAATTTTTTTGCCGAAATTTTTGCTCGTCTTGAATACTTATTTTTCTGTGTCATTTTCTAGCTTTTAGCATGATTTAACTGGCTGTTCTAGTCAGGACCAAAAATTTTTATATAACTGAATTATAGTTTAACTATTCAATATGTTGTTTTATTTTTTATAAAACTATGAATTACTATAAATTTACAATTTATTAGTAACATAAATTTTATATCCAATATATTTTTAAAGTTATAGCAAAATAAGGGTAATCCTATTGTTTACGTTTTTTTTAAGTCTCTGGACTCAGCTGAAATATATTGCATATAAAATACAAAAAATGTCCGATTCCACGAAGTGAATTCGGTAGCTACATTTTGATAAGGATGGTTATGACTCAGCTGGTATAATTGAATGGACTTACGCGAAAAGCCGTTTTTTTGTGTAGTGTTTTGTTACTGACTTTATCTGCGGTATTCATTTACATTGACGTAAACCACCGTCCTGCGGCTTGACCGGGAGGATCTCGTCACTCGACCTCGGCTTTTGCCGGGGCGGCGTACAATTTTTCGCATAAGCCCAGTTTGCTACAGTATTCGTATTTGAGATAGAACTATGGAAAAAAATAAATTAAACGGGAACAACGGACCACTTGCTGTTGAACTATTGGTTAAGTTACCTGAAAAGACACGTTTAGATACACAAGAAACCGTGGTGATTTGTGTTAAAAACATGAGTTTGCAAGTAGTTACCGGTTTACAGATTAAACCAGGTAATCTTGTTATTACGAAAATAGTTGAAGAAAGAGAGACCAGTAAAGCCATCGAAGAGGTGGGCCAGTTTACTTTGGAGGAATTTAACGCCAAGCCCCGACTCTTAAAATCCCAACATGCGCTCTTAATCAGTGCAAAATTTACTATTGTGACCTTGGATAAAGAAGCTCAAAAATCGAGCTTAGTGATCCAATACAAAATGGATGATTCACTGACCCATAGCACAGATAACTTGGAACTTAAGATTGAAGCGCTACGCTAGGAAGTGTCATCGTTTTAGAAAGACAGCTTTTCCCGTCAGCGCAGTCTAGGACTTTCTCTCAAGCTTTAGTAGGATAGCGATAGAAAGTGTCTTCAAATGCACGATGACGGTCAAGAAACGTGTTTTGTGTTTCGCTACTCACATACCTCATGTATGCTCCGTTGCGCTACTCGAAAAACAACGTTTCTTGTCTCGTCCTAGCACATTTGAAGACACTTTCTAAACACCATTTAGCTTACTTACTAAGGGGTATCGATGACAACCTCCGCCACTGACGCTGCTGAAATTCCTTGTTTAGCTTCCCATTGTTTAGATCCTTTATATCAGTTAGAAGAGCGGTTGTTATCAGTACAATCGACGATTGAAGCCTGGTTACGTGAACAATGGCGCAAAACACCGCCTCCTTTTTATTCTTCCGTGGATTTGCGTAACGCCGGATTTAAGCTGGCGCCGGTTGATACGAATTTATTTCCAGCAGGGTTTAATAACCTAAAAGAAGATTTTATCCCTTTGGCGGTACAGGCGGCCCAGGAAACCTTAGATCGTTTAGCGCCAGGTTGTCGACGTTTGTTAATCATTCCGGAAAACCATACCCGCAATCAATTTTATTTTGCCAATCTCAGCGCTTTGCAAGATATTCTCATACAAGCCGGATTTGAGGTACGCATCGGTTCGTTATTAGAGGAAATTACTTCCAGCAAAACAATTTCTTTGCCTGGTGGTCGTTCTCTGCGGTTAGAACGAGTAAAAAAATACCAACGGCAGATCCAATTAGATGATTTTGTTCCGTGTTTAATTTTATTAAATAACGATTTAGCCAATGGTATACCCGAAATCCTGAAAGGTGTTCAGCAAAAGATACTACCCGCGGCTGAATTAGGTTGGCATAGCCGTTTAAAATCGCAGCATTTTAAAGAGTATGGTCAAGTGTGTCAGGAGCTATCACAATTGATTGAAGTAGATCCCTGGTTAATAAATCCTTTCTTTAGCCATTGTGAGGGTATTGATTTTATGACGCGGGCTGGCGAAGATTGTATGGTTGAACAAAGCCAGAAAATATTAGCTCAGATCCAAAAAAAATATGATGAGTATCACATTAAGGAAAAGCCTTATGTGGTGATAAAATCCGATGCCGGAACCTACGGCATGGGTGTATTAACGATTCACGATCCGACGCAGCTTCAACAACTAAACCGTAAAAAGCGTAGTGATATGATGGTGGCAAAAGGAAATCGTCCAATAGAACAAGTGATTATTCAAGAAGGAGTTTATACGTTTGAAACCTGGAATAATGCGGTTGCCGAACCTGTGGTTTATATGTTAGGACAATACGTGATTGGTGGATTCTATCGTGTACATACTGGGCGGGGCATCAGCGATAATTTGAATTCGCCCGGGATGCAGTTTGAACCGCTGCCCTTTGTCAAAGCCTGTAATATCCCTGAGCTAACCAGTAAACAAAAAGGTAAATGTGCTAACCGTTTTTACGTCTACGGTGTTGTCGCACGTCTGGCATTGCTAGCAGCGGCGCGTGAGCAAGCCGTTATTATGAAAAAGGAAAGTTAGAAGCATGAATACGATCTCGCTAGGCGTGATTATGGATCCTATTGCGCACATTAATCCTAAAAAGGACACGACCTTTGCGCTATTACTCGAAGCACAGCGTCGACAATGGTCTATTTTTTATATGGAACAAACCGCTCTCTTTTTAGAAAATGAAATTCCTGCAGCCAGAATGCGCAGCTTGACAGTGCAAGATAAGGTTGAAGCTTACTTTGCTTTGGGTAAAGAAACCGTTCAACGTTTGGATAGGCTATCTGTGATCCTAATGCGTAAGGACCCGCCGATGGATATGCAATATATTTATACAACACACCTATTGGACAAGGCCGAACAGCAGGGGGTGCGTGTTATTAATAAACCGCAAAGCCTACGTGATTTTAATGAAAAACTGTTTACATTAAATTTCCCCCAATGCTGCCCACCTACCTTAGTGACGCATACGATAACTGCGGCTAAACAATTTTTACAGCAACATGAAGATATCATTGCTAAACCACTGGATGGCATGGGTGGTTTCTCAGTGTTTCGCTTGCGAAAAAACGATCCGAATATCAATGTCATTTTAGAAACACTGACGGCGAATAATCAGCGCTATTTGATGGTACAGCGTTATATTCCAGAAATTAGTAAAGGTGACAAACGAATTCTGATGATAAACGGTGAACCGGTAGATTATGCGTTAGCACGTATCGCGCCAGAGGGTGAAACGCGGGCGAATTTAGCGGTAGGTGGTAAAGGGGTAGGGATTGAACTTAGCGCATGTGATCGTTGGATCTGTCAGCAAGTGGCACCGACTTTAAAAGAAAAAGGCTTAGTTTTTGTCGGTTTAGACGTTATCGGCGATTACTTGACAGAAATTAATATCACCAGCCCTACTGGTATTCGAGAACTCGATCAGCAGTTTAATTTGAATATTAGTGCAAAGCTGTTAGATTTTATTACATAGCGCTAAAGCATACCTAACTGTAATTTTGCTGCCTCTGACATATTTTCTGTTGTCCAAGGAGGATCCCAAACCAGTTCAACCATGGCATCGGTCACGCCGGCGACATTATTCATTACATTTTCAACCATACCAGGAAAGGTTTGCGCGACCGGACAACCTGGTGTCGTGAGGGTCATCTCTATTTTTACTGATCCCTGTGGATCTAGGCTGATGTTATAAATGAGACCTAAATCATAGATGTTAACAGGGATTTCTGGGTCGTAAATACCTTTGAGTGCATCGATGATTGAAGCTTTTATTTTCTCAATCGCGGCGTCAGTTAGTGGATAAGTATATGACATATTACTCGATAGCTGAAATAATGACAGCTATTGAAATTGCTATCATTGTTACTGTCAAGTTTTTTATTATTATTCTTTTTCTCCCAAGGAGAGCAAACTTTAATGCTAAACTTAACTGTTTTCTCTTAAAATTCTATATGATTTTTTATTGGATACAACGTCTAAAATAAGTCGTTAAATTAAAATGCTGTGAAAGCTAAATTGCTCCAGAAGCACATAGTATTTTTTTGAAAAAAGGCATCGAAGAATTCACTCCTTTGCTTCTTAGATCAAGGTTAAGTGCAGCTAGCAACTTTTCATCTTGATTTATTGTAGCGATAAAGTGTAAAACTTGTGAAATTGAATAAAGGCCACGATAGCAAAGATCTCGTTTTATAAAAAAACAGTCAAGATATTTGATTAAGACTAGAGAAAAAATATGTACGGGCGAATTGTTTTCAATGTATTTTCCAATAATAGTTAAGTTGGGATAATTTTTTGAAAAAAAATAAATCATTAAGTAAAAATTTTCTTTTACAAAAAAAATTATTAGATATGAGTTGAATAAAATTCTTTACGTCGCTTGTTTTTTTTAAAGAGGTTTCTAAAGCACCTAGTAGATTTTCTCCGCTATAGATAATCTTACAAGAATTCATAAGTAATTTAATTTTTTTACCTAAAGCAATTTCTCCATTTCTAATAGCATGAAAACGAGATGAATAGGGTTTATAGTTTTTCCAAAAATCTTGTATAGCTTTATTAAATAGAAATTCTTTTTCAAATAATATAAAGTAAGATCCGATGTGCCAATGCTGCTGATAATTTTCAGCTAATCCTACAACATCATGTGGATTATTTAAAATAGTTGCTAGTGTTGTATCCTTTTCTTTTAATGGAAAAAAAATACCATCATTTATTAATAATACTTTTTTAAAGTTCTTTAATAGATATTTATTTTCTAATAAATAGAGTATACCGTATTTATAACTACCAAAATCTCGGCCAAAATTTAATCGAGTTAAGACAATACAATGCTTCTCTTTTAAAAATTGGATATCGTTTGGCTCAATATTATGCGGTGCAACAATGATTATTTTAATTTTATGATTTAATAAATAGTTGATAGAGCGTTTAATCAGTAAAGATAGTGATTTAGGCTGATAAATTGAAAAAACTGCTAATGTGTTATAATTATCATTTGTTAAGTCAAGTTTATTAGATAAGATAATTTTTATTTTCTGATTAAATTTATAAAAAAAATAATAAAAAAATCTATCCTGAAAATAAAAAAAGATACGTATGCTGAGAAAAATAATTTTACAAATTAAATATTTCATAGTTTAGATAGTTAAATGTTAAACATTATTTATAGGTAGAAGATGTAAAATTAACAAGCCAGTAGATTTTTCATAAGAGCTCCTCAATTTTATCTGTACAAATTTTTTTTATCTATAAATGGTTCTATGATGTGTCTGACAAGTTTTTAGGTATTAGTGGGAAATATTATTAGAAATAACAAACAATGAGATGAAGAGAGTATAGCGGAATGCATGATCTTTCTTACTCGTTAATAGTATTGTATAAAATGCTACAAATTACAATGGAAATAAACATTATCTAAAAAAGATAACCTGTTTCTAATAACACTATTGAGTGATTCAATGGCATTGGTTGTATAAATAATTTTTTGTTAATCGAATAAGGATGTGCAGTCTAAAATACATTGGTAAAGCTTAAAAATCGAGTTGCATAAAGTAAAAATTATAGCAAGAACATGATTTCAAACTACTAATGTTGATTTTTATAGCTATAATTTATTTTTCTAGTTTAAACTAAGATAACTTAATTATTTTATTGATAATAGGAAATAATATGAGATATAGCTATAATTTAGATCCTACTAAAGGTTTTGAAACTAGATTAAGAATGTTAGCTAAAAGAAATAAAAAAATTGAATTAAATAGTATTAAATTAAAGTTAATTAATATAGATAGTGAGTCAGAAATTTGCTGTTCTATACCTATAGAGAGGGTTAATGTAAGTAAAGAAGGTGAAATTGTTTGTGAAACAATAGTTGAGCGAGGGAAACTTCATCATAGTATGTATGATTTGGATGAGCCAGATGATGAAATTTTTTTCGAAAAGATTAGCGTTAGTGCACAACTAGGGGAAGGCGAGATAGAGGTTGCTTTCTTAGAGATAGACGATGATCATGATGAGGAGGATAAGTTTGAAATAGATTTGGATCACCCGATAACAATCATTGCTATTAATTTTGTGACCAGTTATCCGCAAGCTATTAGGAAAAAATATCCAAAAGATATAGGAAGAAACATCATCTATGATAGGTATAGTGATGATTTTGATGGTCATGGCAAAGATAAAAACCAACCTAAACCTAAAGAGATTATTTTTTTTACTGGTAAAAATTTTACAGGCGATAGTCATAAATATAAAGTAGGTGATGTGATTGATTTTCCATGGTTTAAAGGACTAGATAATCAGCTAAATTCGGTGCGTATAGGCTCTCATTGTAAAGTTATGGTATGGATACATACCTTTGAGGGGGTTCATAAATTACTTTTAGAAGATACACCTGATATAGATATCGGGGATTAACTTCTTTTATTGTTATTGGTAAATCCGAGAAAGAACAAAAAAAAGTACGAAGAAGTTTACCAAGAAGTTCAGTTAAACGCATACAAGAAGATGATGTACAAGAAGCAACAGAAGAAAGTAACAAGTAACTCACTTTACGCAGTGTACTAGAGTGTGTCGTCAATTAAGTCATCAATATAATGGCTGAAGCGAATTTAACGGCCTCCAAAAAATATTTCCCCTATTTACAATAGCGGGTAGTAATTCCACGAAATTGTTTTAGCCGACAAAAAAAGAGAGTGTTCAGAAAACTGTGTCATTAAAAGTTTAACGTAACTGTAAATTTAATCGACCATCAAAAAACATTTGTAGTTGAGAGGCAATTAAATTGTGAGGGACAAAAGGAATTACTGGGTTTGTGGATAGCCGAAACCGAAGGTGCAAAATTTTGGCTGTCTGTATTAACCGAATTAAATAATCGTGGGGTTAAGGATATTTTTATTGCTTGCGTTGATGGGTTAAGCGGATTTCCAGGGCAATCGACGCGGTATTCCCAAAAACGAAGATTCAGCTATGCATTGTACATCTGATTCGTTATTCCTTACGCTACGTACCGCATAAGGACATGGAAGCCGTGGTAGCGGACCTTAAGCTTATTTACCGTGCTATTTCTATAGAACAAGCGAAAGAAGCGCTTCTGATGTTCAGTGAAAAATGGGATAAAAAATACCCAGCCATTAGCCGCCTTAACAGCAGGAAATTTATATGGTAATGATAGTGGTAAAACCTTTGGTTATTGCGGAGTAAAAAATGAGAACTTGGTATGCTTATCTGTAGCTGATAATGATTGGAGAAGGAAGAGATAATCCATTTGCTAATTATCTAAAAAAGGAAGCTAAAATTATAGTTGTTGGAGGTAATCGAATTGTTGAGGAAGAAAAATCTAAAATTAAAAAAGAAATGGAAATAATAATAAAAGATAAAAAAATAACTAAAAAAGAGCCTGGGTTAAGTTTACTTTTATAACTTGTTTTAGATTTGAGAAAAACTGATCATTCTTTTTGCCCTGACTTTAACTGTGAAATAGGCAGGTAACTTAAACTATTCTTTCGTATTATAAAAAGCCAGCGAAGCTGTACGGCAGAATCAACACCAAAGTGTTATCGATGAATTGTTTGATGAGATTAATTTCCTTTGCGAGATAAACCAATGATTTCCAGTAAATTTTCTATTTTTAAAGTAGGGAAGTTGTCTTATTTGATTAATGTAAAATGTTTGCATTAAAAGTAAAGAAATTTTTTTTAGATTGTAATTTGTTTTTATACTCTCATGTCGTCAGATATTAACTATACTGATTTTTAGTTACAGAATAGTTTTTTTAATAAATTTAATAATTAGGAGATTGCTTATGAAAATATTACAAGATTTAAAATGGACAGATTCAGCTTTAGCTTTACAAGAACAAGGTATTTTAAAAAAAATAAATCTAAATCCTCAAGAATTAAACTATCGAATCACCTTAAAAAAATATGCTAGTGATGAACAGAGTATTAAATTGCTTGTTCCTTTAAATACTATTGTTAAAGAGCAAAACAAAGTCATTTTAGAAGGCGAACCGTTTATTAGTCAGGAAAAGGGTTTTATTACGGCTATTGAATTAATTCGAGCCGAAGATGAAGCGACGCTTGCTGAATACTATTTTCCAGAATCACAGGTCATGCCCGTTGAAGAACTAAATTTACTTTTCACGCTTCCTTTGCAAAGTAAAAAAATAAGTTTTTCGCCTTCCTTACTAAGCCAATCTATTTTAGAACAACCACAGCAACTTCATGAAGTTTTTAAATCGTCTTTCTCGGCAAATAACTTAAAAGCTGATCAACTGGAATTGATAGGCATGTATTACGATGGCTTAGAGAATATTTATTGCTTAGCCATTACTATACCGAATCAAACGTTGCATTTATTCACTTATAATTTAAATCCATTTGCGAAAAAAAAGTTCAAAAATAAATATGTAGGGGAGATAAAGGAAAAGTCTAGCTGTTTTCAAGCTGTAATGGCCGGTTGTAATGAAAATGAAATAAGCTGGTACATCTTAACCGATAAACAAATACTTGAAGTAACAGCCTCAGATAAGAAAGGCTCGTTTAAAGATAAAGAGATGATTGTTAAATATAAGGGTAATTATAAAAATGCTTCACTTTTTACTTTTCTTCAATGGCCTTGCGCGATTGAAGGTAAGACTTTTCACTACTGGGGTCAAAAAATAGAAAACCTCCTACTATATCCTAGAAGTAAACCGATGGTTATTCCTTTTTTCAACTTTTATTGTATTATCGGTGGGCTTAATATTTCCGAACCGCTCGTTGAATATTTTCGTTTGCCTTATTTAAATTTTAGCGGTGGAACAATGGTTAGCAATAGCCATCCTGGAGGCTTTAAATATCTTGGAGCTGCCAAAGAATTCAAGGCAACCGCATTTAGAGATATTCAAGAAAATTACGCGACTTGGAGTAAAGTAATTAATTCTTCTGATAATTGTGCCTGTGTATTGGGTAACAAGATTTTAATCTTTAATCAACAAAGTTTTGAGAACAATGAAGATAATAAAAATAGTGGCTACTTTTACAGTTTCGAGCCTATCACCTGTAAATGGCAGCGATATCTTTTAGCTTCACCATTTTCTCAACAACAAGATGAGGACGATTTTTTTGACTTTCCTGGAAGTGAAAATAGTAATAATAATTTAAACTTTAAAGTATGTAATATTAGAGATAAAGCTTGCATTGCCTTTTTAGATTACAAAAAAGACCAGGGACAAAGTCAAATTTCATTAAGCTTATATCAACTGACCGCTTAGCTTATTAGCAAGTAGACATTCTGAAAAAAGCTAAATTATTTAGTATTACGTTGGATAGAATAAAGAAAAAATATAGTTACAGGTATTTATAAACAATTTATGGAGTAAAAAAATGAATTCTTCGCTTGAAACCGATAAAATAATGAAATCTTCAGAATCACTGAGTTCAATGAGAGTTAATTATGAGCTTAATGTAGAAAAAATTTTTGAAAAAAGATTAATGTTATTAGAAAAAAATGGAAAAAAAATACGCTTAAATGAAATTCGTTTAAACATTATGAATGATCAGGGAGGGGCGATGTCAATTCAACTTCCTATTGAACGAATTAAGATAAGTAAAGATAAAGTATATTGTGAAAGTATGCTGATTGAATCTCAATTTTCTGGTCAAGATGGAAGTGAAATTTACTTGGAAAGTGTAAATATAATGAGTGACAATAATACGATTGCGGCATCTCTCATAACGGATGAAGCAAAAGTAGACATTAACTTTGAAAAATTACAAACGCCTATCTTATTATTTTCTGCTTGTTTTACAACAAAATATCCTAAAGCTATTAGTCGAATTATGCCGACGGATAGTAAAGATGCCTTTATTTATGCGCTCTATGATGAAAATGATATGAGTAAAAGAGTTATATTTTATACTGGAAAAAATTTTACTGGTGATAGCTACGTCTATAAAATAGGAGATTCATATAACTTTTTCTATGATAGTGAAACCAGAAATCCTCTAAATGATGCATTTAAATCAGTGAAAGTTGGTTCTAAGTGTAAGCTTTATACCTGGGGTTCTGGAACTTATAGTAAAGAAAAAGTAATTTTTTTAGAGGATAGTGCTGATATGAAACTGTCTCATAATGGTTTATCTTCTTTTGTTATTACTCATAAGGGCCATAAAGGAATGTATGGGGAATAGAGGGCAAGTTTGTGTAGAATTGGTGAGAGCAATGTTTTATGGCCTAATACATAGGAAATTTCGGCTAAACTCTCGCCGTTCATAATAAGATAGAGGAAGTGTTATGCCGAATAGTATGAAAATGCCGATGATCTAATTTATGGTTTACTGTAGCAGAGTATCTGCTAATTTTCCGTCGAAACCGCTTCTTTCTGTTGATTCAATGCTGCTTGTAAAGTGTGCCAGGCCAAGGTGGCACATTTGACGCGGGCGGGATAGGCTTTAACACCGGAAAAAACCGCTAATTTCTCTGCCTCTTTTAGTAAATTCCTCGTTCCATTTTCCGCTGTGAGCAATTGATGAAAGAATTGGAAAAACAACATCGCTTCTTGCTCATTTTTTCCTTTCAACGTTTCTGACATCAAGGAAGCGGAGGCGATGGAGATCGCGCAGCCTGATCCGGTAAAACTGATATCTTTAATTCGATTGTTTTCTATTTCTAGATAAAGGGTGAGTTGATCGCCGCATAGTTGATTAAATCCTTTTGCTTGTCGATTGGCATGGGGCATGACACCGCAATGGCGCGGATGGCGGCCGTGTTCGAGGATCATTTCTTGGTAGAGTTCGCGTAGATCAGACATGATTATTTAAAAAGCTGTTTCAGTATCTGTAGACCGCTGACTAAGCCATCAATATCGGCCTGGGTGTTATAAAAAGCCAGTGAAGCACGTACGGTAGAATCAACGCCAAAACGTTTCATTAATGGCATCGTACAATGTTGACCGGCTCTCACTGCAACCGCCGCTTCTGAATTTAATACATCACTGATATCGTGGCCATGAATAGCGACACCGCAGCTATCACTGACGGTAAAACTTAAAATGGCGGCTTTTTGTTGTGCGGTACCGATTAAACGCAATCCGGGGATCGCAGTTAATTGTTCGGTGGCGTAGGCGAGTAATTGTTTTTCGTAAGCGTGTATCGCAGTAAAATCGAGTTGATTGAGGTAATCAATTCCTGCGCCTAAGCCAATGACACCGGCAATATGCGGTGTGCCGGCTTCAAATTTATAAGGTGGTTCACGATAATGGCTTTTTTCTAAACTGACTTCGGTGATCATGCTGCCGCCGCCTTGGTAAGGTGGCATAGCTTCTAATAGATGTTGCTTGCCGTACAGGACGCCGATGCCGGTGGGGCCAAATAATTTGTGTCCAGAGAAGCAATAAAAATCGCAATCTAAATCTTGCACATCGACTTTTTGGTGCGGAACGGCTTGTGCGCCGTCGATTAATACTACGGCATTGTTGGCATGCGCTAAATCTATGATTTGTTTTAGCGGATTAATTGTACCTAAGGTATTAGAAATGTGACAAAGAGCAACGAGTTTGGTTTTTGCGGTTAAAAGTTTTTCGTATTCGGCAAGCATTAATTCGCCAGCCTCATTAATCGGAATAACCTTGAGTTGGGCGCCGGTTTGTTGGCAAAGTAATTGCCAGGGCACGATATTGGCATGGTGTTCCATGTGCGTGATTATGATTTCATCACAGGCTTTTATTTCGCTACGACCATAGGTTTGGGCAACGAGGTTGATCGCTTCGGTAGTGCCGCGTACAAACACGATCTCCGAAAAATGTTTGGCATTAATAAAGTGTTGAATTTTTTCACGGCTCTTTTCATAGTGATCGGTGGCTTGTTCACTTAAACTGTGGATACCACGGTGGACATTACTATATTCTTGGCTATAGAAATCGGTAATGCGCTGAATCACTGACTGAGGTTTTTGCATGCTGGCAGCGCTATCGAGATAAATCAGCGATTTCCCGTTAATTTTTTGCTGTAAAATAGGGAAGTCTTGTCTTATTTGGCTAATATCAAAGGCTTGCATAATCAAATAAATTTTTTAACGAAGGTGATAAAGCAGGATGTGATATTAATAAGGGCATTTGCTGAATAATGTCTTGCACGAATGCCTTAATTAAAAGTGCATGGGCTTGTTTTTCATCGATACCACGCGCACGTAGATAGAAAAGTGCTGTTTCATCAAGCTGACCAATACTGGCGCCGTGCGTACATTGAATATCATCGGCAAATATCTCTAATTGCGGTTTGCTATTCACTTCGGCATGGCGTGAAAGTAATAAATTTTTGTTAAGTTGCTCGGCTTTACTTTTTATGGCCTGCGGTCGAACGGTGACTTTGCCATTAAAGACGGCACGGGCCTGATCAGCAATCAGCCCTTTATAAAATTCTTTGCTGGTGGTAAAGGGGCTGATATGGTCGATGCTCGTCTGCTGATCAATGTGTTGTTTTCCTTGTGCATAGTAGAGGCTTTTCAGCTGACAGTGCGCCTGGGCTTGTGCAAGTTTAACCTGCGTATCATTACGCACTAAACCGCCTTTTAGCACAATGGAATAGGCTGAAAGTTGGCTTTCCTGTTGTTGGTTCACACAGAGATGGCCAATGTGTGTGCTTTTTTCACTTTCTGCGATCAATTTGTAATGTTCAAGCTGGCTTTGTGGATTTAAAAAACATTCACTAACGGTGTTAGTAAAATAAGACGATGCTGTGTTATTGAGTGAGATATATTTTTCAATAATAACGGCACGGCTATTTTTCTCAGCGATTATGATATTACGGACGGGAATAAAATTTTGTTCTGCCGTGGTAATAAATACGAGCTCGATAGGGGAGGCTAACTTGGTATCGGCGGCTAAATAAATATAGGCGCCGTCTTGAAAAAAAGCGGTATTTAAATCAATAAAGCTATTTTTTGTATCGGCCGTGGTTTGCCAATATTGGAATAAATGCTCAGGATTATTTTTAATAATATCTGCTAAATAACTGACTTTACACTGATTGGGCAATGACGTTAGGTGTGATAAAGCTTGTGAGAAAAGGCCGTTTACAAACACTAAGCGCATGTTGTTTGTCGGTTCGAGTGAGGGCAAAAATTCTGTTTTGATCGCTGAGGGTGCTAGCGAAAAAGGGGTTGCTAAGAAGGTTGTCAGTGGTGTGTATTTCCAGTCGGCGTGTTTTCGGGTCGGAAATCCGCTAGCGGTAAAGTTGTCTAATGCGGTTTTACGGTGTAATCGCAGCGATGCGGGTGAAGAAGCGATGAGGTTTTTTTCCACGCGCTGATATTCGTTGACATAATGGGCAACGGCAGAAAAATTAGGATTTAATGGAGTAGTTAACATGTTTTTTAAATCATGGATTGTTCTTGTAGGATTGTGGCATAGCCTTCTTTTTCTAGCGTTTGTGCCAGAGTAAAATCACCGGAACGAATGATTTTTCCGCCAGCCAGGATATGAACAACATCGGGTTGAATATAATCTAATAAACGTTGGTAATGGGTAATCAACACCATGGCACGATCCGGTGAACGTAGTCTATTCACGCCATTGGCCACTGTCTTTAAAGCGTCAATATCGAGGCCGGAGTCAGTTTCATCAAGAATGGCTAATTTGGGTTCTAATAGTGCCATTTGCAGTATTTCATTCCGCTTTTTTTCACCGCCGGAAAAGCCTTCATTGACCGAGCGATAGAGAAAGTCTTGATCCATTTCGACGAGTTTTAATTTTTCTTTCACCAGGGCGAGGAAATCCATCGCGTCCAGCTCGGGTTCGCCACGGGCTTTACGAATCGCATTTAATGAGGCTTTGAATAAATAGACATTACTGACGCCTGGAATCTCGACCGGATATTGGAATGCCAAAAATAAACCGGCTTGTGCCCGTTGCTCTGGCGATAAGTCGGTGAGTTCGTGATCCAAATACCGGATGCTACCTTGGCTAAGGGTATAGTTTCCGCGTCCGGCCAGCACATTCGCGAGTGTGCTTTTACCTGAACCATTTGGTCCCATAATAGCGTGGACTTCGCCCGGTTTTATATGTAGATCGATACCTTTTAAAATGGCTTTGTTATCGACTTTGGCATGACAATTTTTGATAGTTAACATATTTTTTTTTAAGTTGAATTTACTCATAGCTTGGCCGTGTTGAATACTCACCGCCAAACGTTCAAGTGCAAAGCGTACATTAGCCGATACTACCCTCTAGGCTAACACCTAATAATTTCTGTGCTTCGACGGCAAATTCCATCGGCAGTTCTTTGAACACGGCTTTGCAAAAGCCATTGACGATCAGAGAGAGCGCTTCTTCCGTTTCTAGCCCCCGTTGTTGGCAATAAAAAAGCTGATCATCGCTAATTTTGGAGGCCGATGCTTCATGTTCGACTTGCGTACTGGGGTTTTTCACTTCAATCGAAGGGAAGGTATGGGCAGTACAGCGATCGCCGATTAATAAAGAATCACATTGGGTATAGTTACGTGCATTTTCTGCGCCGGGTAACGCCCTGACAATGCCGCGATAGGTATTTTGGCCAGCACCCGCACTAATACCTTTTGATAAAATGGTGCTTTTGGTGTTTTTGCCAATGTGGATCATTTTTGTGCCGGTATCCGCTTGTTGTTTATGGTTAGCGACGGCGACGGAATAAAATTCACCGCTGGAATGATCGCCTTGTAGAATCACGCTGGGATATTTCCAAGTAATGGCAGAACCGGTTTCAACTTGGGTCCAAGAAATTTTTGAGTTAACGCCGCGACAATGGCCGCGTTTGGTGACAAAATTATAGATACCGCCTTTGCCATTTTTATCACCGGGATACCAATTTTGTACGGTGGAGTATTTAATTTGTGCGTTATCTAACGCCACTAATTCGACCACGGCAGCGTGGAGTTGATTTTCATCGCGTTGTGGTGCGGTACAACCTTCTAAATAACTGACCTGGCTGCCTTCGTCGGCGATGATCAAAGTACGTTCAAATTGGCCGGTATTGGCGGCATTAATACGAAAATAAGTGGAGAGTTCCATCGGGCAGCGTACGCCTTTAGGGATATAGCAAAAGGAACCATCGGTAAAGACGGCGGAATTTAAGCAAGCAAAAAAATTATCTGTTGGTGGTACGACCGAACCGAGATATTTTTTAACCAGTTCCGGATATTCCCGTACCGCTTCAGAAAATGAGTAGAATAAAATACCCATGCTACGCAGTTTTTCTTTAAAGGTGGTAGCGACAGAAATGCTATCAAATACAGCATCGACAGCGACACCGGCGAGTAATTTTTGTTCGGTTAACGGAATGCCCAATTTTTCATAGGTACGGAGTAATTCAGGATCGACTTCATCCAGGCTGTTTAGCTGTTTTTTCACTTTAGGCGCAGAATAATAACTGATCGCTTGATAATCGATGGGCGGATATTCCATATAATCGGCCCAATGCGGTTCAGATAGGGTTAGCCAATGACGGTAGGCCTTTAAGCGCCAGTCTAAGAGGAATTCGGGTTCGTTCTTTTTGGCTGAGATAGTGCGGATGACGGATTCATCCAATCCGCAGGCGAGGGTATCAGATTCAATGTCACTGACAAATCCGTGCTGATAGTCTTGTTGAAGGAGTTTGTCTAAAGCAGCGTTCGTCATGTTAGGATTTCTCTCGTCCAGCTAAGGGTTGTTTTAGCAAGGATTTTAATGTTAGCGGTTGTATCAAATCGGCTACACTGATATTGATTAAAGTATCCTGAATTAGCGTACTAATCCTACGCCAATTATCACGAATCAGACAATGTTTTTCTACCGTGCACGGACGGTTTGTATGACTACATTCGGTTAAAGCGATGGGTCCTTCTAAGCGCTGGATAATTTCTGCCAAAGAAATATCGGCCGCTGGCAGCGCTAGCTGATAACCTCCTTTAATGCCGCGACGAGTGAGGAGTAGTTGTTGTTGGGCTAAGCGTTTTAATAGCTTACTTGCTGTCGGCAAGGAAATGCCGGTTTTTTCAGCAATATGCTTGGCATTGTTGGCTTGCCCTGGATGGTTGGCTAAGTAAGCCATAATCACCATCGCATAATCCGTTAATTTGCTCAGTCGTAGCATGAATAGAGGGTATCGTCAAAATAGGGCTATTCTAGTCCTATTTTAGTTGGGGAGCAAGGAAAATTGGTTGCGTTTAAAAGATTTCTGAATGGTTACCTAGCGCTAATAATATGATCTTTTCTTGATATAGCTTAATGTAGAGTAATAATTCATCAGGTTTTAGATGTAATTCTTGAATACCTTTGTGATTTCCTTTTCAATTGGTGATTACGGTATTTGGGTGGATGGGCTTGTTATTAACTAGAGTGTGTCGTCATTAAGCACGATGATGGTCACAAAGCGTGTGTTTAAGGAAGCTCATGAAAGGATTTGGTATAGGGTGTGAGTGCTACTACCCAGGTCAATTTTGACCATATTGATTAATTTAATTATAATGAACAAATAGAGTAGAGTATTTTATTATTTTTGGATGAACGGGTTATCACTATGAAAGCAAGTGCTACAGAAATTAAAACACATTTTGGTCACTTTTTAGATGTGGTTCGGAGTGGAGAAGATGTCATTATTGAACGTTCCGGAAAGGAACTTGCGACGCTGTTAGATTATAAAGAGTACCGTTATTTAAAACGTTTAGATGAACTTTTGCTGATTGAAAAAGTTAAGCTTGCTGAAAAAGGGGGATATCTTGATAACAAGAAGTCTGAGGAATTTTTTAAAAAAATGCTGGGGCGGTTAGCTGATGAGTCTGAAGCTGGAAATTAGTAAACAAGTTGCTAAATCACTTGAACATTTACCAGCTAAGCATTTTAAGCAGATTTTAGGAAAAATTATGAAACTGCTTGAGGAACCTTACCCGCAAGACTTTAAGAAAATTAAGGTTGAAGAAAAAGAGTATTTGAGGGTAGATAGTGGAGAATATCGAGTTATATATCGAGTAACAGCTAGTTTGCTAACTTTGGTTTTAATCGATAAACGAAATGACGATAGCGTCTATAAAGCGTTAAAGAGGAAATAAATCAATAGAAAAATAGTGTTTTTTGGCCATTATTGCGCTATCTCTTGCATTCCGGAACATTGCTACTACACTTACCATTGAAAGTTCCGTTGGCTTGGACTTGAACTTATATCCTAAAAGGTTGGAGATTGTCTTGCAGCATGGTGTGCACGCCTAAGTTAGGCCTCTTTCCAAGCCAGTCATGGGCTTGAGTTCGCGGCGAACGGTTGGCGAGGACCGGAGTTTACGTCGGTAAATGAGGACCGAAGCCAAGCGTTTAACAATGAAATCAAGTTCATAGACGCCGTTTGGAAAGAGGTCTAGATAGGAAGCCTAAAGTGCTACACATGTCACCATTTTTACTATCGCGTTCGAGTGGGATTAGACACCAATGGAACTTTTCACTTCATAAAATCCTGCTTTTTGAATTCTATCTAAACGTCATGACTAGCGAAAGCGTGCATCATCCAGTCACAATTTTCTAGATTGCCGCGCGCCTTTGGCTCGCAATGACGGGGTATTTAATAATCTAACGATAGGCCACCATCTACGGTGATGATTTGACCGGTGATGTAATTGGCATGATGGATGAGAAAAGCTACTGTATCGGCAATATCTTCTGGCGTGCCGGCGCGTTGTAAAGCAGTCCGTTTAATGATGCGTTCTCGTAAAGCAGGAGTGAATTCGTTTTCATCGTCTGGCCACAGCGCGATCCCGGGTGCAATCGCGTTGACTCGGATCAACGGTCCTAATTCTTTGGCTAAGCCTTTTGTGAGCATGACTAATCCCGCCTTGGCCGCACAATAGAGCACATATTTTTTCATTGGGCGTTGAGCTTGGATATCTACCATGTTGATGATGCATCCTGCTTGTTTTTGTAAATAAGGTGCTGCGGCCTGGGATAGAAAAAGCGGGGCTTGCAGATTGCTACCTAACAAGTCATCCCAGTCTGCTGCGGTAATTTGACCTAATGGGGTAGGGTAAAAACTGGATGCGTTGTTAATTAAGACATCTAATTGTCCCCATTTCTCGACAACTTGGCTGACTAACGTATTATGATTGTCGATATTTTTGAGATCCGCTGGCAGGGTAATCGCGCTGTTTTTTCGTTTTTGATTGAGTTCCTGCGCCAGTGCTCCAGCTTCGGCGGCGGAGTTTCGGTAATGGATTGCAATTCGCATCCCTTGCTGATGACAGTGGCGGGCGATGCAAGCCCCTACGCGTTTTCCAGCGCCTGTTATTAGGAGGACTTTAGAATTTGCTTTAGAATTGGACATATTGTCTTACCGACCTTACTTGAATGAGAAAACAATCTGCTGGCTTAGCTGACCCTAATCCTACACGGCAAGCGCAAAGTGAAGAACTGGGTTACATTATTGCGCAAGAAATTGCGCAGAATACAACACATTCAATCAGTTTTGCACGATTTATGGAGCTAGCTTTATACCAGCCACGTCTAGGTTATTATACAGCGGGTTCAAACAAATTGGGCGAACAAGGGGATTTTGTCACCGCGCCTGAGATCTCACCGTTGTTTGCACAATGCATTGGCAATCAGTGTCAGCAAGTTTTTTCCGAGTTAGGAAGGTGTGAGATTCTGGAAATAGGGGCAGGTACCGGTAAGATGGCGAAGGATCTCTTATTGTATTTGGAAAAGAAGGGGGCTTTGCCCACGCAATATAAGATTTTAGAAATTAGTCCTAACCTTAAGCAACGCCAGCAAGAGCTATTAAAAGAACAAGTGCCGCATTTATTTTCTTTAATGGTGTGGTTAGAGGATTGGCCTGATGTTCCATTACAAGGAGTAGTGATTGCTAATGAGGTTGTTGATGCGTTGCCAGTGCATAAATTTTTCTGGACCGAGAATGCTGTGCAAGAAATGCGTGTTACGTGTAATAAAAATGATTTCAGTTGGTATTTTTTGGCAGAACAACGCTCTGAGATTGCCAAACAATTACACCAATTAAAAACAAATTATTTTAATGAAACCTTGTCCTATGAATCAGAAGTTTGTTTAGGCTTATCCACTTGGATGGATAAGCTGGCGCAGGTATTAAAGCAAGGCTTGATATTAATTATTGATTACGGCTTTCCAGCACATGAATTTTACCATCCCGATCGCTGTCACGGTACATTGATGTGTTATTATCAGCATCGAGGGCATGTCAACCCGTTTGTGTTGCCGGGGTTACAAGATATAACGGCATCGGTTGATTTTAGCTGGCTGGCGCAATGTGCGACGCGTTTGAAATTGACGGTAGCGGGTTTTACTTCGCAAGCCGCATTTTTGATTAATAACGGTTTGTTACAGCGCATGGAAGAATGTTATAATGCACTATCATCGGTGGATATTAATCGACAAGTTTATTGTTTAACGTCACCGAATGAAATGGGTGAACTCATAAAGGTAATAGGATTGACTCGTGAATATGAATCAACGTTACAAGGATTTAGGCAATATGATAAACGGAGTCGTTTATAAATTTATTTTGATAAAAATAAATAGCTGTGGTTGTTTTTAAACTATAAAAAAATAAGGAAGGCGTTTATGCCTGATAGTACTCTTCTTTCTAAATGTACGAAAAAAACCCTTTTAAGCGTGGATGAAAGCGTAAAAAAACTGGTTGACGGAGTCGATACTTTGGGTGCGAGCGCCGAAAGATTAGAAAATAAATTACAAGAAAAAAACCATGTTGTTGTGAAAGAGGGGCGTAAATACCTAGAGGGTATGTCCAGCGAAATCCAGACAGCGGCTTCGAGGCCTTCAAGTCCAAAGCATGGTATGTAAGTAGGTTTTATTTATGCTGCACTCAGAGCAGGAAATAAGCGTTGTTTTAGAAATTAAAAAAATACTGGATGAAGGAATTAAGGAAGGTCCGTGGCAAGCGAATTTATTTTTAAAAGGTATTAAAAAAAAATTAGAAGAATTACGCGATCAGTTTGCCGAGGAAGTGGGTTTAAACCAACTTAAGAACGGATTGGAAGGCACGCTGACTGAACAAAATAATCATACAACAGACGTTTATATTTCGCTTTATCAATCGCAAGGTAGTAATATTCATAAATGGCAGGAAGTTATTGCTTCTCTCGCGCGTTATTCCATGGGGCGTCCTATCTATAAGGAGGAGGATGATGTCCGGGCGGCAACCCGTTTAAGCGATAGAAACCCAAATAATGCGTATGTGATTGTCAAAGTTAATGCGGATACCATCGTGCCAGACTCATCCGAACAGTCACGCTATGATCGTGAAGGTCGTAAACTTATTATGTTGCGCGAAGGAGCTATTTTCTTACATAATATTGTGCGTTTGGTACATACCAGCGGTGAATATAAATTGGTTGGAAATTTTTTGGTTAAACAGACTTGAGTAAGGTCTATCAACGATTAAACAAATCAACACGATTACATTACAATAAAAGAATAACGATTACTTATGCCACCTCCTTCAGGTTCACAACAGCAATCAGGTGACAATTCACTTGCCCCTTTATGGATTATTGTCGGTCTTTTTATCCTCGGCTGGTTGTTATGGTCATTTTTCCATACTCAAATTGTTGGATTTTCTCTGGTAATTAAAGCTTGGGAAGCGCATTTGATTGCTTTCTTTCTTCCTAGTGTGGCTTATCTCCCTGCCGAAATTAAACAGCTACCGGTTGGACAGGTTGAATTTTCCCAGCTGTTAGACGTTAGCCGCTTGGTGGGCGAGTATCTGCGTTATCCCATTATTGTTATTCTTATTCTGTTAGCGTTTGTTATTTACTTTAGTCATATTAATTTACAATTTAAAAAAACGTATAATATGAAGTCGTTAACGGAAGCAGAACGTAAGAATTGGCCTCAGATTTCGCCAGTCATTAAGCTCGATCTAGTAAAAGAGGATATTGATAAAGGACCCTGGGCGATGGCATTAACACCCATGCAGTTCGCTAAAAAATATCACTTGTTGCAGGAAGAGAAAACTATTTCTACTGCCATGACAATGGCCTCTACGGTGGGTAATCAAATTACTGTACAAATTCGACGAGAAGCGGCTTACCCAGTTTTTGCCTTACAATTAGGTGAATATTGGCAGGGTGTTGAACGTTTATCACCCAGTACGAAAGCCTTGTTTGTTATTTTTGCGGCGCGGGCTAATCGTGATCGTGATGGTGCACTGAAATTACTGTTACAAATAGCCGAATCGACAACCATAGGACGACTTAATTTTAATGGTGTTAATGAATTGTGGGAAAAACATAAAAATAATAAAGCAGTGAATCGAATTATTCATAGCCACGCCTATGTCCTGACTGTGATGGCTTCGATGTTAGAATTGGCAAGAAAGGACGGTGTGTTGGCTTCGGCTGATTTTTTATGGTTAAAACCCACCGATAGATTATTGTGGTTTATGTTAAATTCAGTGGGGCGCCAAACTGTGTATTCAGAGGTAGCTGGACCTTTTGCGCATTGGAATGTTGAACGCGCTTTGGGCAGACGGCTATTGACGCCTATGATAGAAGAAGCCGTGAACGGTTTGGATTTAGCCATTAAGGACATTTTGTATATACCTGATTCCGAAGAATAGAAGGTTACCTTATGGTTGCTATTGCACGTGGTTTAGAACAAAAACATGAACAAGATCCACGTAAACTGATACGTGATACGCGCACACTGAGTCAGCGTTTCTTTGATTTTTTTAAAAATCCACAAGCCGTTACTATCTTATTAGTAGGGTTTGCTTGCGGTTGTTTTCTTATTCCAGCAATTGCCGATATCATTTTTTTATTGGGTACACTGTCTTTTCTTTACGCCTATACCCGAAAAACCTCGCTACCGTTTCGTATGCCACAACGAGCGCAACAGCTAGACCATAATGATTTATTACCAGGAAATAATAAGCCTAGGAAAGCGCGTGGTATTTGTTTATTTGGTAATGAAATTTCTACCGGAGAAGAGCTGTGGTTTAGCAATGATGATATGCGCACCCATTGTTTGATCTTTGGTTCTACCGGTAGTGGTAAAACAGAAGCCTTAATATCGTTGGCTTTTAATGCTTTAGTGCAAGGTAGTGGTTTCATTTATGTCGATGGTAAAGGCGATAACAGCTTATTTGCCAAGATATTTTCTATGGCGCGTTCTATGGGCCGTGAAGACGATATTCTGGTTGTCAACTTTATGACCGGTGCACGGGATATTGTCGGCCCACAAGAAAAACGATTGTCAAATACGATGAACCCTTTTGCTAACGGTTCATCGAGTATGTTGTCCCAGCTTGTTGTTAGTTTAATGGATTCCAGTAGTAACACACCGGATGGTGATATGTGGAAAGGACGTGCGATCGTGTTTGTTGAAGCCTTAATGAAGTTACTGGTTTATATGCGTGACCAAGGGGCTATTTTATTAGATGTCAATGTGGTGCGAAATTATTTTGAATTATCGCGTGTAGAAAATATTGTGTTAGATAAGGTCTTTCCACGTGATGGTCAAGAACCTTTAAGTTTAAACGATGTTCCTGAACTGGTATTAGAACCGATTACCAACTATTTAATCAATTTACCGGGTTATGATAAATCTAAAAAAGGTAAACAAGTTTCGCAAGTCCTAGAACAGCATGGTTTTATCACCATGCAGTTAACCCGCGTATTCGGCTCATTGGCGGATACCTATGGCCATATTTTACGAACCAATTTAGCTGAAGTGGATTTAAAAGACGTTGTGTTAAACCGTCGGATCTTGGTGGTATTATTACCCGCCTTTGAAAAATCACCGGATGAATTATCTAATTTAGGCAAAGTGATTATTGCGTCTTTAAAGGCCATGTTAGCGGCCGGTTTAGGCGAAGAAGTAGAAGGCGATTATCGCGATATTATTGAACGCAAACCTACCAATGCGTTAGCCCCTTATTTATGTGTATTGGATGAGTACGGTTACTATGCGGTGCCTGGGTTTGCTGTGGTTCCTGCGCAAGCACGATCCTTAGGCTTTTCTATTGTCTTTGCGGGTCAAGACCTACCGGCTTTTCAAAAAGCGTCGAAAGAAGAGGCGGCATCTATCGGTGCTAACTGTAATATTAAATTATGCATGAAGTTAGAAGATCCCTTAGAAACTTGGGATTTTTTCTCAAAAAGTGCCGGTGAAGCGTGGGTGACTAAGGTCGATGCCTTCCAAACGCGCCCCGAAAGTATAATGAATAACTATGCGGATACACGTAGTGCTTCTAGTGAAAAGCGCGCTCGTATTGATCTGTTAGATCTGAAAGAACAGCGTGAGGGAGAGGCGCATATTTTATTTAAATCAAAGATTATTCGTGCGCGATTATTTTATGCCAATCCGGTTCCCGTGCAGCGTATGCGTTTAAATCAGTTTTTAAAGGTGGGACTGCCCGTTAATCGCGTGATGGTTGATTTGCAGAATCGCTTACAGACTTTTAGAAAGGTGATAGAAAAAGAGGCGTTTTCTCTTAACAAATTAGATGACTCTCCTTTAATTGCTGATTTAGCACAGTCCTTGTCAGCAGAAGCGAATGTGTCTCCTATTGATACCGCTTTATCGGCTTTATTGGCCATTCACCAAGGTAAAGAAAACGAGCAACAAATCGTCGAGGAAGAAGAATTGGTTGAAGAGGATGGATTAAACTTATTTACTAAATTAAAGGTTTCAGCCAAATTACAAAACTTGCTTCAGGTTGATAATTTAGATCAGTTTGGTGCGCCTTTCTTAAATCGTAGTGTTACCCAACGACAAGTTGCGGTGATAGAAAAGGTATCCGGTAAATTTGAGAAACATGCCGCGAGCATTGCCAGTGAAATTGTAAAAGATATGGCGCTGGCGACTCATTACCCACCGGTAGTGCAGACTATTTTACCCGCCGAGGAAGTAACAAAAGTTGTTGATGAGCTGGTTGTAGGTATTAAGAAAGCGAGAGAAGAGGGTCAAAAGGAAAAGTCTAACTAAAACCTTTGTATTTTATTTGATTTCGTTGTTGGAATAATAAGCTTATGAGATTGTTCACTTGTTTTTTAATTTTTTTATCTTTCGTGGGTTGCGCGAGTCAGCGTACCATCAGCACTACGCCAACGACTATTCCACTTTCTGCCGCTTGTCAAAAACAAAATCGAATTGATATTTTGCAGCAAGCGGGTATACAGGTCGTGCAAGTCGGAGATGAGTTACGGTTAATCCTGCCGGATAAACACATGTTTGTTAAAAATACGGCTATATTACAAGCAACGGCCTCTATGGCTTTGAATGAAATAGTCGATTTGCTTAATCAACAAAAAAACTTAGGGATTCATGTAATAGCTTATACGGTATCTCTGGATGATTTTAAACCTAATGTCAGTTTGGCAGAGCAGCAGGCACAAGTGGTGGTCGATTATTTTATGAGTCACGGTTTAAATACACGACTCATTGTTGCCAGTGCTTGGAAAGGGCTGAGTGCGAGACAAAAACAAGGGACAGGACGGTTTAACGATGATGCGCCGGCACTTTTTTCGGTTGAGGTTAGAACGCGCCTGTTACAGTCTGAAGACATCCAATAATACTCTTGCACTTGAATTTTTGTCTGCTTTTCTGCTGCAACTTGCAATCCTCATGTATTTTACATACACAGCGGTTGCTCGTTTTCGCTGCGCCTTGCCAAAAATCCCATTGCTGTGAGTATATAATCGTCGTCTTTTGTTTGATTTCGTTGTTGGACGCTGCCCTACGGCCCCCGACTGCAGGTGGCTTTTTCGATGCTCATGTACTATGTGCACACTGCTCAAACGAAAGTACTCGATTTTATAAAAAGAAGCGTATAAACCTGCTTCATTTTAAGAATAATTTGATAATTCATTTAAAACTAGCTTTTTCTAATAAGACTAGGTTATAGTTCGTCCAATAAAACCAAGTTTTAAGAGGGGTAAGGTGGGCAATCGAATTGAATTAGTTCGATCACGTAAAGGTTTTTATCGAGATAATTATAATCGAGTTTGTATTGGGCTTTTGTTTAGCTTGGTTATTATCTTATTGCTGAGTGGTCTTGCCATTTATCTTACTGTTTTTCGTCCAGTTTCAGATTTTTATGCTACCTCTATGGACGGAAAAATAACTCGCTTAGTCTCTCTAGATTCGCCTACGCGAGCGGGTGCTTAGTTGAATAAAAATAAATGTAAGCGAGATAATAATGAAAGAAGATGCGCTTCAAGTCGTTAAATTACGCAATGAATTCTATCGTGATAATTATCGGAAGGTTGTTGCGGCATTACTACTCAGCTTTTTCATCATATTGACCTTAGCCGGCGCCTTATTTTACATTATTACGCATCCACCGGAACCTCGTTATTTTGCTACCAGTAACGACGGTCGTATTGTTCCTCTTATCCCTTTTCAGCGTCCTAATCTTTCTAATTCTGCTGTCTTAGAGTGGGCTAACACCGCGGCAACAGCCGCCAATAGCTATAACTTTGTTAATTATCGACAAGCCTTGCAGGCGGCGGCTGATTATTTTACCCCTGAGGGTAAACAGATGTTTTTTAGTGCGTTAAAAAGTTCGAACAATTTACAAGCGGTGATTGCCAAAAAATTAATTGTATCGGCCGTGGCAACGGGTGTTCCGGTTGTATTAGAACAAGGTATTATGCTCGGCCGTTATACCTGGAAAGTACAAATCCCTATGCTAATAACCTATCAAAGTGCGAGTCAATTTTCTCAGCAAGCCGTCACCATTACAATGCTTATCGTGCGAGTATCACCTTTAGAATCAGTACGCGGGATCGGTATTGCGCAATTTATTGTGTCAGGGGGTGGCGGTATAACCGGCTAATGATTAATAATGAATAGTTTTTTTTCCACGCGACACCATCGATTTTTTATTGGTATCCTGATTGCAGGAATAGTGTTTTTGCTAGCCTTGCTATGTTCCAATGTACAAGCCGCACCTACTTCGGCGCAGCCGCCTGCAGCAGCGGGTGATACAGTGTCTGATAAAAGTTCGAATTCTAGTAGCGATTCGGAATCTAATTCCGTATCGGTACAAGCTTTAAATAAAGCAGCATTTGGTGCGATGGCACAAAATATGTTACCGATGACGCCAGAGCAGATTCAACGTTTAAGACAATTGTTTAATCAAACACAAGCGGCTGCCGCAACTACACCCGGTACTCCGCCACGCCCCACTATCTCTTCTCAATACGTTAAGTTAGATCCAGGCGCGACGCCGACGGTTATTCGTTTGGCGCAAGGTTATGTATCTACCTTAGCGTTTCTTGATTCAACGGGACAGCCTTGGCCTGTCGATAATTATGATATCGGTAATCCACAATCGTTTAATATTCAGTGGGATAAAAAAAGCAATCTCCTTATGATACAAGCGACTTCGATTTATAGCGTAGGAAATCTTGCTGTGCAGCTACGAGGCTTAAGCACACCTGTTATGGTAACTTTGATTTCAGGTCAAAAAGCCGTAGATTATCGCATTGATTTGCGCGTTCCTGGTAATGGTCCCAATGCACAAGCCATGTTAGGTAGAGCCTTACCAAGTAGTGCAGATCCTACATTGCTAAGTATTCTAGAAGGTGTTGCGCCAAAAGGAAGTACTTCGTTGAAGATTTCAGGCGGTACTGCTCAAGCATGGTATGCGAATGGTCACTTGTATTTACGAACGCGCTTGACCTTAATTTCTCCAGCATGGATTGCAACGATGTCCAGCCCTGATGGCATGAAAGCGTATGAAATGCCGAAGACATCGCTTATTTTAGGTTTTGAAGATGGTCAATCATTACAATTAAAAGTTGAAGGATTTTAAGTATTCCTATGAATCTTAAATTACAAAATATTACACACCTATTTAAGAATGTCCGCACACGGACGATTATTATTGTCACGCTCCTGATTCTACTAGTCGCGCTTTTAGTCGGTGTAGGACGTTTCATCAATAAAACACCACCCGCTGATACGTCGATTCAACTAAAAAGTACACCGAATTTACAGTCTATTCCTGGTGGGCTTGATCAATCACCGTCAGCTGATTATCAACATTTGCAACAACAACAAAATTTACAACAGGCCGCCCTGGCTGAAAAAAACGGGACGAGTGCAATTCCTACTTTATTAGACACTTCGCAATTTAATCAATCCCAAGCTAATCAATTGGCGGGCAACTCAACTTGTAGTTCGTGTTGCTGTTGTAAAAATTCAGCTTGCGGAAATCAAATGAATTTACCGGCTGGGGCTTCTTTGTTACAGCCCAGTCAGTTGCGTGCAGGAACGTTGGTTTATGATTCGCGCGGTAATGTAATAGGTCGTTTAGGAGCCGACGGTAAGGTACGAGATAAAAATGGCGAAATAATAGGTCAAGTGGGTCCTGATGGATTAGTTCGTGCCACCGATGGTTCTGTGATTGGAAGTGCCGCTGTTTCTGCGGTAGGTGATCCGGTTTATGATGCGACAGGTCACTTAATTGGACGTGTAGGAGCGGATGGCAAGGTACGTGATGCACTAGGCCGTATTATTGGTACGGTTGCTGCTGATGGGACCGTTCGTGATCTGAAGGGCGGTGTTATTGGAAGAGCCAGGAATCCTAAACCATTAAGTCATTCGAGTCGTGGGACGCTGGTTTATGATGCGCAAGGGGGTTTAGTCGGAACTGTCGGAGCCGATGGCAAAGTACGCGATGCGAAAGGTAACGTTGTTGGCGAAGTGGGTGCTGATGGTATCGTGCGTGATGCGAATGGAAAGATTATTGGTAAGACGGGTGTTAGTACCGTGGGTGCACCGGTTTACGATGCGCAAGGTCATTTGCTGGGCACGGTAGGAGTTGATGGCAAAGTACGTGATGCCAAAGGTAATGTCGTAGGCGAAGTGGGCGCTGATGGTATCGTGCGCGATGTGAATGGAAAAATTATTGGCAAGACCGGTGTTAATACGGTCGGTGCGCCGGTTTATGATGCGCAAGGTCATTTGCTGGGCACGGTGGGAGTTGATGGCAAAGTACGTGATGCCAAAGGTAATGTCGTCGGTGAAGTGGGTGCCGATGGCATTGTGCGTGATGCGAATGGAAAGATTATTGGTAAGACGGGTGTTAGTACCGTGGGTGCACCGGTTTACGATGCGCAAGGAAATTTAGTCGGAACTGTCGGAGCCGATGGCAAAGTACGCGATGTGAAAGGTAACGTTGTTGGCGAAGTGGGTACTGATGGTATCGTGCGTGATGCGAATGGAAAAATTATTGGCAAGGCAGGGGCTAATAACAAGGGTGCACCGGTTTACGATGCGCAAGGGAATTTAGTCGGAACTGTCGGAGCCGATGGCATTGTGCGTGATACGAATGGAAAAATTATTGGCAAGACCGGTGTTAATACGGTCGGTGCGCCGGTTTATGATGCGCAAGGCCGTTTAGTCGGTATGGTAGGAAGGGATGGTAAAGTACATGATGCCAAAGGGAATGTGATTGGTAAAGTGGGTACGAATGGTATTGTCCAAGATGTTGATGGTAAAACGATTGGCCGGGCTTATTTAGGTGGTTTTACTGCGCCTGTAAATGCTGTTCCTGGCGCACCTGTTTATGACAAACAAGGTAAATTAATAGGAACGGTGGGTGGAGATGGGCGTGTGCGCGATGCGCAAGGTAAAGTTATTGGCACTTTAAATCGTGATGGTAGTGTAAGAGGCTTAGATCAGCAGATATTGGGCAGGGTGGGTAGTACGGCGCCAGGAACACCTATTTATGATCAGCAAGGTCGTTTGGTGGGTACCGTTGCGAGCGATGGCGTGGTAAGAGACAGTGAAGGACGAGCGATTGCAACTCTGGGTTCGGATGGGATTGCGCGTGATGCGCAAGGTAATGCTTTAGGTAGCACAACACCGCCTCCTTCTTCCACAGTTGCTAATCCTAATTCAGCAGCCAATACACCGAGTTCAGTGAGCTTATTGCCGAATCCATCGGATGATCCTAATCCTGCATTGCAAGCCATTCTCGATAGGCAGGCACAGCAAATATCGGCGCAAAAAGCGGAACAATTGCAGCAGCAAATGCAGTCGGCGATGTCCACTCAAGCCAACCAGTTATTTGTTGCCTGGGGCTCGCCTACACAGCAGTATGTTGCCGGTGTACCCGTGTCTACAAGTGGGTCGGCGGCAAATGGAATTAGTGGCGGTTCTTTAGCTTTAACGGGAGCAACGGCACCACCGGCTGTTAAAGCAGGAACGATTATGTATGCGGTTTTATTAACGTCAGTGAATAGTGATGAACCGGGCCCGGTGATGGCCGAAATTGTACAAGGTAAATTTAAAGGGGCTCGCCTATTAGGTACCTTAAGTAATCAAGGTAAAAAAGTATTGCTTTCGTTTAATACCTTGACCTTACCGAAGTTGGCGCAGAGTATTTCAATTAATACGGTAGCTATTGATGAAACTACCGCACGTACTGCCTTATCCAGTTATACCAATAATCATTATTGGTTACGCTACGGTACCTTATTTGCTTCCGCGTTTGTTCAAGGTTATGGACAATCCTTTTTAGCTTCTAATGCTAACTATTCCGGAGCTATTGTCATTAATCCTGATAATAAAGCGCCTGATTTAAAACCTCGTGACAGAATTTTTGTTGGTTTAGGTCAAGTGGGTGTTCAGTATGCATCAGCGTTAGGAAGCATTTTTAATACACCGCCCACGGTACATGTTTATTCCGGCACACCGATGGGTATATTGTTTCTTTCTGATTTAGCGGCACTTCCTGCCGAATCAACGGGATAATATTATTTTCTAAATTGTTTTATAAGAGGCTATGATGGATAAAAAATATAATTTGCACGATGATGAAGAATATCAGTTACAAGAACCTGAATCATCCGCAAACTTCGCTACGGCTAGTGCTTCACCAGAGACGTCAGGTGCTATCTTTGAACGTATAAAGCGTCAGCATATTGTATTAGGATTTATTTTTATTTTTCTTGTTTTCGGGGTCTATAAATTAATTAATGGATTTTTCCATGTGATTGCTAAGCAACAAGCCGTCGCAAAAGTACAAAAACAGGCGCCCATATCAAAAATAAATGCGAGCAATGTGTATCCCGAGGTTAAAACTGACGTGGCGACGAGTCGTTTAGATCATTTAGCCCAAGGACAATTAGACGTTCAGTCAGCAATCCAATCGCTCGATTTGCAGCTATCGGGTATTCAAACCACGTTGGCCAATTTAAGCAACCAGCTTACGCAGGTTAATGATGAAGTTCAAAGTCTGCATACAGGTCAGGAAACGTTAATTCAAAATCAAACAAAGCCCATAAAAAAAATAACCACGCAGAAAAAAGTATCGCCTAAACCTATCTATTATTTGCGTGCCGTTATTCCAGGACGGGCGTGGTTAATAACTCCGGAAGGTTCCACACTAACCTTGGGTGTGGGCGATAAATTAGAAGGTTATGGCGTCGTTGATGCCATTAATCCCGATCAAGGAACGGTAACTTTAAACTCAGGTGCTGTAATTGGCTATAGTCCCGATGATAGATAATATGCTAGGCATAAAACCGTTGACGATGAGAAATATAGCTTTGTTGCTGGCTTGCTTGCTGTTAAGCGGCTGCTCGAATGTGAAATTTCCTATGCTGGAAACCATGTTAGTCAATGTGACCAATGAGTTTCCTGATATTTATCGTTTGGTAACAGCTACGGCTTATGTCATGGGTATCGCTTTTATTTTTCGTGGTGTTTATCAACTCAAAGTGTACGGTGATCTACGTACAATGATGTCGGTGCAAACCAATTTTAAAGCCACCATGATGGTGTTTTTTGCCGGCGCTGCGCTTCTGTACGCACCGACTGCATTTAAAAGTATGTTGTTATCGACTTTTGCAACAACTACGATTACAGATCCGATGAGTTATCATTCGGCTAAAGGCATTTGGAATCCTGTTGCGGCGCAAGCAGTTTTGCGATTTATCCAATTAATAGGTACTATTTCATTTATACGGGGCTGGGTTTATCTTACCCATACTTCTAATCCTAATGGTCGGAGTACCTTTGGTAAAGCGGTAACACATATTATTGCAGGCTTATTAGCGATTAATATTGAAGGAACGCGAGAGATGTTACAAGCCAGTTTTGGGATTTTTTAAGAACATGCCTTCAAATGCACGATGCCGGTCAAGAAACGTTGTTTTTCTGTGTTTCGCTACGCACATACTTCATGTATGCTCCGTTTCGACTTGATAAACAACGTTTCTTGCTTCGGCCTAGCACATTTGAAGGCCTGTTCTAAGTTTATTTTATGATTAAGCGGATATACTGCACATATTTGAAAAGGAAAGCAGCTTGTAATTCTTAGGGATGGTATGTTAGTAAGTTTAAATTAATGTTAATGTTATATTGTTTAAGGCACAGCCTTGGAGAGTTGGAGTGAAAAATAATAAATTTTTGAAAAAAATAGTCAAACCTATCTCAAATGTTAGAATTCATCTGCTTATGCTGACGACTTCTCTTTTCTATACGTCCTTTGCTAGCGCTGATCAAGTGACTGATTTGGGGTCGGTGGCTAGTACGCTGACAGGATCTTTTGGGAAATTGGCTAAACTGATAACGGCAGGTGCTTATATGGCAGGTATCGGTTTTGCTATGGCTTCGATGCTAAAGTTTAAGGCTCATAAAGATAATCCTACTCAGATCCCTATTGGGACTCCGATCGCTTTATTATTTATCGGCGCGGCCTTGATATTTTTACCAAACATCTTTGGTATTGCTGGATACACCATTTTTGGTGGCACAAGTGGTGCCGGTGGTGTGTATGGTACAACAGGTCTTTCTGGAACGGTTTAGTCGCTTTTAGATTAAAGGGTTTTATCAATACGATAAAACCCTTTGTTTAAATTTAAAGAAATGCAGGCTCTTACACAGGTTATAAAGGGCTATTGTAAAGTTCTGACTTTTAAAAGTACTAAGGTTGACTGTTTATTCATGCAAGAAAAGAAAAGTGCTTACAAAGTAAAATGTTTCAACGTTTACCGCGGCGTGTCGGCGTTTATCTTGGCTTTAATTACCGGAAGTTATGCCGTTATGAGCCACGCCGAGGTAATGACTTTAGGTGATATGGCTAGGCAGATTACTTATTCGTTTTATGGTTTATCTAAGTTAATTACCGCGGGTGCTTATATGGCCGGTATGGGATTTGTTATGGCCTCTATGTTAAAATTTAAAGCACATAAAGATAACCCTACCCAAATTCCGATTGGCACGCCCATTGCACTTTTATTTGTCGGGTCTGCTCTTATTTTTTTACCGCATATCTTTGCTATTGCTGGCCAAACTGTCTTTGGCGATACCACAGGTGCGGCAGGTATTTATGGTACAACAGGATTAACGGGTAACTAAAAAAAGAAAAAACGTGTATCCACTTAAATTAAATGTAAATCCCGAAGGCTGGCGCCTTTTTATGCGCCGCAAATTAGATCCTCGCTTTGCTGATTTTGCGCAGAAGCTTCTGCATCGTGATCAATTTACCTGCCAGTTTTGCGGATTAGTTTCTAAAAAAAACCAGGAAATTATTAATCTCGATCACAATTATTTTAATAATAAAGCGGCTAATTTAGTAACGGCTTGTTCTTTTTGTGCACAATGTTTTTTTCTGGAATCCGTAGGGGCAAGTGGGCACGGAGGTGGTGTCTTAATTTATTTGCCCGAAATACCACAAAATTATCTGAATGGTTTGTGTCACGTTTTATTTATGGCAATCAACAATAATACCGAGTATAAAGAATCCGCACAAAACGCTTATCGCCATCTTAAGTTACGTTCGCAAATTATAGAAGACGAGTGGGGTGAAGCAATGCATGAACCCGCTTTGTTTGGACAATTATTAATTGAATCGGGCGATAGATCATTCTTTGGCAAAGAAATTTTTGCATCGATTCGTTTACTTCCTTCACGTGCTGGGTTTAAAGTGGAAAGTGAGCCTAGCTTGAGCGCTGTTCCAGTAGCCTGAGGTTTTTCGCTATGGCTAACATACTTAATTCTTTTTTGGATGGCATCGATACCTTCCTTGCCTGGCTGAGCACTTCACTTAAACAAACCACTGAGTCGTACTGTGATCTCGAAACCGCCGATAGTCCTACTGTTATTGTGGCACATGATGGTTCGTTGATTTCTTTAATCAAAATTTCAGGTGTCACTCAGTTAATTGGTAGCAGTGAATTCGAGCGTTTGCACGAGGGCTTAACCTTGAGTTTACAAACAGCATTATCGCGTTCAGGTCATGCGTTGCAAGTGCTATTTCATTATGATAGACAGATCGTTGCTGACTTAATTAAGGATACTTTGGCGCCTGGCCAGCAAACAAGTCAGCGCTTGGGTTTAAATCTTAATGATTTATTTAAAGAACGGATTTCTTTTCTTTCCCAACATTGTGCTTATGAAAGCGTTTATTTTGTTTTGTGGACTCGTCCTATGAGTTTGACTACAGAGCAATATCAACGTGCGTCGAAAGATAAACTGAAATTTATTCGAGATAAAAAAGTACCTCCTTTTCAGATCACGCAAAATGTCATCGCCGCTATTCCTGATTTACGCGATACGCATGATGCTTTTGTGCGTTCTGTTATTCATGACCTGGCAACCTTGAATATTGCGGCGAACCTGTTAGAAGTGCATGATGCTATTCATGCCATTCGTGCAGTTGCCGATCCAGCTTTTACCGATAAAAATTGGCGTCCTACTTTGCCTGGCGATAAAGTGTTACCGAAAGAATATGACAAGTCGCGGGGTGCGATTTCGGATCTGCTTTGGCCTTCATTAGCACGTCAGGTTTTACCTCGGGATGCGGAAAATCTTGATTTGAGAACGGTACGGCTAGGTGATCAAATTTATTCTTGTATCTTTATCGACTTGCTTCCTAAAGAATTAAAACCTTTTAATGCCTTATTACAACGTACCTTAGCGGCAAGGATTCCTTGGCGAATTTCATTTTTTATCGAAAGTGATGGTTTACGTACTATCAAACTCAAATCCGTACTGGCGTCGGTATTAAGTTTCTCATCCGCACAAAACCGCTTACTCAGCGATGCCAATAACTTATTGCAATATATCGCTATTAATACCGATGATGCGGTTGTTCGTTTGCGGGTCGCAGCCTGTACATGGGCACCTGAGGGCCAGCGTTCTTTATTACGAACACGTGCGGCTGAATTGGCTAAGGCAATCGAAGGCTGGGGTTCTTGTGACGTCTCGGAAGTATCCGGTGATCCGTTTGGCGGTTTAGCTTCAACCATGCTAGGGATTTCGGCGCATAGTGTGGCAACTCCGACGGTTATTCCGTTTTCACAAGTGGTTTACATGTTACCGATTACACGTGCCGCGTCGCCATGGAAAACAGGTGCACAGCTGTTTAGAAGTCCAGATGGTAAACCCTGGCCTTTCCAACCGGGTTCGAGTGAACAAACGACCTGGATTGATCTGATTTATGCACGACCCGGTTCTGGTAAATCAGTGCTTTCCAATACCTTAAACTTAGCGCTTTGTTTAGCCGGTGGTTTGCAACGTTTACCGAGAATTGCCATTATTGATATTGGTCCTTCCAGTAGCGGACTGATTTCGTTATTACGCGAAGCACTGCCATTAGAAAATCGCCATTGGGTAGCTTACCATCGTTTGCGTATGACAGTGGATTATTCCATTAATCCATTTGATACACAGTTAGGGTGTCGTTTTCCAACGCCGCAAGAACGAAGTTTTTTAGTTAATTTTTTAACTTTATTAACGACGCCGTTAGGCGCGGTTAAACCTTATGATGCGATTTCCGATATGGCGGGACTGGTTATCGATGAGCTCTATAAGAATCTGGCGGATGACGAAAAACCTTATCCTTATACGGCAGGGATTGAGCCTTTAGTTGACGGGATTTTAGAGGAAATGGGTTTTATTCCCGATCAACTTACCACATGGTGGGAAGTGACGGATGCCTTATTTATATCGGGATTTCCTCACGAAGCGATGCTAGCACAACGTTATGCAATGCCTTTATTGGCTGATGCTGCCTCGATTTGTCGTACTCCAATCATTGAAGATCTCTATGGTAAAATCACCGCACCGACCGGTGAAAGTTTAATTAATGCCTTTGCACGTATGATTTCCAGTGCTATTCGTGAATATCCGATTTTGTCGCGTACCACCCGTTTTGATTTGGGTGAAGCGCGAATTGTTTCGCTGGATCTGGATGAGGTCGCCAAAAGTGGAGGCGATGCCGCTGACAGGCAAACGGCTGTTATGTATATGCTAGCACGCTATATTCTAGCGCGTCATTATTACTTGAGTGAGGAAAATCTTAGCGATATTTCTAGCCAATATCGGGATTACCATAAACAACGTATTGCGGAATTAAGAGAAGATCCGAAACGGATTGTATTTGATGAATTTCATAGAACCTCGAAAGCGAAAGCGGTGCGTGATCAAGTGATTGTTGATATGCGTGAAGGGCGTAAATGGAATATTCAAATTGCTTTATTATCCCAGTCATTAGATGATTTTGATGAGGTGATGATAGAGTTTGCCACCTCTATTTATATTATGGATGCGGGACCGGCACAGTCTGTTGAAAAGTCTGCGAAGATATTTGGTTTATCGCCGACAGCCACCATTGCACTACGGACACGCGTGCATGGGCCTCGTGAAGGAGGGGCGACCTTTTTAGCGCAGTTTGCCACAAAAGAAGGTATGAATACACAATTACTGACCTTGACATTAGGCCCGATTGAATTATGGGCGTTTAGTACAACGGTAGAAGATGCAAATTTGCGTAATCGGCTTTACCATCACTTAGGTCCGGTAGAAGCACGGCGTGTATTAGCACGTTTATTTCCAAATGGCAGTATCAAAAAATTAGTCGAAAAGCGATTAGCTAATTTAAAAGAAGAACAAGGTTTGATTACTGAAGATTCACGATTAGGATTAGTCGATCAAATCGCAGAAGAAATCGTTGCGGCGTATACCAAGAATTCTGATCTACAATCATTATCTTAAGAAATCAATCTATATTTCATTGTGACAGGAAAATACATCTTTTCGATATAATCAAATGAAAAGCCAGCGGATCCAAGACAAATAAAAAGTTTGTTATTTTGAGGTAAGCGGTGTTTGAAGAAGAATTTGTTGTTCTCAACTGCAGCGAAGGCAGTGAAGCGTTGCAACAAGAAATCAGTAAAATCAGAAAAGGCAATAACGATATTGACGTACAACTTAAGCGCGATATCGAGATGCTTAGCCAAGCTATTGTTCATTTTGGAACTTCTGAATCCGATAAAGTGAAAGCGCAGACACTTTTAAAAAGTATTTTATTGCTTTATTTTGGAGACGTTTCTTATCGTGATAAGGAGGATAATAAATTTCATTCCTGGTCTGAATTAAATGCTTATACCCAATTGGATTTTTTTCCTATTGCGGCTGTCTTGCTACATGGGAGTAGAGCATTAATCGAATTTCCGTCAGCAATCAGTGGAGCACTTATTGATTGGCTGATTATCGACAAAGCCTGTTGGCGTTATACGGCGACGCACGGAATTAAGGATTTAGACGAGGGTGAAACGTTAGCAAACGATACCATTAAATATTTACAAGAGGAAAAAGTTGATATTGTGAGTGCGGCGTATTATGCCGTGACTAATATGGCCAAACATTTGGCTCAACATTATGGAATTAATCTTGCTTTAGGTGGAGCCGGAAATGACAACTTTTTTTCAGGAGAAACTATCCGTAATAACGGCGAACATGGTCATCTCTATGTGCATTATAATTCTAGTGGTGGTGAGCATGGAGGCCTACTTTTAGGTATTGAACAATCTGCGCCAGGAGCCGACGATCATTATGGCGGTGCTCATGATGTGCTGGCGAGTGAAAAAAAATATAGTGCATCCGGCGGCGATTTTTTTTGCAAGCCACCCAATAATATCGGTGTTAACGATATCTACATAGGTTTAAAAGAACTGCCGATAGCAGGTTATTACGATAGCCTTCATAATACGATTTCCGAAGAAACGTTTACTCTGATTCAAGATGCCTATCGAAAAGCCAATCTATTACTGGAGTTTTTACCTGAAGACGAAAAATTCAATTTTATTAAGGATATTGTTTCCTCTTCAGGTAAAAGTAACGAAGAAGTATTTAATCAATTATTTCATCGCTATCTTGCCAAATTACCGCAATTGGATCCTATTGTACGGCAGCAAGAACAATGGCGAGAGGAATTAAGTGAGAAGCAAAAAGAATTAGAACAACTTGCTGCAGAAAATCAAAGCTTACGAAGTGATATTTCAAGCTTAACTTCTAAAGTAGAGGATCCAAAACCTTTAAAAACCTTAGCTAATGCTTTCATGAAAAGTGTATCTCATAAGATGGGTTGGTTTTCGGCTCATTCTGAAAAAAAAATAATTTTTACTCAATTAATTAATACGCTAAATGAGGGTGAATCTAGTAAGGTAGTGATAAGTTGGTTACTAAAAAATTTTATTAATGTGGCGTTGATGAATCGTTACGATAAAAAAGGCGGTGAAACCCATTCTGGCAAAGCTTGTTTGGCGTTGTTAAATAAACCGGAATATGCCCTAGTAAAAGCATTTTTGTTTTCTAAGCCTTATGAAGAGGAATCAAGTTACAACGATCTGTTATTTTCAACCGATGAAAGCCACCAAACGAATACTGGACAGCGCCTTACTTCTTCCTGTTATCAGGGACAACTGTATAGCGCTTTTGGATTGTTTAAGAATGTAAAAACAATCCCTCAAGAAAAGCGAGATTTAGCGAAACAACGTTTAGTCTATTACCCTTCTACAAAACCTTAGTTTGAGTAAGCCCAATTTAGCTAGCAATGATTTCTATGCGCAAAGCGTGGATTTCTGTGCCTATCGTTTTGCCCAGTGCCGCATAGACCAGCCGGTGACATTCTACTAACGGTTTATTTTTGAAAAGTGGAGATGCAATGCGAACCGCAAAGTGTCCAGCGCCTTCTTCGGCATGACCTTTGTGTTGTGCGCCTTCATCGATGATTTCCAGCGTTGTAGTAGCCAATGCTTGACTCAGTTTTTTGTACAAGGTAGCAGCACGGGGATCATTGTTGTTAGTGTTCATGTTTTTTCATCCGACTGAATATAGCGACTGAGGTAAATGGCTTGAATAAAAATAAATAAAAAAGTGATACCTAAAAAGCCAAATAATTTAAAATTAACCCAAGTATTGGTGGTAAAAGAATAAGCAACCCATAAATTAATACCTCCCATCAGGGTAAAAAAAATAACCCAATTTCGATTAAGAGAAGACCATACCGCTGGCGGTAGACTGACATTGGTTTCTAAAAGATGTTGTATCAGTGGTTTCTTAGCCACATATTGTGAAATAAGCGCGACACAGGCCAGTAACCAGTAAAGTACGGTGGGCTTCCATTTGATAAATAATTCATTGTGAAAAAATAAAGTACTTCCACCAAATAATAGGATGAGGACTAAGCTAATAAGCTGTATACTAGGCACCGTTCGGTGTTTTAGCCAATATGCAATGACTTGAAAAAGATTGATTAAAATAGCGGCTGCCGTGGCGATATAAATCCCAAAAAATTTATATACGGCAAAGAAAACAACGATCGGTAAAAAATCAAAGAGTAATCGCATGTAAACGTGCAAATGGTGGGCTTATTAGCCTTTAGTATATAACAGTGCCCCTAGTTTAGGAAAGAGTGCTAGCTGTGAGTCAGTTTTTTAAAATCCATCCGGAGAATCCGCAACTGCATTTGATTCGTCAAGCAGCGACTTTACTGATGGAAGGCGGTTTGATTGTTTATCCGACAGATTCAGCCTACGCCTTAGGTTGCCAGATTTCGAATAAGACGGGTATTCAGCGGCTGCGACGAATTCGTGAATTAGATGACCGACATTGTTTGACATTGCTATGTCGTGACCTTTCCGAGCTTGCCCAGTATGCGCAGCTTGAAACCCCTATTTTCCGCTTAATCAAGGCCAACACGCCAGGACCTTATACCTTTTTATTGCCAGCAACGAATGAAGTACCGCGAATACTATTCCATGGTAAACGCAAAACAGTAGGTGTACGTATCCCCGATAATAAAATTGTCCAGGCCTTACTCGACATGTTAGATCAACCTTTAGTCAGCAGTACTTTAATTTTACCGGGCGCCGATTTACCGTTATTAGAACCCGAAGCGATGCGTGATATGCTAGGTAAACGCGTTGATTTAATTATTGATGGTGGCCTTTGTGGTTTAGAACCCAGCACAGTCATTGACTTAGTAGATGATTTGCCACGAATTGTAAGAAAAGGGAAAGGCGATATTACGCCTTTTCAAGTGGGAGAATCTTCGTCTTTTACTTGAGTTCGTTAGTTTTATAGAAATCGAATTGATATGTTTTTAATAAAAATTAAGAGTGATCTATGAAAGTTCGTACCCGTTTTGCACCCAGCCCTACCGGTTATTTGCATATCGGCGGCGTAAGGACCGCCTTATACGCATGGTTGTATGCCAAAAAACAGCAAGGACAATTTATTTTACGTGTTGAGGATACTGATTTAGAGCGTTCAAGCACTGAAGCAGTAGATATTATTTTAGAGGGGCTACGTTGGTTAAGCCTAGATTATGATGAAGGTCCTTATTTTCAAACGCAACGCATGCAGCGCTATCAACAAGTATTAGAACAAATGCTTGTTGAAGATAAAGCCTATCGCTGTTATTGCTCCAAAGAACGCTTGGTAGATTTACGTAACGAGCAGCTTAATCAACATAAAAAACCACGTTATGATGGCCACTGTAGAGATCGGAAAACCCATCTTCGCGATCAACCCTATGTGATTCGTTTTAGGAATCCATTACAGGGCGAGGTTGTGGTAGACGATCAAGTTCATGGTCGTGTTGTTTTTCAAAATGCCGAGCTAGATGATCTAATTATTGCGCGTAGCGATGGCTCTCCTACCTATAATTTTACCGTGGTGGTTGATGATTGGGACATGAAGATTACCCATGTTATTCGTGGTGATGATCATTTGAATAATACCCCGCGCCAAATTAATTTATTGCTCGCATTAGGGGCGCATTTGCCGATTTATGCCCATGTACCTATGATACTAGGTCCAGATGGCAAAAAGCTTTCTAAACGGCAAGGCGCTGCGAATGTGTTGCAATACCGCGATGAAGGTTATCTGCCGGATGCCTTGCTGAATTATTTAGTGAGGTTAGGTTGGTCGCATGGTGATCAAGAAATTTTTTCGCGTCAAGAAATGATCCATTATTTTGATATCATCGACTTAAATAAATCGCCGGCGGCGATTAATACCGAGAAATTGAATTGGTTAAATCAACATTATTTAAAAACGGAAGACCCAAACAAAATAGCGGATTTGTTAGCAAAAGAAATGCAAAATTTAGGGATTGACACAAAAAGCACGGATTCACCGGCGTTAACTGAGGTGGTTCTTCTGCAGCGTGATAGGGTTAAAACCCTCGTAGAGATGGCTGAGAAAAGTCGGTTTTTTTATCAACAAAATGCTGAGAAACCACCGATACCCGAAGCGGTTTTACCGGCCTTAAAGGCACTACAAGTCAATTTTGCTGAATTAAAGGATTGGACTGATGAGGCCTTACATCATGTGTTACACGAAACGGCCGCGCAGTTTTCATTAAAACTTGGTAAATTAGCACAGCCTTTGCGAGTAATAGTGACGGGTACTGCTATTTCACCGCCTATGAATGCAACCTTACGTTTACTGGGTAAAAAAGAAGTCTTGGTGCGTATGGAACGAATTTTAGGTCGGTGAAAAATCTAGATGGCGTTAACTTTAAAATCACCGGCGACCTTAACACTCATTATTTTTGGGTAACGCTACATGTCCAGAGGTGTAGGTATGGGAGTTGACAGTATTTGACCCTGCGGCTTAGAATGTCGGGCTTTGGGGCTATAGCTCAGCTGGGAGAGCGCTTGCATGGCATGCAAGAGGTCAGCGGTTCGATCCCGCTTAGCTCCACCAGTTAATTCAAACACTTACACCGATTCCTAAACTTCTAAAAAATCCCTTGCGCGACTTTTGCGCGACACAGCTTTCGTAAATCAAGCAGCTCTTCTTAAAACCATTAAGTGTTTACCTGTTTCACAAGCCTTATTGGCTGCTCGAATGAGGGTGCCTAATTCAGCTGCTGAATAATGCGTAGTAACACTTTTAGTTTTATGTCCCAATAAGATTTGTCGATCTTCAAAACTCACTTCTGCAGAACGCAGCCGGTGTCCAAATGTATGTTTGAGATCATGTACTCTAACTTGCGGCAAGCCTGCTCTGATTCGTTCTTTCTTCCAAGCTGAATTTAAAATGCGCGTAATCGGTTTTCCTCGATAAATAAAAACATATTCCGGATGTTCGCCTCTCACTTCCTCAATAACATGTAAAGCATTTCTGTTTAGGACAACTAAACGTTTTTCACGGTTTTTAACTTCTGTTGCAGGAATAATAAAAACAGAACCTTCCGGAATTTTTACTTCCCATTTCCGTTTTAAATGACAAATTTCATGGTCTCGACACCCCGTGTTAACTGCAAAAATTGACATTCGTTCTGCAAGAATTAGGAGAAGCCGCCCATTGTGTACCCAAACCGCAACGCAAGATCGATGCTATTAATCTGATGCGCCGAATGCTTTACCGTACTAAGTTCAATAAAGAAAACACCGAACGGTTGATTGATTGCCTGTCTAATTACTCCAAAGTCTTTGATGAAAAAAACAACATCTATAAAGACTATCCCCTACATGACTGGACTTCACATGCCGTGGATGCTTATCAAACCCTTACTTTAGCTATTGAGAGTCAAATGATACGGAATGTTACCCTCGAGGTTGTCTATTACACTTAAATTCATAAAAAAACATGAAATGCAGAATTTTAAAATCCAGAGGCTTTAGCAGATGTTGTTGCTACCTTCGACGAGACAATGAGAGCATTGCGGAAGCAATGCGAAGTTGAGGAGCCCGCGATAGGCGTGCGTTGACGGGCGAAGCAGGAAACGCATCACGCCGT
>CAYQIM010000058.1:0-100854 GCA_964417555.1 Rickettsiella sp. | reverse complement strand
TCTGGGCTGCGGGCAGTCGCTCCCACAAATGACTTTACGGCGTGATGCGTTTCCTGCTTCGCCCGTCAACGCACGCCTATCGCGGGCTCCTCAACTTCGCAATTGCTTCCGCAATGCTCTCATTGTCTCGTCGGCGGTGGTGAAGTTTTTGCTGGTGAGCCAGGAATCGGGTTTTCGCTGCGTACAAATTATTCATGGTAAAGGACAACATAGTTCAAAGCTAAAAAATCATGTTAATTATTGGTTAGCACAGATTCCGAGCGTATTGGCTTTTTCCTCAGCACAAGCGAGAGATGGGGGAAGAGGAGCTGTCTATGTATTACTTGCAAAGTCGCTGTTTTCTACCTCGTCTTCCGGTAAATGACGCTACAAGCCTAATGTCATTTTTAACCGCGAACAGTAAGCTTAGCAAAACTCGCGATTAACCATTTGGTGCCCGCTTTAGTAAACTTGACTTGTAAGCGTGTATGTCCGCCTTGCCCTTCGGCAGCGACGATAACACCTTCACCGAAAGTGGGATGTGTGACCTGTTGGCCTAAGCGTAGTCCTGTATCACCTATTGTTTCTCGACTTAAACGTATTGTTTTTAACGATCGTAGTTGTGTAGGACGTACTATTTGTGTTTTTAATCGGACTTCATCTAATAGTTCTTTAGGTATTTCAGAAATAAAACGCGAAGGTTTGTGATGGCTTTCAGTACCATGTAGACGACGTACTTCCGCATAGCTCAAATAAAGTTTTTGCATGGCACGTGTCATGCCTACATAACATAAGCGTCGCTCTTCTTCTAAACGGCCGGGTTCGTCATGAGACATATGATGTGGAAATAGGCCTTCTTCCATTCCACATAAAAAAACTTGCGGAAATTCTAAGCCTTTTGCCGAATGTAATGTCATTAATTGTACGCAATTTTCTGAGCTTTCGCCTTGATGTTCACCGGCTTCAAGCGCAACATGCGCTAAAAAAGCTGATAGTATAGAAATGCTAGTATCTTCAGGCGTAAATTGCCGTGTCGCGTTAATTAATTCTTCGAGATTTTCGATACGTGCCTGACCACGTTCGCCTTTTTCTTTTTTGTAATGAGCAAATAAAGCACTGCTGTAAAGCACTTGTTCGGTTTGTTCAGACAGAGGCAACGTTTTTGTTTCTTCATCCATTTTGTCGATTAAACGTAAAAACGCGGTTAATGCGTTGTCCGCGCGTGCTGATAAGGTTTTATTAGCTAGTATTTGTTGAGCGGTTTCCCATAAGGAAATGCCCTGGCCGCGTGCTTCACTGCGCAAGGTTTGCAAGGTAGTTTCGCCAATTCCTCGTGTTGGTGTATTAACAACACGTTCGAAGGCTTGATCATCTTTACGGTTTGCAATTAAACGTAGGTAGGCTAATGCATCTTTAATTTCAGCTCGTTCATAAAATCGGAGCCCCCCGTAGATGCGATAAGGAATTTGTGCACGTATTAATGCCTCTTCTATTGGACGTGATTGTGCATTTGAGCGATATAAAATGGCATTCTCATTATGGCGAAGCCCTTTTTTTAAACTTTGTTTTATTTGGTCGACGATAAAACGGGCTTCATCGAGATCATTAAAAGCACCGTAAAGAGATATCAACTCACCTTGTCCACCACTACTCCAGAGTTTTTTACCTAAGCGACCATCGTTGTGAGAGATGAGTGCATTCGACGCGGCTAAAATAGTACCAGTCGAACGATAATTTTGTTCCAACCGAATGACTTGATTATTCGGAAAATCTTGCGTAAAGCGTTGGATGTTTTCAACCTGTGCGCCACGCCAGCCGTAAATAGATTGATCATCGTCTCCGACTATCATCAGATAATTTTGTCCGCTGCTAAGCAGTTTTAACCAGCTATACTGAATGGTATTCGTATCTTGGAATTCATCCACTAAAATATGTCGGAAACGCGTTCGATAATGTTCTAATATCTCTGGATTTTTGCTAAAAAGCTCATAGCTTCGTAAAATAATCTCAGCAAAATCGATGACACCATTCCGTGTACAGATTTCTTCATAGGCTTGGTAAATCGTAATTAAAGTTTTAGTGTAAGGGTCATTGGCGTTAGCGACTTGATGGGGGCGAATACCTTCATCTTTTTGCTTATTAATAAACCATTGTACTTTTTTGGGAACCCACTGTGCTTCATCGAGATTAAGCCCAACAATAATACGTTTAATAATGCGATGTTGATCATCGCTGTCTAAAATTTGAAAGGCTTGTGGTAAGCCGGCGGCTTCCCAGTGTTGACGTAGCAAACGATGGGCAAGGCCATGGAAGGTTCCTACCCACATCATTTTTATCGGTAAGTTAATTAAACTTTCCAAGCGATGACGCATTTCTCCAGCGGCTTTATTGGTAAAGGTAACGGCTAAAATGTTGTGTGGAGAGATCTTTTCAACGTCGATAAGCCAGGCAATGCGATGGACTAATACACGCGTCTTACCACTGCCGGCACCGGCTAGAACTAATAAATGACCTTCAGGAGCGGAAACAACTTTTTGTTGTGCCTCGTTGAGTGATTCCAGTAAATTTAAACTTTCTTGGTTATTCATAGGATAGGGATTGTAACGGAATTTGCTACCCTATTTAAAGGATAATGTTGATAAATTTTATGAAGCATAAACGGATAGGGGAATTTTTTTAGCAATTATTTTTTTCTGATAGAGAAAATTTGTGAAAGTGATATATCGTTGTCTACATAGTTGGGCAGGATGCCGTGCTAAATAAGGCAACGTCGTTTGCCAAATTTGATGGTTTAATTCATTGTTTAAACTGGGATTGTTTTTAGCAAATAGTTGCCAGCTTTTTTCTGAATTTTTTAACAGATAATACGTTGCTTTTTGCAGTGCAGTTAAAAATTTTTTTAGACGCGGATCATCGAGCCGTTGGCGATTAGCGACAATAATTAATTCATCATAAGCAGGCATCGCCGTTTCTACCGGAAATATTTTCACCGCTTGGCCAGCAAATTGCATTTGTAAGGGTTCTACATTACGCATCACGTTAATGACCGCATCTAAGCGGTGGCTTAATAATGCTTGCGTTAAATTATATTGGACATTAATGGGGTGTACATCCTTGAGTGTTAAGCCGGCTTGTTTTAATAGAGCACTTAATGCCAGGGTGCCTTCGACGTGTGAAGTATAAGCAATGTATTTGCCTTTTAAATCAGTAATAGTATGTATTCCACTCTCTTTCCTGACCATTAAGCAATTTAAAGGATGGTCTATGAGTGTGGCGACGCGAACCAAGGGTAAACCTTGTGCAACTTGTGTAATGAGTTGCGGTTGATAGGTAATGGCTAAATCAGCGTGATCGGCGGCTACAAGTTTAGGGCCGTCATCAGGATCGGAGGGTGAAATAATTTTAACCTGAATGCCTTCCCGTGTGAAAAATCCCTGTTCTTGAGCGACAAAAATGGCCGCGTGGTTAGGATTAACCAGCCAATCAAGAACCAACGTCAGTGGTTTTGCCGCTACGTAAAGAGGAAACAAGCCTAGAAATACGATAAAAATAAGTTTTATGGTTGTTTTCATAGATTAAACGCAAGGTATAGTTAAGTTTTTATTAATAGCCAAGGCATAGCGAGATTTAAAAGTTGGTCGACTAAAAAATAAAGGAAAATACCTAGAAAGATGAGTGCTCCTAGTGTAGCGAACATCAAATCGATCTGCATTTGCGCATTGCTATTCAGTAATAAATAGCCGAGTCCTTGGTTCGACCCCACCCATTCTCCAATTACCGCACCGAGTGGTGCCATCGCCGTGGCTAAACGTATGCCAGAAGCGAGTTGGGGTAATGCGGAAGGAATACGGATGTGAAACAGTATTTGCCAACGATTTCCGCCCATCATTTGTGCAATATTCAAATAATGTTGTGGGGTTTGTTTTAGGCCATGCAAAAAATTATTTGCAATAGGAAAAAATAACATAAGTGCAGTGGTAACTATTTTCGCTGTAACGCCATAGCCAAACCATATGACGAGTAGGGGAGCGATAGCAAATACGGGTAATGCTTGGCTTATAAGTAGCATAGGATGCAATAAGGAATAAACTGGCCGGAATAAACACATGCTGAGGGCTAAACTTATTCCGAGTAGTATGCCAAAGCTAAGACCCAATAGTATTTCGATTAAGGTGGGTAGCATCTGTGTCGCTATCAGCTCGCGATATGCCATTAGGCTGTGAAAAACTTGCCAAGGCGTGGGTAATATATAGTTTGGTAATTGTAATACGACAATAATACCTTGCCAAATTCCAAGTAAGAGTAAGGTTAAAAATATTCCGCGGATGACTACGAGCATGAGTAGACTTCTTCTAGTTGGTCTATTAATTGGCTCTGCCACTGCAATAATTTGATGTTATTAAGTGCGCGTGGTGGTGGTTCGTCAAATTCTAATGGTAAATTATTAATTTTTGCTGGATTGCCTGACATGATGGCAATATGTTGACCTAGGCGTAATGCTTCTAGCGGATCATGGGTAACTAATAATACAGTGCGGTTCGTTAGTAATTGTGCTGACAGTGTCTGTAATTGGTGTCGAGTAATGGCATCTAGTGATGAAAACGGCTCATCCATTAAAATGATCGGTTTATCTTCCAATAGTATGCGTGCTAGGGTAACGCGTTGCCGCATCCCGCCGGATAGTTGTGCAGGATATTTTTTTATGACATGTCCTAATCCTAATTGCTGCAACAAACTATTAGCTTGTGCAAGCGGTGATTTGTAGCCGTTTAAACGATAGGCAAGCAAAACATTATTTAATACGCTAAGCCAAGGCATTAACGTATTAGCTTGCGGCATATAAGCGATACGCCCTTTTAGGTTTTTTTGATCACTTGTTTGGATATCTGCCTTGGCTTGGCTATTTAGTCCAGCGATTAATTGGAGCAAGCTGGTTTTACCGATGCCACTAGGGCCTAATAAACAAGTCGTTTTACCGGCGCTTAAATGAAAATTGAGCTGATCAAATAGAATTTGATTTTGGTAGCGTAAGCATGCATTGCTTATAGTAATAGCAGGCGAGTTTATCATACACTTTTCCTACGCGGGCACTATCCCGATCAGGTTGTAAGGGTATTTCTCAGCCTAGATTTTTTAAAACCGTCGTCTTCTTATTGATTTTAACTTACGAGAAATCTAAGCACCCCTAAGTGAAAGCACTGATACTAACAGGGGGATAACAAAAAGAAAAGTATAAATTTTGACTGAGCAATGAGATGCTTCCTAACACAAAATCTCCTTAGTTTTGATTATATAAAGGGGGTCTATAGGTTGGCAAAACACCTGGTTCATTAACGGTAGGAGTGGTGCCAGAACTAAAAAGACCTCGCTGAGTCAGGTTCGGATATATGAGGTTTTCTGTGGTCGTATGAGAAACAAGAATATGTTCTTGCTCAAAAAGACGGCCTGAGCGATATTTTATTTCGCGAATCGTTTGCTCTAACGCGCTTCCGTTTAATTGATCACAGTGTTGTTGAGTACGTTTCACGCCAATTAGGACGCCACTTAAGAAAATACTGAGAATAGACGCAAAAATAAAGGTGCTACCCAAAGGCGTTAGTGTTAATAATAAGCTAGGAACTAGGATAGCCAAAACCAACCCTCCGATGACATAAGGCGTGCCTTTCTGTTCAAATATTTTGTCAAAGTACATTGGCCTGTTATGGTTATTATGGCGATTAGTTAAAATATGTTTTTTCAATTCATTGCTTATATTTTTGTAATTCTTTTTTTCTCCGTATTGTTTGAGTAATTCTAACTCTGTTAAAGCCTCAACAAACAGGTCGACATCCTGTTGGTAAAGTCAAGGGAGAGTTTGTTTTAAAAATTTTCGGTAAAACTTCAATTAGAATTTTTTCTGATTCCACTGATATAGTGTAGGTTGTCATAAATTCCCTTTATTTTCTTACATACTTGCATTATACATTATTATTTTATGCTTTTAAATTATGCGGTGTTTTTTACTTATGTAAACTCCGTTTCGCCAAAAGCCAGTGATGACTTGAGTTATTTATAGAATTAGCCTTTAATGACTTAAGTATAAATTAACGCTAATTTTAGAGAGGAGTTTATGCATAGAACTAAACTTATATTAATAGCGAGTATCTTGATTTTGTTTTCTAGCGTAGCGTTAGCTGTTTCACCGACTTATTTTCCTATTGTCAAGGACCCTGTTAATTTTGCCGATTATAAAGGCAAGTGGGTTGTGATAAGTTATTGGGCAACTTGGTGTAATGTTTGTATGGAAGAAATACCAGATTTAAATGCTTTTTATCGGGCACATCGTAATGAAGTTGTTATGTTTGGCGTTAATTATGAAGATGGGTCTGGAAAAGATTTACCGCGACGTATTCAAGAAAGTGGTGTTACCTTTCCCACTTTGGCTTATGATCCCAAGGGGCATTTTGGTGTAGGTAGAATTCGTGGTTTACCAACGACCCTTTTAATAGGACCTGATGGCCGCTTGAAACGTGTGTTAGTGGGTTCGCAGAGTAAACGAGATTTAGAAAGTGCCATTGGCTTATAGCAAATCTTATTAAATTAGTTTCCATCATCCTGCCTGTTTTAGCGTGGTTAGCACATCAAATATTTCTTCTAAAATATATTTTATATATAATTAAATTTACTTTTATATAGAAAATAATATAATTAGTTTAGATTGAATAATTCAATTTTCAGAAAAATAATTAATGAAGTTAACGGTTCAATCTAATGGATAAAAATAAGATCTAAACATTCAGCATTTGAAAGCCTACCCTTTTCCGTTTTTCATATTGAATTTAGCTGTTTCATTTACAAGGAAGTCATGTAATGAAAAGAATATCTCAAGAAGACTTTAATACGCTGTACAACCAGCTACAACGTTCGAGAACGAGGCAAGAAGCGTTTAATCAAATCTATCGTTTAGTTAGATGCAGCACTTTTACCCCGAAAGCTCGACCTCATCCGCAATATAGAAACAGGCGGAACGTTTCTTCACAGAGCATCTATACGTGGCAATACAGTCATGGTTAATTTTTTATTACCATTTATTGCCGATATTAATGCCCTTACGGATAATGGTGAGACGAGTTTGTATTTAGCCGTACTTTGTCAGCGCATACAAATAGTAACAACACTTTTACAAGCGAAAGCCGATCCAAATTTAACGAGTGATAAGCAAAATTTTACCCCTTTGTTACATAGTATCAATGAAGTAGCGACGGACGATATGGATACTAGCGTCAAAGAGATTTTTAATAGAATTTCTCTGGATCTTATTGATCATGGTGCTGATGTTAATCAACAATCTAGAAAAGAAGGATTCACAGCACTGCACTTAGCATTGCATACTAGAAATCTTAGTATTCTTAAAGCAATTATTGATACTCACGAGGCAAATTTAGCCTTGAAAGATGTACAAGGAAATACGGCGTTACATCTTCTGCCAACATTCCCATTTGATAAAAGGACTAAATCACAGGAAGAGTTAGAACGAGATATAGCCGAGTACTTTCTTAGTCATATCAATAGAATTGATTATCAGAATGCTAGAGGTGAAACCGTTTTACATACCAGTGTAATCTATGACAATATTTATCTTGTTAACTTATTTATTAACAACGATTTTTGGTTCAAACAAGAAAGAGTTTTAAGTATAAGGGACAAGAAAGGCCACACGGTATTTCACACGGTGGTTGATTTTCAGCGTATAGAGATTTTAAAGCTTTTGTTACGTGTAGCAAGCTCTTACGACTTAGCTATTATCGACCAAAATGTGCAAACTGCTTTGCAGAAGAGCGAAGCCTATCTTGTTCAACAACGTGGAATAAGCAATCGAGTTTTAACGGTCAATGCTAACCTTCGTACAATTAACCATCACCGAAGCGCCTTTCTCATAGAGTATTGGGTGTTTGTTGGATGGAAAAAAGGCCTACCTCCAGGATCCAATCCTTATCAAGATCCTCATTTTATTAGATTTAAAGATTATGGCTTGCTAAAAATAAGCGAGATTATAAAAAGCTTGCAAGCAATCTTAAGTTTAATAAAAAGGCTTCCTTTGCGTTCACTAAAATTAAAGCAAACATTCTTTAAAAAATATCGCCATAATATACAGATAATTTTGCACGATTTAGAAAAAATACAACATAGGTTTGCAACGCTGGATTCAAATATTGCTGAATTAGAAACATTGTATCAATTAGTTTTAAGGGCGGTAGATTCTCAAATTAAAACACAAGTTGAAGAAATGTCTACAGCAATGAGTCGATATCAAAAATCTCTAACTTTATATCATAAAAACTTGCTTGAAATGGAAAGTTTACTGAAACAAGAGGACTTCTTGTCTTGGAAGGCTCAACAATTAGCGTTACCGACAAGTTTTCCAGAATATGCACATAGTTTATCAGAACGTGAATTACAATCTAATGCACCTCAGTCTAATGAAGACAAACGTCGCCATCGAATAGCAGAAGATTTTCATCTCCAATCCGAGCAATACGCTAGAGACGACGAATTAGGGGATGCCATTGATAGGTTAAAAGAAGCCATACAACAGGAAGAGACTTGCACCGTTAAAAACAAACTTAAGCTTGCTTGCTGGCGCTATAGATTAGCTGAATTTTATTTTAAGCAAAGAAGCTTTGAGGATGCCAAGAATACACTGATTCAAGCAATCGCTACTTTTAGCCATTTACAATTTTATATAGATTTACAAGAAGCGAGTCAACTATTAGCTACAATTTCTATTTATGCTAATACTAGTGCCGATTTTGAACGAGAATACCTTTATGTATTGTATACTGTTTCAGAAAGTACACATGAACAAAAACTAGTAGCACATCTGAGTTTAGCCGGACTCTACAAAGAATGGCGCAGGATTTCAAGAAATTTAGATGGTCCATCACTTTATCGACTTCAGCTTCTGGAATCGTTTCATTATAGTAAAGCCTATAAGTTTACTCAGGGTAGATTGGATTCAGACGCGCATATTGTATTACAGCAAGAAATTGGTATTACAAATAATGAAAAAATAGGTAGTTATAATATTCAACAGTGTGTGGTTGTGGTGGCGCATGCCCCACAAACTGGTACCGTTGTTCTATCGCATTTTGATCGGTTTACTGGGCCGATAATGTTTATAAAAAAATTAGTTGAATCATTTTCGGAGACAGAAGAAATCCATATTTATCTGACAGGAGGAAGAGATAGGGATAATGGATATAAAGAAATCTCAGACAACAACATCAATTTAGTTTTAAGGCAGCTTTATCTTTTTTCGGATAGATTTGTTATTGAATCGGCTGATTTAGGTGATAAACCATCTCCGCCAGGCATTATTTTCGATCCCCACGCACAGCCACCCCGTTTACTACATGGAACACCTGATCGTTCTCGAGCCGATCTAACAAAACGTGCAATTTATATGTCAGAAAGTTTGATGAAAGAGTATGTTAGACCGCCGCGTCTAATCGATTTTACGCTAGCAACAAAAAGCTATACTTTTAGTTCAGACATTGACATTACTGAGCAGTACGCTAAACGTTCAAAATTAATAAACAACAATTCGAAGCTTTATTTAAATCTACTTTGGAATCATAACCAACTTCTTTACCCTTTGCTTAAAGAATTATACGGTTCTGATAGCTTTGAATCATCAGTTATTTTTCCATTTTTCCGTGATAGAGTGGATATAAATTCAATAGTTAGAGAAGTTTTAGATTTAAAAATTAATGATATTAATGATGTCCAACAATATGAAGCTAGGCTTAACTATGATATTTCACAATTACATGAACTACACCTACAAAGTCTTCAGCAAATTCAGTCTAGTTCTAGCAGTGATTTTCAATTTGAATTTCAAGCTACGCCCTTCGAAAGGGCGATGAATAAAGGAGATTTTCAGCATTGGTTGACAGCAACTGATATTGCAGCGATTACTAGAGTTAAATTCGGAAATTTTAGAACATCAACTCAACGTGGCCAGTTTGATATTGTTGGTGACGAGGATCAGCAGTTATTTATAACTTTGCGAGACTTCAAAACACAAGCACAAAGCTCGCTTATATCAAATGAAAGACTTACTTTAATCGTTAATCTTTCGAGAGACCATTGGGTAACGTTAGTCGTTTGCTATCAAAATGGCCAGTTCAATGCATTTTATGTAAATTCCTTGGCAAGAGTTGTCAATGCGTTACCACAAAGTGTTTTTAGACCATTGAGTACATTGGATATAGCGATTACTGATTTATCTTATATCTCGCAAACAGATGGTTATAATTGTGCTATATGGGCGCTGGAAAATGCACTACTTATTAATCATTTATTAGATACAGAAGGTCTTTTTAACCGCGCACGTTGGATAGCTGAGCAAGCTCGCATAAGGCCAGATCGTACACCGGAGTATTTTATAGCACAGCGTACCCATTATGCTGAGTTATTACGTCGAGAACGACAAATTTTGCAATTACAAGCGGCGCTGTCGCACTGTTTGGGCGCTAGACAAAAGCGTAGCCATAATTGCTTTTTTTCTATGCAATTACTCAACGAAAATGAAAAAACTGCTTTGCATTCTAACCGTTTATTCGAATCGCCATTAACCTTACTTGAAAAAGCCAAAGCCTGGCAAAAATCGCTGACTTCCTTACAAACATTATTAAAAGCCGGTTGGCTCCCTGTGTTGTCGACGGTTGAAAGAATTGATGAAAATAATGAACAAGTGCAGCTTATTCATCGTATTACGCATGAACAACATAAGGAAAACCTCTATGGCACTGCTTCGTGGCAATTTACTAAAGAATTACAAGCCATCTTTCAACGCTTAAAGACGATGCTGACAGTCATGAAGTTTATTGTGCAACATCCTGAAAAAGCATTGCAGATTTTGTTTAATTTTAGCCAAGATGAATCTCTAATGGGATATAGTATGAGCGAGGTCGAAGCAACTAATACTTTAAATTTCGCTTTCACTTTGCAAACGCTGTTTAATTTTTTTCAATACCCAAGCCGTCAGTTATTGATAGAAGATCAGGAGGGATTAAGCAGAGCCATTGAAATACATCTCTACGTGAATATCGCACAAATGGTTCACGGTACGGCACTAGATGCCGAAAGAGTCCTATCACTGGTAAAAACTTTATTACACCAAGAAAATTTGCTACAAAAACCTGTTTCGAGCTTTATGCGATCTTTTAAATTATTTGTAAATAATGGTTTGGGCATGTCACTGCAAATATTAGCAGTCGGGTTAGACATTTATGAATTAAACGAAGCAAGAACTGAAGCTCAGAAAAATCTGTTAGCAAGCTACCTCGCTTTTGACGTAATGGGTTTAGGAATTACAGGCGCTATGTTGTTGGGCGCAGAGACTCTGGGTATAAGCGGAGCCATAGGAAGCGGCTATTTGGCTGTGCCTTTAATAGGGCTTCAAATAGGAACACTGGGCTTAGTTAATACCTTTAATGAAGTGGTAAACCATGCTCAGGCCGTAGGCAAGTATTTTTGGCAGCTTGACTATGCCTATCAACATAATGGCTATGAAATACACTCTCAAAACGGAGCTGACATCATGGTTCCACTCGCCGGAGCGGTTATTAGCTGTATCGATTTTCAAAATAAACGCATTGATTATGACAGCGCATTGATTTATCCAAGTATTCAGCAAACGCATGGCTTCAATATGCCCATTTATATAAAGGATAAAAATCGTGCAATTAATATTAGAGAACGTTTGGGTTACTCAGAAACATTTACTCTTCCCGCTGATGCACAGACTGTTAAGGCTTGGGTTTTACTGTCAACTGCAAAAGTTTATCTGGCTTACACTTGGACTTATCTTCCTTTTGCGACAACGCGCCATGATCAAGGATTTGATGTGTTGAGAAGATTAGAAGGAGACGACTTTTTTTATGATTTTTATCATTTCCCCAGTGAGTACATTATTACCCAGCTTTATGAAGAGGTAGCTAATACAGCTGTTAAAGTTATGTTAGATGAGGAGCCAAGAGAATTTTTCATTGCTAAATTTTCATCAGCTAATTTTCCACGTTCTTATTTAAGTTATAGTTTTGAAGCGACAACGCATCAAGGTTCTTGTTTCGTTGCGCTAAACCCCGTCAGTCGTATTGAATTACGTGCACCAAGTGGCTATCAATGGATTCTCAGCGCAAAAGATTTAGGCGATGATAGGCTGCATTTTTCAGAAAATGGTATTGAAATAGGTACTATTCAAATAAGAATCGAAACGTATGCCAGTAATGTCTTTTTCATTGATAAAATAGGCAATTATTTTCAACTGGATTTTATTCGGCGGATCTTACAGCCCCAATCACTCAGTTTTACATTTCTTAAACAGCAGCATGTCACGATTCAAACCTATTTGGCAAACCATCATGTCAGAGCTAACCATACAATGACCCTTATAGATTATCCTATGCTTAATGATAAAGCGGTTTCTTATTTAGGAACCGCTTTTTATCTTCCTGAGGAAAATATCTATCGTTTTATGGAGGGGATGCCGCAACAAATAGCTAAAGCAATGATAATGATTTACAGCAAAAATATCAGTTTTTTTTATCATCCTAACATAGCTGTTATTTGGCAAACCGGTAAGGAAAACTATGTTCAGAAAGCGTATATGCTTTTTAATCACTTAAAAGATTTTGACTGTTGTCACATTACTTTTAACGGCATTGTCAATGTGGTGGTGGATCATGCGCAAGGTTTAACTATTGTTCAAAAGCTAGTTTTTAAAGATTTTTCTATACCGGATGAAAATCAGCAAGGTTTATTGTATTACCGTCTAATGCCGGAAAAACAAAAATTAACCTTATATGCGATACGTGATGTGTCTGCACAGTTTGTGCAAAATTACCTATTAAAAGACTTAAAAATATCGCGTCTACAGCCTGCTGAAATAGATCCGCAGTTTTTAGGTGATTATAGTATTGATCGTATAGTGATAAAACAAACACAGTTTGCCTCTACGATAACACTTTTTACACATGCCGACGAAACAAATCGCTATTTTTCACTTTTTTTAGTACAGAATGAAGAGAGTAGGAGCTATGCGCTTATCGATCCGAAACTGCAACAAGAAATATTCTATGTGGGTGGCTTAACGGCCTATTCTGGCCAAACTATCCATTATTTTTTTCAGCCTAAAACGCCTACTAACGCCGCGCGTTTATTTCAACAACAGCAGTCTGATACGCCCGCTAGTCTAATAGAAATAGCGATAGTTTATCCTATCACGATTAATGACAATTACTTGTTTTTCTTAATGGAAGGGGGCCTAATACAAGCACGAAATAATGAAGGAAATCTTTATTTAGTGAGTATTACCGCCGATTGGCTAAAAAATCACTCGAATTGGACTGTGCAAATTCCACATTACTTAAGAAACCATACCGCATTAACTACTTCGATTCCCATTAATGGGATTACTGATTCTGAAGGTCGGTCTGTTAGAGGCTGGTACGATACACAACCCCACTTATTTGTTTTTGCTTCGATGAATAACGGTGCGGAATGTGATCTGAATTATTTAGGCCAATTACAGAATAGTAGCTATTTCTTCTGCGTCCAGCAGAAAACACTCTTTAAACAATTCGGTATTCAGCCGCTAGTAAGCAATGCTACACAATTACAAACGGTACTCCCTGAATTAACATTCGTCATAAATGATATAGCGCAGGCTAATTTACTCAGAGATACGATATGGATAAACACAGGCTCTGGTCTATTATTGTCTCGGGATATTGAAAGTGATTCGCGGGCAGGCAATGTATGGTTGTTAAAAAAAATCACCTATGCCTGGTTTAGTCATCATGCAAGTTGCCTACAGGAATATGTTTCTTCCTTTTCTTTACGCAATCGAACACTAAGCCAATGTGCATTAAGCACTTTTGCTTTTAACGAATCGTACGCACAGAATACGACACAAAATACCTTCTTAACCGATGGAAATACATTAATTCCTATTGAAGAACAGCCTAACAGAACCACTGTTTTTTGGCGGCCTGTGCAAGACTCTTTTTATCGAGTACCTGCACCCAAAGATGGATCACAATGGTATTACTTAGGTGGGGCATTGGGCAGTAGGGTGGCTTATTTTTTTAGTGCAGAGGAAAAATTAACCTATGTCATTGCGAATGATTTTCAAAGTGAGCGATACGAAATGTTTCCCACCGACTTTGCCCTAAGAATGCAAAATGCAATTTTATTAATTATCAATTTAAATAACGATTCTTTTTTGTTCCCAGTACTCGAAGAAGTAAAATTTTTTACGCTTGACGTTACTTCACCGCGTCTTTTTAAGCTACAAATTAGCGAAGAGGCTATACGAAATTATCAATCGATTATTTATCAGTTTAATAGCAGTACAAGCGAGAATTTATTAGAGCTTCCTGAAAGCACGGGTAACTACTTTGCCATTAAACAGGGCATAGACCTACTTATCCTTAATACCAATCATTCTTGTCAAATTATTTTAGCTGAAGCGATGCGCCATGATAGTGCTTTTCAATACACATCTATCAATTTATGTCATGTGTATGCTAATGGCACAGAGACTTTTTTCCATCAGAGACTGGCTGGAATTAGATCTCAATTACTGACCATTTTTGAAGCGAGAAATAAAACGGCAGAGCGATTTATGCCGCTTATACCTTCATTGTGGTTAAATACCGGCGAGTACAAAAATTCTTCTTTTATTTTCCATTCCCAGAAGTTAGTTATGGAAGAAGCGAACGCTATATCTACTTTAAGCCACGAATCAAATAAGCCATGGTACGTTAAAACAGGGGGGCTACTCATATCCGGAGCGATGGCCCTGACATCGATAACGATTGGTGCGGGTTTTTATCTTTTTAGGCGTTATAAACGTCCGGCCCCTTATTTGGCGGTTCCTTTCATTGAAATGGGTAGTGTTAAGGCGGAGAAAATGGAAGAAAATAATAGGGAACAGTTTAACATTATCAATGAGAATGTCAGTGAGCGAGCTTATCCATGGTTAGGAAAGGAATTGCAAACACTGGTGCTGGATGAAGAGATTTTATTAAATAAGAAAAATTCTCACAGTTATTATTCTTATACCGATATCAATGCCCAACTGGTTTTAGCAAATTATCTGATACGATTTTTCAAGCGAGGGAAAGAAGAAGAAATGCTTAACGATAGTAGCTATAAAAATAGCCAGTCTAATAAAGCCAATTCCTCCTTGTTTTTTTCAAAACCAGATTCTCTAGCCGTTAACGATAATGATTACGCTAAGAATGATACTACTACAATAAAACTATTAAATTCTTATGCTAGGGTAGATTGACAATGGCGGCTGAATTGCAATAAAAAAACTGGCTTGACGGGCGCGGCGCATTTTTTTGCTTTACCACCCCTCGTACGTAAAATAGGCGAATTGTTATCGCCGGGTGACATCTGAAACTTCTACTGCGTTATATGAGTGAATTAAAAAAGTGGTTCGCTTGCTGTATTTTCTTGTAGATTATCTGGTGTTGTTTGATTTTCAGTTGGGTTGTCGATTGTGTTATCAAAACTGTCAAAAGCGCCAGCTTCTTCAGCTGTTTTTGGTAAATTATCTTTACGGAAATATTCTAAAATAGAACCTGGAGTACCATCGGGTAGCAAATAGCCTGTTATCGGATCAATGCTAGCCGTAATAATATCCGGAGGCTGAGGCATGGTTCTTTCAGGTTTGCCTTGCAGGGCAACACGCATGAAATCAATCCACATGGGTAAGGCGGCTTTTGCACCGTATTCAAGTACAGAGCTTGGTTGATCAAATCCAATCCAAACAGTGGCAACTAGATCACTATTAAATCCAGTGAACCAGGTATCAACATAATCACTTGTTGTTCCTGTCTTTCCAGCAATGTCACGACGCCCCAAACTTCTTGCTTGAGCACCTGTGCCATAAAGAATAACATCTTTTAGAGCCGATGTTGTTAAAAACGCAATATCAGCGGGAATGGCTTGTGGTGCATAAGGGCTATCTTTGGCATCTGGTGATGGCGTTTCAATTTTACCGGTTAAACAATCTTCACAAGCTATTTTAGGTTCTGCTTGATAAATAACTTCTCCTTGTTCGTCAGTAATATGATCAATTAAATAAGGGGTTATACGGTAACCCCCATTCGCAAAAACAGCGTAAGCACGAGCTAATTCAATAGGTGTGACTTCACCTGTGCCCAATGCCAGTGAGAGGTTACGGGGCAACTTTTTCGGATTAAAGCCAAAACGTTTAGCATAAGATAAGACATAGGGTATATCAATCGCTTGTAATAAACGCACTGAAACGAGATTGATGGATTTGGCTAAGGCAACTCGTAAACGCGTGGGTCCACTGAAAATATGATTATCATTTTGTGGTCGCCAAGGTTCCTCACGCCCTGGTATATCAAACACCAGCGGCGCGTCGTTAAATACATTAGCTAAAGTATATCCTTTAGCCAAGGCGGCCGCGTAAATAAAAGGTTTAAAACCGGATCCGGGCTGCCGTTCTGCTTGAGTTACGCGATTGAACTTACTCAAATTATAATCAAACCCTCCCACTAACGCACTGATTGCACCATTTTGAGGATTTAAAGCAATCAGTGCACCTTGTACTTTAGGTATTTGGGCAAGTTGCCATGTGTTATTTTGATTTTGTACACGTATGATATCGCCAATGTGTAGTTTATTTTTTAATGATTCAGGTGGTGGATCGAGTTGTGTGATATCCAGTTGAGGTATTGTCCAGGCAAGTCCTTGCCAAGGAATGAGAATGGATTGATTATTTGACAATAAAGCCATGACGCCTTGATCGGTAATTGATGTAACAATGGCCGCTTGCAGATCATTGACAGAAAAAATTCGATGTAGTGTATTTAAGGTGTGGGCGATATTTTTCGAATTTAATGGGCCTATGTTTTTTTCAGGGCCTCGATAACCATGTCGACGATCATAGGCTAATAAGGCTGTACGTAAAGCCTTATTAGCTGCAATTTGTTGAGTGGTATTAAGCGTTGTATAAACATTGTAACCTTTTGTATAAATGTCATCGCCAAAACTTTTATACATCATATCGCGGACCATCTCAGCGACATAGGGTGCCTTCAACATGACGCCTTGATCGGTGTCTGGATGAGTTTGCATGGGTGTTTGAATAGCTGACTCATAAATCGGTTTTGATATATATCCAAGTTCAAACATGCGCGTTAATACATGATCACGGCGTTGTTTTGCAGCAACCGGATTAACTAATGGGTTAATTGCTGATGGCGCTTTGGGCAGACCTGCAATAGTGGCCATTTCGGGAAGCGTAAGTTGATTTAAGGTTTTATCAAAATAGACTTGGGCAGCGGCGGCGATTCCATAAGCGCGATTTCCTAAAAAAATTTTATTAAGATAAAGTTCAAGAATTTGTTCTTTAGTGAATTCACGTTCTATTTTAAGCGATAGAAGTATTTCGGTGAATTTACGTAAAAAGGTTTTTTCACGGGACAGGTAAAAATTACGCGCTACTTGCATAGTGATTGTGCTGCCGCCTTGTACTTTAGTTCCTGTCATTAACACTTCGCCGGCGGCACGTAATAAGCCATAAAAATCAACCCCATGATGCTCTAAAAAACGTTGATCTTCTGTCGCTAAAAAAGCTTTTACCATTAAGACAGGGACTTCATTTAATCTAACCAAATTTCGATGCAATTCGCCAAATTCAGCTATAGGCTGGCCATCACTGCTGTAAATTCGCATCGGTATTGGTAATTGTACGGATTTTAATTCGTCAACATTAGGTAATTGTTTATCAAGATATAAGTAAACGAGACTAGCCATTACCACAAGCGTAATGAGGAGGCTTAAGAGCATCAACAGTAGATTACGGAAAATATGAGGACGTTTTTTCATGATTAAACGTATTAATTAGCTTACAACATAATATCTCATCTTAGTATGTCTTTGTAATTATTTATTCTATAATGCATTGACAAGTTATTATTTTAATACATAATTAGAAAGTAATGATATTTAGACATTGTTTTCCATTATGTCACGATGAGATAAAAATGTTGTTTTCGATTGGCATAACGGAGCAAAGTTGGTCTAAGCTGAGTTCCATTTAAAAATTAAATTATAAATAATGGATAAAATATGCGTTTCCTTAGGGATGTGTTTAGAAGAACCCGTTCAAAAAGCCAGATAATAGGCTTAGATATAGGTTGCGCGACAATCAAATGCGTAGTTTTAAAAGTGATAACTGCGGGTATTGCCTACGAATTAAAGCATTATAGTATAAATGCTATTCCTCCCGAAAGCGTCAAAAATAATCAAATCAAAGCGAGTTCACGATTGGCAATGTGTCTCAAGGAACTGCTAGCAAAGGCAGCTATTTCCTCAGCGTATTGTGTCGTCGCGCTTCCTGACTTATTAGTTATTAGTAAGTGGTTTCGTATCGATAGTTCAGCGACTGAAAAGCTCAGCCTTGCTGTGAGTTTAGCAGTAGAAGATCATATTCCTTGTCCTTTAGATGACATTTATTTTGATTATCAAGTTTGTTCTATGCAAGAAGACGAAAAATATCTTAATGTACGAGTAGTTGCTTGTCGTAAAAAACATGTAGATGCCCGCTTAGAAGTTATTCAGCAAGCCAATTTAATTCCTCTTGCCGTAGAAATGAATTCACAGGCCATAGAGCGTGCTTTTACGTATTCATACCCTGAAGCTACTGCTACGCCATTCCTCTTAATGGATATCGGTATTACACAATTGACAATTTTATTTTTAGGGGAGAATAAAAAAATAAGCAGTTTTAGTGAAAGTATAGCCAATACTGACAAAGAGTACCTTTTGCAGCAAGTACAACGATGTATTCATACAATTTTTTTAAGTTATCCTTATATATTATTTAGTAAACTTTTTTTTATAGGCACTAATCGTCCGCTTTTAAAATTTTTGGTAAACAAACTGGATGGTTTATATGGGCTTAAAGCAAAGCTAATAGCATCGCAAAGATCATTTTCAGCTGTAAATGCACTACATAAAGAATTTATTTCACAATTTCCAGCACTATTTCTAAGTTTTGGTTTGGCCTTGAGAGGATTTATTACGGTTTCATAAATTGGATTTTTTGCATGAGGCAGATCAGTTTATTACCCTGTCGCGAACAGCAAGAAAAGCAAAAAAGAATGAAGTTGATTCTTCTTTTTTTTGGGATCATACTGGCAAATTTTTTATTGATAGTATGGTTTAATGCTTCAATATCTCATCAACTGCAAAAATTAAATTTGCATAAGCATCAATTGGCCGATCAATTGAGCACAATGGGTTTGTCCATTAAAAAATTACAGCACATCAAGCAACAATATAATAGGTTACAGACAGCTAAAAATAGTTTAAGCCTTAATCACGATAAAATTCGGAGAATATTGGCTTTGCTGAATGAGTTAAATAGATTGGCAACACCACCTAGCTTTCATGTAAAGACTATTTCTTACAAACTATCTTATTTATCAATTGCTGGCGTAGTGAAATCAGAGCTTATTTTTATAAGGTTAATAAAAAAATTAGAGAAAAAGTATGGTGTAAAGTTTAAATATCATTATAAAAAAGATAGAAAATTATTATTAGAATTTACAATAAATATAAGGATTTAACAATTTTATTTAGAATTGATGAGTGGAAAAGTCATTTGCTTGTTTTGATATTTATAAGCGGTTTATTTTTCATTTATCTAGTAGAATATATTTTTTATGTGAAGCCATTTTTTGAAAATAAAAAATATGTTTATGCAAAGATAGTTGAGTTGAACCTTCATTTGGCAGAACAACAAAAAATTTTATCTGCTTATATTGCCTATAAAGCAAAAGTTGATTTTTTAAGAGAACAGTTTTTTTTAGGCCTGCATGATAAAAAATATAATAAAAATAAGGTATTGTTAGCGTTGATAAGTGGGCAGATGTTGCCAGAGATTTTAACGTTAAATTATGTGAAGTCTAATCCTATCAAAAACAAAGGCGTTTTTTTTGTACTTCCTGTTGAGGTGATAGTAACGGGAAATAGGAGAAATATTAAAGAATTTTTTTATCAGATTGAAAATTTGCAATATCCTATTTTATTAAGTCAATTCAAATGGAGTTTTTTTGACTGTTTAGAAGAGGAAAAAGGGAAATTAACCCTTTTATTTATTGTTTATCTGGAGAATTCTTTTTTTAAGTGTATTTTTTTCAGATCGAATCAGGGTTCCGTTTTTAATTCAGTTTTTGTAGATAAAGAAATCTTAGTGCATTACCCTCTCAGTGAAATTAAAATGATTGGATTTTTAGCTAATTTGATGGGGAAAAAATGGAGATTAATTCAGTTGCCAAATAATAATTTTTATAAAGTTGAACTCGATGATAGGCTTGGTTCAAAGCAAGGTTATATTATTCTGATTGATAATAAAAAAATAATTGTTCAAGAAAAAAATAACAGAAAAACTATTACATTAGCTGCTTGATAATTAGCATTTAAGCTACTGTAAAACACCCTTTGTTTTATAAAAATACGCTTAGATTGTGTGTTGACAACCTAGATTGCTAAAAAAATAAGGATTTATAGTATGCGTGCTTATTATAATAAATTAGCGATTGTTTTTTTTTACCGCTAGTTTTATTTGCCGCTGAGCCAGAAGATTTTAAAATGGCTAACGTGCCGAAAGGGAAAATAATTTCATTAAATTTTCAGGATATAAAAGTACGCGCTGCATTACAGATACTGGCAGAATTTAGCGGGTTTAACTTGGTAGTAGATGATAAGGTACAAAGTAGTTTAAGTCTTCACTTAAACAAACTGCCTTGGGAGCAAGTATTAGATATTATTTTGAAAACCCAAGGACTGGTTAAACGCCCTATTGCTAATGGTTTTTTTATTGCAACGCCGCAAGAATTTTTACAACAAGACCTAAAAAAAGAGGAAATTCAGCGTCATCAACAAGCGATAGAAAAGTTGATTTCTAAACTGGTAGAAATTCGCTATGCCAACGCGATGGAGCTAGCTACTTTATTAAAAGATAAAAAAAATTCATTTTTATCTTCTAGAGGAAGTGTCAGCGCTGATAAACGTACCAACAGCTTATGGATACGAGACTCTAAAGAAAAACTTATTAAATTAGAAAAAGTAATTAAGGCACTGGATAAGCCTGTTGCCCAGGTATCTATAGAAGCGCGTATTGTAAGTATTGATAAAAATAAGGAGCGTGAATTAGGGACGCGTTTTAAATTAACACAAATTCAACCTTCTTCGAAGAAATCCCCTGATTCGAATGCGAATCGAACAGATTCTTTATTTCCACAGTTAAATATGGATTTACCCTTATCAGTAGGGGAAGCCCTGGCTGGAGGGATAGAGGCGGGCCTGCATATCTTACGAATGGGAAAAAATGTTTTTTTAGATTTGGAGCTATCGGCCCTAGAAAATGAAGGTGGAGCACAAATTATTTCAGCACCACATTTAATTACAGAGGACCAAAAAACAGCTTTTATAGAAGCCGGTCAAGAAATTCCTTATCAATCAAAAGATGCTGGTGGTAATACGAGTCTTATATTTAAAGAAGCGGTATTAGCTTTGACGGTAACGCCTCGCGTATTGTCTGATTGTCGATTAATGTTGGAGTTAAAAGTTAACCAAAATCAACCCAGTAATTTTATGGTAACGGGTGCTCCTGCTATTCAAAAGCGCGGTATTGCAACCCAAGTTATCGTAAAAAACGGCGAAACGGTTGTGTTGGGGGGATCTATGAACATTCGCAAAGCAAAGGGATACGACGCATTCCTTTTTTAGGTTCTTTACCATTAATAGGGAGTTTATTTAGTTACAAATCAGCGAGTGAAGAACGCAATGAACTTTTGATATTTGTGACGCCAACGATTATAGACCCGTAGACCTGATAAAAATCTAACTGGGTTTAGGTGAAGATTATATAGCGCACGGTGCCTTTCACGTAAGTTAAGTTTGATTGTGATGACTTTAGTTTACTTATACGGTATTTTTATACTTCGATAAACGAGGCGGAGCTAAGCGTTCAGTGATAAAGTTGAGCAAATTATATCGTTTTATAAGCGGCTTAGACGGTAATCGTCTCATTCATAGTTTAAAGACGGCTATTGCTTTTTTACTTGGAACATTTATCGTCCGTGTATTTGACCTTCCTCTTCAAGGGCGATGGGTTTTAATTACTATATTAGTTGTTATGTGCTCGCAATCCCGCGTTGGCGCTATTATACAAAAATCTTATATGCGCTTCTTGGGGACTATCCTAGGTGCTTTTATTGCGGCACTCACGCTTTGGTCAGTCTATCCTAGTGTTGTTGGGACAACATTAATATTATGTCTTACTACGGCTTTGTTTAGCTATATCGCAGATAGTCCCAGTTATTTGAGCGAAGCAGGCCCTTTAGGTGCAGTAATGGTTGTTATTATTTTGATTGGTCAAAATCCTAGTTATGCCAGTGTTTTCAGTCGTTTTTTTGAAATTAGTTTAGGTATTACGATTGCGTTGTTAGTTTCACGTTTTATTTGGCCACTTCATTCGCGGACCCAATTACGCTATATAATGACGAATACTTTACGAGATCTCACAAAGATTTTAGAGCAGTTAGCATTATTTACTTCGGCAGAAGCTGAAAAAAACTATGAACTTTACGAGGATAAGATCATTAGCCGCTTTACAAACCAAGCTAAATTACTTGACGAAGTCATGCGGGAATCTTTTGGTCGTTCAACATTAGCACAGATGTTTCGAAATATTTTGCGTTCGGAGCGTGAGGTTTTACGTTGCATCAGTCTAATGAAAAATGCATTAATGAACTTTTCAGAACAAGCACGTTTGAACTTTAATCAACAACCTCAGGTTCAAAAAACGTATGCAGTCAGTCACCAATTATTTGTGTCCTTGATCGAACAGCTGAGTGATAAGACAGATAAAAATACAAGTGGTTTTTTAGATCGATTAGGCTGGGAAAAAGAAATGCATCATGAACTTAATCCTTTGATAGTGAATGACTCCGATAAATTAGCCTTTGATTTATTTATATTTGCCGCAGGAAGTTTATTAACACAATTAAATTCAATGGATTCTTTAATAAAAAAAGTATAAGTGTAATACTATGAATGCTTCACCTCATCGCCTAATACGTGCTTTTCTACGACAACCGGTCGATAAGACACCCATTTGGATTATGCGGCAGGCAGGTCGATATTTGCCGGAATATCGTGCTACACGTAAAAAAGCCGGTGATTTTTTAACCCTTTGTAAAACACCTGAACTCGCTTGCGAAGTGACCTTGCAACCTTTAAATCGATTCGATTTAGATGGCGCTATTATTTTTTCTGATATTTTGACCATACCCGATGCAATGGGTTTAGGTCTTTATTTTGTCGAAGGTGAAGGGCCAAGATTTCATCGGCCACTGAAGACAATAGCGGATATTAAAGCATTAAATGTTCCTGATCCGATGACGGAGTTACGTTATGTCAGCGATGCAATTTCTCTATGTAAGCGTGAGCTAAACAGTAAAGTGCCTGTAATTGGATTTTCTGGCAGTCCCTGGACATTGGCCTGTTATATGCTGGAGGGTGGTGGCAGCCGTGAGTTTAGACAAATTAAGACCTTATTATATCAAGAACCGCAAGCGCTACATATTTTATTAACGACATTAACAAAAGCCATCACTCAGTATCTCAATGCTCAGATAATATCCGGTGCGCAAGCGATAATGATCTTTGATACTTGGGGAGGGTTATTGACATCTTCTGCCTATCAAAGCTGCTCGTTAGCTTACATGACGCAAATTATCCATGGCCTTATTCGGGAGTATCAACAACAACAAATCCCGATTGTGTTATTTACCAAAGGTGGTGGTTTGTGGTTGGAAAAGATAGCGGCTTCTGGTTGTGATGCGATAGGTTTAGATTGGACTATTGAGTTAGCAGAGGCGCGTCAACGGGTAGGGGATAAGGTAGCTTTGCAAGGTAACATGGATCCGTCAATACTTTTTGCTTCTGAAGGGCGAATACATGAAGAAGTGGCGATCATTCTTGATTCCTATGGTTCAGGTACAGGTCATGTGTTTAATCTAGGTCATGGTATTTCACAATTTACTGATCCTGAAAAAGTCAAGGTATTCGTTGATAGCGTGCACCAGTTGAGCCAGCCGTTCCACAAAAAAAAGTAACCTGTTTTCAAAGATGTCGTATATTAAGAGAGTGCCTTCAAAAATGCACGATGACGGTCAAAAAACGCTGTTTTTCTGTGTTTCGCTACTCACATATTTTATGTAGGCTTCGTTGCGATACTCGAAAAAAACAACGTTTTTTGTCTCGTTCTAGCACATTTGAAGACATCCTCTAAGGCCGTTTATAATATTTAAATGGTCCTGTTTCTGAATGTGTAAATGAAGCAGTAATAGGTTTAAGAAAGCCTTTTTCAACAATTTTGGCGGCTTCACATAAAAGAAGTAAGTTTGCTGGCGTTTCTGTACAGATTTTTTTCCTTTTTTCTAGGCTAAAAAATTCTGTGTTATCAATTTTTCTTTTCATTTTGTTTGAGCTTGTTAAGTAAAGTGTGAGCTATTCTCTTTTTTTGTACGAGCGGTCAGTAATAATACCCAATAACCTAGAATTCCTGATAAAGCAGAACCGCTTAAAACACCAAGACGAACTAATGAAGCAGATTCGCCATCAGAAAAAGCAAGATTGGCAATAAACAAACTCATGGTAAAGCCAATTCCGCAGATTAATGCCGTGCCATAGATGTATTGCCAGTTAGTTTGATACGGTAATTTAGCCCACTTTGCTTTTACGGCTAGCCAACTTGCGCCTAATATTCCGCATTGTTTGCCCAAAAATAGTCCCGCGATAATGCCTAAAGGTAAAGGGTGGAATAGTGTCTCCCAGCGTATTCCCGTAAAAGATAGGCCTGCGTTAGCAAAGGCAAAAAGCGGCAAAATTCCATAAGCGACCCAAGGATGTAGTTGATGTTCTACTTTATTTAATAGCGTAACTTGTGATTTTTTGGAAGGATGCAATGGAATAGTGAGGCCAAAAAGTACTCCTGCAATAGTGGCGTGCACGCCTGAACTTAAGATAAAAAACCATAAAGGAAGTGCTAATAAAAGATAGGGAAAGAAACGATTAACGCTAAAGTAATTCAATGTGATTAAGCCAATAAGGCAGATAAAGGCGAGAATTAAATAAAGCCAACCGATCTGTTGGGTGTAGAAAATGGCAATAACGAGGATAGCACCGAGATCGTCGATAATGGCTAAAGCCGTTAAAAAAATCTTTAAAGAACTAGGAATACGCTTGTTGAGCAGCGATAACACGCCCAGAGAAAAAGCGATGTCGGTTGCCATCGGAATGGCCCAACCTGCAGTATGATCAGGATGTCCGTGGTTAATTAACAAATAAAAAAGTGCAGGTACCACCATCCCACCGATGGCTGCCATGGTGGGTAATAAGGCTTTATTTAGACTGTTAAGTTCTCCTTGCACAAGTTCACGTTTTATTTCTAAACTGACTAAAAAAAAGAAAATAGTCATTAGACCATCGTTAATGAAGTGTAAAAACGAGATATGGATGTTGCCTAAGCTGAGTGTTAGTTGTAATAAATTTTGGTAATAAATGTGCAAAGGAGAATTTGCCAGTAATAAAGCCATCAGCGTGGCAATACCTAAAAGGATACCGCCTGCGGCTTGTAACTGGGTAAAGTGAATAAAAAGCTTACGCATTAAAAAGAATTCTTAGCGTCTAAAAGCCATACGCAGTGACCTGTGGTTTTTTTTATATGAGATAAACAGCTTTTATGTGCTTCTAGCTCGTCAGTGCTTGCGGTGAGCACAGGAAGTTCGTGCGTATTTATATTTTTTTTATTTTTAGAAAGCAATGCCTGATTGATTATTTGATTGTCATCGAATAGATTGGTTTGTCCCCCGGTCATGGCAAGGTAGACGCGAGCTAATAATTCAGCGTCAAGTAATGCGCCATGCCGTTCACGTTTAGAGTTATCAATCTCGTAACGTTTACAGAGTGCATCTAAACTATTACGTTGTCCAGGATGGAGTTGGCGTGCTAAAGGAAGCGTATCTAATATTTGGCAATAATGTGTAATTTGTTCGTAATTTTTTTTAGATAATTTTATTTCGTGGTCTAGAAAACCGAGATCGAACGGTGCGTTATGAATAATCAGTTCCGAATCTTTTATGAAGGCAATAAATTCATCAACGATTGATGTAAACAATGGTTTGTCTTGAAGAAATTCTGTGGTTAAGCCATGTACTGCCAGTGCCCCTGCATCGCTGTCCCGTTCTGGATTTAAATAGTAATGGAAATATTGCTGTGTAAGTCGGCGATCGATTAATTCAAGACAGCCAATTTCAATAATTCTGTGTCCTTCACTGGTTTCTCTGCCAGTAGTTTCCGTATCTAAGATTATTTGACGCATAGCTAAAGGACTAAATAAAGAATAAACCTATTATATACTGCTCGTAGCTGGAAATACGAAACTTAAAACATCTATGTTACGTGTTAGTAATGAAAATGACCAGTTTTAATAAAACCTTAAGCATAAAAATAGATACTCATTAGTAGGAATAACAAAAAACAATTTTTATAAGGTTTTATATGACGGTTCAAAGTAGTGCTGATAAAAACAAACCAGTTGCAGATACGCCAATGGATTCGGTTGAAGGAGATAGCCGGGATGGTATTTCTTCTGTAGCATCTATTTTTGGTTTTACAGACGAGCAGTTTGAACAATTGTTTGAAGGAAATAGCTTGGATAGTTTTCAATCAGACCCATCTATTTTTGGTTTAACAGGCGAGAAGTCTGAGCAACATAACTTTATATTGCCTTCTCATTCGTCTGCTGAGGAAGCTAAAGCCATAACAGAGTCCGAATTGCCTGCAATAGGGCGAGAAGAAGAGGTTTTGTCTCTTTCGTCTGCTGAAGAGGTTCCATGCATTGGGTCTGATCGTTTATTTCCTAAGGCTAATGGCTCACTTAATTTTTTTCGCCGGACCTTAGATCCTGCCCAAGTAAATCAAGTGACTGACGAACATTCCTATGCTATAAACCGTACTAGATAAAATGCTATCTAGTACGGCGTCTAGTTTAATAAGTTTGGGCTATTTAATTAAATTAAACTTGCAAGCGGATCGGTTTTTACTGCAATCATATTGGTGTCCACCGTAAGCAGATTCCCAGTTTTTAGGATCACTGATCTTTGTTTTACTGCTTGCTTCAGGTAATCGTAAATCGAGGAAGTTATCATTGTCTAATTTATAGCTACAACGAAGTAGTTCGCCTTGTTTAAAAGGATGTTTGGTATCGGTAGGTTTATACAAAACCATTTCGAAAGCTTTGATTTTTCCAGCTTTGTTTTGAACTACCCCAGTCCAACCACCGGGTGCGGTGTAAGTTGTGCCAATTTGTTGGATAGTATTTTCAGCGGGGCAAGTATCTGCAGTTACGGTAGGAACTTTAGAAAAGGCATAGCAAACTTGGCTAATGGAAGCCACAAGTAAAAGGGTGATTGTTGTTTTTAAAAGCTTCATATTAACTCCTAAACTTAATAATAGTTAGTAAAAGATTAATGCCAATGGTTGGTTAAGGCCGTTTTGGCTTTGAAAGCGTCGGAGAATAATTGCTTTCTTCTTTCATAGTGGCTATTGCTTCTCGCATGGTATGTTCTCTCAGTGTTCTCATCGCTTTAAGAATATCTTGATCATTCTTTTGTTGGTTGAAAGCATTATTTGATGAATTGTCAGAATTTGAGTTCTTATTTTTTTCCGGATTCATTAGATTTCCTTTTTAATTGTGTAATTAAATTTGGCTGATATTTTTATCACTATTTTAGTATTGAAAGAATTTTAAAAAAATCTATTTCAACATTTTGTTAGCCTAAACTAATGTTAGATTTTTTGCAAAGATTGCAACTGCTTTTGTAGTTTTAGATGCTGAGCTGTAAATTCGTCAAGCCGTTCCTGTTCTTGTTTCACGACATCTTGAGGCGCTTTACTGATGAAGGCGTGGTTAGCTAATTTGCTTTGTGCACGATCAATTTCTTTTTCAAGCTTGCTGATTTCTTTTGCCAGTCGCTGACCTTCAGCGGCAGTATCGATGAGTCCGGACATGGGAATTAATAATTCCAGTGTTCCCATTAAACCCATGGTAACGGAACCTATTTTTTCTTTTTCATCTATCCAATCTATGGTGCTAAGTTTGGCTAGGTTGATAAGCTCGTTTTGGAATAGCAAACTATTTTCACGATCTTTTTCGCTTCCTTTATGAAAAAGTAGCGGTATGGTTTTTCCAGGTGCTATACCTATTTCACTACGCAGCGTGCGTATTGTCGTGACAACTTCTTTTATCCATGCTAAGGATTGTTCAGCTGCCGCGTCCTTTTTTCTTTCATCGATACGTGGATACGGTTGCAACATAATCGTTGCTGCCGTTTTTCCTGTTAGGGGAGAAATGGAATGCCAAATTTCTTCGGTAATAAAAGGCATCAATGGGTGTAACAAACGTAAACAGGTTTCTAAAATCTCGATTAAATTAGCGCGTGTTTCACGTTGTTCATGAGGGCGGTCTGTTTGCAGTAATAGGGGTTTAGTTAATTCCAAATACCAATCACAGTATTCGTTCCAAATAAATTCATAAATCGTTTGCGCCATTAAATCAAATCGATAAGTTTGAAAATGGGCATGCATATTAGCGATGACCGATTGTAACTGCGAGCTAAAGGCACGGTTGACTGGTAGGGATACTACAGAAACTGTCTCGGTGCAGGGTGCTTGGTTTTCTTGGTGCATTAAAACAAAACGTGCGGCATTCCATAGTTTATTACAAAAATTACGGTAACCTTCAGTACGTTTAAGATCAAAACGGATATCACGTGTGGGTGAGGCTAAGGCGCAATAAGTAAATCGTAATGCGTCTGTGCCCAAAACAGGGATACCTTTTGGGAATTGTTGACGTGTCGCAAGTTCAATTTTTTTCGCCATCTGCGGCTGTATCAGGCCTTCACAGCGTTTTTTTACCAAGTCTTCTAGCTCAATGCCTTGAATAACATCCAGTGGATCTAATACGTTACCTTTTGACTTCGACATCTTTTGCCCATCATGGTCACGAATTAATCCGGTGACATAGACCTCTTTAAAAGGGACTTGGCCGGTAAAGTGTAGGCCCATCATCAGCATGCGCGTGACCCAGAAAAAAATAATGTCAAAGCCGGTGACTAAGACATTCGTCGGATAAAATGTTTTTAACTCATCACTTGAGTTAGGCCAACCTAAAGTTACAAAAGGCCATAAAGCGGATGAAAACCAGGTATCGAGTACATCCTCATCTTGTTTAAGAGGCAGCGAGTTCGGGATGGAGTGAAGTTCGCGGATAGATTTTTCGTCATATCCGACATAGACGTTTCCTTGCGCGTCATACCAGGCAGGTATGCGATGTCCCCACCAAAGTTGGCGGCTGATACACCAATCCTCAATGTTTTCTAACCATTGTAGTGAAACTTTGCGCCAAGTTTCAGGAATAAAATCAAGTTGGCCCTCGAAAATAGCCTCAATGGCGGGTTTTGCTAACGGTTTCATGGACATGAACCATTGATCGGTAAGATAAGGTTCTATAATGACGCCTGAACGATCGCCGCGCGGAACTTTAAGTGTATGGGCTTCTATTTTTTCTACTAATCCTAAATCTTCCAAGTCTTTGACGATTTTTTTTCTGGCCGCGAAGCGTTCAAGCCCTTGATAGGCAATGGGTACGGACTCATTAAGATGCGCATGGGGAGTAAAAATATTAATGCATGCTAAATGATGTCGTTGTGCCAGTGCATAATCATTAAAATCATGTGCCGGTGTTATTTTAACGCAACCACTACCGAAGTTGGGATCGACACTGTCATCGGTAACGATGGGGATCAAGCGATCACTTAATGGCAGCTTAATTTGTTTACCAATGAATGATTGAAATCGTGGATCATCGGGATGAACAGCTACGGCGACGTCACCTAATAAAGTTTCGGGTCGTGTGGTAGCGACTGATATAAATAAATCGCTATCAACCAGCGGATAACGGATGGTCCACAGGCTGCCTTGCTCTTCTTGGTTAATGACTTCCAGATCGGAAACGGCAGTTAATAGTTGTGGATCCCAATTAACTAAACGTTTGCCGCGGTAAATTAAACCTTTTTGGTATAAATCAATAAATACTTTTTCCACCGCCGTTGAAAACTCAGGGTCACGGGTAAAACGTTCGCGTGACCAATCAATGGAAGCACCCATGCGACGTAGTTGTTGGGTAATCATACCGCCGGATTTGTTTTTCCATGCCCAAATCGTTTCTAGAAAGGATTCTCTACCGAGAGCATGGCGTGTTTTTCCTTGTGATAGTAACTGGCGCTCGACGACCATTTGGGTCGCAATGCCAGCATGATCGGTACCACCTTGCCACAATACATTTTTTCCGCACATGCGCTGATAACGGATTAAGCTATCCATTAACGTGACTTGAAAGCCATGTCCCATGTGCAGACTACCCGTCACATTCGGTGGTGGCAGCACAATACAATAGGCTTCACCTTGACCGCTGGGTTGAAAATAGGAATTATTCTCCCAACGTTCACGCCAGGTCGCTTCAATCTGTTTCGAGTCGTAGATTTTATCTAACATGGTAAGCTTATAGGATGAGTAGTTAATTGACAGTTTTGTTCTTTATAAAACTTATATTTTTTTCGTGCTTGATTTTTATGGTTTTTTTCTTCGGATACCACTTCGATAACACGTGCGAATTCGAGGAAAAAAGGCGGTGCTTCTTGGCTGAGATTGAATAGAATATCAGCCGTGTATTGTTTGGGTTTTTCTATGCCAAGGGTGACTAAAGTCGGCAGTTGCGTAGGATTAGGCGTGCCTATTTGATGAGGAATGAAACTGATATCACGAAAAGTCCATAACAAATCATCTAAATGCTGTGCTTCTTCTAACGTGTTGGTATGAATATAAGCGTTATGCTGGTGTTGGTAGGCTTTGTCTACTAAACGACAGAGAAAACGATAAACATCTTCTTTATTGGCTGTATTTAATAAATAAAAATCAATAGTTGGCATAGTCGTCAATCTTTATTTGCGAGTCTTTAAAACGTGTCTTTAATTTTCGGTTTGGCTGCAGCTAACATCCCAGGGTCGCGTGCTTTTTCGGCTAAGGGACCAAAGGGATGCTTGGCTGCATAAGCTATTATATTATTGGCATAAGCTAGCCCATTTTGTGTATTTCCTGTTTTATACATCGACAGCATGCAGGTTTGCACGTTAAGATTTGGGTTAGTCCTCGCTAGCGTCTGACATTGTAACTGTAATTTATTCATAATTTGTGTTGCAACGACCATATTTTTACAGGGACGGAATAAATCGGCCGCATGAGCGCCCATTTCTGGTAGCCATTGATTGGCGATTTGCATGAGACCGATATTTACCGTTTTCCCTTGCGCTATTTTAGCTTGCGTATACGCAATGGCGTCAGATTCTGTTTTAAAGTGTTTGGCATCGTTATCAACATTGACAGCCAATGGATTGTTTTTACTCTCGACTTGGATCATGGCATAAGGGATGGAATTATCTGCGTAGAGACTACAGGCTAAAACGAGTGTAATTAAATCCATCATTTTTCTCTGCTTACAGTATTTTCATCATTATTAGCTCATGTTAGGCATTTGGCTTAAGAAAGTGCCTTCAAACTAACCCGGGGGCCATTGTAGCTTACGTCCACCCATAAGATGAAGGTGTAAATGAAACACTTCTTGTCCGCCATCGGCGTTGCAATTGAAGACAGTGCGATAGCCGTTGTTAGCAATTTTTGCTTCTTTTGCCAAGATTCTAGCTCTTTGTATCAGGGTGCCGACAAGATCAGTATCCTCATCCGTTAAATCGTTCAAGGTCGCAATATGTTTTTTAGGCACAATTAATTGATGAACAGGTGCACGCGGATGGCGATCATTAAAGGCGACGATGCGTTCATCTTCGTAAACTTTAGCGGCTGGTAGTTCCCCGTTAATGATTTTACAAAAAATACAGTCCATAACGTTCCTAAAATTCGCACACTCAATTATAAATAGGTTATGATTATGCTTTAAAAATTAATTTTTAGGAAATGAAATTATGAATGCGCTTGTCAAAGTTGGTCCGGGAGGAAAAACACCGGATGAAATCAATGTCGTGATAGAAATTCCCAGTCATAGTGATCCCATTAAATATGAGGTGGATAAAGAGACGGGCGCATTGTGTGTCGACAGATTCTTAGGTACGGCGATGTATTATCCTTGTAACTATGGATATGTTCCTAAGACCTTATCAGAAGATGGCGATCCGGTGGATGTGTTAGTAGTTGCCCCTTTTCCGTTGTTGATTGGCTGTATGATTCGTTGCAGACCCGTGGGAATGTTGGAGATGGAAGATGAATCAGGTATTGATGCGAAGATTTTAGCTGTTCCTATTGATAAATTATCTACGCTTTATCGTGGGGTAAAAACGTGGGCAGACTTGCCTTCAGAGTTGACAAAAAGTATTCAGCACTTCTTTCAACACTATAAAGATCTTGAAGAAAATAAGTGGGTTAAGGTAAAAGAATGGAAAGGTGTTGAGGCCGCTAAAGAGGAAATTAAGGAGAGTATTAAACGTTATAAATAGCTTAAGTCGATCGGATAGTATTTAAATATAAATTAGGATAAAAAAAATTACATGGAAGAGTTACGCGATTGGCTAGCATTATGTACGATACCTCAATGCAGTGCTACGACGGTTTTGCAATTACTGGAGGTTTTTTCTACTCCTGCCGCGCTACTTTCTGCATCTTGTGCAAGCTTGCGAGATGCTGGGGTAAAAGAACCTTTAGTCATACGTTTGAAAAAGGCGGATTGGCAGCAGGTAGACGCTTGTTTACATTGGCGAGAACAGACGGGAGGGGATATTGTTCATTGGAATGATCCTCGTTATCCTCGTTATCCTCGTTTGTTAAAAGAAATCGCTTCTTCCCCATTAATTTTGTTTGTTAAGGGTAATGCGGCTATCCTACAACATCATCAATTAGCTGTAGTGGGGCTAGGCAACCCACACCCGGGGGCTTAGAAACCGCTTATACCTTAGCGAATGAATTATCTGACTTTGGGTTTGTTATTACTAGTGGATTAGCACGAGGTATTGATGGGGCTAGCCATCAAGGGTGTTTACGTACTGAAGGTAAAACAATTGCTATTTTAGGTTCTGGACTTAATAAAATTTATCCTCCTATTCATCAACGATTAGCTCAGCAAATAGTAGAAAAAGGAGGGGCATTGGTTTCTGAATTTTTTCCTGATTCTCCACCGAAAGCAGAACATTTTCCACGTCGTAATCGCATTATTAGTGGTTTGAGTTTAGGGGTTGTCGTTGTTGAGGCAGCTTTACGCAGTGGATCTTTAATTACAGCGCGTTATGCCCTAGAACAGGGACGTGAAGTGTTTGCGGTACCAGGTTCTATTCGTAATTTCTTGAGTCAGGGTTGCCATGCTTTGTTAAAAGAAGGGGCTATCCTTGTTGAGAGTGGCCATGATATTTTGCTTGGGCTATCTTTTTTAGGGCTAGCCGTTGATACGACAATAGGAGAGTCGGCGGCGGTCAACAGTAGCAGTAATCTAAAATATGGGCTTGATTCTGAGGACAGAAAGCTTGTAGAGTGCCTTGGGTTTGAAACGACGACAATAGATAGCTTGGTTTTGAGAACTGGCTTAACGGTAAATAAACTGCTTGCCCGTTTAGGTTTACTTGAGCTGCAAGGCTATATTTGTGCAGTCCCCGGGGGTTATGCGAGGAAATAAACATGGTAAAAAATCTATTGATCGTTGAATCGCCAGCGAAGGCTAAAACGATCAAAAAATATTTAGGTAAGGACTTCGAAGTACTCGCCTCCTATGGCCATGTGCGTGATTTGCTGGCGAAAGAGGGTGCTGTTGATCCCGCGCATGAGTTTGCGATGACCTATGCGTTGATCGAGAAGAATGCAAAACATGTAGAATTGATCGTTAAGGCTTTTAAAGCCGCAGATGCTTTGTATCTTGCAACTGATCCTGATCGTGAAGGTGAGGCAATTGCATGGCATATTTATGAAATTCTCAAACATAAAAAAGCCTTAAAAAACAAACCGGTTTATCGGGTTGTGTTTCATGAAATCACAAAATCGGCGGTTAATGCCGCCGTAGCAAACCCACGTGATATTTCGATGGACTTAGTTAATGCACAGCAAGCACGTCGTGCATTAGACTATCTTGTTGGTTTTACTTTATCTCCTTTACTTTGGAAGAAGGTCCGACGTGGTTTATCGGCAGGTCGTGTGCAAAGTCCTGCTTTGCGTCTTATTGTTGAGCGTGAAGAAGAGATTGAAGCGTTTAAAACGCAAGAATATTGGACGATTACAGCGAATAACAAGGCCGACAACCAGGATTTTTTGGCACGTTTAATCGAATATAATCGTGAAAAGTTAGCCCAGTTTAGTATTACAACAGAATCGCAAGCCAATGAAATCAAGCAACAGTTAGAAAAAATGGCTCAAGGCCATTTGCAAGTAACGAAAGTTGAAAAGAAACAACGTAAACATAATCCAGCCGCTCCTTTTACAACTTCTACCTTACAGCAAGAGGCTGGGCGTAAACTCGGATTTACCGCGCAGCGGACCATGCGTTTAGCCCAACAACTTTATGAAGGTATTGACGTGGGTCAGGGTCCTGTTGGTTTGATTACTTATATGCGTACCGATTCGGTAAATCTTTCAAATGAAGCCTTAGCGTCTATTCGTGAATTCATTATCCAACGTTATGGCGAAAAGGAAGTACCTGAAGCACCCCGTCAGTTTCGTACCAAGAGTCGTAATACACAAGAAGCCCATGAAGCAATTCGGCCAACTCACGTAGAATATGCGCCCGATCAAATAAAAGCACATCTCACACCTGAACAGCGTAAGTTATATGAATTGATATGGAAACGTGCTGTTGCCTCACAAATGGTCCATGCAACGATTGATACCGTTGCGGTTGATTTGAGCGCTCAAGGTGCCGTTGATCATTGTTTTCGTGCCAACGGATCTGTCATTGTCCATCCTGGTTTCATGGCTGTTTATTTGGAAAGTCAGGACGAAAGCAAAGCTAAATCAGAAGAGGAAGCGAAAATGTTACCTGCGTTGAAAGTGGGTGATGCCGTTGATCTGATAGATATAAGTGCCGATCAACATTTTACCGAGCCTCCTCCACGTTATAGTGAAGCAAGTCTCGTTAAAGCCTTGGAAGAAAGAGATATTGGTCGTCCTTCCACCTATGTTCCTATTATTTCGACCTTACAAAATCGCGAGTACGTTATACTTGATCGAAAGCGGTTTAAACCGACCGATGTGGGTCGTATAGTAAATAAGTTTTTAACGCGTTACTTTATGCAATACGTTGATTATGGTTTTACTGCTGCATTAGAAGATAAATTAGATCAGATTTCTCGTGGAGAACTGGAATGGGTACCGTTATTAAAGGATTTTTGGATGCCGTTTAAAACATTAGTAGAAACAACAGAAGAAACCGTGCAACGTAAAGATGTGACGCAAGAAGCTTTAGATGAAAGCTGTCCTAAATGTGGTAAGTCCTTATCAATCCGTTTAGGAAAACGGGGTCGTTTTATTGGTTGTTCAGGTTACCCCGATTGTGATTACACCAGGAACATGGAAGGGGAAGTAACAACGGCAAGTGAACCCGAAGTAGTAGAGGGATGTCTTTGTCCCGATTGTGGCCATGCTTTACATATTAAAATAGGTCGTTATGGCAAATTTATTGGTTGTAGCCATTATCCAAAATGTAAACATATGGAACCATTAGAAAAACCAGCTGACACAGGCATCGAGTGCCCTGAATGTCAGAAAGGGACGTTACTTAAGCGTAAGTCACGTTATGGCAAAATATTTTATTCATGTTCTACCTACCCAACGTGTAGCTACGCGGTGTGGAATGAACCCATAGTACAACCTTGCCCACGGTGCGCATGGCCAGTGATGACGATTAAAACAACCAAGCGTCGTGGTACGGAAAAGGTGTGCCCGCGTAAAGAATGTGCTTATGCGGAGCCAATGCCAGCTGAAGATACGTTCTAAAAGAAATCTATTTCATGGAGGAAAAATGCTAAAAACAGAAAATAACAGAAAATCTTCTCATATTACTGCTGTAAAAGATAATCGACGAGAAGATGAGTTTTCTTGGGCTAAGGCTGGATTACAAAAAATGTTTTCATCACCTACTAAGAAAATTGATTTAGTTTTACAAACTAATATAGCGCTAGAAAAACGAATAAAAAATTTCTCCGTGCTTCCTTTTGCTGAAGGTATTCCTGATAATTTTTTCAATAAAGAAATTAATACAAACTACGATAATAAGGAAGAAAATAATACTGATGTACAAACAAATCAGCAGGTAAATTCTGGCAAGGTTACAAAAAAAATCAGCAAAAGAAATCTTCTTACTGTTTCCGCGGATAGAGAAGAATTATGTACTCAAATATCGCTTGCAAGTTTATTCAATTCAGTATTCGAAGGCATAACAGTAGGAATTTTTTTAGAAACAGCATTATGGGGGCTATCTTTTTCACCATTGGCTCAATTATCGATAGGAACTAGTCCGTTTGATAGTTTTTTAGCTAAATACTTAGAGATTGAAAGGCCTTTTACACTGGGTATTTTATTTGGCACGATGGGTGGTTTAATAAAAACGTGTTTGGATATGGATAATGGCTACCAGATTTTGCTAGTGATAGGGGCTGTATTGAGTATCTTACCCGGCAATAAAAAAATCGAAAAACTACAATTGATTTTTCAGGCTCTTTTGATGCTGCTTTTATTCGGAAGAGGTTTAATGACTACGGTTGATCTTTCACGTTCTTACTTAACAAAAACTCCTGAAATGACAAAGTCATTTACCAAGAAAATTACTAACACGATAACATCAGTTTCTTTTTTTTCTAAAAAAGAAACTGAAAATACCGAGAATAATATTATGGACGCGGGAACTTATTTTCAACCTTACACAAAAGCTTGCCATTAGCTATTTCAGCCATGATTTGACTGCCGATTTGGCAGACATCAATGTCGCGGATTATTTGTTTTGTTGTTGCATCGATGACGATGGCATAGCCACGTGCTAAGCTAGCTAAAGGGCTAACTGCATTTAGCGTGCGCGATAAACCTAATAATGTTTGCTGCCGTTCCCGTAATTGTCTTTTCATGCTCAAGATTAAGCGCTGGCTTAAATCGTCTAAGCGTTGTGTACTGTCTTGTAGACGTTGCCGCGGATGCCGTAGGCGTTTAGAAAGATTCGCCAATTGTTGCTGGTAAGTGTTTAATTGATATTGCACAATTTTAACGATACGTCCTGCTGTTTTACTTAAAATTTGCTGGTATTCCTGTTTATCGGGGCTTGCTAGTTGTGCGGCCATCGAAGGAGTCGCGGCACGACAGTCGGCGACAAAATCGGCAATGGTAAAATCCGTTTCATGGCCTATGGCACTGATAAGCGGTAGCCGACTTTTAAAAATAGCTCTGGCTACGATTTCTTCGTTAAAAGGCCATAAGTCCTCTAATGATCCACCGCCCCGCGCCAAAATTAATAAATCGCATTCTTGGCGCTGATTAGGACATTGGATTTGTTGCACAATATATGTAGCCGCTGTTTTCCCTTGCACAAGCGTTGGGTAAACAATAATGGCTATGGAAGCAAAGCGTCTTTTTACTATGGCACAGATATCTCGCAGCGCAGCACCGGTTTCTGAGGTAATGACGCCGATAGTTTTAGGGAATTTGGGCAAACTTTTTTTATGGCAGCTATCAAATAAGCCTTCAGCCGCTAATTTTGCTTTTAATTGTTCAAAGGTTTTACGTAATGCACCTTCTCCAGCAAGCTCCAATTGGTCGACAATTAATTGAAATTCCCCACGCGTTGGGTAAAGACTAATTTTGGCACGTACCAAAACTTGCATGCCATCCTTGGGACGGAGATCTTTGTAACGGTTACGGCCTTGAAATAGTGCGCAGCGTACTTGCGCATGGCTATCTTTTAAAGAAAAGTACCAATGCCCAGAACTAGGACAAGCGAAATTGGAGATTTCTCCTTCTATCCATAAAGGTAGAAAGGAATCTTCTAATATGTTTTGAACCATCTTATTGAGTTCAGAGACACTATAGATTGTGTCTTTAGAACTTGAATTTGATTTTCTTTCCAGCATGTTTATCATAAAATTATATAGCGTTTAACATTCAGGTGGCTACATGAGTCCGAACTCCCTCCCAGTACGACGTCCTTAGACAAAGGTTTCGTATTAATTCACGATTTGCCGCCTTACCTCAACCACATTGGGAACTTGTTTGATGCGATCCATTACCTTGCTTAGTGAGGTTAAGCTGGGAATTTCAATCGTTAATTTCAAAAATGCTTTAGGATCCATTTTATTACTTGAAAGTGTTAATGCTATCAAGTTTAGTTTTTCATTAGCAATTAAGGTTGAAACGTCCCGCACTAATCCCGGGCGATCATAGGCTTCTACGCAAATATCGACGGGATAGACTTGAGTAATTTCTTCACCCCAATTAGCACTGACTAGACGATTTTGTTTATCAGGTTCCAAATTTAATAAATGGGCACAATCATCACGGTGTAACACAATGCCACGACCTTGGGTAATAAATCCTAGTATCGGATCGCCAGGTACAGGTTTGCAACAGCCAGCTGTGTGAGTGAGAAGATCAGTGACACCAGCGACGGTAATGCCCTCTGGTAAGCTACGGCGCGGTTTACCCAGCAAAATATTGGGTGTAACCAGCAGGCTTGCTTCAGGTAGGTGTTCCTGGGTTTGCATGGCATTTAAGAGCTGCGTAATGTGTAGATCTCCACTACCTAGAGCGGCTAATAAATCCTTTTTAGCTTTAAAGTGAAGCTTATGGGCTAATTTTTCTTGATCGACGGTTATTAATCCAAGGCGCTGGCATTCTTTATTTAACAAGCTTTGGCCATCATCGACATGCTTATCATAATCTTGGTTTTTAAACCAATGATGTGCTTTGGCTTTGGCACGGGCTGTATATAAATAACCTAGGTTAGGGTTTAGCCAATCTCGGCTTGGGACTCCTTGTTTTGTGGTAAGAATTTCCACTTGTTCACCAATTTTTAATTGATAGGTAAGTGGGACAATCGAGCCATTAATTTTAGCGCCTCGGCAACGATGCCCCACTTCGCTGTGGATGTGATAAGCAAAATCTAAGGGTGTTGCGCCTTTAGGTAAATCAATAATATCTCCGTTTGGCGTGAATACATAGATCCTATCATCTAAAACCGTGGTTAAACCTGGTACAGTGGCTTTCCCTCGCTTTACTAATTCTTTTTGCCACTCGAGTACTTGTCGTAGCCAAGCTATCTTTGTTTGATAACTTGTGTTTTGTTGAGCGTTTTCTTTATATTGCCAATGTGCAGACAAGCCGTGTTCTGATTCTTGGTGCATTTGATGGGTGCGGATTTGTATCTCAAGTGTCTTTTGATCGGGCCCTAAAACAGCGGTATGGATCGAACGATAGCCATTTGCTTTGGGCGTGGCAATATAATCATCAAACTGCCCGTTAATAGGTGGCCATAGACCATGAATAATACTTAAGGCGTTATAGCAGTCTTTGACGGTATTAACTAATATACGAATGGCATTTAAGTCATAAAGTTCTTCAAATTCTAGTTTTTTCTGCTGCATTTTTCGATAAATGCTATGGATATGCTTAACTCGGCCATGTAATTGAAAATTCTGTAAATGCGCATTTTCTAACACAGTTCGCAATTCCGCTATCAATGTTTGGACATAGGCTTCCCTGTCGACTAAACGTTCTTGTAATAAACGTGCTATTTTTTCGTAAACTTCCGGTTCTAAGTAATGCAAAGAAAGGTCTTCGAGCTCCCATTGCAATTGGCCTACACCGAGACGATTAGCTAGGGGCGCATAAATATCCAAGGTTTCTCGCGCGTAAGACCGTCGGGTTTCCTCTTCTAGGTTATCTAATGTGCGCATGGTAGCAACACGTTCCGCTAGCTTAACTAAAACGACGCGCATGTCCTTTACCATGGCAAGTAGCATTTTGCGCATGTTTTCTAATTGCGTTTGGTAAAGCGGAGTGGAAGTGCTAGAAATGCGGATAGCATCCATCTGCTTAGCACCCTCAATGAGCTTACTGACTTGTGGACCTAAATGTTCATTGATAGTTTCTGGACAAAGTTCAGCATAGTTGACACCACTATAAATTAAAGAAGCGGCTATCGTTTCTTTGTCAAGATGCAAATCCAAGAGAACCTCCGCCATCGTTAATCCCTGCTGCAAGCAAGAGATGTTAGTAGGAGTTTTTTTTGCTTCGCCCACGATTTGGCTTAAGATACAAGCTTGTCGAATAAGTTTAAAGTCTTCTTGATTGCGTTGCATGGCAGCGTGATGTAGCCATGCTTCTAAGTTGATACTGCCATCGTCATTTAAATAGAGAGAATTTTTTATTTTAACCATAATGATCGATCCTTATTTTTAGCGCTATATCCGTGATTTTTATAAGACACTTCTTGCCAAGAATTCGCAAATTCGATTTTCAAGTAAGCGGTATCCACCTTGATTATTTTTTCCGGGAATAGGATCATTAATTAAAATAGAAAAAGCGACAATTTGATTATTTGAAGTTCGTACGTAGCCGGCTAAACTACTGATACCGTGCATACTACCTGTTTTTGCATGAATTCTACCTAGCACGGGACCTCCTAGCCGATGTTTTAATGTTCCATCGTGGCCTGAACTAGGAAGTGATTCAAAAAGCAAATGGCTTTCAGGCAATTGTGTGTAAGCAAAATTGAGTAACTTAACAAACGCGTTTGGCGTTACTCTATTGTTTAACGATAAACCCGAGCCATCGATCATAACGACTTGCTTAAAGTCGATGTCTGTTCTGCTAGCAAGAATAGCTTGCACAGCGCTTCGTCCTGTTTTCCAACTTCCTTGTGCAGAGAAATATTTTTCGCCTAATTTTTTTAATAAACTATCTGCAATTAAATTATCAGATTTTTTTAACATGTTTTTTATCAAGAATGCCAGTTCAGGTGAACTATTTTCAGCCAGAGTTTTAGCGAGCGGAGGTGTTTTGCCGTAAACGATATTGCTATAACTGATAGAATATTTTCGTAATAAGCCAGCTAAAATATCATAGGTGGCGAGGTTGGGATTTTGTAAAGCAACGGCAAATGATAAAGGGCCCATCTTAGGTGAAAGGTAGCCTCGCAACGTATAATGATTGTTGGTATGGGTCGCACTAGGCTTTAAATCTAATGAATAGCTTGCTCTTCTTAGATGCTTGGTAACTGCTTGATTATCGATAACGATACCCAAATTACGATTACTTTTTACAACGGTGGGATGTGGTAATTTATTCGGTTTTACACTCAAACTGAAACAATTGCGGTTAATAATGGTTGCTGTGACGGGTGCCGCATAACAAAATATTTTGTCATCAATGACTCGTCCTGGAGGCCAGGTGCTGCGATCGATGACGGTGTCATCAATCACGATATTCCCTTGTACTTTTTTAATATGTTGTTCACTTAAAGTATCTAGCATATCTTTAAGATCTTCTAACGTTAAATAAGGGTCCCCGCTAAATTTGATATAAAGATTGCCCGTTAAAACACCATTGACTACAGTGGCGGCCGGATTGGTTAGAAAACGGGTTTTAAACTGATAATGCGGGCCTAAATAATCCAATGCGGCAATACCAGTAAATAGTTTTAAGGTACTGGCAGGAACAAAGCTGTTATTGGCGTGGTATTGGTATAAAATTCGCCCCGTGGATAGCGATTGAATGGAAACACCGACGTGGAACCCTCTAAAGCGACTGATAATACTGTTCAAATTCGCCTGTAAAGTGCTGGCGTTTTGGTAACCATTTTCATCATAAGCCGCAAGGCTTGGTGTGGCGGGCATCAGAAGTATAGCTAGTATAACAAATCGGTGTACCCTATAGAAAAAAATGGTTTTTGCGACTCTGAATAAGGTGATTATCAAACGATACCCATACTCAAGCTTTCGTGTCAGTCTAAATCTATTCATATTGCCTATTTAGTAAATAAACAAATTGCTTCACTATGTTGAGTGTGTGGAAACATATCCATAATTCCTGCTTGCTGTAGACTATAACCTTGTTTTGTTAATTCGCCAGCATCACGCGCAAGACTGGCTGAATTACAGGATACATACACAATACGTTCTATCTGCCAGGATGAAATTTGCTGAATAATGTCAAAAGCACCGGATCGCGGTGGATCTAATAATAGCTTATTAAAGGGTTTTTGTGACCATGTTTGATCTTTTATAGGTAATGACAGATCGGTAGTATAGAACTGGACATTAGAAATAGCATTATGCATAGCGTTTTTTTTCGCTTGTTCTACAAGTTCTGAAGACCCTTCTACACCGATAACAGACTGGCACTTTGTAGCGAAAGGTAAACTAAAATTACCTAATCCACAAAATAAATCCAATATCTGATCGCTGAAATTGGGTGCGAGCAACTCCATAGCACGGTGGATCATAGACTGATTAATAGTGGCATTGATTTGAATAAAATGGTGCGGTTCAAAAAATAGCTCTGGTGGTTTACTTAACAATGCTGTTAGATTTAATCGATAACTGAGTGATTTTGGGTTTACCTCTGGCCAAATACAATGCGTTGTGCTTTCGTTACCTGGTTGTAAATAAAGCTGTAGCTGATGCTCTTTTGCAAAGGCTTTAAGTTTAATATGATCTTCTATTTCCAGAGGGCTTAAGTGCCTAAAGACTAAAGCCAGGGTTTCGTCCCCGAGTGCGGCTTCGATTTGAGGAATAGCCTGATAGGCTTTCAGTGTGCTAATAAGCGCTTGTAATGGGGATATGAGCTGGCCTATTTTTGTATCTAGCGTCTCACAACTTTGTAGTTGGGCAAGATAGCGTCCATTTTTTTCTCGAAAACCAACCAGCACGGCTTGTTTTTTAGCAACATATTTGACACCTAATCGTGCTCGACGTCGGTAACCCCAGCTTACACTTTTAAGGGGAGGTAGCAAAATCTTAGGTTGTATCCCCGCTGTATGCATGAGTTGTTCTAATAGTGTGTTCTCTTTATGTCGTAATTGTGCGTCGGTTGTGAGGTGTTGTAGGCTACATCCTCCACAGATTCCGTAATGGGTGCATTTTGGCGTAACACGGTCTGGCGATGCTTGTATAATTTCGATGGCTTTTGCTTCGTCATATTGACGATATTTTTTAGTACGCTGGATTAAAACATTTTCACCCGGTAAAGCGTTCTGAACGAAGGTTGTTTTGCCGTTAATATGGGCAATACCTCGACCTTCGTGGGATAGTCCTGTAATGGGGATAATTGAATTAGGCGCTGATTTTAGTTTTTCCATAGGTTGATGAACTCTTCAAAATGGTTTTTTTTTTCTTTTATAATACATTCCCGTGCATAGTCACATTCTTTTCGATAGGTTTCCGAGCTTAGTTTTCCTCTAATCATCTCAAAGCGTAAGTATATTAAATAGGTATTGAGTACATCTGTCTCGCAATAGTTGCGGATTGCTTCGAGCTTTCCTGTTAAAAAATAATTCCATACTTGTGATCCATCCATACCCAACTTTCCGGGCAAACCTAACATCAGTGCAATTTCTGTGAGGGGGGCGTTTGAACGGCCTTGGTAACCCGCTAATATATCCATCAGATCACTATGGCGGTAATGATAGCGACTCAGATAGTTGTTCCAGCGAAAACTTGTATCCCCATCATCGCCAATATTCCAATAGCTCGGGCTGCTAATTCCGTGTAATAAGGCACGGTAATGTAATACTGGTAAATCAAAACCGCTTCCATTCCAAGAAACCAAAATAGGCTGATATCTCTCAATGCATTTAAAAAAAGACTCGATGAGACTTGCTTCGCTAGAATTTGCCGTGCCTAGGGAGGCTATTTTAAAGTGATCTCGGCTTCGCAAAGCGCCAGAAATAGCTACAATTCGTTGTAAATGATGAGGTAAAAAAGCAGAGCCGGTCTTTTCCTGGCGTTTTTTTATCATTATTTCAGCCACTTCTTTATCGCTGATATTTTCCAGCTGGTAAAGAATACGACCATTAGCCGTATCAGGGACTGTTTCGATATCAAACACAAAAATGTTCATGGAGTGATAATTTTTGAGATAAGATAGATTTTACATGGTCTGAACTTACGTGAAAACGGGTGCTATGCGCTATAGTCAAAATCCAATCTTTCGCGTACGTTCATAGTAATCCACAGGGTTAATTGGATGCATAAAAGCATATTTTTGGTCCCTTGACTAGGTTGAAGAGGAATAATAGGGTGGTTTTCGAGAACCAAGAACCCGCTTTGAGGGAACCCATTCGTTAGTGATAAACTAGAGCATATATACGAACACTTTGAGATAATAATAGAATCATGAATATTATTTTGTTAGGTAGTCCGGGCGCAGGAAAGGGTACGCAAGCGAAATTTATTAGCGCCCATTATCATATTCCGCAAATTTCTACTGGCGATATGCTGCGTTCGGCTGTTAGTCAAGAGACCACCGTGGGATTACAAGCAAAAACCATTATGGAGGCGGGTCAATTAGTGCCTGACGATATCATCATTTCTTTAGTCGAAGCGCGTATCAAGCAAGCCGATTGTAAAAATGGCTTCTTATTGGATGGTTTTCCTCGTACCTTAGCCCAGGCGGAAGCGCTGCGGAAAAATCATATTGTGATTGATTTTGTGATTGAAATTGCTGTGGACGATGAAGAAATCGTTAAACGTTTAAGTGGTCGTCGAATTCATCCCGATTCAGGTCGTGTTTATCACCTTCTATATAACCCACCGCGGATCGCTAATCAGGACGATGTCACAGGCGAAGCGCTTATACAGCGCGAAGATGATTATGAAGAAACCGTTCGTAAACGTTTGCAAGTTTATCATCGACAAACCAAACCGCTAATTTATTATTATCAGGATTGGCAGCGTCGTGGTGATGCAGGAGCGCCACGTTTTATCCAAATTGATGGGCGTTTGAGTGTACAGGAAGTCCGCGAACAAATTTTTTCTGCCTTACTAGTGTAAAAAAACTGAGTTTTGACTGGCCTTACACGAAAAACCGTCTTTTGGTGTAGCGTATTAAGGCCAGTTTTGATTACGATAATTATAAGAGAGTCCTCCCACTGTGCCAAGCTGATCCTATTGAAGATACCTAAACTGCTAGACTATAATTGATTTAAACAGAACTTTAATTCATCGGGTAATTCAGCTTTCAGTGTAAAATTCTGCTCTAGAGAAGGTAAGGTAAAGATAAGCTGACTGGCATGTAAAAAAAGTCGTTTGCAGCCGAATTCGCGCATTTTTTTATTTGTGACTTTATTACCATATTTTTCGTCACCAATAATGGGATGTGTGGCATATTGCGCATGCACGCGAATTTGATGGGTACGACCTGTTATTGGCATGGCTTCGACAAGGGTTGTATCAGCAAAATAGTGTATAGGATGAAATTGGGTTAAACAGTTTTTCCCTTCTGTATTAACTCGGACGATACGTTCGCCAGATTGCAATTGATTTTTATTTAAGGGGGCATCAATCTTTTTTAACGATTTAGGCCAATGACCTTCTACTAACGCAAGGTAGATTTTTTTGATCGCACCCGTTCTTAATAATTCATGGAATTCTTTTAAGATACCACTTTTTTTGGCAACCAATAAGCAGCCAGAAGTATCACGATCCAAACGATGGACTAATTCTAAATATTTTTGCTGCGGGCGCAAAGCACGTAGCGCTTCTATCACGCCCAATTGAATTCCACTACCGCCATGGACAGCTATTCCGGACGGTTTGTTGATGGCTAGAAAATTTTTGTCTTCAAAAATAATGGCTTTTTCAATCAAAACACTGAGTTTTTGGCTAGGAATAGCAAGTCGTAGAGGAGGGACACGAATGATATCACCTTCTTGTAATCGATAATCGGGCTTTACACGCTTTTTGTTAACGCGTAATTCACCTTTACGTATAATTCGATAAAGGCGACTTTTAGGTAAACCCTTTAGTCTAGTAAGTAAATAGTTGTCTAGGCGCTGACCGCTATGGTCTGCGGCTACAGTTAAGTGTTGAATAGTTTGCACAATGTCGTTAATCTAACATAAAAATTGTGTGCCTATCTAGGACGTGTCGTCATTTGTCACGATGATGGTCACAAAGCGTGTGTTTTCTGTGTTTCATTACTCACATACCTCATGTATGCTCCGTTACGATACTCAAAAACACACGCTTTTTGTCTCATCCTCCCGTAAATGACGACACGTCCTAATAGTTTGATAAAAATTTTAATTTAGTATTAAAGTGGGAATCAACTATTTTGACGCTATTGTATAATTGAGGACGCTTGCTGATTCTTTGGGATAATGGATAGCGTTAGGGAGCGTGCCGGTATTAACGAGGTGCAAGGAAATATCTCTTACTATGACTATCCTAGCGTAGGGACAGTAGGGACGACCGTCCTATTAACCCAATGCGGTTAACTTATAATTATAGAGGCCATTATGACCCAGTCTACAACATTGACTATTAAAAATTTGTCTCCTATCGAATTGCCTGTTTATAAAGGTACATTAGGCACCGATGTTATTGATGTGACTCAATTAGCAAAAAATAATGTGTTTACGTTTGATCCTGGATTTTTGTCGACAGCGGCTTGTGCTTCTAAAATAACGTTTATTGATGGTGAGAAGGGACAATTGCTTTATCGGGGCTATCCTATCGAACAACTTGCCGAGAGAGCGGATTTTGTTGAAGTGGCTTATTTATTATTGAAGGGTGAACGACCAACCGTGGCAGAAAAAGCTGAGTTTAATAAGCAAATCAATAATCACACAATGGTTCATGAGCAATTACGTCATTTTTTTAATGGATTTCGTAGAGACGCTCATCCGATGGCAATTATGGTCGGGGTTGTAGGGGCTTTATCTGCTTTTTATCACGATTCATTAGATATTAATAATAAAGCCCATAGGGAATTAGCTGCTTTACGTTTAATTGCTAAAATGCCTACCTTGGCCGCCATGTGTTACAAGTATTCTACCGGCTTGCCCTTTATGTATCCCGCCAATGATTTAAACTATGCTGAAAATTTTCTGCATATGATGTTTGGTGTACCTACCGAAGAAAAAAAAACAAATTCTGTTTTAGCAAAGGCTTTAGATAAAATTTTTATTTTACATGCCGATCACGAACAAAATGCCTCAACTTCGACAGTAAGGCTTGCAGGTTCAACGGGAGCTAATCCTTATGCTTGTATTTCAGCAGGGATTGCGGCGTTATGGGGACCTGCCCATGGAGGTGCTAACGAAGCTTGTTTAACGATGTTGCATGAAATCGGCGATATTGCTCATATTAACCAATATATTAAAAGGGCAAAAGATCCCAATGATCCTTTTAGATTAATGGGTTTTGGTCATCGTGTATATAAAAATTATGACCCTAGAGCGAAGGTAATGAAAGAAACTTGTCATGATGTATTAGAAGAAACGGGGCAAAAAGAACAGCCTTTGTTTAAGCTAGCTATGGCTTTAGAAAAGATTGCCTTAGAAGATCCTTATTTTGTTGAAAAGAAATTATATCCGAATGTTGATTTCTATTCAGGAATTACCTTAAGTGCGTTAGGAATTCCGACGAATATGTTTACTGTTATTTTTGCTCTAGCACGCACCGTGGGTTGGGTTTCACATTGGGAGGAGATGATAGCCGATCCTAAGCGCCGTATTGCAAGGCCACGCCAATTATATTGTGGTGAAACACAACGAGATTATACTGTTCGTACTTGAAACTGTAAATTAATCTAAATTCCGCGTGAGAAGATTCTTAACTAAGGGGAGAAATGCTCCCCATAAAAAAACCGGTCACATAAATAAAGCACCCCTATTCAAAGGTAGTCGGATTATCTAAGAAAAGTGCGGGGTAAAATGATTAGGTTTCTCTTGAAAAAAGCTAAATAGATGCCCATACATAGTTTATGTATATAGCTTTACACGAAAAGCCGGCGTCGTGCACTACAAACAAAATAAAAATTTTGTTTAAGGCTAGCACGAAAACAACGAATAATGCGTTCTACTGCATTCAAAATAGTGTAGTTTGCTTAGAAATTCGGGTATTTATTAATTAAACTGTTGCTGAATTCAAAGAAAATTATATATAATAAATATATTAATAGTGCTGTTTTGTACGGTTCTTATAAATAATATAAAACAGGCATTTAATTTTTTATGCAGGAGTACGCTAATTTCTATTCTACTTACCTTAACAAAAGGAAATTAAAATTATGACAACTTCTACAACATCAATAAAAAAGAAACGGGGCAGACCACCTTTAAGTGCAGCTAAGAAAATGCAACGTAATAAGGCAGCGCAAAACGCTCGTGCGGTTCATAAAGCTTTACGAACTAAAATTGCTTTGCTCAAGGCTGATTTTAAAGAAAGGTTGAAGGTTGCTACACAGGAGGCTTATCAAAGAGCGTTGGAAAAAGTGGTTAAAAGCGAGAGTAAAAGAATGGAAGCCAATTATAAAGCATTAGCCATTGCAAAAGCTAAGTTTGGAAAAAAAATTTCCAAAGCTTCGCAGCGAATGATGATAGGACGACGCGGTAGGTCCTCGCAGCCTAGCGTAGCTAACAAAGGGACAGGTATGAGAAAACGTGGTCGACTACGAAAAATGAAATAGAGAAATATGCTGTTGGGTAGGAATACTAACAGCATCTCTAAATAACTAATAATTTATGAATTGTTTGCAAAAATTTAAATTTAGACGCTTACAAAAGAAACTTCATAGATTACACGGATTTTATGAACAAGAAGGATCGGATGTTAAGCTTAAAGCGTTAAGCCAGGCTTTTTATGCCATGGCTAGTTTTTACGATAATCATCGTTTCGATAAAGATTTACCTTTTGCAGAATTCCATGCTTTAGAGTGTTATAGGGTATTGGCTAGTTTTCAAGACGCGAAAGCCCAATACATGTTAGGTGAGCGTTTATTAAACTACGGAAAGTTTTGGCAGGATTTAGCGAAAAATCCGCTCTATAATACGAATAAACCTAAAGCGTATGCCCAGTCTTTTTTTGAAGAATCGCTTGTTTATTTAAGAGCAGCCGATGAACAAAATTATCCCTTGGCACGTCGTTTACTCGGTATGTTCTATATCCATGGCTGGGGAAGCGTACCTAATCTTGAGAAAGGTTATCAGCTTGTTTTAGAAAGTATAGATTTAGAGCAAGCTTGGGGTAAGGCTACTCAGATTTTTGATACACTTAAGTTAAATTCCCCCGAGTTTTTTTCAGCCTTAAGAGCTTATAAAGGCTAAAAAGTAGGGATTGTGGAAAGCAGTTTCGTTCTTAAACCCACGTTGCCTTCATTTCTGTATAAATCCCGTGTAAGCCTTTTTAGACTTTTTGAGGGTTAAAATCGTACATTTTTTGTACTAATTATGCTATAATAGTGCTTCCTTTTGCTTACATAGCGAGGAGGAGGTTATTATAGTGATATTTAAAAAAATAACGAGTTTATTACTCTTAGCCAGTGGTCTTTTTACTATAGCTGTAAGCGCTAGTCCTACAAATGATCTAAGCGTACAGAATGAGGTAGAACAATTCCACAGCAAAGCCCCTGGGCTTAACCCCAAGGCTTTGCAGCTAGGTTTAGAGGCTTATTCCAAGGCAAGGCAAAAAGGTTTAGATAATCAGCAGATTTTAACGATTGTTGACTATACGAAGCCATCCACTGCCCGACGACTTTGGGTATTAGATTTAAAGAGCCACACCGTCCTTTTCAACGATTATGTTGCTCACGGACAAAATAGTGGTGGCAACTATGCTCATGCCTTTTCTGACAGTCCAGGAAGTTTGGAGTCAAGTTTAGGTGTATTTTTAACCGAGTCGACCTATGATGGTAAACACGGTAATTCATTAAGGGTAAAAGGTTTAGAGAAAGGATTTAATGATAGGGCGGAATCCCGTGATATCGTTTTCCATAGAGCCGATTACGCAACAGCACAATTTGCTCAAGCGCACGGTCGCTTAGGAAGAAGCTGGGGTTGTTTCGCAGTCGATCCGAAGATTGCCGATTCCTTAATCCATACGATTAAGAACGGGACGCTTGTTTTTGCTTATTATCCCGATCCATCTTGGTTATCGAAATCTCAGTTCCTTTCATAACTACATAAACTAAGTAGAAAGCAGCCTGATGGCTGCTTTTTTTTAGCTTGCATTTCTGAAGTGTACTTGATGCCATCAACGGCGTTAAAAATAGTTCGAAAATGCTCATTGACTTCGTGTCAACTCCGCTTTCCTCACTATTTTTGCCTTGTTGACGACATCAATTCCTACTTCATAAAAGCAACCTTGGGGAGGGAACTGCGTCTGGATTTAACCCCCAGTTAGCTTAAAAGCGATAGTTTGTAGGTTTGGATTAGGATTAGAGTAATATTTTTTTTAACAGGAGTTCGTAGATTAAGGCGAGTTGTTCTAATTCGGCAATCGAAACACATTCGTTGATTTGATGAATGCTACGATTGCAAGGCCCAAATTCGACGACTTCGGTTTTTTCATTGGCGATAAAGCGTGCATCAGAAATACCCCCTGTTGTAGAAACAGTAGGGGATATACCGGTAATTTCTTTTATGGCCGAAATTGCATGGCTACGTAATTGACCTGTAGAACTGAGGAACGGTTTACCTCCTCCAGGTAACCAATCAAGTGTATAATCCACACCCTGTTTTTTTAGTAAGTGCTCGACTCTTTCTTGTAATTTTTCACTACTGGTTACTGGCGAATAACGGAAGTTAAACTTAACCTCTAAATTGTCTGGAATAACATTGCCTGCTCCCGTACCCGCGTGAATGTTAGAAATCTGAAAACTCGTTGCTTGGAATTCGGGGTGAGTTGTATTGTTATCCCATGATGTGTTGAGTAATTCAGTGAGAATGGGAGCAAAGTGATGAATAGGATTTTTAGCTAAGTGCGGATACGCAATATGGCCTTGTTTTCCTTGTATGATCAAATGGCCTGATAACGATCCGCGCCGACCTATTTTTAATGTATCACCTAATTTTTTTTCGCAAGTAGGTTCTCCTACTAAACAATAATCAATAGTTTCATTCCTCTTTTTTAATGTTGCTACCACTTTTGCTGTGCCATCAACACTAGGGCCTTCTTCATCGCTAGTAATCAACCAAGCGATAGAACCGAAATGATTAGGATGTTGGGTGATAAATTTTTCACAGGCTACAAGCATGGCAGCAAGACTGCCTTTCATATCCGCACTACCGCGTCCATAAAGAAAACCATTTCGGATGTTTGGTTCAAAAGGAGGCGTGTCCCATTTCTCTAAAGGGCCTGATGGAACAACGTCGGTATGTCCCGCAAAAACAAATAATGGGCCTTTTCCCCCTCGTCTCGCCCAGAAATTATTGACATCTCCAAACGGTAAGTGTTCAATTCCAAAGCCTAAATCCTGTAAATGCTGACTCAGCAGAGTTTGACAACCTGCATCTTTAGGTGTTACAGAAGGGTAAGCAATAAGTTGCTGTGTGAGTTCAGTTAGAGATAACATAGTTCATATCCTATCGATTTTTTCATGGGGTAATAGTATGTTAAAGCAAATAGTCTAAGGAAATAGAATTTTAAACAAGTAATATAGGATTTGACAGGATATAAAAGTAAATGCATAAAATACAAAAGCCTTTTGCCATTCTTCAACTTGGGTGTAAGTTTGGTTTAAACCAAATGATGTGCGGTGCTTATCAACGTCGTGTATACTGGGTTATGACTTTAGCGATGGGAAAACAGCGTTAAATGACCAGTACTTTGGTATTTATCTATTTTGTTGTCTTTTTAGCGTTTACATTTGATTTTATCAATGGATTTCATGATGCGGCTAATTCTGTTGCTATTATGGTGGCGACAAAAGTTTTAAAGCCTTTTACAGCAGTTTTATGGGCGGCCTTCTTTAATTTCATTGCTTTTTTATTTTTTCATCTCAATGTGGCAACTACGATTGGATCAGGCTTAGTTGAGCCTCATATCGTTACGCCTTATATTATTTTTGCTGCACTTATTGGTGCTATCATTTGGAATCTTTTAACCTGGTTTTTAGGCTTACCTTCTAGTTCCTCTCATGGCTTAATCGGTGGATTAGTGGGGGCAGCCGTTGTAGGCGGTGGTTGGGGTGTTTTAAATTGGCATGGTTTATTACCCGTATTGATTGCTATTGTTTTATCTCCTGTACTAGGGTTATTAATCAGCTGGATGCTGATAAAAATTGCAGATTTCTTACTAAAGGATGTTAATTCTATTAAAGCCGAACGGTGGGCTAAACGTGCGCAATTTGTTGCTGGAGCTTTACTTAGTTTAGGTCACGGTGGTAACGATGCACAAAAGACCATGGGTATTGTTGCTGTATTATTATTTTCAACAGGTCTTTTAAACGGGCACTTTTATGTTCCCTTTTGGGTTGTTATTTCTTGTAACTTTATTATGGGTTTAGGAACGCTGATGGGAGGCTGGCGCATCATTCATACCATGGGCAGCAAACTTACACAATTGACACCTTTAAGTGGTGGTTGTGCGGCAACGGGAGCCGCATTAACTTTATTTGCGGCAACCGATTTAGGTATTCCTGTTTCAACAACCCATACTGTAACGGGTGCTATCCTTGGTGTAGGGACAAGCAATGGTTGGCTAAATACCCACTGGCCAACTGTACGACGTATTATTTGGGCATGGATACTTACTATTCCTGCTGCCGGATTTGTGGCGGCGGCCGTTATGGCGATAGAAACATTTTTTAAAGTAGGTATAAGTTAGAACGTCTTAATGTACGATGACGATCAAAAAATATAGTTTTTTTGTGTTTCGCTAATTTTATATACTTAATGTATGCTCTGTTGTGTTACTCGAAAAATAATGTATTTTCTCGTCCTAGCACTGAGAAAATACATTCTTAAATTTATTACATCCTTTCTAATTAATTCCAACTGTAAATTTATTCTTTACGTCAATGCATAACTCGCGTAAAGTTTAAAAAAATAACTGTAGAATAAAAAAAGAAGATGGCCCGCTGGACGCTTGGGTTTTTAATTGGTGTGGTATTACTCACACGTCTTTCTTATTTGCTGCCCTTGCAAATAGCTGGGTGGCTTATCGGCATCAGTATTGGGGTTATTTTTTTTGCCGGCGCGCCTCTTTTTTAATTACCTTTATTGTTGCTTGTTTTTTTGGTTTTTCGTGGGCTTTGATAGTTGCACATCATCGAATGTATCACTGTTTACCTAAAATCCTTGAAGGGCAGACATTGCTTGCAACAGGAATTATCGTCTCCATTCCTGAATATCAGCCCCGACAAATTCGTTTTGACTTCCTTATTACAGATATAACCTCGCCGCAAGTGGGTTTTCGGCAAGTGTTGCGAACAAGAAGTACCACTGAAAATTCAAGTGTGTTCCAATATCCTATCCATTATCCTTTAAAGGTTCGTTTAAGTGGTTATCGCTATAGTCACATAAATAAACATTTTTACTTGCAAAAGGGTGAGGTTTGGCAATTTGCAATTCGGTTAAAACGGCCACGTGGATTTTGGAGTCCAGGTAGTTTCGATTATCAAGCCGAATTATTTCAACAAAATATTCAAGCTACGGGTTATATTGTCAATCGATTTCCTTCACATTTAATTAAAGCGGCAAATTTTTACTACGTTATTGACCATTGGCGAGAGGAGATAACCCATCGTGTAAAAAAATCACTAAAAGATGATCCGTTGCAGGGGTTAATTAACGCATTAACTACAGGGGTGCGATATGGAATTACCGATGCACAGTGGCAAGTGATGCGTGGTACGGGTACTAACCATTTATTTGCTATTTCTGGTCTTCATCTCGCTTTTATTGCTGGCATTATTTATTTTTTAACACATTTTTTTTATTGTCGAATTCCTTATGCAGTGCTTGTTATTCCTGCGTCACAGGTTTCAGCTGGATTGACAATGGTATTTGCTATTTTTTATGCCGCATTAGCTGGATTTGCTTTACCTATACAACGAGCTTTGCTGATGTTATTGGTTTTTTGTGGGCAAATCTCTGTCGACGAAATCTTGCTTCCGGATATGCATTTTATTGTGCTTTACTGATTATTTTAGTGTATTCGCCTTTTTCAGTGCTATCGGCTAGTTTTTGGCTTTCATTCACGGCGGTGGCTGTGATTCTTTATGTTGTTTTAGGTCGAATTCAGCCGGAAAAAAACTGGCGTACTTGGGGACACATACAATATAGTGTTGGCGTGGGATTGATTCCTATCTCGTTATTATTTTTTCACCAAATTTCTTGGATAAGTTTCGTAGCAAATGTAGTAGCTATTCCAGCGATAGGGTTTGTTATTTTACCGATGGCGTTGGCGGCAAGCCTGATGCTATTAGTCATTCCCTCTTGGGGAAGCAGCTTGTTAGTGCTAACTGCACGGTTACTTGATTCATTGTGGCAGCTATTAACAATACTATCTGCCCTACGATGGACGCAATATACAACGTTTATAGCAACACCTTGGATATTGATTTCAAGCCTATTAGGTTTTTTACTACTTTTAGCCCCGCAAGGATTTCCAGGACGTTTCTTAAGTCTATTTTATCTATTACCTTTGTTTTTATGGAAACCTGATGGACCTAAAAATGGCGAGATTTGGTTCAGTCTTTTGGATGTAGGTCAAGGCCTGGCGACAGTCGTACGAACTCAACATCATAGTTTAGTTTATGATACGGGTCCAAATCAGACTTTTGATGCCGGCCGCGTTGTTTTACTTCCTTTTTTGCAAAAATTAGGCATTCAAAAACTTGATATGTTGATGGTAAGCCATGGTGATAATGATCATATTGGCGGTGCTAACAGTCTTTTACAACAAATGCGCGTAGAAAATATTGTTAGCAGTATTCCAAAAAAATTTCTACCGCGCCGCGCTGAGTTTTGTCAGGAAAAAAGAAGTTGGCAATGGGATAAAGTTAAATTTGAAATTCTGTATCCGGCTGCCAATGACAGGTATTTAGGAAATGATAGTTCCTGTGTATTAAAAATCAGTAATCGTATGCATAGTATTTTATTAACAGGGGATATCGAAAAGAAAGGTGAAAATTATTTAGTTAATCAGGCCAATGATTTAGCCAGTACTATTTTAGTAGTGCCGCATCATGGCAGCAAAACCTCTTCTAGTATTGAATTTTTAAATAAAGTTCGGCCTGCTATTGCATTATTTCCAAGCGGTTATCGTAATCAGTTTAAATTTCCTCATACCGTGGTATTAAAGCGTTATGAGCGTTTACAGTCGCTAATTTACAACACAGCCATCGACGGGACGATCACGTTAAAATCTAATCCTGATTCTAACGTGATACAAATAGAAACCTATCGCCAAAAATATCATCGTATTTGGTGGAATTAAATACCGCTTGTACTTAAAAAAACGAACTAAATCACAATGAATATTTTTATGCTAAAAATAAAAAGGGCCGTAAAACGGCCCAAGGGGGTATATCTGTGTTGGTGACATCCCTGTAGCATCCTTGCTAACATCATATCCTAATGATGTGGACATCCTATCCGATCCACAAGCTGAGTTTGCTAATTAGCCCTCGAAGGTAAATAATTACCCTGAAAGACTAAATCCTTGATCTCAACGCGATCGTTAGCAACACACAAAACATAGATTAACAAACTTAATATTTATTACAATGGGCTATTAACTGCTTCAGTTTTTACTTACACAAGTTTACGCAAATACTTACATCTTCTCTCTGAGTTACTAAAGCATTTTTTTTTAACTTTTTTTAAATATAACACTTTGTGATTTTATTAATTTTTTTAAAATTAAGATATTAGACCTCTTTGCATAACCAAGTAAAAGACTTGAGTTCAAGGCAAACGATAATCGAGGAACCGGATTACGTGGGTAAATGAGGACCGTAGAGTATCGTTGTTTAACGCTGAAATCAAGCCTTTTACGCAGAGTTATGCAAGAGGTCTATTATTGTTGGGTAAGTCTTGGGACTTCATGTGTTAATAACCATTGTTTAATCGCAAGTTTTTTTCCTGTACGAACTCCATTGAAACCACCGAGTCCATGTTGAGCAAGTACACGATGACAAGGAATAAATAGGGGTAATGGATTCATTCTACAAGCGTTACCAATAGCTCTGGCTCCTGTTTTTAATTGTTTGGCTAGTTCACCATAAGTGATAGTTTCGCCAACAGATAGCTGTAGTAATGCATTCCATACCTGTTTTTGGAAAGCAGTTCCAGCAACTTGATAAGGAATCGTAAATTTAAAGTCTGGATCTTTAAAATAATAATTTAGTTCATTGACAATTTGAACCACTATGGATTCTGTGGAAGTGCGTAAGCGAGCATTATCGTTTAAGAATTCAATATGTGTGAGAATTTGTCTGGCAACAATGCCAATTTTACCGACAGGTGTTTGTACAATTGCTGTATATTCTGAGTTGTTTTTATTCGCTTTCATAAAACAATCGGAATTTGGTAAAGTATCGATGATTGAAATTGTGGTTGTACAACTTCAATCATTACTTCATGGCATAGGGAGGAAAGTGACCTATGTATATTCTTTACAATCAAATTTTTGACTACATTTCCATGCTTTGTTTTCTTGGCGTCTTGTCAAAAATTTGATTGCTTCGCGTATATTTAAGCTTCGGTTAGATGATTGTTATTTTCTACTTTAGATAACTCTGGTTTTGTACCTTCTAATTTTTCTTTAATACGCGCTGCTTTGCCACGAAGATTTCGTAAATGATAGAGTTTTGCTTTACGAACATCGCCACGACGCTTTATTTTTATGTCTACTATTAAAGGACTATAGAGCGCAAAAACACGTTCTACACCTTCTCCATGTGATATTTTTCTAACGGTAAAGGATGAGTTAAATTCACGGTTACGTCGCGCAATAACAACGCCTTCAAAGGCTTGTAGTCGTTCACGGGTGCCTTCTTTAACCCTCACTTTTACGATAATGGTGTCGCCCACGCTAAAAGGGGGAAAATTTTGCTTCATTTGTTCTTGTTCAATCGTTTGTATGTGATTACTCATCGCTAACTCCAAATCTTATTCGCTATACTCATGGATGAATTCAGCCAATAATACCTGCTCTTGTTCGCTAAGTATATGCTTTTTTAGTAAATCAGGGCGTCGTAGCCAGGTTCGACCTAAAGCTTGTTTTAAGCGCCAACGCGAAATAGCTTCATGGTTCCCCTCCAGTAAAACAGCAGGGACAGCTTGATTTTCTATTTCTGCAGGCCGAGTATAATGAGGGTAGTCTAATAAAGGGCTGCTAAAAGAATCTTGTAAGGCAGATTCGGAGTCGCCTAGAGCGCCTTCTAACAAGCGAACAATGGCGTCAATTAGACACATCGCAGCCAGTTCCCCTCCGCTTAAGATAAAGTCCCCTACGGACCATTCTTCGTCGACTTCTTTATCAATAAGTCGTTGGTCAATGCCTTCGTAGCGACCCGCGATTAAAATAAGACTGCTGCGTTGGCTTAATTGCTGCGCGGTGGCTTGGTCGAATTGCTTACCCTGAGGGGATAAATAACTAACAGGGCCTGGACGTTGCTGTTTTGCTATCTGTATTGCCGTTTGTAAGGGTTGAAATTTCATCACCATCCCCGGACCACCTCCATAGGGCTTATCATCAACCGTTTTATGTTTATCGCGGGTATAATCTCTGGGATTTAAATAGGAGAGCTGAATAAGTCCCTGTTTTTGTGCACGACCAGGGATGCTTGAATCTAGCGCAGTGAACATTTCCGGAAATAGGGTGATTATTTGAATATCCATAAAATGTTTGAAAATGCTTGTATAGCCATCGTCTTTTGTTTAGTTTTTAGAAGTCGGGGTCCCAGTCAACGATCATCGTTTCTTGTGCTAAATCGATTGATTTTATCGTGTTATCTAACAAAAATGGGATGAGAAATTGCTTTTTGCCTTCAATCACGAGGACATCATTAGACCCCGTAGCAAAGATCGTTTGCACAATTCCCAAATAAATATTTTCGCAGGTATAGACTTTGAGGCCTTCTAAGTCAGTCCAGTAATATTCTTGCTGAGTAAGCGGAGAAAATTGCTGGCGGTCGACATAGATTTTATGATTCGTCAGCAGACCGGCCATTTCAGGAGTTTGGCAGTTTTTAAACTGTACTATGAGGCGTTGGTTCTGAATCTGATGATGGAGTATTTCAAGCGTGTAGGGTGCTTTATCGGTAGCTATTAAATACCACGGTTGGTAGAGAAAAATATTGCTTGATGGCTCTGTATAAGAGTTGACCTTTACCCACCCCTTAACGCCATAAGGCTTCCCTATAGAACCGACTAAAACCCATTTTTTTCGCATCAAAACTTAAAATTTAAGCAGCCGTTTCAGTTTGGTCAGTACTTTTAACAGAGACAGTTTTCTTGGCCTTTTTAATAAGAGATTTTACCTGTGCCGATGGTTGAGCACCCTGAGAGAGCCAATATTCAACTCGTTTTTCATCATTAATTTTTAAGGGCACGTCATTGCCTGTAGACATAGGATTATAATACCCTAAGCGTTCAATATAACGGCCATCACGAGGTTGTCGACTATCTGTTACAACAATGTGGTAAAAGGGATGTTTTTTACTGCCCCCTCGTGCTAAACGAATGGTCACCATGGAATAGGTCTTCCTCTTTATTTAATATAAATGTCTAATCGCTGGACTCCGGCTTTCACCTGGCGACGTACAATCTTTCGCGCTAAGTCCAATTCTAGTTGAATCAAAATAGATTTAAGCTGGCGATTTTACTCAAATTTTAACCATTTGGGAAGGGCTTTAGAGAGTGTCTGCAAATTGTGTCAGGATGAGATAAAAAGGGTGCTTTTCGAGTAGCATAACGGAGCATACTGGGTATAGGTGAATCATGCAACGCAGAAACGATGCTTTTAAGCCATCCTCTGCCATGGAAGAAGACCCTTTCTTACCGAGGAGGCTGGTTTTGTAGTCCCTGTAGGAGCTGGCTCATACTTCCTGGCTTAGAAAAGCGTTTCATCATTTTCTGCATTTGATTAAATTGCTTTAGCAGACGATTAACGTCCTGGATTTGTGTGCCAGAACCTGCAGCAATCCTTTGTTTTCGTGATCCTTGGATAATATCTGGGAAATGACGTTCTTTTTTTGTCATTGAATAGAGGATGGCCTTCATTTGGTGGGTTACTTTTTCATTAAGGGTATTTTTAGCGGAGGTTAATAGGGCTGGCGTATTGATGCCGGGAAGTTTGTTTAGAAGTTGTGACATCCCACCCATTTTATCCATTTGTTGAAGTTGGTTTAAGAAGTCTTCAAGATTAATTTTTTTCCCTTTTTGAAGCTTTTGGTTCAATTTTTGTACGGATTTTTGGTCAACATGGCGTTGAACTTCTTCCACAAATGAAAGAATATCACCCATTCCTAAAATGCGTGAAGCAATTCTATCGGGGTAGAAGGGTTCTAGCGCAGAGACTTTCTCCCCAGCACCTATAAACTTAATAGGTTTACCCACCGTAAACTTTACCGATAAAGCCGCTCCACCACGTGTATCACCATCAAGCTTAGTGAGAATAACACCAGTTAATGGCACGGCTTCATCAAAAGCTTTTGCCGTTTTTGCAGCTTCTTGTCCCATCATACTGTCGAGAACAAATAAGGTTTCTATCGGAGTGCTTGCTTTATAGAGAGCTCGAATCTCATCCATCATGGCAGCATCAATATGTAAACGACCCGCTGTATCGATGATGACGATATCTATTCCTTTAATTCGAGCAAATTCGATAGCGGTTTGTGCAATGCGAATAGGTGATTGTGAAGCATCGCTTGGATGGAAGCTGACATCTATCGATTGAGCCAAATTTTCAAGTTGTAAAATGGCGGCAGGGCGGTGAATATCTGTGCTGGTTACAAGAACCGATTTATTTTTCTGTTCTTTAAGCCACAGGGCTAGTTTAGCCACCGTAGTTGTTTTCCCTGCCCCCTGTAAACCAGCCATAAGGATAACCGCAGGAGGAGAGATGGCAAGATTTAATTCTGAGAGATTTTTCCCCATTATTTGAGTGAGGGTGTTATTAACGATTTTTATAAAGGTTTGGCCCGGTGTTAAGCTGGACATCACTTTCTGTCCTAGCGCTTGCTGTCGGATTTGTTCAACGATGGCTTTGACGACAGGATAAGCCACATCCGCTTCAATTAAGCTTTTTTTTACTTCACGCAGACTCTCTCTAATATTATTTTCACTTAGACGGCCTTGTCCGCGAATATTTTTAAGGGACTGTGTTAAACGTGCAGTTAAATTATCAAACATAATTTTACTTGCTCTGTGCTTGATTTGATGGAGTGATAATGAATGACTTAAAAAATTCTGTTATTGTATACTTACAGTAATTGGGCTTTTTGGCAAGGGTTGCGAAATGGTAAATTGAGTGGCAGTGCCGCCAAAAATTCTAAGTGCAAAGGGTCTATACCTAATTACACTGGAAAATGCTATTTAGCATTTTCCAGTGCTTCGTCTTGTGAGGGGGCGTGCATCTACCTCATAGGTGCGGGGTAGCATAAAAAAGCTTTGCTTGGAGCAGCCCGATGATCGGTTACACTGCGCTTTCAAGTTAACTCGCTCGTATCTTCACACGAGCGGTATATCAGCTTAGAGCTGAGGGTGGTATTTACGATGGTTTTCTGCACTCAGTTTGTTCATTTATTTCTTTCAACACTTGTATTCATTGTCTTATGTATGGCGGCATTTCAGGCCTTATTGTTAGCGAGTCAAGAATGGATGCTTAAACACAAACAAGCCACTGAATTTATCCGTTATTTTCCTCCACTAGAAGTGATGGAAAGCTATCTATTTACTTTGATTACTGTGGCCATTGTTTTACTGACTTTAGTATTAGCCAGCAGCTTTATTTTATTTCATCCTATTGTTTTAGAAGGATTATGGCAAAAAACTTTCTTGTCAATATTGGCATGGTCAGTACTATTAATGCTATTAGTCGGGAGAAGCTATTTCGGCTGGCGCGGTAAAGTCGTTATTCGTTGGACGTTGGTTGGTGTGAGTCTAATCGGTGGGATTTATTTAGGGGCAATTTTGCTCATGCCTACGCTTTAAAGGAAATTTTTACACGTGCATTCATTTAAATTTCTCATTGTTTTATTAGTCGCTTTACTTTTGTGTACAGTCTTTTTTTCATTGGCAGAAGCGGCTATGTTATCGCTTAACCGCTACCGTTTACGTTATTTAGTCCGACATAATCATTATTTAGCGAAACGTGTACAAGAACTCCTAAAGCGACCGGATCGTTTGCTAGGAGTTATTCTTTTATGTGGAACCTTTGCTGACATCTTTGCCGCTGCTGTGGCGACACTGATTGCCGTCCATTACTTTGGACAAACGGGTGTTTTTTTTGCAACCTTGGCACTTACCTTTGTTGTTTTAATTTTTGGCGAAGTAGCGCCGAAGACTTTAGCGACATTGTACCCACTACCGATTGCATTTTTTTCAGTATGGCCGCTCATTATTTTATTGCATATTTTATATCCTTTCGTATGGATAACGAATCTTATTGCCAATGCAAGCTTGCGTTTATTCGGTGTAAGAATTTCAAAATTAAAGGTTGAACAGTTGTCTCGTGAAGAATTAGGTAGTTTGCTTCGTGAAAGTACTGGGCATATGCCCAGTGATTATCAGAGCATGTTATTAAAAGTATTAGAATTAGAAAAAGTCACTGTAGAGGACATTATGATTCCTCGGCAAGAAATTATAGGTATCGATATCAACGAACCTTGGGACATTATTTTAAAAGAATTAATTAAGAGCCAATATACTCGTTTACCTATTTATCGGGGTTCTATTGACGATATTGTGGGTATTTTACATTTTCGTAGAGTTTTAAATAGCTTAAGTGAAGAGCAGTTAAGTAAAGAGGTACTGCTTAAAGCGGCTGAAGAAGTCCATTTTATTCCAGAAGCAACCGCATTAAGTACGCAGTTATTAAATTTTCGCCGAGAAAAACACCGTATTGGTTTAGTGGTGAATGAATACGGTGAGATCCAAGGACTGATTACTTTGGAAGATATTTTAGAAGAAATTGTTGGGGAATTTACCACAGATACAGCTTTAATGCGTCGTGCCGTTATTCTGCAATCTGATGGAAGTTATTTAGTGGACGGAGGGATTTCATTGCGAGATTTAAACCGCCAATTAAAATGTGATTTGCCTTTACGAGGCCCTAAAACCTTAAGCGGTCTTATTATCGAACAGCTTGAAGTCATTCCCAAAGTGGGTACTGAGCTACAATTAGAAAATAAAAGAATGGAAGTCATTGCTGTAAAAAATAACCGAATCAAAACTGTAAAAATATTTCCAAAGCCAGTTTTATCTTTACTCTCTTAAAATTAAAATTTCTTTTTTTAAAAAATTTTTGAAAAAAAATAAATAGTTGTTATACTTAATGAGAATTTATTTATTTTAATTTTTTTTTAAGGTTATAAAATGGTTCACGCAAAACGGAAAAATAGAAATGGATTTGTAAAAAAAAAACTTTCTTATGGAACATGTTAAAAGCGATATAATTAAGAAAGCGAGAAGAAATAAAGCTAGCACTGCGCCTTCTGAAATGGAAAATCAAGTTAAAAATTTTGGTTCGTCAAACCCAGGTTTTTTTAGAGGAATTGTTGAGGAAATGACAGAAACACAGCCAGGTCCTTCTCTACTCGCTGATATGAAGTTAGTAGAGGGACAGATAACTAAACCTTCAGGGCCTAGCGCGCCGGCCAATTAAATAAATTAGACCTTTCGCGAAAAGCCGTCTTTTAGTTTACCGCTTTGTTGCCGTTTTTATCTGCGATACTTAGTTGACATATACGTAAACTTTGATCCTGTAAATCCGGCTGCGCGTTACAGTAAAAATATTCTTTTTGGCGCAAAATAAAATTAAAATAGATAGCGTATTCCTACACCGATGGCGTTAGAGCTTAAATTACCTGCTCCAAACAAACCCCAGGCGCCGCAGCGGTGGTTAATTCTAGTGACAAGTTGAAAGTCAGGATATTTAGGTACGGCGAAACTAGCTTCCAGAACTAAAAAATTTAATAGGTGTTTTGCATTATTATTAGTTGAGTCATGTTGTTCGCGTAAAGGTGTCCCGGTTGCATAAGAAAGGCCATCACCCATTGAAAATGTTGTTGTAATGACCTTGTCCCAAGGGAAGTTTTTCCAGCGGAAATTTAAATAAGGGTCGAACTCATAGATCAGGCCGTTGGGATCACGTCGTTGGGAGATATTTCCTGTTATTTCTACGGTACTTACTAGCGGCTGAAAAAAACGACGCAAAGGGTTTTGTGGCGCTAGTTGATAAGATAAATCAATCGAATTTATAGTTCCATATTTTAAGTGGACATTTTGGTCTGTTAGTACAGCCCCAATATTATTGTTGGTCATCCAACTGTGGTAAACCAGTACTCCCATCGTTTATTATCAAGAGGGTTGTTTATTGATAGTTCTTGTGGAAGGGGATCCGCAAAGAGCGATGTAGTGAATAGCCCGAACAGACAGGCCAACAAATAGCGATTCATGGTTATTTTTATTATTTTTTATTGAACGTAAGTATAAGGGAAGGAGTGGAATTGTACAAGAAAAGTACAATAAAACCTGTGTCTGGTCCGCCTAGAACTCAAACAAAATAATTAATTTTTTATAGGCTAAGGGTTTGAACTACTAAGGAACGGTTTAACCGCTAATCCAAATAAGACTGAGCATACGACCTGTTACCTTATCGCGACGAAAGGAGAAAAATCGCTCTTTCTCGGTATAGGTACAATGATTACCACCATAAATGGTATTTATTCCTAGCTTGTGTAAGCGTTGTTCTGCTAGTTGATAGAGATTAGCCAGCCAGCACTGGTTTCCTATTTGTTGAAAAGCAGTCATGGCGCTAGGGTCTTGCTCTACAAATGCTACGACGACTTCTTCTCCTACCATAAAGGCTTGGGGACCAATAGCAGGGCCTAGCCAGACTATGAGATCATTGGCAGAACAGTCTAACTCCTTGATTGTATTTTCTATAATACCGGCGGGCTAAGCCTTTCCAACCGGCATGGATGGCGGCTACCAAAGGGTGGCTACGACTACAAACCAATAGCGGTAAACAATCAGCGGTTTGTACAGCGCAAACACAATTAGGTTCTCGCGCATAGATAGCGTCAGCAGTAGGATTAGTTAAAGCGCAGATGGCTGAAGTCGCTTTATTACCATGAACTTGTTTAAGCCAGATAGGGTCTTGGGTTAATCCCAGCGAGTTTTTTAACCGAAGGCGGTTCTGAAGTACAGAATTTAGATTATCTCCTACGCTTGGACTTAAGTTAAGGCTATTAAAAGGTGGGGAACTAAACCCACCAGGTCGCGTTGTCGTAACGGCTTTAATCCAAGAAGGTGCAGGCCAATTAGGAACTATTAAGTCAAGCATGGGATTTATCTTCGCGTAAACACTGGATTAACGCTTTTATGTCTTCAGGTAAAGGTTTCTCCCATTCAATCGTTTGTTGAGTAATAGGATGGATTAATTTTAAATGCTCAGCATGTAAGGCTTGCCTAGGAAAATGGTGTAAACAGTTTATCAATGCCTCACTGGCTTTTTTAGGTAATTGAAGTCGACCTCGATAGGTTTTATCTCCGACGATGGGATGATGAATATGCGCCATATGAACACGGATCTGATGGGTACGTCCCGTTTCTAACTGAACTTTTACGAGGGTATGGTAAGGAAAACGTTCAACGACGCGATAATGTGAAATGGCTTGTTTCCCACTAAGCTCATTGACTGCCATTTTTTTTCGAAGTTTAGAATGCCGAGCAATGGGGGCATTGATTGTTCCACCCGAGATTAATACTCCTTGAACGACTGCATAATAGTCTCGCTGAATGGTCCGTGCTTGAAGTTGTTTAACAAGTTGAGTGTGGGCATTTAAGGTTTTTGGGACAACTAATAATCCTGAAGTATCTTTATCAAGTCGATGTATGATACCCGCGCGTGGAAGTTGTTTCAATTGTGGACAATGGTGCAATAAGGCATTCAGCAGCGTTTTATCAGGATTGCCTGCCGCAGGATGAACAACTAAACCAGGAGGTTTATTAATGATAAGTAAAGCTTCATCCTCATAAATGATATCAAGTGGGAGTGGTTGTGCTTCCCACTTTGTTTCCTCTGGTAGTGTTGCTGCAATAGTAATCAAAGCGCCTGCCTTAATTTTATCCTTAGGCTGCCTGATTATTTGGTCGACTAAAATTTGCTGACTACGTATCCAATTTTGCAAACGCGATCGGGAATAGGCTGGAAATAATTCACTTAAAATTTGGTCAAGCCTTTTTCCTGCTAAGTGATCAGGGACAATAACTTGACAATTAATGGTTTGAGCTGTGTTTTTCATAGAAGTATCGCTATAATGCTGTCGGAGCGATGCCTTTTTATTATTACTTAATAGAGGATACTATCTATGTTGAATGTAGCAAGCAATATCCAATCCAATGAACGTCTTTCGCGTTTGGTCATTGGTATTGTCTTATTGATTGGCGTTTTATTGGGCCTAGGGAAAATATTTGCATTTTTAGTGGGTGTTATTCTTATTATTGAAGCTATTATAGGGTGGTGTGGTATTCCTATTTTGGCAGAAAAGTTCAAGCTAAATGAGATATTTAGAAAAAAAGAGTAAATATAACGGCTGAATTTACTCAGCAAGTTGAATTTTGGACATTGTCTGACGAAAGCTTAACTAAGGGCAATCCCCTGGGAACAGGGGTGACCCAATTGTGTTTATATTAATAAAGAGAGTTTTTACCTAAGCCCGAGATTTAAAAATCAAATTTATAACACATTATTTGACTTTTAGTAGACTACTGCGTCATTTAATTTCTTCTTGAATAGGTGCATAAACGTTGTTTTTGCTTTTGCCCAGCACCTGGTACAAGCGGTATAAAAAGAGTCAGCTATAACTTAATTGATACGTTGTGAAATTATTTAATTTTGTTTTTTTTATAAGTTTAGTCACTGTGCTGTTAAGTGCTTGTGTGACTAAGTCAAATGATCCCTTGTTGGCCTATCAGGGCCAATCTGTTGGACAAATTTATCAAAGTGCTAAAGAAGCCTTAACTAATCGAAATTATGCCCATGCGATTAAGAATTACGAAGCGCTAGATGTTGTATATCCTTTTAATCGTTATTCTGAAAAGGCTCAATTAGAGCTTATGTATAGTTATTATCAAAATGGGGATTCGCCAGATGCCAAAGCAACGGCGGAGCGTTTTATTCATTTATATCCCAATAGTGCGTCTATTGATTATGCCTATTATATGCGGGCTTTAGCCGATATGGATCAGGACAGAGGATGGTATTTACGCTACGTCCCTATCGACTTGTCGAGGCGCGATCCAGGTACTATGCGATTGGCCTATCATGAGTTTGAACAGTTAATCAATCGCTATCCCGGAAGTCGTTATGTTGCCGATGCTCGGCAACGTATGATCTATTTGCGCAATTTATTTGCGAGCTACGATCTACATATTGCCGATTATTATTTTAGGAAAAAAGCTTATGTAGCGGCTGTCAATCGAGCCAATGAAGTTGTGCACCATTATCAAGGGGCGCCCGAAGTGAAAGAAGCATTAATTATTATGATTAAATCTTATCGTGCTTTAGGTTTAGAAGATTTAGCGAATCAAAGCTTAGCCGTTTTCAAATTAAATTTTCCTGATTCAAGCTTTACTCATAGTTAAAATACATTATATGCAAGCGGTGATGTATTAAGGTGTAATCATCATCGTGCCAAATGATGACACGTCCTAGAAAGTGTCTTAAACAACATCTTTATTAAGTGTCGCTAAAGCGAGTTGGTAAGCTTGGAGCCGTTTGTCTAGATCGTGATCGCCACCTTCAATATGCGTAGTAATAGCGCGCATGTCCTCTTTATCGGCTAAAGTGTTTAAATTATTTTGTTTCCAGTATTCGCAGGCAATATGGCAAGCGATGGCTGGTTTGGATGCATTATCAGGGTTATTAACTAAATCCATACCCAGTAGTTCACTGTAACGTTTGTAATTCCAACGTCCGGTTAATTGAAATATACCTCTACCTCGGTACTTGAAACCATCACCTGGTTCCGTATTACCTAATTTTTTACCCAGAGGGGTATGGGGCTCATATTTATCAAAATAGCCTTTACTTCCTGCTTCAGTGAATGATTTAAACCCTCCTGTTTCATGAGCAGCTTGTGCCAGGAAAGCGGCTACTCTTTTTGTAGTCGTTATTTCATATTTTGGAAAAAAAGTATAAAAACCTTCTACAAACTCTTCAATAGGTTCAGCTGTTTTAATTAAGGGAGTGATGGCTTTTTTTAACATGTCTTTAGTAATAGTAATCGACATAAGATGTCGTCCTTAAGCGCTATAGTTACCTACATATATAGTGTCTACAGCTGAAATTGCAAATTCACAATTTTAAACGTAGAGTTCTTTTAGAGAAAATAGGTATAAAATGACTAAACCCACTGAACGATTTACAGATACTGTACGAGATTATGTAAAGTATAGGCCATCCTATCCGCATGCAGTGTTAGATTTACTGATAGAAGAATGTGGATTGAGTAAAGATAAAGTTATTGCTGATATAGGTTCAGGCACCGGACTGTTATCAGAATTGTTTCTCAATTACGGTAATAGGGTTTATGGAGTAGAACCCAATCGAGCCATGCGTGAAGCTGGCGAGACCTATTTACGGGACTATGTCAATTTTTGCAGTATTGCCGGCAGTGCAGAAGCTACGCACTTGCCTGATAAAAGTATTGACTTTATCACTGCGGGTACCGCTTTCCATTGGTTTGAACCTGAAAAAACGAAACAGGAGTTTCAGCGAATTGCTAAATCTAATGCCTGGGTACTGTTAGTATGGAATGTGAGAAATACCAAAGACTCAGCATTCATGCGCGATTATGAAGACTTAAACTGTGAATATAGTAAAGATTATACTACCTCAAATGCCATTAAAATGGATAAAGTAGTCTTAAATCAATTTTTCAAACCGGCAGCCATGCGAACGGCGACTTTTACAAATAGTCAACAATTTGATTGGCAAGGATTAAAAGGGAGGCTTTTTTCGTCTTCCTATAGCTTACGGGCCGGAGATTCAGGTTATAAAGCCATGTTAGAAAGGTTAAAATCAATATTTGAGCGTTATCAAAAAGACGGTAAGATAACGTTTTTATATGAAACAAAGTTATATTATTCACCTATTTAAGTTAAAATAATTGATAATAATAAAATAGTGAGAATTATATGTTTGTTAGAGCTGTCAAAAAAATGGGGAAAAATCTCTATTAGAGCCTTCATTGCCTGTAGAAAATTTTTCTTCCAAAGCACTCTATGAGTTGATTAGTGATATGAAAGCGACGATGAAAAAAGAAGATGGGATTGGAATCGCCGCGCCGCAAATTGGTTATAATCAACGGGTTGTTATTTTTGGATTTGAGCAGGGTGGACGTTATGCTGATGAGGATTCAATTCCTTTTACAGTGGCTGATAAATCCTGTCATTAAACCTCTTTCCAAAGAAATGGAAGACGGCTGGGAAGGGTGTTTAAGCGTGCCAGGGCTCCGAGGATTAGTGCCACGTTATACCCACATCGAATACTCAGGTTTTGATGCCGAAGGAAAACCGTTTTCGCGGGAGGTTAAAGGTTTTCATGCGCGTGTAGTTCAGCACGAAGTCGACCATTTGGACGGTATCTTATATCCACATCGAATTAAAGATCTGCGTTTTTTTGGTTTTTTGGACGCATTTGCAATTAACTAAGTTTTTTATGTTAAGGACGCCCCCTTTGTCACTTTATATCCATTTTCCCTGGTGTATCCGGAAGTGTCCTTATTGCGATTTTAATTCACATACCTTGCGTGCCGAATTACCAGAGGAAGTCTATATTGAGGCTTTACTTGAGGATTTAGACCATCAGCTACCTGAAGCTTATGACCGTCCTATTATCAGTATTTTTATGGGCGGAGGCACCCCCAGTTTATTTTCGCCGGTTGCAATAAGTACTTTGCTTGGTGAACTAAAGAAGCGTTTAGATTTTTCTGCTGATGTTGAAATTACCTTAGAAGCTAATCCAGGAACTGTCGAATATCAACGTTTTGCCGAATATCGTGTGGCAGGAATTAATCGGCTTTCTATTGGTATCCAAAGTTTTCAAGATGAACAATTGAAAGCCTTAGGGCGGATTCACGATGGGCAGGAAGCCAGTAATTCCGTAGCTGCGGCAAAAGCCGCGGGTTTTAGCAATATTAATTTGGATCTTATGCATGGACTACCTGGTCAGTGCTTAGAGAAAGGTTTGGCGGATCTCAATACGGCGCTTGAACTTAAGCCCACACATATTTCCTGGTATCAATTGACTATTGAGCCTAATACCGAATTTGCAATCAAAACGCCAAAATTACCAATCGATGATAAGATTTACGAGTTGCAAGAGCAAGGTAAGTCTCTACTTGCAAAAAATGCTTATACGCAATATGAAATTTCTGCTTATGCTCGAGACGGAGCTATCTGTGTGCATAATCGTAATTATTGGGAATTTGGTGATTATTTAGGGATAGGTGCAGGTGCGCACAGTAAATTGACTGATGAGAAGCATCAAACGATTACACGTATTTGGAAACATAAGAACCCTAAAGCCTATTTAGAAAAAAAAGCGTGTTTTGTAGGCGATATGAAGCCTATTTTAAAAAATGAGTTAGCTTTTGAATTTATGTTGAATGCTCTACGGCTTTATAAGCCTATTCCTATGCAATTATTTGAGCAGCGTACCGGACAGGCCTTTTCTACAGTAGCAAAACCACTTGCCGAAGCAGAAAGTCTGCATTTGTTACAAGTACATGAAAACACCATTTATCTTACTGAGAGAGGAAAACGTTTTTATAACGACCTGGTTACATTATTTCTCGCTTAGCTTCAGTATATTTTCTTTTGGCAAATAGGTTTATTAATAAAAAGGTTAAAAAGTAAAAATTAGTTACTGTAGGTTTTATATTCCGTGCGTTTAACTTGTCCAGCCCCTTGTTTATATGTATTCCACGGAGTCTGAAATCTACTATTATAGAAAATAAGCAACTTTTTTGTTTCTGTAGTACTTACCCAATTTAGTGGCGAATATCCCTTGCCATCACGTGCATTTAGGTTTGCTCCACGCTCTAAAAGCAGTTTTACTGTCTCGGTTGAGCCAATACGCGACGCCAGATGTAGAGGTGTTTCACCTTTATTATTACTTGCATTGACTTCAGCACCCTTTTCTAGAAGCAGTTTTACTGTCTCTGTGGTGCCGCTATAAAAACATGCGGCATACAGCGGTGTATTTCCGCTCTTATTACGTGCATTTAAGTCAGCGCCGTTTTCTAAAAGCAATTTTACCGTCTCTGTGGTGCCAATCTGCGATGCCACATGCAGAGGTGTTTCTTCGTAATTATTATATACATTCAGTTCAGCTCCCTTTTCTATAAGTAGTTTTACTGTCTCTGTGGAATGAGCATGCAAACACGCCGTATGTAGTGGTGTGTCACCGTAATTATTAGATACATTTAGTTTAACTCCCTTTTTTAGAAGCAGTTTTATTAACGCTGTATCACACGCATAAGAACACGCCCGATTCAGTGGTGTATCTCCTTTTTTATTACTCGCATTTGGGTTAGCGCCATTTTTTAGAAGCAATTTTGCTATCTTTAGGTTTGATACTCTTGTGAAAGAATCAAAACACGCCCGATGCAGTAGTGTATTTCCTTTATCATCACGCGCATTGGGATTAGCACCATTTTCTAGCAGTAATGTTGCTAGCTCTGTTTTTATTGTCTCTTCGGGCTGATCAAAGCACACCTGATGCAATATTTCCCCAATTTCAATAACTCCACTCGGATTAGCCCCTTTTTTTATAAGTTTTTTAACCTTATCCAAATCAATATTTTTTGCTAAGCAACAAAGCCTTAATTTGTTGTTTAATTTCTGCTGATGGCTTACGTTATTAAACGACAATGATTGTCTGAATTTTTTTAACATGCTATTTTATCCGTCCAGGATTAAATATATCTTACCATTGATTTTTATTTAAAAAATTATCTTTTATCTATAGTAAACGTTGGCTATATAAAGTATTTTCTCAATTAAGGTATGTTGACAATTCATAGAGTTCGGAAGATAGCTATAAGCAAAAGCAAGCATTTATTGCTATTCATTCTTTCAATATACAAGTTTTGCGAATAGATAAATCTCAAGCATGGCCAGGTCCTGCCGCTGTCGGCATTCTACATTTAATTTTTTCAAATTAAGTGCAAGATTAACCTACGCGTCATCCAACGAACAATACCAGTGAATTTTTTATTCGCGAACTCCTGTTTTCACAAATTTAGTTTGTTTTGTTTGTAAGTTACTAGAATTTGGCTGTCTGTTTACACAGAATAAAATCCTAGATCCCAAATGAGATGGCCTAAATGCTGGCCACGTTTTTCAAACTTAGTGAGTGGGCGTTCTTTTAACCTAGGTGAGAACTGATTATTTCCGGCCTTGTTTTTAAAACCGGATGTGTTTTCTAGCACCAATAACATCTGTTCTGCATAGTCTTGCCAATCGGTAGCCAGTTGTAATTCGCCTCCTGTCTTTAGTTTCTTTTGTAGTAATTTTGTAAAGTCTAGCTGAATTAAACGACGTTTATGGTGTCTTTTTTTTGGCCAGGGGTCAGGAAAAAAAATTTGCACGACATCTAACGCATTATCTGGTACGCAAAACTTGAGGACTTCCACCGCATCGGCTTGTAAAAGTTTGACGTTATGAAGTTTTAAACTTTCAATACCTAACAACACGGCTGCAATGCCTGGACGATGAACTTCTATTCCTAAGAAGTTTTTCTCAGGATAATGTTGTGCTTGTTTCAATAAATTGTCCCCCATACCAAAGCCAATTTCTAAGATAATGGGTGCCGTGCGTAAGAAGATTTGTTGAAAATTGAATAGTCCTTGATCAATCGGTAGGCTGTAGCGGGTTAAGAGCGTATTTAAGGCACGCGCTCGTTCTTTACTTAAGCCGGCTTGTCGATGTACGAAACTGCGAATAGGCCTCAAGACAACAGGCTTATCCGTCTCTATTTGAACAGTGGGATTCATGGTAGGAAGGCTAACACTTCTTTGACCAGACATTCAATGCCGGTAGCCACTTCTTTAATTGAATTGGCTAGCATGTAGGCGGGGGTACTGACTACCTTATGTTCTTTATCAACAACACATTCCGTAGCGACACATTCAACATGTTGTGCACCCAATTTTTCCAATATAGCAGCTGTTTCTTTATCATTACCAATGGTTATTTTTATGCCCGGCGCATACAATTTAGGGGCTAAAACAGGGGCGATACAAATAAATCCGGCGGGCTTTCCCGCCGCTATCATCGCTTGTGAAAAGGCTAGTACATCCTTTTGAATCGAATAGTTTTCTTTATTAAGACCAAAGCTACATAAATTAAGTGCAGCGCCAAAGCCGCCTGGAAATACGATAGCGACATAGTCAGCAGGGTTGGCTTGCGCAATATCTTTGATTTTTCCTCGGCCAATACGCGCTGCTTCTTCTAAGACATTACGCGCTTCCCCTTTTACCGTTTCTTTAGTAAACATATTAAAGACACGTTTTTGGGGGATATTGGGGGCTAAACATTCATAATTTACCCCTGTACGGTCTAAGGCTAATAGAGTCAGCGTAGCTTCGTGAACCTCACTTCCATCTAGAGCCCCACATCCTGATAAAACGACAGCGATTGTTGGTTTTTGCATTGCATTTCCCTTTCAGAAACGTTATAAATTTGGCCTATTATTATACCATTGCACTTGAAGTTGCGAACTTACAACTTGAAATGCTTTCTTTACCAGGCGATGGGATTTTCCATGCCTATCTCAAAGGGGAATTAACGCATGAGTGAGAAAATTCCTTTATCATTAAGGATAGATGCTGTCGGTGGCATAAAAAAGCTTTGCTTCAGCTGGCCAGCGCATCAGAATACCTCACCCTTCAAGATACGAATCTTTAATAGGTAACATCCTCTATGTCGATCATGCAACAATTTAAACGTGGAACTTGGTGTTTTGATTTGCTGGTATTAAGCGTTTTTATCGTTTTGCTATTTGGGTTATTTTTAGGGTCCCGACCGCTGAGTACTCCCGATGAGGCACGTTATTCAGAGATTCCTAGAGAAATGTTGGTACTGCATGATTTCGTCACGCCACATCTCAATGGGGTTAAATACTTTGAAAAACCACCCTTGATGTATTGGATACAAGCCGCGGCTATTAAATTATTTAACCCCTCCGTGGGAAAAGTCATTAATACATCTCATGCACCTCAGTTGGCTAATACCTTGGCGCCTTTGTCAATTAATGAGTGGGTAGTCCGCGTGCCTAATGCCTTGATGGCATTATTAGGCTGTTTAATTCTCTATGCGTCTGGACGGTTACTTTTTGATCGGCGAACGGGTTTATTAAGCGCCATAATTCTCTCAACGAGTTTTTTATATTTTACCTTGGCGCGCATGGTAACACTGGATATGAGTTTGTCAGTATTGCTTTCGAGTAGTTTGCTCACCTTTTTAATGGCGGTCAATCTTCCATTCGGATCGAAACGTCGCTATTTATGCTATGCCGCCTATATTTTTTCTGCGTTAGCCGTTTTGACAAAAGGCTTAGTTGGCATAGTATTTCCCGTCATGATCGTCGGTACCTGGATTTTATTGACACAACAATGGCGTTTACTCAAACAAATATATCTTCCAAGTGGAATTTTATTATTTTTACTTATCGCTGTGCCTTGGCATGTGTTGGTGCAACAAAGAAATCCAGAGTTTTTGCAATTTTATTTTATTCAGCAACAATTTCTACGTTATTCAACGTTAATTGCGCAACGATACCAGCCGAGTTGGTTTTTTATCCCTATTCTTTTTGCAGGTTTTTTACCGTGGATTGTCTTTTTATTTCAAGCCATTAAAGCGAGTTTTCCTAGAACACGTCAGCAAATTAGAGAAAAAAGTAACCATGTATTTTTGTTGCTTTGGGTTAGTATCATTTTTGTTTTCTTCTCACTTTCGCATTCTAAATTGATTCCTTATATTTTACCGCTTTTTCCTGCTGTGGCATTAATTACGGGCCATTACTTGGCTACACAGGGAGATCGAGCGGGTGTTAAATGGGGTACTATTTTATTACCTTTCATTTGGTTGATAGGGGGAGGCTTAGGCGTTTTATGGTTATTAATGGTTCCCACTGCCGATTTACCTAAGTTAGGTATTCCGTTTTTAATAGCCGGATATAGTATTTTTTTATTAGGCAGTCTATTTACCGCTTTTTACTATGCGCTACATCGTGGAAAAACGGCATTTATCTGCTTAACGCTAGCCAGTTCAATAAGTTTTATTATTTTTGCTACCGGTATTCCCCGGGTCGATACACGCTCGATTAAACCCTTAGTGCAGGCATTAACGCCTTTGTTGCGTCCGCATGATAAAATAGTTTCTTATGATAATTATTATCAAGATCTCCCTTTTTATCTAAATCACCGTGTGATGACAGTTAATGTGGTTGGCGAATTGGAGTTTGGTATGCAGCATCAAAATACCAGTGCATGGATGTTATCAGCTACCCGTTTTTGGCGTTTATGGGATAGCCAGCAACGTGTTTTTATGATCACCGATAAACCTTTATATCAGTCCCTTAAGGTGAATAAAAAATCGATTTACTTGATTGCGGTGACTCCATACGATGTTTTATTAAGTAATCATGCTATACAGAAAAAGAATCTGGTAATAGGCTCTGGAATAGAGGATAAGCCATGACAACACCGTATTTAAGTATTGTTATTCCTGTTTATAATGAATCAGGTAATTTAGAACAGCTTTACCAACGTTTAATTAGCACTTTGGATAAACAAGGTAAACCTTACGAAATTCTGTTTGTAAATGATGGAAGTCAGGATAATTCTTATGAAAAATTAAATGAATTACAAAAACGACGTCCTGAACAAATTCGTATTATTCATTTTAATGGGAATTTTGGCCAACATATGGCCGTGATGGCGGGTTTTGAGCGCGTACGCGGAGAAATAGTGATTACTTTAGATGCGGATCTGCAAAACCCGCCAGAAGAAATCCCGTCTTTAGTCGCTGCGATGGAAAAAGGACATGACTATGTCGGTGGTGTTCGTAAAAAGCGCCAAGATCCTTTTTTTCGACGCTACGCATCTAAACTTAATAATTGTTTGCATTATAAAATAACAAAAATTCGCTTAACCGATCAAGGTTGTATGTTAAGGGCCTATAGCCGTTCTTTGATCGAACTGATGGTGGCCAGTAAAGAAACCTCTCTTTTTATTCCTGCACAAGCTTATAGTCTTTCTAGTCACCCTACCGAGATAGATGTCGCACATGATGCGCGTGAAACCGGCGAATCTAAATATAATTTATATCGTTTATTACGACTCAATTTTGATTTAATGACCGGATTTTCTTTGTTGCCATTGCAAGTATTTACGATGTTAGGCCTGTTGATTTCTGGTTTGAGTGGTTTGTTTGTGATGTATATGTTTCTACGTCGTTTATTGTTAGGTCCTGAAGCCGAAGGTGTTTTTACCTTGTTTGCTATCCTATTCTTTCTAATGGGTATTTCCTTAATGGGTTTAGGCATTATGGGTGAATATATTGGTCGTATTTACCAAGAAGTGCGACGACGCCCACGTTATGTGATTAAAGAGATTGTTGAGAGTTCGTCAGAGGATAAATCATAGTATGTCTCAAAAAATAGACTCACCGCAATGGAATTTTCGACAAGGCGCCGAGAGGGTGAGCAACCGCAGTGTATACAGAATATCTGAGGATTGCGAACCGAGTAGCAACGCTACCGAAAATTCAAGTGCGAAAAGTATAGCGATTAAAATTGATGTCGATACAGAAAGAGGCACACGAATCGGTGTTCCTAATTTGATGCAGTTATTTAAAACGTTAGCTATTCCAGCGACTTTTTTATTTTCGTTAGGTCCGGATAATACAGGTCATGCGATTAAGCGTATTTTCCGTTCTGGATTTCTTAAAAAAGTGTCGCGTACCAATGTCGTTAGCGTCTATGGCTTAGGTACGTTATTGAATGGTGTACTATGGCCAGGACCGCATATCGGTCAGCGTTGTGCGCCTACTCTGCAGCAAGTAGAACAAAAAGGACACGAAGTAGGCATTCATTGCTATGACCATGTTCGTTGGCAAGATAAAGTACAGTCTTGGTCGCAAGAACAAGTATTTGAAGAATTTCAAAAAGCATGTGCTGAGTTTCGTCGAATATTTTCACGAGCTCCCTTAACAGCAGGGGCGGCGGGTTGGCAAGCCAATGCGAATAGTTTGGCTGCTTATGATGCGGCAAATTTATTATATGCGAGCGATGCACGCGGTATTTATCCTTGTTTTCCAAAGGTAGGTGCTAAACAATTTAAAACATTACAAATTCCAACCAATCTACCTACCTTAGATGAATTGCTCGGCCGTGTGGAATTTCCGTTGGCTTCGTTGGATGATTACTATCTGAGTTTATTACGTGAAGATGTTGTTAATGTGTTAACGATTCATGCTGAAATAGAGGGTATGAAATACCTTCCTTTTTTTGAAAAATTTCTCAGAAAAGCGCAACAACAAGGTATCAGATTTCAAACCTTGCAAACCGTCGCTGAGAAAATTTTAACTAATCCCGACTTAATTCCTGTTTGTGAGTTAATTCAAGGAACTGTTGATGGTCGTTCTGGAACCTTAGCTGTTTTGGAACGATAAAATAATTGTTAAATTGGTATATATTTTCTTATTCTAAATTATTCTCCTAAATTCTTTGACATTATATATCGTCTTTTGTTTTTTTTATTTCTGCATATAGTTGGTTTTATCATTAAAACTCTTTATTAAGATATAAATTTTTATTTATATTATATTTAGATAAATTAATTTATTGTCATTTAATTGCTTAAATTAAATTGATCTTATACGATCAAAGTAAGTGAATTATTTTTGATAATAATTAGCTAATTTAGATTAAATTTAAAAGATAAAAATAGTTTAATCGTTTAGTTATGCAAGGAGGTTTTTTATGCGAGCTTATGTTGTAAAAGCGGCTTTTTTATCATTTTTGATTACTATAGCGCCTGCATGGACAAATGCAAAGACTTGCATTTGTCCACCAAAAAAAAATAAGCAAATGGTCTGTATTTTTCCGCTACCCCATCTTCCTTCTTGGTATATCGACGTTGGCGCAGGTTGGGTATTTAACCAAAAGTTAGGAACCACTTATTTGGCAAACTTAGACGTAGGACCTGAAAAATCTGATATCTACAATGCGCCAAAAGCGAAAAGAGTACCCATGGGGTTTCTATCCGGGGGATATATTTGGTCTCGACAAGCTAAATGGTTTCCAGCGTCAAGTTTAGGGATTGAATACAGTTATGTTATACCTGCAAAAAATATTGGCACGCTTGTGCAATATTCAGATCCTAATGATACCTATGAATATCAATATAAGGTATCTCATCACACATTACAATTAGTCGGTAAAGTAGATTTAATACGTTGGCAACAATGGATGCCCTACGTCTCGGCAGGATTAGGAACAACCTGGAATCGATTTACAAGTTATAGTGAAGTACCTATTGCGGGCGATGAAAAAACAAGTCCACAATTTTCTAATAAAACTAAGTTAAATTTTAGTTATAGTTTAGGTACGGGAGTGGATTATATTTTTACAAAGAACCTCTGGGGTAGTTTAGGTTATCGTTATGATCACCTGGGCTGGATAAAAACGGGCGATTCTAATCGTGAGTTTTTTACCGGTGATAAATTAAAAGATACGATTCAGGGACATACTATTATTTTATCTCTGCGTTATTTATTTGGGTAATTATAATATTATAAAATGAGATATTTATGACATTTAATAAAATAGAACTTCCAGGAAGATTTGAATTTTTTGAACAAGAGTCTTCTCCACTGAACGATACAGAGGATTTTTTTGCTAAAAGTGTTTACGAAGCCTTTTTTAAATTTAAAAACCATTTAAATCTTTCTAGAAAATTACAATTTTTAGAGGATCCGTTTAAATTTGAAAATAATGAAACTTCTTTAAATATTGCAGCAAAAACTGAACAAATTTTTAAAATTATTTTTACTCCTGTTCAGGTAGGAAATAATAATTTTTCATTAATATTAGAAAAAATAGCAAAGGGGCCCAGAGTAGCACTGTTAAATAGGAATTTAAAGGTAATAAAGGCAACAGAAAAAATAAATAGCCAAGTCACGGGCTTGCCGACTACTATGAAACTTGGACAAAAAGCAGAAATAATTTTCCTTTTTGCTAATGTGGGTAATCAGCCAGTAAGTGGGATAAACATCGAGGTTAAGCAAATAGAAGCCTAGAACAACGTTTCTTCAAATCGTAGGTCGAGCAACGTGCTTAATCGATAAAATTTTAATTAAAAAATAAAACAAGGAAAAGTCATGGAAGATAATAATAATTCTGAAAATTTAGTAACTGAATTAAAACAAGATTTTAATATTGTTACAACGATTGATAATTTTAAAATAAAAGAGGAGGAGAGCCAAAATATTGCTTCTTCACTAGCGAAAAAAACCGCTGCGACATTAGCGGGAACTTTTACAGCTAAAAAGGTTGGGAAACAAAAATTAAAGGCTATCTTTAGCTATCGTGAAGGGGATGCCGTTGAAGCCTTTGCTGAAACAGAGATTATAGCCGTCAAATTAGCGATCAGCCTTGTAAAGCCAACAGTTTTACCCGCAAACCTACCTATAAAATTTGAGCAAGAGCTCGAGTTTCTCGTTAACAACCCAACTGAATTCGAGGCTACAAAGATTGAGATAGAAGAAATAGAGGGTTTAGTTGGTATAAGTATCATTGAAGAAAAACCCAATGATAGTGGTTATGAAGTAATCGGGAATCCGCGTAGTATTGAAGAGTTTAAGAAAAATTCTGAAGTTAAACTTGATGCTAAACATCAATTTCGTGTCAAGGGAAAGATCAACACAGCGGAGGCGGGTGCAAAAATCTTAAAACTTTTAGTCAAATATGCGGAGCTCGAGTACTTAGATGATGCTGATAAAAATAAAGAAGGGGCGAAGTTTGAAAAAACGATCAACGTGCAGGCTATTGAAGTCGTGGGTGTAGTGGCAACACAATTCCCTGCTAAAATTAAATTAGGTTCAGAATATGAAGTGGTTTTTCAATTTACCAACCAAAATACAGAATTTCCAGTTACTGGGGTTAACATTACGGTGAAAGAAGAGGTCCCTACGGCAGAAGCATGATAGTACTACAACCAAAAATGGTAAAAATTTTCTGTTTTTTCTAATTGATAACCGCAGCTTTCGTATAAATGACAGGCTTTGGTATTTGTTTTTTGAGTAACGACTTGGCTGATGGAATAGCCATGGTCGAGGCTCCAAACTTGGGCAGCATGTACTAAATGTTTGCCAATCCCTTTCCCTTGGTATTGCGGATCAACGCCTAGCAGGCTTAAATCCGCGCGACCTCCTTTCTCATCAATTGTTACCATGCCAATGATGGTTTTTTGCTTTTTAATAACTAATACGACTTTAGCTACTTTTTTTTTACAGGCATTGTTTATCCACGTTTTATAAACTTTATCCACCTGATGGGATGTTAGATGAGGATCTCGACCAAAACGCGACAGTTTACCAATCTCAATAGCAATGGCTTCCAATTCAGTATTTGCCATAGCGTGTGTATAGACTTCACTGTTTTGATCATACGGTAAAGGAGATAACATTGTTAAATCCATACAATAAGTCACTTTTTCATCCACTAAAACGCCATTACAGTGTTGAGCCGCTTTTTGCGAAAATATATCTTTATTTGAAATCAACCAATAAACGAGTTTGACTCGTTGGTCTTTAAGTTTTTGTAACAGCCGCTGTAGTTCCTCCTTATTAAGCTGTGTTGCTAGAATCTTGGCGACGGGTAAGCCGAGAATGTGGCTGTCCCAATCCAAATCTTGAGTGTTATTCATAAATTAAGTACAGTAGGCCAAATTATCGGGGTCTTCGGTCAGCGTATGAGTTTAAAAGTATTAATTCTGGGTATCAATGGTTTTATTGGTAGTAGTTTGTTGGAGCAGGCGTTGGCGTCTAAAAAGGATTGGCATTTTGTTGGTTTGGACCTTTTCAATAATAAAATCACAGATTTTTTGCATAATCCTTGTGTGCAGTTTAAACAGGGAGATATTAATCAGCAAGATGAATGGATAGAACAGCAGATTCAACATTGTGATGTGGTTCTTCCACTAGTGGCTATCGCTACACCGGCGACTTATGTCAAAAATCCCTTAGCTGTTTTTGAATTAGATTTTGAGGCCAATCTGCGTATTATCCGTCTTTGCGTGAAACATAAAAAAAGAGTCGTTTTTCCTTCAACGTCAGAAGTGTATGGAATGTGTACGGACGAAGAGTTTGATGAACAAAGTAGTAATTTTGTACTAGGACCTATTAATAAACCGCGTTGGATTTATTCATGTAGCAAACAGATGTTAGACAGAGTGATTCACGCGTATGGTTTAAAAGATCAATTATCTTATACTTTATTTCGACCTTTTAATTGGATAGGTGCAAAACTTGACGACCCCCATAACCCAAAACCGGGCAGTTCGCGTGTCGTTAGCCAATTTATTGGCAATATTTTGCGCGGTGAAGCGATTCAATTAGTCAATGGTGGTAAACAGCGAAGAAGTTTTATCGATATAGAGGATGGTATCAATGCCTTAATAAAGATCATTGCCAATGAAAAGGGCTGTGCAGAACAGTGTATTTTTAATATCGGCAATCCAAAGAATGATATTTCTATTCGCGAACTTGCCGAATTGCTAATAGACCAGATCAAAACTTACCCAAATTATGCTGATGTTGCTCAGAAAACACAATTACAAGCTATAATAGCAGATGATTATTATGGTAAAGGCTATCAAGATGTAGAGCGACGTGTGCCATCGATCAAGAATGCAGAAAATTATCTCCATTGGCAGCCGCTTATAGACATTAAAACGAGTTTGAAGAAGATTTTGGATTATCATTTAGCGTAGAGATTCGATGTAATAAAGCAGTAAAAAAAGTTTCGTCTATTTTAGCTTTTGCCTTTAAACACCAGAGTCTAGCATCTACTAAGCCCGTACATTTGACGGCATCTTTTTCTGTCATCAGAATGACCGCATTTTTACCAAAGTTAAAGTCACGTGGCTTAAAAAAATGATGGTCAGGAAACGGGTGTTCAATAAAAGTCAGACCTAATGTGCGTAAGCTGTTAAAAAACTGATCGGGGTTACCGATACCGGCAATAGCATGAAGTTTTTTTCCGTAAAAATAATCAGCCTGTTTTTTATTTTCAGGTTGAATAAGCTGATAAAAGTGAGACGGAAGTAAATTCATTTCAAATTCATCACTAGAGGCAGGTTTGCCTTTTGTCACTTTGAAATCGACAGTTTTTAATCGTGAAATAGGTTCGCGTAAAGGGCCGGCAGGTAGGCAAAAACCATTGCCAAAACGGCGTTGACCATCAATAACAGCAATTTCAATGTCACGACCTAATGCTAAATGCTGTAATCCATCATCACTAACGATAATATTACAATTAGCTTTGGCAATTAAGGCTCTTACGCCGCGGCGGCGATTAGGATCGACGAGGGTAGGACATTGTGTGTGGCGCACCATTAATAACGGTTCATCACCCACTTCACGCGGATTACTTTTGGCATGGACTCGACAAGGATAATGAGTTTTTCCTCCATAACCTCGGCTAATAATGCCAGGCCGCCAACCTTTTTTTTTCAAAAATTCAACGATTTCGATAACGAGAGGGGTTTTACCAGAGCCACCTACCGTAATATTTCCCACTACGATAACCGGGACAGAAAAATGCGCTGTTTTTAATAGATGAAATTGGTAAAGCTTGTGACGAAAAAAACTAAGCATTCGATATAGCAACGATAAAGGCCATAACAAGTAGGCAGTAAGTTTTTTATTCCATAGATTTAGCATAGTTTTCTAGGGCAAGAGAAAGACTTAATTTGTTTTTTGCGTAACAATCTAAAGTAACGAATTAAAGGAGAGATGAGATTAATGAGCAAGACGCTTAGTGTAATAAGGTACGCCGACCATAAATAAAAACTGTAGTCTTTCATTAGAACACTTCCTTATTGTTAGACCGGGTGGACCACGTTGTCATTTACGGATGAAGCAGAAAGTACTGGTGAGCATCATCAGGCTAAAGGATAACGGGTTCTAGTTTAATCAAGTTAGGGCTTGGATCACAATAGTCATTACCAATAATTTTTAATTCACGTTGTTTTGCTTTTGCCGTGGCGGCAATTATTTTATGCGTGGTATTCATCGCCTGCTGGAATGCGAACACAGGATTTTTGCTTAATAAAAAATGACCCAAATAGAGCGCCGAAAATAGATCACCCGAACCATTAATCGGATGGCTTAGTTTAGTTTCAGGTGCTGAGGCTAGCCATTGTTGGTTATTGTTCTTAACAGACAGAAAAGCAGAGTAGTTTTCCGAAGTAGTATGATTTTTAAGTTGTAAACGTGTAATAACAACAATATGAACGCCTTTAGCATGGAAAAAAGAACAGGCTTGCTGTAATTGCTGTAAAGTATTGATTTTCTTATCCCATAAGACTTCTGTCTCAAAGTGATTGGGCGTAATAATGTCAGCGACATTAAGGCATTGATCGCGGAAAAATTCAGGAATGTCTTTTTTTACAAAGCAGCCTTTGCCTCCGGCATCGCCCATGACGGGATCACAGAGATAGAATAAATCGGGATTAACTTTTTTAAAGCGTCTGACCGTTTCAATAATTACCTCACCAATGGCCTTATCGCCAATATAGCCGGATAAAATTGCCGTGCATTGTTTAGCAAGGCCTAAAGCTTCTAAGCCTTGGATAATTGAACGAACATGCTCAGGAGAAAATATGTCTCCTTGCCATGAGCCATAACCGGTATGGTTGGAAAATTGTACGGTATTAATAGGCCACACTTCTATCCCAAGAGATTGTAATGGGAAAGTAGCGGCTTTATTGCCCACATAACCATAGCTGACATGGGATTGTATAGATAATATATTCATATTTCTTGGTGCCCCAGGCCGGATTCGAACCGGCGACCTGTCCCTTAGGAGGGGACCGCGCTATCCATCTGTGCCACCGGGGCATTGAAAAAGCATTATTATACTGTTAGAAACTGAAAATGCGACATTTTAAGACAATGAATAAATAGTATGTATTCATTGCATAATGGAGCTTCCTTACAAACACACAACTTCCTGTATTATGGGTATAATGGTGAAAAAATTGCCTATAGTTGTCTAACTTACAATGGCTTAATCTAACTTGTTTTTTTAAGGTTTTATCAGTCTATGCGTATTTTTAATAAGCATTTCACTACGCATCGTTTCTATCCGTGGGTCGTGATCGTATTAGCTTCTTCTTTTTTATTTTATAAATATATTCTCCAAGTTTCGCCGAGTATCATGACCGATGATCTGATGAGGGAGTTTCATATTGAAGGTGCGGGCTTAGGAAATTTAGCGGCTAGCTTTTTCTACTCTTTTCTCATTGCTCAACTTTTTGTTGGTATGTTGTTAGATAGATTTAGCCCGCGCCTATTGACGACACTGGCTTTATTGATTTGTGCGTTGGGTGCCTATCGTTTTTCGCAAGCGGATAGTTTAGTGTTTGCGGCTTGGGCACGTACGTTTATGGGGGTAGGTGCCGCTTTTGCAACAGTAAGCTATATGAAAATGACTAGCTTATGGTTTAAACCACATCAGTACGCTTTTGTGGGTGGTTTATTGGCATCGGCAGCTATGTTAGGTGCTATTGCCGGCCAAATGCCCCTATCTTTAATCGTGAACTCCGTAGGATGGCGCCATAGCTTAGTGTTATGTGCTATTTTGGGTTTAATTTTAGCGGCTTTGTTCTATATTATAGTACGCGATAAGCCGCAATTAAAAAAACAAGCCGCTGTTATTTCATCATCGTCTACAACTAAATTTTCTTTTCGCGATGTATGGGTTGTTTTAACCAATAAACAAAATTGGCTGATTACTTTATATAGTGGCTTAGCGTTCTCGCCGATCGATGCTTTTGCTGGTCTTTGGTGTATTCCTTTTTTAAAAGAAGGCTACCATTTAACACAGGCACACGCGGCTTTTTTTGTATCATTGATCTTTTTTGGTTTGGCGTTCGGTAGTCCTTTGTTAGGTTTATTGTCAGATCATTTGGGTCACCGACGTCGTGTTATGTTGGTAAGCAGTTGCGTTAGCTTAGTCACTATTCTCATGATTATTTATTCAACCTATTTACCGCTTTGGCTATTAGGGGGGTTATTGTTTTTATTTGGTTTTAGCACTGGCGCTTTTATGCTAGGTTTTGCTTTGGGTAGAGAACTTAACAAACTGACGGTTGCTGCGACGGTTGTTGCCTTAATTAATACCGGCGATGTTGTTTTTAGTGCTTTTACTGAGCCGTTGATTGGAAAATTATTAGATAGTGGTTGGAGCGGTAAGATAGTGGAGAATATTCACTATTTTTCAGTGATGGACTATCGCCGTGCGTTGACGATATTACCTTTTTATATTCTATTATCTATTATTCTACTTGTCTTTATACGCGAATCGAATGCGAAGCAGAAAGTATTGTAAATCAAAAAGTAAAAAGTAAAACGTAATGGCTAAGGTTCTGAAGGATTTAATTGTGCAATCACGTTTTCTTTATAATTCGTTTGCATGATAGGTAGATTCCGATAATCTTGCAAAACCTTTAGACAAGGAATAGTTTGCCGTTTTTGCTCACTCATTTGCGCTTCACGAGCTATCTGTTGATAAATAAGCATGGCAGCGGCTTTATCAGTCGGGTTTGCGGTAAGCTTATTGACGGCTTCAATAATTCTTTGGGTGAAATCTGCTACATTTTGGCCGCAAGCCTGCGCAACACCAGCAATGGAGCCGGCTTGGCGGGCAAATTCTATCGCTTTACTTTGTGGATTTGCGGGTTGCCAAGAAGGATTGGTATTAGAACTGATAGCCGGAATAATGGGTGTAAGGGGCACGGCCGGTGTGGTTGCCCAGGCAAAGCTGCTTATTCCGAATAGAGAAAATAGATATAAGCTTATTTTTTTTATTTTAAGCATAATTTTGTTGTTATCCTATACCATGTAAGGTAATTCTAAAGGCTGTAAAACAGGACCTTGGGAATCTTTTAAGTGGATAGTATGTGAAATGGCTTGGCTTTGCAAACAAGCTAAGGCTTGATAGGTCTGTTCTTTTACCTGTGCGTTCATGATCAGGGTTCCCTGACGAACGTTCCCCTGGTCTTGTATCGATGAACCGGGCGGAAAGTTGTGTTTAGCTTTAAACATAACGCGATAAAGACGGCTTTTAGATTTTCCTAAATACTGTGTTCGGGCAATAATTTCTTGGCCAATATAGCAACCTTTAGTAAAACTCACGCCACCAATGGCAGGGTAATTTAATTGATGTGGGGTAAATTGAGCTATGGTTTGTGGGTAAATGGTAGCAATCCCGGCCATAATATCTAATAAATACCAGTCATTAAGGGACATGCTCTCTGTACCCCATTGTTCGGAGTATAGTTCATGGGGGGTTAATAAAATAAAGCGAGCGTTCGTTATCGCTAAACTTATTGTTGTTGCAGAAAAAACCACGCCATTGTCTTGTTCAGGTAATAGTGTGTATTCATCAAGTCGGTTAGCTATAGAAGGATTTACAAGTCCTATCATTTTCCAGTTTTTCGTGACATCGATTAAGCTAACTGCTGAAAAAACAGCATATTTTTGTAGACACTGTATTAGATGTGGAATCATACTGCGTGGCAGTAAGAAATAGTAGGCATCTTGGTAAGAAAATAGACGAAACGTTGCTTGAACACGTCCTTTAGCGTCACAATGAACACCTAGACGACTTTGTTTTTCATTGATTTCAGAGACATCGCAACTGAGTTGACCTTGTAAAAATTGTGCAGAATTTTTACCAGTGACTTGGATAAGCCCTAGATCTGAGAGATATACAATTTTGTTTTTTGGTGAAGCCTCGATCATAACAGCCTTCATTCGTTAAATCTTCAATCATTCACTAGACTAAATTAAGAATTATAAATTATTACGCGGGGTTGTATACCCATTGCAGTTGGCAGATTGCCACTTCAAAAGAACAAAATATTAAAGACTTTAGGTCTTTGTTGTGGGGGGGATATGTTTAGATTAGACAAGATTTTGATCGGTTTGCTTTGGATTTTTGTTGGTCAAAGTGCGTTGGCGGCAACAATAGGAACATTAATGGTTACTGCAACGGTGTGTGGTAATCCAGGTCCAGGCGGAGTAAGTCCTTGTGGTTCACGAAGTTGTACTTTAGGAGCGGTAAGCAATATGAGCTTTCCTGGTTATAACCCACTCAATACTAACCCGAATAATGCGACTGGAAGCGTCACCATAAATTGTACGGCTAATCTACCTTATGATATCGGCATCAATCAAGGTTTGGCGGCTGGTGCTACTGAAGAACACCGTATGGTGACAAAGATAGGAGGAAAACAGGTATTAAATTATGCACTTTTCCAGGATGCTAATCATATCCATCATTATGGGACTACCCTAGGGCAAAATACTTTGCATCAATTGGGTACAGGGTCGGCACAAGTTATTACTATCTATGGTCAGATCCCGATAAATCAGCTAGTGGAAACGGGATCTTATTCAGACACAGTGACTATCTTAGTGACTTTTTGAAATAGAGGTATTTTTTTAACCTGCTTGATCGAATAATCAAAGCATCCTACTCTTTCTAAGTAGCTAAGAATATTTAATGCCTTTAGATTTATTTGAAGGATGTCTAATATGTTCAAAGCACGAAACATTTTAATTGGATTAGCATTTTTATTGATTAGCCCTAAGATGCTTGCTGCAACGGCAACTGGAACGTTAGCGGTAACTGCAAACGTTGCTGATACCTGCACCGTAGGAACGGGTACAAATTTACTCCCTTTTGGTACTTATACAGGCACCGTTTTGAATGTAAATGGTATTTTGCAAGTTACTTGTACTGCGGGTGATACTTATACAGTCGCTCTGTATGCGGGTTCTGGAGCAGGGGCAACGCTAATTTCACGAACATTAACGAATTCATCACCTCCCGGGACACTACATTATACTATTTTTACTGATCCGACTCGTACCACTGTTTGGGGTGATGGTACCGCTGGAACTGCTACTGTACCGGGAACCGGCACGGGTTCTGCGCAATCGATTACGGTACCAGGGACCATCTTCGCAGGACAAACGGTAGGAGTGACGCCTGGTAATTATGTCGATACGGTGAATATAACGGTTAATTTTTAGTCTTATATTTAAAAAATTTTAAATTACGTTTTCTTGTTCTTTATGTTTGAAAAGAAAATTAGGAAGCTAATTTTTTATTAAACATCTTGATTAGACATACTTATCGTCATAAGATATAAGCCTTGTTTAATCTGCATATTTAAGGAAACGGTATGCTCAATGTAGGAAGGATTCTCATCACATTAGTTGCTGTACTTTTTAGTCAACTTACTTTAGCAGCAACGGCAACTGGAACTTTATCCGTCACTGCAAATGTTGCAAATACGTGTACAGTGGGTACAGGTTCTAATCTACTCGCTTTTGGTGCTTATACAGGCGCACTTAATGATGCCACCGGTAGTTTTCAAGTAACCTGCACGGCTGGTGGCACATACTCCACTGCCCTAAATATAGGTACCGGGTCAGGAGCATCCTTTACTAATCGTGTCTTAACCAACCCAACCCCGGCTGGAACACTTAATTATAATATATATACAACGACGGGTCGTACCGTAGTGTGGGGCGATGGCACAGGTGCAACCGCCACAGTACCTGGAACGGGTACTGGCGCAGTGCAAACCGTTAACGTGTACGGAAGAATTCCTGCAGGACAGACAGCAACAGTCACACCAGGTAATTATACCGACACGGTAACGATAACGGTTACGTTTACCCCATAACCTCATTTTAAGTAATTTAGTGTTAATGCTTTTGTTTGTATCCTACATCCGTGCTTTTTCAGCACTTCTTCATCAAATGAAAATAAATAATTTAAGATAACAAAATAATTAAATATCTTGCCTAGATGTTTTAAGCGTCATACTATATGCAACTCTCTTATTTTTAAGATCACAATAAGGCAGTTATGTCTCCGTTCTCTAAAGCAAGGATGCTCATCGGACTAATTACCTTGCTTTTTAATCAGTCATCATTAGCGGCAACAGCAACTGCCGCTTTACCTGTGAGTGCAACAATTATAGCGGCTTGTGCAGTAGGAAGTAGTACATTGGCTTTTGGTACTTTTACACCGGGTGGGGCTGCACTTAATGTCAATGGAAGCTTGGCCATCACTTGTACGAATGGTAGTGCTTACACCATTGCACTTAATGCCGGTTCGGGTACAGGTGCAACGATTCCTATCCGTGTTTTGACGAATCCATCGCCCGCCGGGACACTGCAATATACGATTTATACCACGACGGCTCGTACTACAGTTTGGGGAAATGGTACGACGGGAGCAACCGTAGCAGGAACGGGAAGCGGCGTAGCGCAAGCGATCACTGTTCCAGGCACCATTTTTGCCGGGCAAGGAACCACAGCAACACCTGGTAATTATACGGATACGGTGAGTATAACGGTTACTTTTTGATGATTAGCATTTTATAAAGTCAGTAACGGATGTAATGAACAAGGATGAAAATGAAACCACGCCATCAAATTGGTTTTTTACTATTAAGCTTTTTGTTTGCACCACCCGTTTGTGCCAATGTGTATGAAGTGTCGCCGACTCAGCTTTTTCTATCAGCAAAGCAGATTGTCGGTGTTGTCAAGGTGACTAACCATGGTGATGAGAATAGCTTACTGCAGCTCAGTTTATTGGATTGGCAACAGCATGATGGCAAGGATATCTATAAAGTATCGCACGATATCTTGTTGACGCCACCCTTATTTACCTTGCCCCCCCATAAAACACAAGTGATTCGCTTTGCTTTGCGTCATCCTATTTACAACACATTGCAAAAAACCTATCGCCTTCATATTAAAGAAGTACCGCAGCCCAAAAAAAAGCGGTTAGGTCAAACACTTTATTTTCTTGTCGATCTCTCTCTCGGATTATTTGTGCATTTGTGCAACCGCAACATATTATTGAGCAGTTTGTTTGGTCGGCAAAACGTTCCGATTCAAGACACATTAAATTGCAATTATACAATGACGGTAATGTCACCCTATTTATTAAAAATTGGCAATTGTTACCGGCTGAGCAGCAAGGACAGCGAGCACTCGCCATGAAAGAGCATTCAACTTTTGCTTATATTTTACCTCGCCAAACGCGTAGTTGGATAGCAGCGGTTGATTCTAAAACTAAGTACACGGATATTAAATCGAATATTAATGGACAAAGTAATAAGTCAGTTCTGCATCGGCTTTAAATATTCATTAGTTGCTTGTTTAATAGTATTTTGCTTATATAGTGTAGCTATTAAAGCAGGGCAAGAAACGGAATTTTTAGCAAATAAATCAGTTACAGGAAATGAGCAAGCGAACTTAATTCCTTTGCTGCTTGAAGTAAAGTTAAATGCTGCTTTATTGTCAGGGATTACCTCGTGTTATAAAGATTCATTGGGTAATATCTGGATCGAAGAAAGTGATTTACGCCGTTGGAATTTGCGTTCTATCCAGCATCCACCTCTACGCTATCAAGGACAAAATCTAAACCAACTGAATTGGTATCCGGGTCTAAGCTATCAGCTTGATCAATATGCGATGCAGTTATCAGTCCAAGCACCGGCACAACTATTTACTATTCAAACCTTTGATCCGCTCAGTAAACGCATCGGCGCGTTGCGTCCAAATGATCCCGGTGCATTTCTCAATTATGATGCTGTTGCTTTGCGCAATAATAATATTGGGGTTAATCAAACTAATATTTCTGCCTTAATGGATTTAGGTTTATTTAATCGTTTAGGTGTGGGCACGGCGGAGGTGTTGGCTTATAACAAATATGCGAATGACATTACGTTGTTGACAACACAAGCCAGTAAACTGATACGTTTAAATACGACTTGGACTTTGGATGAGCCAGAAAAAATAGCGCGTTGGCGATTTGGTGATGCGATAACCGGTTCTACCTATTGGAGTGGTGCGGCGCGTTTTGCAGGTATTCAATATGCGACTAACTTTGATACCCAGCCTAATTTAGTGACCTTTCCTTTGCCGGGCTACCAAGGTGAAGCGTCAATTCCTAGTACGGTGGATGTTTTTGTTAATAGTGTGCTTAATCAAGAACGGATAGTGAATAATGGACCTTATATTTTTAACAATATTCCGGTTATCTCGGGTTCGGGCACGGTCAATGTCGTGACGCAAGATCTTTTAGGTCGCAGTCAGATTATTAGTTTTCCTTACTATGCCAGCCCTTTACTATTAAAGCCTAATCTAGTGAACTTTTCTTATGAAGCAGATTTTGTACGGGATAATTATGGTGTTGATAGTAATGATTATGGACGGTTTTTAGGTGTAGCGACCTATCAACGTGGCATCACTGATCATTTGACTTTAGGTAGTCATGCGGAAGTGTTATTTGATCAACAAACGTTAGGTTTTTCAGCAGATTATTTATTAAATCAATATGGGGTGGCATCTTTAGCGGTTGCAGGTGGACATAGTACTTTAGGGGAAGGAGGGTTGTTAGCCTTAGGGTTTGTCCATCAAGGTTCGGCGTTGAGTTATGGTTTCAATACCAGCTTAACGACCTTAAATTATTTACAGTTGGGTGATCAACCTAATTCAGCACCACCTAGTCTCATTAATCAATTATTTTTAGGATATAGTCTGCCAGATTATGGATCGCTGAGTACCAATTATACCATGATCAATAGTCGAAATTTCAATACGGTTAATGGGTTTTCTAATATACCAACGGCGCGTTTGTTAACTGCAACCTATAGTCGTAGCCTATTTAAAAATATTTCACTGAGTATCGGTTTTGTTGGTGATCTACGTAACTCACAAACCAATCAGGCGTTTATTAGTTTAGTTTTTGCGCCTGACGTCAATCATGTGGTAAGTAACGCGACTAATTGGCAAAACCATCAACTCCAAGATGTCTTGCAATTTAGCAAACCGGTGCCGTTGGGCAAAGGTTATGGTTATAACCTGTTGGCGAGTAACAATAGCAGTCGTTATGCGGGTGCTGATATTACCTTGCAAAATGAAATAGGCGCCTACACCGCGCGTTTTGGTCAAGGCCAGGGTATAGCAAACTATGAATTCGATGCGAGCGGTAGCACGATTTATTTTTCAGGGAATGGTTTTTTAGCGCGTAAATTAACCAATAGTTTTGTCTTGGTTCAAGTTCCTCATTATCCGGATATTAATATATTTTATGAACATCAATTAATGGGACATACCGATAAAAATGGTAATTTATTAGTGACCCAGTTATTGCCTTATCAAGAAAATACTGTCGAAATCGATCCAACTACTTTACCTTTAGATACGCAGATCGATAGTACAAGCCAGACAGTGATTCCTTATTTTGCCAGTGGGACGTTAGCAAAATTCCCTGTTAAACAGCTGCAAGGTGTCGTTATGCACTTATTATTGCCTAATGGTAAGTTTGTGCCCGTCGGTGCAGAACTGTTATTAAAGCAAGATCAAGCCGGTCTGATTTATCCGGTGGCGAATGACGGTGAAGTCTATATTCCTGATATCAGTACAAATCCATTAGTGGGTTCAGTTAACTGGGATAAACATACCTACTATTTCTCTGTCAATGTACCTAACAGACATGAAGCGATAATCGAATTAGGAGATGTGTTGTGTTACTGAAAATAGTTCGTGCATGTCGTTATTTTATTTTAATATTCGTTTACTGTTTTTACAGTCAAGCAATTTATGCGGCTTGTATGGGACTAGGTTGTACTTGTTCAGCTGGAACAACGGCGGTGGCTTTTGGTAACTATAATCCAATATCAGCGACCGCAACGACAGCGAATGGTAATGTGGCCGTCACCTGTTCGGCTTTAGTAATATTCACTGCTTCCTATGTAATCAGTATGAATGCAGGAAATAGTGGTACTTTCACCACGCGGTTTATGAACTTAACAGGTAATCATTTGAATTATAATTTATATACCACCGCAGCACGTACTTCCGTGTGGGGTAATGGTACAGCAGGCACAAGCACGGTGAGTGATACTTATACCGCCTTAGGTTTAACTGAGACAAGAAATTATACGGTTTATGGTTTACTGCCTGCCTTGCAGGCCTTGCCGATTGGTCTTTATACGGACAGTGTTACGGTTACGGTGACTTATTAGGCATAAATTCGCCATGACAATAGGGTCAACGATATTCTACTTTAGCAATTTCTAACTTAAGCAAACCTGCCGGTGTTTGTACATCGACGACATCACCTTCTTCTTTTCCTATCATGGCCCTTGCAATAGGAGAAGCAACCGAAATTTTACCATCTTTGATATTGGCTTCATCTTCACCGACAATTTGATAGGTAAATTTTTCATTGCTATTTGTATTAATAAGATAAACGGTAGCACCGAAAATAACTTTACCATGATTCGCAATTTTAGTGACATCAATGATTTGTGCGGTGGCTAATTTACTTTCAATCTCTTGAATACGCCCTTCGGTAAAACCTTGTGCTTCTTTGGCGGCGTGGTATTCCGCATTTTCCTTGAGATCGCCGTGGGCACGGGCTGTCGCAATGGCCTCGATAATTTTAGGTCGTGTTATCGTTTTTAGGTCTTGTAATTCTTGTTCGAGGTTTTTAACGCCAGTAATTGTCATTGGAACTTTCTGCATGATTTTTCTCTATTTCATTTAGCTTTTTTCAAATCCACAAGTTTGTAAGGAGGAGGGTGATCATACCTGTTTTAAATAATTTTTTCGAGTTATAACATTTAACCTATAGATTCCGGGATATAAATCGTACCGCGGCTTGACCGTTTGACCGCGGTATCCAGGAAAATTTACGTTTATTACTGTACTTTATGAAAACATTTTATTTTTTATGGACCCCGCTATCATGTAGCGGGGTGACGAATACGGCGTTTTACTAGCGTATCTAACGCTAATGTTTAGTAAAAAATTTCTTTACACTCGCAAACCATTGTTTTGCCCTAGGATAATGGTTTCCTTCTTGCAGCGCTTTTTCAAGCGCGGCGGCTAATTCTTTTTGTTGTTTATTGAGATTAACTGGGGTTTCTACAAAGACGCGACAAAGTAAATCGCCGGTTACACCCGGACGTCCTGGCACGCCTTTGCCGCGTAAACGTAAAATTTTTCCGCTTTGAGTTTCAGCAGGAATATGGAGCTTTACAACTCCGGTTAAAGTAGGTACTTCAATCTCACCGCCTAATATTGCCAAGGTAAAACTAATAGGAACATCGCAATAGAGATGTTGCCCTTCTCGTCGAAATAATGGATGCGGTTTTAGATGTATTTGCACATAAAGATCGCCTGAGGGAGCCCCATGCAGTCCACCTTCTCCTTCGCCACTTAAACGAATTCGATTTCCTTCGTCAATTCCGGCAGGAATTTTAACGGATAAGGTTTTTGATTCTTGTACTTGCCCTTGACCACGGCAATCGGGACAAGGATCTTTAATAAGGTTTCCTTGACCATGACAATCCGGACAAGTCTGTTGAATAGTGAAAAATCCTTGCTGAATGCGAACTTGGCCTTGGCCTTCACAGGTTTTACAAGTGATGGGTTTACTTCCCTTACGTGCACCGCTGCCAGCGCAGCTTTTACAGGTAACGACACGAGGAATACGAATTTCTACCGTCGTGCCATGAATGGCGGCTTCTAAATCAATTTCTAAAGTATAACGTAGGTCTGCACCACGCTGTTGTCTTTGTTGGCCACCACGACCACCGCCAAAAATATCACCAAAGACATCCCCCATATCGCCAAAGACATCACTGAAATTAAAACCACGTGAGCCTGCACCACCGGAGCCCATACCCGCTTCGACGCCGGCATGGCCAAACTGATCGTAAGCGGCTCGTTTACGAGCGTCAGATAAGACTTCATAGGCCTCTTTAGCTTCTTTGAATTTTTCCTCCGCCGTTTTATCCGATTTGTTTCGATCGGGGTGGTATTTCATTGCGAGTTTGCGATAGGCTTTTTTTAATTCATCATCACTCGCATTTCGAGCAACGCCTAATACGCCATAGTAATCCTGTTTTGCCATAAATAAAGAGCCAAAGATAGGAAAATCCCTCGATGAAAAGGGATTTAAAATGTTAGTGGAATAGTTCTTATTAAAGGTTGCTTACCGATTTTCACCGATAAGCAACTACAACGAAAATGATAAAGTTATTCTTTATCCTTGTCCTTTTTCTCTTTGTCTTTGACTTCTTCAAATACAGCGTCCTCTATATCTCCCCTTTCTTTCTCATTAGAGGCCTGTGTAGCATCAGCCGTTGTTGATTCGCTAGTACTTGTATCAGCGCTAGGTTGTGCATAAAGACGATCAGCCATTTTTCCTGAGATATCGGTTAGTTCTTTAAGCTTAGCTTCCATATCGGCTTTGTCGTTGCCTTTTAGCGATTCCTTTAATGCGTCAATTGCTTTTTCTAACTCCGCCTTCTCATCCGCATTAATCTTATCACCCGCTTCTTTCAGCGCTTTACTGGTACCATGAATTAAGCTGTCTGCTTGGTTACGAATTTGTATAAGTTCATGGAATTTACGATCTTCATCGGCATGCGTTTCAGCATCTTTAACCATTTGCTGAATTTCTGCTTCTGATAAACCGCTAGCAGCTTTGATGACAATTTTTTGTTCCTTACTAGTGGCTTTATTTTTAGCAGACACGTTTAGGATACCATTGGCATCAATGTCAAAGGTGACTTCAATCTGTGGCGTACCGCGTGGTGCTGGTGGAATATCCGACAAATCAAAACGGCCCAGCGATTTATTGGCTGAGGCCATTTCCCGCTCACCTTGTAAGACATGAATCGTTACTGTGCTTTGGTTATCGTCAGCCGTAGAAAAAGTTTGGCTAGCCTTGGTAGGAATCGTGGTATTTTTATCAATAAGTTTTGTCATCACCCCACCTAGGGTTTCTATCCCTAAAGACAGCGGTGTCACATCCAAAAGCAAGACATCTTTCACATCGCCGGCTAAGACACCACCTTGAATAGCGGCACCAATGGCCACTGCTTCGTCAGGATTCACATCATGGCGTGCGTCTTTACCAAAGAAGTTTTTAACAACTTCCTGTACTTTTGGCATTCGTGTTTGTCCACCCACCAAGATAACTTGCGAAATCTTATCTTTAGAAATTTTTGCATCTTTAAGTGCCGTTTCACAAGGCGTGATGGTGCGCTCAATCAAATCTTCCACCAGTGATTCCAGTTTTGCCCGGGTTAATTTGATGTGTAGGTGTTTTGGACCGCTATTATCGGCTGTAATATAAGGGAGATTAATCTCAGTTTCTTGAGCTGAAGAAAGTTCAATTTTTGCTTTTTCAGCCGCTTCTTTAAGACGTTGTAAAGCCAGCGGATCGTTGTGTAGATCAATTCCTTGATCCTTTTTGAATTCGTCAGCAAGATAGTTAATCACACGAAGATCGAAATCTTCACCACCGAGAAAGGTATCACCATTGGTCGCTAAGACTTCAAACTGATGTTCGCCATCGACTTCAGCGATTTCAATAATAGAGATATCAAAGGTACCTCCGCCTAAATCATAGACGGCCACAGTAGAATCGCCGCGTTTTTTGTCTAAGCCATAGGCTAAAGCCGCTGCTGTAGGTTCGTTGATAATACGTTTGACTTCAAGTCCGGCAATACGGCCGGCGTCTTTAGTCGCTTGACGCTGAGAATCGTTGAAATAAGCAGGGACTGTAATTACGGCTTCTTTGACTTCATGGCCTAAATACGCTTCGGCATCATTTTTTAGCTTCATTAATATCTGTGCTGAGACCTGCTGCGGCGACAATTTTTTACCGCCCACTTCTAGCCAAGCATCGCCATTTTCCGCTTCAATGATTTTGTAAGGGACCATCTTGATATCTTTTTGTACCGCCTCGTCTTTGAAGCGACGTCCTATCAGACGTTTTACGGTATAGAGGGTGTCTTTTGGCTTAGTCACGGATTGTCGTTTAGCCACTTCACCGACTTTGATTTCATTGTCGTAGCTGACGACTGACGGCGTTGTACGGCGCCCTTCTTTATTTTCAATTACTTTGGGTTTGCCACCTTCCATAATGGCAACACAGGAATTTGTGGTACCCAGGTCGATGCCAATTATTTTTGCACTTGCCATAATATTCTCCGCATAAATAGCTAATTTCTTTGCTGTTGCTTTTAACTAAAACTATCCTATAAAGTCTCAGCGTGGGTTCAAAAATTCGTTAGTATCAATCCATCCAACTAAACACTTGTTTTATAAAAAATTGAACTGAAAACTGTCTGTTAGCGGTATAACTAACAACGTATCTAAAATTGGGTTTAGTCGTGACCTTTTCAAGGTGTATCGCCGACGATTATGCATTTTTTTCAACGACTTTGGCTACAACCACCAAGGCAGGGCGCATGAGTCTATTATTGAGCAAATAGCCTTTTTGTAGGATTTTAACGATGGTGTTCGGTGTTTGATCCGCACTTTCTTCCATCAGCATCGCTTGATGATGCTCTGGATTAAAGGTTTCGCCGGTGGCGGGTTCAATGGCTTCAACACCATTGTTTTTTAATACTTTTTCTAGGGTTTGAAGTGTTAATTGTACACCTTTTAACATTGCATCATTTTTTGCTTCAGTGGTAGGAACAAGTAGTGCGGCTTCTAAACTGTCTTTTACAGGAAGTAGGTCTTTGATAATTTTTTCCAAAGAAAATTTATAAGCGTTTTCTATATCCAGTTTGCTACGACGGCGTATATTTTCCATTTCGGCGAGACGATAGGTATCCTGTTCTTTGTATTGAATCAATTGGCTTTTATGCGCTTCTAATTGAGCTTCTGTTTTAGAAAGTTGTTCTTCTAAGCTTTCATAAGAAGGATGGGTTAGTTTATTGGGAGAAGATGTTGTTTTGGCTGTCGCTGTTTCCTCTTTAATAGCTGACTCATTTTCGGTTGTTTCTTGACCAGCTTCTACTTTTAACTTTTCCCAGGCTGTTTTTTTAGAGTTCTCATTTTTACTCATTCTAATAAGTCTCCCGTTTTTTTAAAGAAAGAGATAGGTAAGTCTATAATTAGATATAAATTATGGAGGCTAGGTCTTTGAGATTCAAGCCTCGTTGATTCAAAGCCAGTTAGTTTGCCAAAAGCTATTTTATCGGTTTAATTTGACTAGTTAGGACAATTTGCTCAGGATATACCGCTGGTACTTGAAGCTGCGAAACTTTCAAACTCATGGCGAGCGGTATACCCAATTACACGACGGGCAAAAGCAAAGCTTATGCCCGTCGTTCAAGGGGAGAAAGCGCGATTTTCCCCTTGAAAATCCCCATCGCGAGAGAATGGCAATTGAACTTGCAAATTCGCAATTTCAATTGCAGATAGTATATATGTTGCTCACATAGGTAATTCGATATGTCCAAAAGTTTTACTCGTATTGGTTTGATTGGCAGGCAAGGGATGCGCGACGTTAGCGATACGCTTATCGCAGTGTTAGATTATTTACAAGCCAATAATCTGCAAGTGCTTGTTGAAGAAGAAACAGCTAAAAAATCCTTGCCAGGACGCCAGTGTCATTGCTTTACACGATCGGATTTGCACGGACAAATCGACCTACTGATCGTGGTAGGTGGAGATGGTAGTCTCATTAATGCGGCCCACAGTGCAGTGGCACATGATATTCCCGTATTAGGCATTAATCGCGGACGTTTGGGTTTTCTTACCGATATTCATCCACATGATCTCGAAAAAAAAATCGCTGAGGTGTTGGCGGGCCATTACCAAGAGGAAGAGCGATTTTTATTAAATGCGACTATTGCTTTGCGCGGTGATGAGGTCCAAACAGGAGTGGCATTAAATGAAGTTGTATTGATGCCGGGAAATGTAGCGCGCATGATAGAGTTTTCAATCACAATTGATAATCAATTTGTTTGTGTACAGCAAGCCGATGGTTTAATTGTAGCTACGCCGACCGGTTCAACGGCTTATTCTTTATCGGGTGGCGGCCCTATTTTACATCCGCAGTTAGATGCGATTGTATTAGTTCCGATGTTTCCTCATACCTTAAGTGCCAGACCGATTGTTGTTAGTGCTGAGAGTCACATTGTGGTTCATGTGGATACTTACAGTCAATCACCGCCTTCACTCAGTTGTGATGGACGGGCACGGATCTCAGTCCCTATTGATTCAGATATTAGCATTCAAAAAAATTCAAAACCATTACGTTTGATTCATCCGCTTGATTATAATTATTTTGAAACATTACGCACAAAATTACATTGGAATAAAAATAATCATATAAAATAATTTTTTATAAAAATTATATATCGTTTGTTTTTGTTATTATTTATCTATTTTTCTTTATATTAAGCCTTTATTAAATTAATTTTTTTATTTATTAAAAATAAAATATTAAAAATATTTAATTTTTTTAAATTGATAATTTTTTATTTTTTTATTAGTATTGCAAATATAAAAATAATAATAAGTAAGTAGGTTTTTATGTCCACAGTATCTTTGCGTTCTTATTGCAATGAATTAGAAGAAATCATGCCGTTTGGCAGTAAGGAAAAAGCTCAGCATTGGTTGGAAACAGAAGGGCTTAGCAATGATGGAATAACACTCTTAGTGCCTTTTCAGGATAAACAGGGCAAGATTAAGTTTTTAAAGCCAAACGAACGTGCAGAGGCAAACAAAAAATTAAGAGTAATAGGGATGGCCAATCACGAACACGAAAGAAATTTTTTTCAGAAGCTGAAGGATTGTTTTGAGAAACATCGTGTTCCTCATATTGGAGATATAGAAGGAGACGATATTATCCCTGATGAGCCGCATGGATTTTTAATCGTTTATAAGAAAGGTGAACATAAAGTAGGTAGATTTTTTTATAAAATCTTTAATCAACTAAATGATAAATTAATTGCTGAAATTAGAAAATCACCTACCAACACACCTAATCTACAATTAAATGTAGGTCAATTAATGGAGAGTTTATCGAGTGCAGCTTTTGGTTTATTAAAAGATGAGGAAGCGAGCGAGTTTGATATTGAATCAGGAAGGATGTATTTTACCGTTGACGGGCATCTCTATCGATATACTTTCAGAAAAGATCCCTCTAACTGAAAGAGAAGAAAAGTATTTAAACGCGGAGAAAGAAGCGAAAGCAGCAGCAGAAACAGAGGCTTATACAGAAAAAACAGAGAACTATCACCGCTGGGCAGCATTTAAAGGTTATTGCAAAGCGAACGTTTTAGGGATTGTTTTAGGGGTTACTGCGGGAGTGATAGCGTTTGGATTTTTAAGTTTGGCAGGCGTACCGCTTTTAGCACCTATCGGTGCGGCGTTTGTTAGTGTGGGTATAGCGATGTGGTTCATTAAAAAAGGGGTTGAACAAGTCGCTAAAGAAAATAAAGCGTCGATAGATTATGGAAAAACGACATTTCGCAGTCTCTCTACCGCTGTTTTTGCGGAAATTAAACAAGGTTTAAAGGTTATTTGTGGTAAATCAGAAAAAATAGAAAAAGCATTTCCTGTTTTAACTCCTCCGGTTGAAGCAGTTAACTCTTCAGTATCTGTAACTCATGAAAACCTCGGCAGATCACCAACACCCACACCTATTCCTGTTTTCTCTCATTTAAATTCACGTTCTGAAAAGTCAACCGGATGTTTTTCCTTCTTTTTTAGTCGGAATAAGGAACCATTGACAAAAAGTTTGCCAGTGCAGGATATGGAAAGTATGCCATCCAATACGTCATCATTATTTTCTCCAAGCTAAAATTAGAGAAAATAACAAAGAAATAGGATAAGCTAGCATTCATTTTTATAAAATAACAAGGATGTTTATCAGGATGGAACTCTCCTCAGGTTATCTCAAGCAACAAAAAGGCGCTAGAAAAGATCTTATCGAGTTACTTTATAAACAAGACTATTGCCCTTGTATTCCAGATGCCAATGACGTGCAAACGTTGCTAGATAAAGTCAATAAAGTCTGGATTAAAAGCTTTATTTTAGGAAAAAATCCTAGCGGTCTTTCTGTTATTTCTATGTTTATCGTTATTTTTATCAAAAATAAACGATTAAACTCAGAAGCGTGTGCAAGATTGTTGGAGTTAATCGGGTTACTGTTAAATCAACTTGAAACCGTCGCTATTGATACGATCCTTCAAGCGAGTCGCTATGCTCATGAAAAATTTTGGCCATCGTGTCCCCAAAATTAATTCGCATCACGCGACTGAAATTAGGCCGCGATTCGTCCTGCGTCC